>NZ_JBEZFZ010000004.1:0-846462 GCF_040649735.1 Nonomuraea sp. NPDC048892 | reverse complement strand
GTTCTCACCCACGAACGCGATCACCTCGCCCTGCTTGATCTCGACCGAGACACCACTGAGCGCCGGGGACTCGGCTCCCGGGTAGGTGAAGGTGACGTCCTCGGCCGTGATGCGCTCGAAGGAGTCGGGGACGGGCAACGGCCTGGGGCCCGTCAACCGTCTCTCGGCGTCGGCGCAGAAGTCGAGGAAGTCGGTGAAGTAGAGGCCCTGCTCGTAGAGGCGGTTGGTGGCGTACATGAGGCTGAGCAGCGACGACTGGCCCGAGCGGATGGCGAGTACGGCGGTGCCTGCCACGGCCAGCGGGATCGCCCCGACGGTCAGCAGCACGCCGAGCGCGACGTAGACCAGGCCCGTGCCTAGACCGCCGAGCGCCTCGCCCACCAGCCTGGCCGTCATCTGCCGCCGGGCCAGGCGCAGCATGACCTCCTGCTCCGCGCGGGCGACGGTGTCGTAGACGCGCAGCAGGAAGCCGCGCATCGTGAACGCGCGCACCTCGGCCGCGTTTTCGCGCTCGGCGAGCAGGCCCGCGAGGATCCACTTGCGGCGGCGGGCGGGGATCAGGGAGTACATCGTCGAGTAACGCATCCGCGCGCTGCGCACGGCGGCCCAGGCGTCGGGCAGCACGGCCAGCAGCAGGAGCGGCAGCAGCACCGGGTGCAGCACGCCCAGCACACCGGCCGCCGCCGCGATGCCGACGCCCGCGGTGACCACGCCGACGGCCGAGCCCACCACCGGGTCGGCCACGGACACGCCACGGCTGCCCGCGCGTTCGAGCGCGTCGTGGAAGTCGGGGTCGTCGTAGGCGACCAGCTCCACCTGGCTGGTCAGGCCGTAGAGGCGCTCCTCGGTGTGGCGGGTGATCTGCGGGGTGAGGCGGGACTGCGCCCAGCCCGCGCCCGCCTGCGTCGCCGTGCGCAGCACCGCCGCTCCCGCCACCAGCGCCAGGCTGGGCAGCGCGGCCACGACGCGGTCGGGGGTCGGGCCCTCGCTGAACAGCGCCGTCAGCACCCCCGTGGTGGCCAGCAGGCCGAACGCGGTGAACACGCCGCCGAGCAGGTTGAGCGCGACCGTGGCCAGCGTGTCGCGCGGGCTCGCGGCCCAGGCCATCCGCAGCGCCTGGCCGACGAGCGAAGGGAGCCTGCCCGCGATGGTCAGGAAGCCGACCTCGGCCATCTTGTCGGTGTGGGCGTTCCAGCCGGTGAGAGCGATCTCGCCGAACTCGAGCGGCTCGGGCTCCTCGTTCTGCATGCATCGAGTCTGCACGCGGCCACTGACAGTTCCGCAAGCCACGGTGTCGCCAGTGCGCCATATCACCGTGATAGGGGCAATCTGACAGCTCTTCGGGAGGACGGAGCGCGCATACCGTTCACAGCACCCCCCACTCCCCCAGGAGGATCCGTGTCACGACCGCTCCGCCTCATGCTCAGCGCCCTGCTGTCCCTGGCGTTCCTGCTGGTCACCGCGCCCGCGCAGGCCACCGCGCTGGTCACGGTGCTCAGGTACGACGCCGGCCGGGCCGCCGAGTTCAGCGCCACCGTGGACCAGGCCGCGCAGGTGTGGAACTCCAGTGTCGCCAACGTCCGGCTGGTCAGAGGCACGCCCGCGCACTTCGTCGTGCTCGCCGACAACGGCTGGCCCAGGGCCCTGCCCACCAGCCTGGGACGCGGCACGATCTGGATGGGCCGGCAGGCCGTCGACCAGGGCTACTACCCGCTGCGGATCGCCACCCACGAGATCGGCCACATCCTGGGCCTGCCCGACCGGCGGACCGGGCGCTGCACCGACCTGATGTCGGGCTCCAGCGCGCCCGTGAGCTGCACCAACGCCAACCCCAGCGCCGCCGAGCGGGCCGAGGTCGACGGCAACTTCGCCGGTGGGACGCCGCTGGTCGAGTTCGGCAGGATCCACACCGACCGGTGACCTACGTGAGCCCGTGCCCCTGCGCGAACAGCGGCGCCTTGCCGTCCCCCGCGTTGATCGGCTGCTGGGACGAGGCGCGCATCCACGTCATCGGCAGCCGCCCGGTCGGCGGGACGAGCCCGAAGAGCACGTCGGCCACGCCCTGCCCCTCGGTGCCCGGCAGCCAGGCGGCCACGGCGGCGTTCCAGCCGGGCAGCTCGGCGGCGATGTCGAGGGGGCGGCCGGAGACGAGCACCACGACGACGGGCACGCCCGAGGCGCGCAGGGTGGCGATGGTGTTCAGGTCGGCGGCGTCCAGGCCGAGCCCGCCGGGCCGGTCACCCTTGGTCTCGGCGTACGGGGTCTCGCCGACGACGGCGACGGCCACCCGGTAGGAGCCGTCGATGCCGCTGCCGTCCCTGCTGTAGGTGACGGTGGCGGCGGACCCGACGGTGTTCCTGATGCCTTGCAGGATCGTGGTGCCGGGGGTGATGGCGCCGGACGACCCCTGCCAGGTGATCGTCCAGCCGCCGCTCTGGTTGCCGATGTCGTCCGCGTTCTTGCCCGCCACGAAGATCTTGCCGCCGGTCCTGGCGAGGGGCAGCACGCCGCCGGCGTTCTTCAGCACGACCTGCGACCTGGCCACGGCCTCGCGGGCCAGGGCCCGGTGCGCGGCGCTGCCCACGCTCGCCGTGTACGAGCGGTCGGTGAGAGGCTTTTCGAACAGGCCGAGCTCGAACTTCTTGGTCAGCACGCGCCGTACCGCGTCGTCCACCCGTTCCGTGGTGACACGTCCGGCCTGCACCTCGGCGCGCAGCAGGTCGATGAACCTGCGCCATTCGACCGGCACCATCACCATGTCGATGCCGGCGTTGACGGCGGTGCGCACGTCGAGCGCGGAGGTGCCGGGGACGCCGTCGATCTGGTCGATGCCGTTCCAGTCGGAGACCACGAACCCGCCGAAGCCCAGCTCCTCCTTGAGCACCGTGGTGATCAGGTAGCGGTGTCCGTGCAGCTTGACGCCGTTCCATCGGCTGAACGAGATCATCACCGAGCCGACCCCGCGCCGTACGGCGGCGGCGAACGGCGGCAGGTGCACGGCCCGCAGGTCGGCCTCGGACAGCCGGGTGTCGCCCTGGTCGGCGCCGCCGGTGGTGCCGCCGTCGCCGACGTAGTGCTTGGCGGTGGCCATGACGGAGGCGGGCCCGTCCAGCCTCTCGCCCTGCAGTCCGGTCACGATGGAGGCCATCGACGCGGGCAGGTCGGGGGTCTCGCCGAACGACTCGTACGTACGCCCCCACCGGTCGTCGCGAGCCACGCACGGGCAGGGCGCGAAGTTCCAGTCGATCCCGGTGCCGGACACCTCCTCGGCCACCGCCCGCCCGATCCGCTCGGCCAGGCCGGGGTCACGGGTGGCGCCGAGGCCGATGTTGTGCGGGAAGATCGTGGCCCCGGCCACGTTGTTGTGACCGTGCACGGCGTCCACGCCGTAGACGAGCGGGATGCCGAGCGGCGTCGCCAAGGCGGCGTTCTGGTAGCTGTCGTACATGTCCGCCCAGCCGGCCGCCGTGTTGACCGCCGGCGCGGAGCCGCCGCCCGACAACACCGAGCCCAGCCGGTACGCGGTGACGTCGGCGGCACCGGCCGAACCGCGCTCGGCCTGGGTCATCTGGCCGAGCTTGTCGTCCAACGACATCCGGGACATGAGGTCGGCCACCCGGGCGGGCACCGAGAGGGCGGGGTCCTGGTAGGGGAAGGCCGCCCTGGCCGTCGCCGGTGACGGGGAGACCGCCCCGGCCGGTGACGGGGAGATCGCCCTGGCCGATGGTGGGAAGGCGGCCGTAGCCGTCGCCGGCGGCATGACCAGGCCGGCCGCGACGAGCGTGAGCACCGCCGCCACCCTCGTCCATCTGCTGCTCGGTTTGCTCATCGCAGGCTGCTCCAACCGGCTCGAAGGGGCGGTCCCAGGGGCACTGTAAGCTCCCCTGCCCGAGTTTCCCGGCCCGGCCCGCCGCACCGCCCGGCGCGGTGACCGGCACCGGCGGAAACGGGCCGGGAGCCGGTGAAACTTTCACCGCCCCTTGACCCGGCCGCGCGCCCCTTCCGCGGCGAGCTGTTGCACGGGCCTTTAAGCGGCCATGGGGTTACCGGAACCCGCCCCCGGCTAGGTCCGCAGCGTCAGCTCGATCAGCGCGAAGGTCAGCGCGGAGATCAGCGCGGAGATCAGCGCGGAGATCAGCGCGGAGAAGGAGTGGCGCATGGCGTACGGATCTCTGGCCGGCTTCGGCGGCGGCGTGGCCGTGGCCGCGCTCGCGGGCGGGCACCCCTGGCTGGTCGCCGTCTGCCTGTCACTCGTGCTGGCCGGGGCCTTCCTGGTACGCGCCGGCTTCCGGCGCGGCCGGGGCCCGATGTCCCGCTGACGAAACGGGCAGGACCAACGAAAGGGCCAGGACATGGTCGCACCCAGGAAGCTCACCGCCCGCTACGCCGGATCGGGAAGGCTCCTCGTCCTCGGCGCGCTCGCGGTCGCGGCCTGCTCGGCCTGGGCCGTCACCCAGCTGGCCACCCTGACAGGAGCGGCCGGCCACCTGCCCATCGTCTGGCTCACCGCGTTCCTGCTGTTGTGGTGGCTGCCGCTGTCCTGGCTGGAGCGGCCGGTCAAGGTCCCGCCCGGCGCGCGGGAGCGGATCGACGCCCTGCGGGTGACCGTGCAGATCCCCGTCTACAACGAGGACCCGGAGGCGCTGCGCGCGTGCCTGCGCTCGGTGCTGACACAGAGCCGACCGGTGAACCGGGTGCGGGTGGTGGACGACGGGTCGGCGCTCGCCGGCGAACCCGTCCGCTACGACGACGTACGCCGCGACTTCGAGTGCGAGGCCATGCTCCGCGGCATCGAGACGACCTGGGACCGTACCGGCAACCGGGGCAAGCGCTTCGCCCAGATGCACGTGCTGGCCGAGGACGACGGCGACGTCTTCCTCACCCTCGACAGCGACTCCGTGCTCGACCGGCACGCCGTCAGGGAGGGCCTGGCCCCGTTCGCCGATCCGCGGGTGCGCTCGGTGGCCGGGCACGTGCTGGTGCTGAACCGCACCGCCGGCCTGCTCACCCGGCTGACCGGCGTGCTGTACCTGCCCTTCACCAGCGGCCTGCGCAGCGCCCAGTCGGTGCTGCGCCGGGTGACGATGAACTCGGGCGCGCTGGCCTTCTACCGGGCGGACGTCGTCCGCGCCTGCGCCGGCGCGTACGAGAACGAGAGCTTCCGCGGGCGGCCGATGCAGATGAACGACGACTCCCTGCTCACCTTCTACGCCTCGCTGTCCGGGCACACGGTGCACCAGCCGTCGTCGATGGTGTTCACGCTGGCGCCCGAGCGGTTCGGCCACTACGCCAAGCAGCAGCTGCGCTGGATGCGCGGCACCGCCGTGCGGCACCTGTGGTGGCTGCGGTACCAGCCGCTGACCGGGACGGTCTTCTGGACCACGGTCGCGGAGTACCTGCACCTGCTGCTCGCCCTGGCCGTCCCGGTCGTGCTGGTCGCCGACCCGGCGTACCGGGGGCGGCTGGGAGAGCTGGCCCTGGCGGCGGCGCAGGTCGGGGTGGCGATGAACTACCTGATGGCGCTGCGGCTGTTCACCGTGCGCCGCTCGGACGAGAGCGCGGGCGCGCGGCTGCTGGCGTTCGCGCTGGCCCCGCTGGCCTCCGTCTGGCGGTCGCTGGTGCTGCGCCCGATGTACGTCTACGCGCTGCTGACCTGCCGGCGGGTCAACCGCTGGGGCACGCGCGGCTCGGTCGAGGTGTCGCTCGGCGCGGCGGCGTAAGTCAACCCCTTTCCTGACAAGATCGCGCGTTGTATGTTCGAGCCGAAAGAAAGTTTCGGCCATGGAGGAACTGTGGGCAAGAAGTTTCAGATTCTGGCGTTACCGCTGGCTGTCGCGGCCATGACAACGGCCGTGACAGTGGCGCTGACTGGGCCGGCCCAGGCCGCCGACGGGTACGACCGATGCCAGGAGGGCTACTACTGCATGTTCTCCGGCCTCGACGGCACCGGGGACATCATCCAGATCCAGGGCAACACGCCCGACCTGGCCGCGCTCGGCATGGCCGACCGGGGCAAGTCCGACTGGAACCGTACGGGCTCCTGGATCCACCTCTACTCCGAGGCCGCCTACGGCGGCTGCACGGCGGTGACCAGCCCGCGCGGCAAGGGCAACTTCTACATCGACTTCCGCGACTTCTGGGACTCCGTCCGCTTCGACGGCCCGAACGGACCTTCCTGCGGGATCACCCTCAAGGGCTCGGTGCCCGACTCCCACGGCTGACCGGCATCACCCGGGGCGGCCGGGCCCTGACAGCGGCTCGGCCGCCCTCCCGGTTTCTCGCTCATTTATTCGGATTCTCATTGACTCGGTGGGAAATTTCCGAACATAGTGACGTAAAACCGAGGAGTTGTAGCCATGTCATCACCGCACATCGCCGTCTACGGCGCCACCGGCCACACCGGGCGCCTTGTGGCGGCCGACCTGCGCGCCCGAGGCCGGGACGTCATCCTGGCCGGCCGCGACAGCGGCGCGCTCAAGGCCCTGTCCGACGAGCTCGGCGGGGCGCCCGTGCACCAGGCCGCGCTCGACGACCCCGCCGCCTTACGCGAGCTGGCCGGCCGGGCGGCGGTGCTGATCCACTGCGCGGGCCCGTTCACGCACACCGGCAAGCCAGTCGCCACGGCCGCCGCCGAGGCCGGCTGCCACTACGTGGACCACGCCCTGGAGCAGCACCACACGAAGTGGATGTTCGACACCATGACGGAGCCGGCGCGGGCGGCGGGCGTCACCATGGTCACGGCGATGAGCTTCTACGGCGGGCTGGGCGACCTGCTGGCCGGGGCCGTGGCCGCAGGGACGGCCGGGATCGAGCGGGTGGTGACCGCGTACGCGGTGAGCGGCTGGCGGCTGACCAGGGGCGCCAAGGCGACCGCCGAGCTGCTGTTCGCCGACACGCAGCGGATCACGTTCGCCGACGGGGTCCAGCGGGTCGGGTACGTCGAGCCGCGCAACGCCGTCTTCCCGTTCCCGCCGCCGCTGGGGCCACGCACGATGATCGCCCCCGTACCGTTCTCCGAGGTCGTCACCGTGCCCAGGCACGTACGGACGGCACGGGTGGAGGCGCAGCTCACGGCGGCGACGTTCGAGGAGGAGCAGGCGTTCACCAGCGAAGACGCCGACGCGGCCACCCGGGCGGGCTCCGAGTTCACGGTCGCCGTGCAGGTGATCACCAAGGGCGGCGGCCGGGCCGGGCAGGCGCGCGGGCGGGACCTGTGGCGCATGAGCGCCCTGACCTCGGTCGAGGCCGCCGTCCGGCTGGCCGACGGCCTGGGCCCCGGCGAGCCGGGTGTGTACGCCCCGGCCGAGGCGTTCCCCGCCGAGCCGTTCCTGCGCGACCTGGAACGCCTCGGCCTGCTCACCCTGACCCTTGGGGAGCGGCGATGATCCTGGTCACGGGAGCGGCCGGCGGGCCGCAGGGTTCGACCGGGCGGCACGTCGTGGACCTGCTGCTGCGCCGCGGCGAGGCCGTGCGCGCCTTCGTGCGCACCGACGATCACCGGGCACGGGAGCTGCGCGAGCTCGGCGCCGAGGTGGTGGTCGGCGATCTGTGCGAGATCTCGTCGGTACGCCCTGCCATGCGCGGGATCAGGCGGGCGTTCTTCACCTACCCGGTGACGGCGGGCCTGCTGGAGGCCACCGGCGCGTTCGCGGCGGCGGCCAGGGAGGAGGGGGTCGAGCGCGTCGTCGAGGTTTCCCAGCTCGACGCCTCCCCCCAGGCGGGCACGCCCAGGATGCGCCGCCACTGGGTGTCGGAGCAGGTCTTCGACTGGGCCGGGGTGGGCGCGGTGCACCTGAGGGCGGCGGTGTTCTTCGAGAACCTCGCCGTCGTGGCCGCCGCGGCGGGCCGGCTGGCGCTCCCCCTCGGCCCTGCGGACACGTGGATCCCGCTGGTCGCGGCCGAGGACGTGGCCAGGGTCGGCGCGGGGCTGCTGCTCGATCAGGCCCCCGCCGACCCGGTGTGCCTGGTGACGGGACAGCTGGCGACGGCCGGTGAGGCGGCGGACGCGCTCGGGGTGACGTACGAGAACGTTCCGCCCGAGGAGTGGGAGGCGTGGGCGGCGGACGTGTACGGCGACGCGGTCACCGTCGAGCACCTGACCCACCTGTGGGCGCTCTTCCGCTTCATCGGCGCCGGCGACCACCCGCTCTACCGCGTCACAGAAAGCATCGAACGGCACGGCGGCCGGCCGCCGATGACGATCCAGGAGTTCGCGAAATAGACGAAAGACCCCCGGCCGGAGCGGCCGGGGGTCCCTGGTGTCACTGCCGGGTGGAACGTCAGCCGGTGAAGCCGACGGCCGTCCAGTCGTAGTACTTGTAACCGCGGGCGCCCCAGTTCGCCACCGTCTTCTTCGTCGCGAAGATCTCAGGCCGCTGGTACAGCGGGATGGTGTGCACCCGGTCCCAGATCAGCTTGTCGGCCTCGTTGGCCTTCGTGATCGCCGCGGCCGGGTCCATCTCGTCCACGGCCGCCTGGATGGCGGCGTCGACCTCGGGGTCGCTCATCTTGGGGAAGTTGCTCTCCGAGCCGGTCTTGTAGATCTGCGGCAGCGAGCCCAGCGGCAGCGGCGTGCCGATCCAGGAGAACGGCACCAGATCGAAGTCGCCCTTGATGATGAAGTCGTTGAAGAACTTGTCCACGGGGACCGGGCGGATCGTGACCTTGATCCCGGCCTCCTTGAGCATGGCCTGGGTGAGCTCACCCTCCGTCTGCGAGACGGGCGTCGCCGTCGGGATGACGAAGGTGAGCGCGAGCTCCTTGCCGTCCTTCTTGCGGTACTCGCCCTCCTGCTTCCAGCCGGCCGTGTCGAGCAACTGCTTGGCCTTGTCCAGGTTGTACTTGCCAAGGTCGCCGGAGTTGTCGACGTAGCCCTTGTGGTTGTTCATGAAGACGTGGTTGCCGAGCGTCTGCAGCGGCCACTCCATGTCCTTCAGGTCCGACTGCGTGATCACGTCACGGTTGATCGCGTACTGAACAGCCTGGCGAACTTCCTTCTCCTTCAGGAACTCGCTCTGGTTGTTCACCGTGATGTGGCGCCAGTTCGGGCTGAGAGCCTTGCGGATCTCGGCGCCCGGCACCTCCTTGGCCCGCTTCAGGTCGGCCGGGGCGCCGGCGGCGATCTCCGCGGCGTCAAGCTCGCCGTTGGCGAAGGCGTTCACCTCGGCGGCCGGGTCGGGGATGGCCCGGTAGATCAGCTTGTCGAGCTTGGCCTTCTGGCCCCACCAGTTCTCGTCGCGCACCAGGGTGAGCGTCTTGGTGCCCTCGTCGAGGGACTCCACCTTGAACGGACCGGCCGTGACCGGGAGCTTCTGCAGGTAGTCCTTCTCGTACTTCTCCGGCGTGTCGATGTGCTCGGCCGGGAAGAGGTGCGAGGTGCCGCGGTTGAACAGGCCCTGCCACTCCGAGTACGGCTTCTTGAAGGTGATGACCGCGACCTTGTCCGTGTCACCCTTGGCGACGGACTCGATCTTGTCCCACCCGTCGGTGGAGGCCGGCTTGAACTTCTTGTTCTCGCCGTTGTTCGCCTTCCACGCCGCCTCAAGGTCCTTCCAGGTGATCGGCGTGCCGTCCGACCACTTGGCCTTGTCGTTGATCGTGTAGGTGATGACCTGCTTGCCCGAGGACATGTCGTTCTTGACGTCGGTGACGTAGTCCTTGTTCGGGGTGAACGTGGCGTTCTCGTCCGCCATCATCAGCTGCGGCATGATCGGGTCCAGCATCGTCGCCGTGTCGGCCTGGTTGCCGTCGACGTGGTTGCCGTTCCACTGCGTGGGCCACTGCCCGATCGCCAGGGTGAGCGTGCCGCCGTCCTTGACCTGCGCGTACGGGACGGAGTTGATGCTGATGATCGGGGTCTCCGTCATCTGCTGCTGAGCCTGCTTGGACTGCTCGGCGTTCGGCTGCTTGTTCTCGGTGCCGCCGCCACCGCCACAGGCCGCGACGGCCATGGCCAGGACCGCCAGCCCAGCGGCCGCACGGTAATGAACCTTCACTCTTCCTCCTGATTTTCCGAGGCCGTGATGACCTCGATCTCCTCCGCGTAATGGCAGGCGGCACCGTGGTCCACGGCACTCGTCAGCCGGGCAACCGAGGGCTCTTCGTCCACACACCGCTGCTGCTCGGCCTCGCTCAGCCGGGCGAACTTGGGGCATCTGGTGCGGAACCTGCATCCCGACGGCGGATCCGCCGGGCTGGGCAGGTCACCTTCGAGCAGGATCCGCTTGCGGGTGCGTTCCATCTCGGGGTCGGGCAGCGGGATCGCCGACAGTAGCGCCTGCGTGTAGGGGTGCGCCGGACGGTCGTAGACGTTCTTGACCGCCCCGATCTCGGCGATCCGGCCCAGGTACATGACCGCCACGCGGTCGGCGAGATGCCGTACCACCGCCAGGTCGTGCGCCACGAACAGGTAGGACAGGCCCAGCCTGTTCTTCAGCTCCTCCAGCAGGTTGATCACGCCTGCCTGGATGGACACGTCGAGTGCCGAGACCGGCTCGTCCAGCACCAGCAGCTTCGGCTCCAGCGCGAGCGCGCGGGCGATGCCGATGCGCTGGCGCTGGCCGCCGGAGAACTGCTGCGGATAACGTTCCGCGTGCTCAGGCGCCAGCCCGACGAGCCGCAGCAGCTCGGCGACCTTGCCCGCCACGTCCTCCTTGACGCCGTGCGCGCGCAGCGGCTCGGCGATGATGTCGCCGATCGGCATGCGCGGGTCGAGCGCGGCCATCGGGTCCTGGAAGACGATCTGCAGGTCGCCGCGGAGCGCCTTGCGCGCCGCCTTGTCCAGTTCGGCGCTGTTCTTGCCGAGCACGACCACCCGGCCGCCCTGCGGCGGCTGGAGCTGCATGATCTGCTGCAGCGTGGTGGTCTTGCCGCAGCCGGACTCCCCGACCAGGGCCAGCGTCTCGCCCTGGGCGATGTCGAGGCTGATGCCGTCGACGGCGTACACCGTGCCGACGCGGCGCTTGAAGACCGCGCCCTTCATCAGCGGGTAGTGCCTGATCAGCTGATCGAGCTCCAGCACGGTCGGCCGCTCGGCGCGCGGCACGCGGACCACGTCGCTCGGCGGGATGACCGGCACCGGGAACACGTCGGCTCCGGTCAGGTTCTTGTGCTCGATCTCGTGCGCGCGGATGCAGGCCACGTGCCGCCCGCCGCCGAAGGCCGTCAGCGGCGGCTCCTCGTCGTCGCACATGTCCACCTTCATCGGGCAGCGCGGCGCGAACGGGCAGCCGGGCGGCAGCGCCGCCGGCGACGGCGGATTGCCGTCGATGGGCACCAGCGGCCCCTCCTCGCCGTCGACCCTGGGGATCGAGGCGAGCAACCCCATCGTGTACGGCATCCGCGGCCGGTAGTAGATGTCCTCGACGGGCCCCTGCTCGACCGGGCGCCCCGCGTACATGACGAGCACCCGGTCGGCCATGCCGGCGATGACGCCCAGGTCGTGGGTGATCATCACGATGCCCGCGCCCGTCTCCTGCTGCGCGGTCTTGAGCACCTCCAGCACCTGGGCCTGGATGGTGACGTCGAGCGCGGTGGTCGGCTCGTCGCAGATCAGCAGGTCGGGGTCGTTGGCGATGGCCATGGCGATCATCGCGCGCTGCCGCATGCCACCGGAGAACTCGTGCGGGAACGCCTTGGCCCGCAGGCTCGGGTTGGGGATGCCGACCAGGTCGAGCAGTTCGACGGCCCGCTTGGCGGCCTTGTCCTTGCCCATCTTCTGGTGGATGCGGACGGCCTCGGCGATCTGGTCGCCGATGGTGAAGACGGGCGTGAAGGCCGACAGCGGATCCTGGAAGATCATGCTGATCGCCTTGCCGCGCACCTTGACCAGGTCGTCTTCCTTCATGCCGAGCAGTTCCTGCCCGTGCAGGGTGACCGAGCCGTCCACCACGGCGTTCTTCGGCAGCAGGCCCATCACGGCCAGCGAGGTCACCGACTTGCCCGAACCGGACTCGCCGACGATGCCGAGCACCTCGCCGCGCTCGACCTCGTAGCTGACGCCGCGCACGGCTTCGATGCCGCCGGGGAAGGTGACGGTGAGGTCCTTGACCTCCAGAATGCTCACGTGTTGCTCCCCGGGTCGAGTGCGTCGCGCAGGCCGTCGCCGATCAGGTTCACGCTGAGCACCAGGGCGACCAGCAGGCCGGCGGGGAAGGCGAACAGCCACGGATAGCCGGTGGCGTTGCCGGAGCCGGTCGCGATCAGCGTGCCCAGCGAGACGTCGGGCGGCTGGATGCCGAACCCGAAGAAGGACAGCGCGGCCTCACCGATGATCGCGCCGCTGACGTTGAGCGTCGCGTCGATGATGAGCAGAGAGGACAGGTTGGGCACGATGTGCCGGAAGATGATCTTCCAGCGGGGGATGCCCATGTAGACGGCGGCCAGGACGTACTCCCGCTCGCGGAGCGAGAGCGTCATGCTGCGCACGACCCTGGAGGTGATCATCCAGGAGAACGCGGCGAGCAGCGCCACGAACCAGAGCCAGGTGCCCTCGCGCAGTCTCGGCGAGATGATCGCGATGACCAGGAAGCTCGGCAGGACCAGCAGCAGGTCCACACCCCACATGAGCACCCGGTCCACCCATCCGCCGAAATATCCGGCGAACGCGCCGACGATGGCCGCCAGGCCGGTCGAGATCAGCGCCACCAGCAGGCCGATGATGATGGACTTCTGCATGCCGCGCAGCGTGACCGCGTACATGTCCTGGCCGATCGAGGTGGTGCCCCACCAGTGGTCACCGCCCGGTGGCGACAGGAAGGACATGAAGTCCTTCTCGGTCCACTCGTACGCGCCGAAGTACGGCCCGACGTAGGCCAGCCCGACCAGCAGGACCAGGGCGACGAACCCGTACCGGGCCTGGTTGTTGCGCAGCAGGCGCCTGAGGACGACTTTCGAACGCATGTCAGCTCACCCGGACCCGAGGATCGAGCGCCGCGACCAGCAGGTCCGACAGGAAGGAGGCGAACAGGATGCAGACCGCGGCGAAGAAGGTGACCGCGGCGACGGAGTTGACGTCGTTCTGGTTGATCGAGTCGACCAGCCAGGCGCCCATGCCGTGCCAGGCGAAGATCTTCTCGGTGAACGTGGCTCCCGTGAACATCGTCCCGAACGCGAAGGCGAAGTAGGTGGCCGACGGGATCAGCGCGGTGCGCAGCGCGTGCTTCGTCAGCGCCGTCCGCCGCCGCAGCCCCTTGGCCATGGCCGTGCGGACGAAGTCCTGGCCCAGCACGTCCAGCATCATGTTGCGCTGGATCCGGCTGTAGAAGGCGATCGAGCCGAGGCTGAGCGAGATCGTCGGGAGGATCAGGTGGTTGAGCCGGTTGACGAACTGGTCCCAGCCGGACAGCCGCGGGTTGTACTCGCCGGTGTACTCGATCAGCGTGAACCCCAGCCCTCTGTTCAGGTTGTACGTGGCGATCGCCAGCAGGGTCGCCAGCACGAACACCGGGATGGCCATGATCACGAAAGAGCTGACCCCGATTAACCGGTCGCTGAACTTGTACTGCTTCACCGCGGAGACCGCCCCCAGCACCACCCCCAGGGCGAACCCCAGGACCGTGCCGATCAGCAGGAGGCGCAGGCTGACCATGATGCGCCGGCCCATCTCGCCGTTGACCGAGCCGCCGTTCCAGGTCTTGCCGAAGTCCCCGGTGACGACCCCCTTGGCCCAGGTGCCGTAGCGCACGAGCACGGGGGTCTTGTCGTTCAGGTTGTAGGCGTCAAGTGTGGCGTCGATGACCGCCTCGGGCACCGGCGGCTGCCGGCCCTCGTACGCGGCTCGCGGGTTCATGGTCGTCGCCGCGAGCATGTACGCGAGGCTTGCCGCGATGGCTACCAAGATCACATTTATTGCCAACCTGCGGAGCAGGTACTTGCCCATTACTCTCCGTTCGCGCTGATCGAGGGCGCGAACTCACAGGCGGAGCAGCGCCCCCTCAACGTAAACCCGTCCCACGTCGTGAAATTCACATGTCAGCGGGATGGCGATCAACGCGAACAATATAAGAAAAGGGATAACAGGCAGAAACGGAGCCATATAACGGTCAGGTCACTCACAAAAGATCGACGAGCCCTGTCAGACGAGTTCACTTCCTGGCCTCGACCTGCGGAAATATCGCCTACCAGATCCCCTTTCGGACGTCTCGCAGATGCCCTGTGTCACAGGATCCGTACACGAATGAGGACGAACCGGCGTGATCCACACCATATTCGCTGAGGGGTGAGTGCGCGCCGTCAAACGCCGCCCCGGCTCTCCCGCCCGCAGGCGGTGTCCTGTCCGTCATGGCATCCACTTGCCGCCGGCCACGTCGATCGTCAGGCCGGTCAGCCAGGAGGAGGCGTCCGAGGCGAGGAAGGCCGTCACGTTGGCCACGTCCAGCGGCCGGCCGAGCCGTCCGAGCGGGTGCTCGGCCAGCATGCGCTCGGCGAACTCCGGCGGCATCCGCCCCTCCAGGCGCTCCGTCATGATCGTCGAGGGCGCGACGTTGTTGACCCGCACACCGGCCGGGCCCAGCTCGTACGCCAGCTGCCTGGTCAGCGCGATCACCCCGGCCTTGGCCGCCGTGTACGCCACCGAGGCGGGGGTGGGGGTGCGGGCGGCCAGGGACGACATGGTGATGATCGAGCCCTGTCCACGCTCTCTCATGCTCGGCAGGAAGGTCCTGATGACGAGGAACGTGGAGGTGAGGTTGGCGTCCACGGTGGCGTGCCAGTCCGCCGCGCTCGTCTCGTCGATCGGCCGCGGCCGGCCTGTGCCGCCGCCCGCGAAGACCGCCAGCACGTCCACCGGGCCCAGACGCCGCTCGACCTGCTCGCGCATCGACTCGACCGCGGCCTGGTCGGTGGTGTCGGCCGGCACCCCGATGGCCCGGCCGTCCGGGACCTCGTTCACGGTGGCCTCGATGGCGGCGGGGTCACGGCCGTTGACGGCGACACGCATGCCCTGAGCGGCCAGCACCCGTACGGTCTCGCGCCCGATGCCACCCGAACCACCGGTGACCAGCGCTACCTTGCCCTGCAAATCCGGAAACATCATGCCTTCACGCTGCCGGTCGGGGCCGCCCCGGACATCCCACCCGAGGCGTGTCCCTGCCTGCGTCTCCCGTGGTGCACGCCCCTCCCCGGCCATACCGCCCCGGGTGTACGGTCCCCGCCCCGGCTACAAGCGAACCGCCGCCAGGGGCAGGGGTGGGCAGGTCACGTCGCAGGCAGGGGAGACGTCGCGGGCCGGGGAGACGTCACGACCGGCGGCCGGTGGCACGTCGCGGCTCGCAGGAAGTAGTCGTCGTCCCCCACCTGGCCGCCCTTGAGCGCCACCTCCAGCCCGTCGAACGCCGGATCATCGGCGGCCAGCACGCACACCGGACCTCCGACCGTGAGCGCGCCGATGACGTCGAGGGCTCGCGCCCCGAGCGCCGCGACGACCTGACCAGAAGTGTCGCCACCGGCCACCACCAGCCGCCGCACCACCCCGGCCCGCACCGACGCGGCGGCCACCCGGCCGAGCAGCTCACCGATCCCGGCCGGATCGCGCGCCGGGCTCCTGGTGGATTGCACGATCGTGTGACACCCGGCACGCAGGCTCTCCTCGGCTTGGACGATCGCGTCCTGGCCTGCGGAGACGTCCACCACCGTCCAACCGGCCCGCTCCGCCGCGCCGATCTGCCGGACGGTGACCGGCGACCGGCTCCCGGACACGACCAGCACCGCCCCCGCCTTCGCCGTCGCTCCCGCCTTCGCTGTTGGCCTCGCCACCGGCCCCTCTGTTGGGCTTGCCATCGCCTCCGGCCCCGGCCCGGCCTCCAACCCCGCCATCACCACTGACCCCGGCTCGGCCTCTGCCTCCGGCATGGCCTTCGACCCCGGCCCGGCTTCTGGCGGTGCCGGTGGGTGGGCCGGTGGGTGGGCCGGTGACTGGGCCGGTGACTGGGTGGGGTGGGGGGTTAGAGCTGAGGCGAGGGCGTAGCTCAGTCCTCCTGAGCCGGCGCAGAACAGCACGTCCCCCGGTGCGGTGTCGGCGAGGAGCAGGCGGCCGAGGGCGCGGAGGTGCTGCTCGGTCGAGGCGTCCGCGATGAAGGCGGCGTCCCGGCTCCGCGCCCGGTACGCCTCCTCCGACGCCCCCGCCGGCAGCAGGCCGGTGCGCCCCGCGCCCTGCTCCTCCAGACGTACCCGCAGGTCGGCCTCGGTCGCGGGGGTGACGGGGTGGTCGCGGGCGGGCGGATGCCGGTCGAGGCGGACGACCTCGTCCCCGGCCTGGACGAAGTGGTTGCCGTACACCGTGTAGCGCCCGAACTCCGGCTGCGCCGCCAGCACCGGCACCGCGCGCCGGGCCAGCCCTTCCCGGTGCAGGGCCGCGATGACCGCGCCGATGCTCCCGTGCGCGGGCGAGGAGTCGAACGTGGAGCAGATCTTGTACTGGACGGCCAGCGGCCCGAGCGCCGCCACCGCCCTGAGCGCCGGGAGCGCGACCGCGACCGGGTCGGCCGACGCGCGGGCGGTGGTGGCGACGCCGATGACGTCGTCCCGATCGTGCAGGTGAGCCACGTCCGTGACCAGCGACCCGCTCAGCCCGAACCGCCTGAATTGCCACAACGCGTCGGTCGCCCCGGTGAAGTCGTCAGCCACGAAAGCGATCAACGTCATGACACCGGTTTCATCTCGTCACCACGCCGCCGAAGTGTTCGAGGGCTCTGGACAGTTCCGGCGAGTCGACCTCCGTCAGCGGCACCCCCGCGGCGATGGCGGTCCAGGCCTTGCGGATGCTGGTGATGCCGGCCGCAGGTCCGTCCGGGTGGCCGAGCACTCCCCCGCCCGCCAGCACCAGCAGGTCGTCGGTCCCCGTACGTTCCCGTGTGACCGGCGCCGTTCCCGCCCACTGCGCCGACGACAGCACCGGCAGGCACGGGAAGCCGCCGAGCAGCGGCGCGCGCACCGCCCCGACCATGGCCGCCACCTCGTCGTCGCTCACGTAGAACTTGCTGTGGAACCCGCCGCAGTGCAGGTGGTCGACGCCGGTCAGGCGGGCCAGCTTCTGGTACGCCGCCGGCCCGATCCCGAGCCCCGGATGCCGGGCCAGCGCCCCGATGCCGGTGACGTGGGCGTGGATCGGCACCCTGGCGTGCCGCCGCAGCATGGCCACGGCCGGGAAGCCGACCACGTTGAGGTTGACCATGACGCAGGTTCCGCCGGCGGCCACCACCATGTCGTGGTGGCGCAGCATCCGGTCGGGTTCGTCGCTGATGTTGAAGGCGTACATCGGCCGCCGCCCCGTACGCCGCTCCACCTCGTCCAGCGCCCCCGTCACGGCCCTGACGCGCTGGGCGAGCGGGGCGGGCGGGCAGTCGGCGTTGACCTCGTCGTCCTTGATGAAGTCGGCCCCGGCCAGGCCCAGCTCCAGCACCAGGTCCACGTAGTCGGACGGGCGCAGGCCGACGTTGGGCTTGACGATGGTGCCGATGAGCACGCCCTCCGGCCGCCCGGTCAGCCGTCGGGTGCCTTCGACGGCGTACGCGGCCGGCAGGTACGCCCGCCCGAACGCCTCCGGCAGCTCCAGGTCGACCAGCTTGAGCCCGGCCAGCTCGCGCAGTTCGTACAGGTTGCCCGCGACCACCGGGAACAGGTTCGTCAGCGACGGCCCGGTGTTGTCCAGCGGGAAGCCGATCCGGACGAGGGCGGCGTGCAGCGGCCCCGACCCACGCGTGCCGGGCAGGGCCTCCCCGATCGGCGCGGGGATCTCCGTCATGCCGAGCACCACGGCGCTGTGGCGGGCGCGCAGCTCGTCGGTCTCGCCCGCGACGCTGACGAACGTGCCGGTGCTCTGCTCGCCCGCGATGGCGCTGACCGCCTGCTCCAGCGGCAGGCGGGTGACCACTCGGTACGTGGCCACCGTCATCTCACGCATGCAGCTCCTTCGCCAGGTGTTCCATGGCCAGCGGAGGGCTGGCCAGGATGGGCACCGGTGACTCGACGGCCCCGGCGACCCGCGCCATCGACGCCTGGGCCAGCACGATCACGTCCACCTGCCCGCTCAGCTCGGCCAGCGCGGCGCCCACGCGGGCGTCGTGGGTGGCGGCGTCACCGCTCATGAGGGCCTCGAAGGCGCCCTCGCACAGCCTGGCGGTCAGCTCGATCTCGGCGCCGGCCGCCGCGGCGCGCCTGCGTACCAGATCGGCGGTGGGGTCGAGGGTGGTGGGGAGAGTGGCGCACACGCCGATGCGGCGGCCGAGCGCCACGGCCCTGTCGGCCATCGGGCGGTCCACCCGGGTCACCGGCACGCCGGTCAGCGGCTCGGACGCCTCCACGGCCGCGCCGATGGAGGAGCAGGTGACCAGGATGTGATCGGCCCCGGCTTCCTCGGCCGAGCCGATGTGGCCGGCGACCCGGCGCGCGGTGCTCGGCGTGAGGTGGCCGGCGGCCACGGTGTTCTTGATCAGGCTGTCGTCGACGATGTTGAACGTCTCGACGCCCGGCAGGTGTTTCGCGCACAACTCGGCGAACACCGGCACGAGCGTGGCCGAGGTGTGGATGAGTCCCAGGGTTGTCGTCATGGTCTGTCTCCGTGAGGGGTGTGTCCTGGTGGCGTCCTCAAGGGCCGCGCCTCCGTCAAGGGTGTGTCCCGGCCGCGTCGTCCGCCCCTGTCGTCCGGCCCCGTCGTCCGGCCCTGTCGTCCGGCCCCGTCTGGCGCGGGCCCGTCGTCATGGCCGTTGCATCTCGGGTTGGGTGAACAGGTCGTGCCAGACCTGGAAGTGGTCGTCGCTGGCCTGCCCGGCGGCGTCCTCGTCGCCGGCCAGCAGCGCCTCGTACAGGGGCCGGTGGGCGGCCAGCGAGAGCTCCTTGTCGCGCGGGTGGGTCTTGAGCCGGTCGCGGCGCTGGCGTACGGCGCGGAACAGCACGCCGGTCATCGCGTCGGCGAAGAAGGTCAGGGCGGCGTTGCCGGTGGCGTGCAGCAGCGCCTGGTGGAAGGCGAAGTCGGCCCGGTCGATGTCCTCGGCGGTGGCGGCGGCCTCCATGTCGGCCAGGGCCTTGCCGACGTGGCCGATCGCGACCGGGTCTCCCTTGCGCGCGGCCTCCCTGGCGGCCTGGCGTTCCAGCGCCACCCGTACGGAGTGGAGGGACTCGATGCTGAGGTGGCTGGCCGACAGGGCCAGGTCGAGGGCGAATTCGAGCCCTTGCGGGGCCAGCCGGCGCACGTAGGTGCCGGAGCCCTGGCGCCGGCTCAGCACGCCGAAGCCCTCCAGGAGTCGCAGGCGGTCGCGCAGCGCGCCGCGGCTGACGCCCAGCCGCTCGGCCAGCTCCCGTTCCGGCGGCAGTCTGGCGCCTTCCCCGAGGTCGCGGATCAGGTCGGACAGGGCGTCGGAGAGCGCATCCGACAGGGAGCCGGAGGCGAAATCGGCGGCGGCGACGTCGGAACCGGCGCCGGCTCCAGACGGGGAGCCAGGGCCGGTGGCGGGGTCGGTGGTCATGGTGGGTACCTCGGCGCGATTGGTCGTACCACTTGCCGGAAAGGTACTACCAATATCCCGAAAAGTCACTTCATCTGATGAAGTACCAATTTCATCAGATGAAAGCCTAGGAATTCCAGCCCGCTCGGGATAGCGTGCGGTGCCGTGGCAAACGATCCCCAGAGGGACTCGGCCCGGCACGTCCAGGTCGTCCAGGCCCTCGGCGCCCGCATCGTCGGCGGCACGCTGCCCCCGGGCACGTCCATCCCCATCGAGGAGGAGCTGGTCGGCGAGCTCGGCGTGGGCCGCTCCGCCGTGCGGGAGGGCGTGAAGGTGCTGGCCGGCAAGGGCCTGCTGGAGACCAGGAGGAGCGCGGGCACGATCGTGCGCCCGCGCGAGTCCTGGAGCCTGCTCGACGCCGACGTGCTGAGCTGGCGCTTCGAGCCCGAGCCCACACCGCGCGACATCCGGGTGCTGGCCGACCTGCGGGTCGCGCTGGAGCCGGGCGCGGCGCGGGTGGCCTCCGAGCGGGCCGACGCCGCGGCCGTGCGCCGCATCGACGCGGCCATGGAGGCGCTGTACGCCACCGCCGACGACCCCGAGCCGTTCATCGAGGCCGACCTGGCCTTCCACAAGGCGGTCTTCGCCGCGGCCGACAACGATCTGCTGCTCTACATCTACGACATGATCAGCATCGCCCTGCGGTCCGTGCGCCAGGTGCACACCCGCTCGGTGGCGCACAACAAGGAGACGCTGCCCGGTCACGAACGCGTGGCCCAGGCCATCGGGCGACGCCACCACAGCGAGGCCGAGGAGGCCATGCGCACGGTGGTCGAGGTCGCCCGCGCCGACGCCGAGCAGCACGTACGCCTCTGCTGCTGAACGCCCGGCCGGAAGCCGCTGGAACAACCCGCGGGAACCGGCCGCAAGCCGCTGGAACTACCCGCAAGAAAGGGCTCCCTTGGACGTCCTCCTCGACGTCGACGGCCCGGTGGCCGTCGTCACCCTCAACCGACCCGCGAAACTCAACGCCGTCACCCCGGACATGGCCGCCGCGCTGCGCGCCTGCCTGTCGCGGATCGACGCCGACCCCGGCCTGCGCGTAGCGGTGCTCACCGGAGCGGGCGAGCGCTCGTTCTGCGTGGGCAGCGACATCCGCGAGCTCGACGACTACGCCACCGCCTGGGAGTTCCGCAACCGCGGCGACTACGGCGACGCCGTCCGCGCCCTGCGCAAGCCCATCGTCGCAGCCGTCAACGGCTACGCCTACGGCGGCGGCCTGGAGCTGGCCATGGCCTGCGACATCAGGCTGGCCGCGGAGACGGCCACGTTCGCCGCACCGGAGATCAAGCTGGGCTGGATCGGCGGCAGCGGCCAGTCGGCGCTGCTGGCGCACGCGGTCGGGCCGAGCAACGCGGCCACCATGCTGCTCACCGGCGACCCCATCGACGCCGCCAAAGCCCGCGCATGGGGGCTGGTCACCGACGTGCATCCGCGCGAGGAGCTGCTGAAGGCGGCCAAGGAGCTGGCGGCCACCATCGCCAGGCGCGCGCCGATCGCCGCCCAGACGGCCAAGGCCAACCTCAAGGCCGCCTACTCGATGCCGCTCGACCAGGCCATCCAGTACGAGCGCGACCTGCAGACCGTCTGCTTCGCCACCGCCGACGCCGCCGAGGGCAGGGCCGCCTTCGCCGCGCGCCGCGAGCCCGCGTTCGAGGGCCGCTGACATGGGCGTGCTCGACGGATACCGCGTGGTGGACCTGTCCATCGCGATGGCGGGCCCGCTGGCCGCGATGCGCCTGGGCGACCTGGGCGCGGACGTGGTCAAGGTGGAGCCGGTCGGCGGCGAGTGGCAGCGGCACGCCCCCGCCGGCGGCGCCACCGGCAGGCGGGTGAACGCTTCGTTCCTGTCGCTCAACCGCAACAAGCGCAGCCTGGCCGTCAACCTCAAGGCCGACGCGGGCCGCGAGATCGTGCACCGGCTGGCCGCCACGGCGGACGTGTTCCTGCAGAACTACCGGCCCGGCGTGGCCGAGCGGCTCGGCATGGACCACGAGACGATCAGCGGGCTCAATCCGCGGATCGTGTACGTCTCGATGTCCGGCTACGGCGAGAGCGGCCCCTACACCTCGCGCCCCGGCCAGGACCTGCTGCTGCAGGCCATGAGCGGCGCCATGCTCAACACCGGCCGCGAGGGCGACCCGCCGGCGCCCGCCGGCTCCTACGCCATCGACGCCATCACCGCCTACAGCGCGTTCGAGGGCGCGCTGGCCGCGCTGCTGCACCGCGAGCGCACCGGCGAGGGCCAGCGGGTGAGCGTCAACATGCTGGACGCGGCCGTCGCCGTGCAGATGCAGGAGCTGTCGATCTACACGGTCGGCGGGGTGCCGCAGCGGCGCGGGCGCGAGCCGCACGGCCACACCTACATCCGCGCCCCGTACGGCGTCTTCGCCACCAAGGACGGCTACATCGCGCTCGGCATGCCCAGGCTGGACGGGCTGGCCGTGGCGCTGGACCTGCCGGAGCTGGCCGCGATGGACGGCGACGCCGACGGCCACACCAGGCGCGACGAGATCACCGCGCTGGTGGCGGGGCGCCTGCCCGCGCGCACGACGGCGGAGTGGCTGGAGATCTGCGCCCGCCACGACCTGTGGGCGGGCCCGGTCTACGGCTACGCCGACCTGGTCGAGGACCCGCAGGTCAAGCACAACGGCTCGTTCGTCACCTACGAGCACCGCACCGAGGGCACGGTCACCACCCCCGGCTTCCCCTACGGCTTCAGCGCCACCCCGCCCGAGGTCCGCAGGGGCGCGCCGCTCGTCGGCGAGCACACCAGGGAGCTGCTCGGCGAGCTCGGCTACTCCGCCCGGCGGACGGAGGAGCTGGTGGCGGAGGGCGTGCTGGCATGCGAGGACTGACCTGGGACCATCCGCGCGGGTACGCCCCGCTGGACGAGCTGACCCGGCTCGACCACGCGGGCGCGAACCCATACGGGGCCGTCCCCGAGCCGATCGAGTGGGACCGGCAGCCCTTGGAGGGGTTCGAGTCCGAGCCGATCGCGCGGCTGTGCGAGACGTACGACGTGCTGGTGATCGACCATCCCGGACTGGGCGCGGCACTGGACGCGCTGGTGCCGATGGAGGAGCTGTTCGAACCGGCCGAGCTGGCCGGGCTGGCGTTCGCGGGCCGGTCGTACGAGAGCTACCGGCTGGACGGCCGCCAGTGGGCGCTGCCCCTGGACGCCGCCACCCAGGTGGCCGCCGCCAGGCCCGGCGTGCGGCTGCCGCGCACGTGGCCGGAGGTGGCCGAGCTGTCCGCCGGCACGCGGACGGCGCTGTGCCTGGGCGGGCCGCACGCGTTCCTGATGTTCTGCGCGCTGTGCGGCCCCACTCGTACGGGGGACTTCCTCGACGAGCGGGCCGGTGAGCGGGCGCTGGAGCTGATGGCCGAGCTGCTGGCGCTGTCGGACCCCGAGGTGTCGCTGCTCAACCCGATCGGCGTGCTGGACGCGATGACGGCCGGCCGGGTGGCCTTCTGCCCGCTTCTGTATGGCTACGTCACCTATCCCCTGGCCTTCGGCGACGCGCCCGCCTGGCCCGGCCACCCGCCGGGCAGCGTGCTCGGCGGCACCGGGCTCGTGGTCTCGCGGCAGCGCCTCAGTGCCAATCTCAGTGCCAATCTCAGTGCGAATTCCGGGGCCGGCTCCGGGGCGAACCGCGACGCGATCCGCGCGCACCTGCTGCGCCTGGTGTCGGAGCCGGTGCAGGCGGAGCTGTTCCCGTCGGCCGGGGGGCATCCGGCCGCCCGCTCGGTCTGGACCGAAGGCGGCACCGGCTTCTACCGCGACACGCTCGCCACCATGGAGGCCGCCTGGATCAGGCCGCGCTTCCCCGGCTACATCGCGGCGCAGGAGCGCTCGTCGGCGCTGATCCGCGACGGGCTGCTCGCCCGCACCCCCGCCCGCGACCTGCTGAAGACCCTGCACGAGGAATGGAGGACCCCTTGACATCCTCCCCCTCCCAAAGAAGGGGGATTCCCACGGTCGCCCGTGAGGCTTCCTGCTTCACTGCCGGTCGCCCGCCCGAGAAAGGAAATTCTCGTTGAGGTCTTACACCAGCTCCACAGGCGTTTTGCCTCTCCGCCAGCCCGGCGGCGAGGGTGTTCCTGATCGTTCGTCCGGCGGCTTGGTTGTCGCCACCGCCGAACAGATTAACGGATCGTGCCGTGTCGCGCGGCGTTTTGACGCCGGTTCGCCTGACGGCGAATCGGCTGCCTCTGTCCTGCTCCGCAGGGGTCCAATTCCTCCCCCGCCTGAAGGCGGGGGTTTCCTCGGAGGTATCTGATGACCACGGCGCTCGTCACCGGCGCCGCCGGGGCGCTGGGCCGCGCGATCGTGCGCCGCCTGGCCGCCGACGGCCACCAGGTGGCCGCACTCGACGTCGACGCGGACGGCCTCGACGGCGCACTCAACCTGAAGACCGATCTGCGCGACCCGGCGGCGATCGAGGCCGCCTTCACCGAGACCGCGGCCAGGCTCGGCCCGGTCGGCATTCTCGTCAACAACGCCGCCGTCTATCCGGCCCGGCCGTTCCTGGAGGTGGCGCCGGAGGAGTACGACGAGGTCGTCGCGGTCAACCAGCGCGCCTACTGGCTGTGCGCCCAGCACGCGGCCAGGCAGATGCTCGGCCAGGGCGGCGGGGCGATCGTCAACGTCGCCTCGATCACCATGCACGGCGGCTGGCCCGACCTGGCCGCGTACGTCTCCACCAAGGGCGCGGCGGCCGCCTTCACCAGGGCGCTGGCCCGCGAGCTCGGACCGAGGGAGATCCGGGTCAACTGCGTCTCCCCCGGCGCGTTCCCGACCGCGGCCGAGGAGATCCACGAGGACCTGGAGGCGTACAACCGGATGGTCCTGGAACGGCAGGCGCTGCGGCGGCGCGGCACTCCCGAGGAGCTGGCGGCCGTGGTGTCGTTCCTGACCGGGCCTGACGCCTCGTTCGTCACCGGCCAGTGCCTCGAAGTCAACGGAGGGTGGGTGATGGCATGACGCGGGACCGCAGGCGGCTGGCCGAGCTGACGGGCGATCTGAGCGCGGCCGGCGGGGTCCGGCTGGTGACGCTGGCCGACGGCGTGGAGCGCGGGGTCAGGGCGCTGGAGTTCCGCACCGGGTCGGGGCTGGCGTTCGACGTGCTGGTGGACCGGTGCATGGACATCGGGCCCGCCGAGCACGCGGGGCGCTCGTTCGGCTGGCGCTCCCCCACCGGCTTCCGTCATCCGGGGCTGCACGAGAACAACGACGAGGACGGGCTGTCGTGGCTGCGCTCGTTCTCGGGACTGATCGTCACGGCCGGGCTGGACCACACGCTGTTCGGCGGCGACGTGCCGGCCGACGGCTACCGGTATCCGCCGCGCGAGTCCGTACGGCACGGGCTGCACGGCCGGGCCGGCAACCTGCCCGCCCGCCTGAGCGGCTACGGCGAGCGGTGGGACGGCGAGCGGTGCGTGCTGTGGGCCGAGGGCGAGGTGCGCCAGGCGGCGGTCTTCGCGGAGAACCTGCGCCTGGTGCGCCGGATCGAGGCCGATTTGGGCGGGAACGAGATCCGCCTGATCGACACGGTGACCAACGCCGGGTTCGAGCCGGCGCCGCACATGTACCTGTATCACATCAATCTGGGCTGGCCGCTGCTCGACGAGGGCGCCAGGCTGGAGGCCGACATCCGCGAGACGCTCTGGCAGAGCGACAGCGTGGCCGAGCAGAAGGCCGATCACCTGACGTTCCCCGGGCCCGTGCCGGGGTTCGTGGAGCAGGTGTACGAGCACGCGCTCGTCCCCCGCCCCGACGGCCTGCACCGCGTGGCCGTGGTCAATGAGCGGCTGGGCATGCGGGTGGCCGTGGAGTGGCGGGCGGAGGAGTTCCCGTACTTCTTCGAGTGGCTGAACCTGCGCTCGGGCAACTACGCGGTCGGGCTGGAGCCGTCCACGCACCACGTGTCGGGTGACGCGGCGGCCAGGCGGGACGGCAGCATGATCTGGCTCGGCGCGCAGGAGTCGCGGACGTACCACACGACCTTCCGGGTGGAGGCCGCATGAGATGACGGCCCCCGCCGGGGTCTACCCCTCCAGCCGGTACGCCCTGCGCGCCGTCCCGGCGAACACCTCGGCCCGCTCCGCGTCCGACAGGCCGGCGCAGAGCTCGTCGGCGGTCGCGGCCACCTGACCGTACTCCGCCGCGAGCAGGCAGACCGGCCAGTCGGAGCCGAACATCACCCGTTCAGGCCCGAACGCCTCCAGCACGGCCTCCGCGTACGGCCGCAGGTCGGCCACCTGCCAGCCGGTCCAGTCGGCCTCGGTGACCAGGCCGGACAGCTTGCAGTAGACGTTGGACCGGGCGGCCAGTTGTTCGATCCGGCCGCGCCACGGCTCCAGCTCGCCGGCGGCGATCGGCGGCTTGGACAGGTGGTCGAGCACGAACGTCAGCTCGGGCAGCGCGGTCACGGTGTCGATGGCGGCGGGCAACTGGTGCGGCAGCGTGAGCAGGTCGTAGGCGAGCCCGGCCGCGGCCACGGCGGCCAGCCCGCGGCGAACGTCGGGCCGGTTGAGCCAGGCCGGGTCGGGCTCGGACTGCACGCCGTGGCGCACGCCGACCAGCCCGCCTGGCAGCGCGGTCAGCTCGGCGAGCGCGTCGGCGGCGTCGGGCGCGGTGAGGTCGGTCCAGCCGACGACCCCCGCGACCAGCGGCGACCCGGCGGCCAGGGCCAGGAACTCCCTGGTCTCGGCGGCGTCGGCCACCACCTGCACCAGCACGGTGCGGCTCACGCCGGCCGCCGCCGCGGGCCCGGCGAGGTCGTCGAGGGTGAACGTGCGCCGCACGGGCGCCATCTTGCGCTGCTCCAGCCAGGCGTGCGGGCGGGCGGACAGATCCCAGACGTGGTGGTGGGCGTCGATACGACTCATCCCAAGACCTCCAATGTTTCCCAGAAATTACGCGAACTCTGGACAGAAAACCAGGACAAGCGTAAGAGATACATCCGACGTATGGCGACCCCCGATCTCGGGCGAGTGCGCCAGAACCCCCCATCGGAACAGGAGCGACCGTGACCGATCACGGGACCATCAGGACCCTCAGGACCGGCGACACCGACGACGGCTACACACGACGAGGCGTACTCGCGACCGGGCTGGGCGCCGCGGCCGGATCCCTGCTCGTGAACGGCGTCGCCGCCGGGCCCGCGCGGGCGGGCACGCGGGGCAACCCGCTCACCCTCTGGTACACCCGCCCGGCCGCCCAGTGGCTGGAGGCGCTGCCGGTCGGCTGCGGCCGGCTCGGCGCCATGGTCTTCGGCGGTGTCGAGACCGAGCGGCTGCAGCTCAACGAGGACGGCATCTGGGCCGGCGGGCCGCACGACTACGACAATCCCGAGGCGCTGGCCGCCCTTCCGCAGATCAGGCAGTGGGTCTGGGAGGACAAGTGGCAGGCCGCGCAGAACCTGGCCGACCAGAAGTTCCTCGGCCGGCCCAGCGAGCAGGCGCCGTACCAGGTGCTGGGCGACCTCACGCTGACCTTCCCGGGCCCCGCCGAGTTCACGGACTACCGGCGCGAGCTCGACCTCACCAGGGCCGTCACCACGGTCACCTACGTCCGTGACGGCGTGCGGCACACCCGCGAGGTCTTCGCCAGCAACCCCGACCAGGTCGTCGTGGTCCGGCACACGGCCGACAAGCCCGGCTCCGTGACGTTCACGGCCGCCTTCTCCAGCCCGCAGGCCACGACCACGTCCGCGGCCGGCCGCGCCACGATCGCGATCGACGGCGTCAGCGGCGACACCCAGGGCATGAAGGGCGAGGTCCGCTTCCGTGCCCTGGCCGAGGCGAAGGCGAAGGGCGGCACGGTCGGCACGGACGGGGGCACGCTGTCCGTCGAGGGCGCGGACGAGGTCACGCTGCTGATCTCCATGGGCTCCAGCTACCGCAGCTTCAAGGACGTGGGCGGCGATCCCGCCGAGGTCGCCGGCCGGCATCTGACGAAGGCGAGCGGGCGGCCGTACGAGGTGCTGCGACGCCGGCACCTGCGCGACTACCAGGAGCTGTTCGGCCGGGTCGAGATCGACCTGGGCACCTCGGAGGCCGTCGCGCTGCCGACCGACGAGCGCATCGCCCGCCAGAAGCTCGACACCGACCCGCAGCTGGCCGCGCTGTACTTCCAGTACGGCCGCTACCTGCTCATCTCCAGCTCCCGCGCCCCCGGCCACGCCGCCAACCTGCAGGGCGTCTGGAACGACTCGCTCGCGCCCGCCTGGGAGTCGAAGTACACGATCAACATCAACTGCGAGATGAACTACTGGCCGGCCGCGCCGGGCAACCTCATCGAGTGCATGGACCCGCTGTTCGACCTGATCAAGGACCTGGCCGAGACGGGCGCGCGAACCGCGAAGACGCACTACGGGGCCGCCGGCTGGGTGGCACACCACAACACCGACGGCTGGCGCGGCACGGCACCCGTGGACTTCGCCTTCTACGGCGTGTGGCCGACCGGCGGCGCGTGGCTGTGCCTGACGTTGTGGGAGCACTATCTCTACACCGGTGACGAGCGGCGGCTGCGCGAGCACTTCCCGCTGATCAAGGGCTCGGTGGAGTTCTTCCTCGACACGCTGCAGACCGATCCCAGGACCGGCTACCTGGTGACGAACCCGTCGCACTCGCCCGAGGTCGGCCACCACGAGGACGGCGGCGAGAACGTCAGCATCTGCGCGGGCCCGACCATGGACATGCAGATCCTGCGCGACCTGTTCGGGGCCTTCGAGCAGGCTTCCGAGGTCCTCGGCACGGAGGCCGGCCTGCGGGCGCGGGTCAAGGAGGCGCGGGCGCGGTTCGTGCCGAACCAGGTGGGCCACCTCGGGCAGATCCAGGAGTGGCAGGAGGACTACCGGGGCGACGCCGCGCTGTCGCGCAGCCGGCACATCTCGCACCTGTGGGGGCTGTTCCCCGGCCACCAGATCGACCCGCGCCTGTCGCCCGAGCTGGCCGCGGCCGCGCGGCGGACCCTGGAGCTGCGCGGCGAGGCGGGGGCCGGCTGGTCGCTGGCCTGGAAGATCAATTTCTGGGCGCGGCTGCTGGACGCGGCGGAGGCGTACAAGCGGCTGTCGAACCTGCTGATCCCGGCCCGTACGGCGCCCAACATGTTCGACCTGCATCCGCCGTTCCAGATCGACGGCAACTTCGGCGGCACCTCCGGGATCACGGAGATGCTGCTGCAGAGCCACGCCGACCAGGTGCACCTGCTGCCCGCGCTGCCGGCCGCCTGGCCCGCCGGGTCGCTGCGCGGGCTGCGGGCGCGCGGCGGGTTCGAGGTGGACCTGGAGTGGGCGGGCGGCGCGCTGCGCCGTGGCCGCATCCGCTCCGATCTGGGCCGCGAGCTGACGCTGCGCACCGCGGGAGCGGTGACGGTGATCGAACGCGGGCGGCCGGTCAAGGTCGAACGCCCTGAGGCGGGCGTCGTCGTCTTCGGCACCCGGCGCGGGGCGACGTACGAGGTGGTGCCGTCGGCCTGAGCCGCCCCTACGGCTGGGCGGAGGGCCGGACCCTGGGACGGGTGCGGGAGGCCTCGCCACGGGCGTGGGCGGCGAACAGGCGGGCGGCCTCCTCGGGGTCGCCCGCGGCCAGCGTGGCCACCAGGTCGTCGTGGTGGCCCGCCATCGCCGTCCAGTCGCCGTCGTAGAGGGGGTTGCCCACCACGTGCAGGCTCCAGAGGTTGGACTCGATCGTCCGCCACAGCCGCAGCAGGAAGGAGTTGCCGCAGGCCGCGCAGACCCGGCGGTGGAAGGCGAGGTCCGCGTCGCGGAAACCGCCGATGTCGCCGTCCTTGGCGGCCTTGCGCATGGCCATCACATCGGCCGCGAGCTGCCGCAACGTGTCGGGCTGGATGCGGGCGGCGGCGCCGCGTGCGGCATACTCCTCCAGCAACACCCTGATGTCGCGGACCTCCCTGGCCTGCTCGTCGGAGATCTCCGCGACGTAACTTCCCCGGTTGGGATAGGAGATGACCAGCCCCTCGTGCGCCAACCGCTTGATCGCCTCCCTGGCCGGGGCCTGGCTGGTGCCGACCCGCCGGGCTATCTCCGCCTCCACCAGCCGCTGTCCGGCGAGCAGCTCGCCGGAGACGATCCAGCCGCGCAGGAGCGCGTAGACGCGGTCGGACAGCAGCTCTCTGGGCAGCAGCCGGGCCGCGGGCGGGGCGATCTGCTGCTCCTGCCAGATGCGCGCCACCGTGGACTGCGACAGCCCGAGCTGGGCGGCCATGGTCCTGGTGGAGGGCACGGCGGCGCCTTCGGCCGCGGCGGCGATCACCCGTTCGGCCTCGGCCCGCTCCGCGCTGCGCGGGCGGCCGGGTCTGGGCGCGTCGGCGAGCCCGTCGAGGCCGCGCTCCACGAAGCGGGCCCGCCATTTCGCCACCGTCGCCGGGCTCACCGCCAGGCTCGCGGCGATCTCCTTGCGGGACAAGCCTTCGGCGCAGGCCAGCACGATGCGGCTGCGCAGCGCCAGCCCTCCCTCCGGCGTGCGTCCCGCCCACTCCCGAAGCGTCGCCAGCTCCTCCGCGCCCAATGTCAGCCGGTTGTCGGCTTCACGTCCTGCCACGGGTCGATCTTAACGTACTTATGACTCAGCAAGGCACCGTACACATATTTGTAGCGTCACGTTTCCCCTTGACGGGCCCATGTGACCAACGTATTAAATAATCGCTAATCGAGTAACGACCCATTAAAAGGCGTCGCAGATCTCGCCCCCTTGGAGGTGCGATGCGTTCCCCCCGTCCATCCCTCGTCCTACCGGTTCTCGGCTGCGTGCTCCTGCTCACCGGCTGCGGCGGGGGCGGCTTCGCCGGCGACTCCCAGGCCCAGCAGAGCGAGGGCGGCCAGGTCACCCTCCGGATGCTGGTCAACATCAGCCCCAACCTCACCCAGGCGTACTGGGACGGGCTGGTCAAGCCGTTCGAGCAGGCCAACCCCGGCATCGACGTCAAGATCGAGGCGCCGACCGGCAAGGGCGTGGCCGACACGCTGCCGCAGCAGCTCGCCGCCGGCAACGCGCCCGACGTGGTGGAGACGCTGATGGCGGACGAGACGCTGGCCAAGCAGATGCTCGACCTGACCGATCAGCCGTGGGCGAAGGACACCCCGCTGGCCGAGCAGGCCAAGCTGGGCGGCAAGATCTACTCGGTCGGCGTCGGCGTGCAGGCCCAGTCGCTGGTCTTCTACAACAAGGCCGCCTTCGCCAAGGCCGGGATCGAGCAGCCGCCGACCACGTTCGACGAGTTCGACGCGGCCATGGCCAAGCTGAAGAAGTCCGGCTACCTGCCGCTGCAGACGGGCGGCGACTTCCTCACCGGGCTGCAGGTGCTGCAGCTGTCCAACCCCAGCCGGGCCCAGACCCATCCGGCCTGGCAACAGGACGTCAAGGCGGGCAAGATCAAGGCGGGCGAGTCGCTGCTGCCCTACCTGGAGCGCTACCGCACCTGGATCGACAAGGGCTACGTCGACAAGAACGCGCTCGGCATGAAGTACGCCGACGCCGAGACCCAGTTCCTGTCCGGCAAATCCGGCATGTACGTCATGGGGAGCTGGTTCACCGCCACCGAGGCCAAGGCCCAGAAGGACTTCGAGATCGGCGTCTTCCCCGCCCCCGTCGACAAGGGCCAGACCTACCCGGGCCCGCAGGGCGCGACGCTGGCGGCGCCGTACATGATCCTCAAGTCCACGCCCCAGAAGGACGCGGCGCTCAAGCTCGTCCAGTGGCTGGTCACCGATCCGGCGGCGGTCAAGAGCCAGCTCGCCCAGGACGGCAACTTCCGCACCGGTGTCGAGCGCGAGTTCACCCCGCTGGAGAAGCAGGTGCAGAAGATCCTCGACCAGGCCCCGCAGGGCGTCCCCCAGGGCGAGGGCTACGGCGACGCCACCCTGCCCAAGGGCTTCAACTCCGCCTGGAACACCGAGGTTCAGGGCCTGTACGTGGGCAAGTCGCCCAAGGACGTGGCCGAGGGCGTCGACCGCTGGCTGGCCGGACGCGCATGACCCGGCTCGCCGACGAACGCAGCACCCCGGCCATGAGGCCGGCGGAGGAGTTCTCATGACCCTCACCAGGCAAGCGCCCCCGGTCACCGGGGCCGCGGCCCCGGAGCGGCGCAGACGTCACGACGGATGGGCCAACGCCCTCATGGTGGCGCCCGCCACCGTCCTCTACGTCGTGATGCTGATCATCCCGGTCGGCCTGGCCCTCTACCTGAGCCTGACCGACTGGGACGGCTTCAGCGCCGACCCCGCCTTCGTCGGCGCCGCCAACTACGTCAAGCTCCTCGACGACCCCGAGCTCCAGCGCGCCTCCCTGGTGACGCTGCTGGTCGCGGCGGCCGGCACGGCCGGGCTCAACCTGCTCGGCCTCGGCTTCGCCCTCCTGGTCAACGGGGCATCGAAGGCCAACACGTTCTTCCGGATCGTGCTGTTCTACCCGCACGTGCTCAGTGCCCTGGTGGTCGGCTTCCTCTGGTCGGCCATCCTGGGCACCACCGGCGCGGTCAACAACCTGGTGACGACGTGGGGCGGGCAGGTCATCCCCTTCCTGTCCGACCCCGTCTGGGCCACGGTCACCATGATCGCGGTGCTGGTCTGGGCCGGGTTCGGCGTCAACGTGGTGCTGTACCTGGCCGGGCTGCAGGCGGTGCCGCACTCGCTGATCGAGGCGGCGCGGATCGACGGCGCCACCCGCGCGCAGGTGTTCAGGAACGTGACACTGCCCGCGCTGGGGCCGTCCGTGACGGTGAACATCGTGCTGTCGCTGGTGACGCTGCTGAAGACGTACGACCTGGTGGTCTCGCTCACGGCGGGCGGGCCGGCCGGTCAGACGCAGACCGTCGCCTACCTCATCCTCTGGAACTCCTTCCACGACGCCCGCCTCGGCTTCGGCTCGGCACAGTCGGTGATCCTCATGCTGGTCACGGCGGTGCTGGCGTTCGTGGTGACGAAGCTGCGCAGGCGCGGCGAACTGGCGGTGCACCAGTGAGAAAGACCTTCCTGTGGGCGAGCGCCGCCTTCATGCTCATCCCCCTGTACGTGCTCACCGCGAACGCGTTCAAGGGCCAGCAGGACATCCTGGCCAACCCGTTCGGCCTCGGCGGCCTGACCCTCGAACCGCTCGGCAGGGCGCTGACCAACCCGCAGTTCAACGTGGTCAAGGGGTACGCGATCACACTGCTGTTCGTGGTGGCGGTCAACGTGCTGTCGGTGGGGCTGGCCGCCCCGGCCGCGTACGTGATCGCGCGCAGCCCGAAACGCAGGTTCCGCGTGCTCATGCTGTTCTTCCTGGCCGGCACGTTCATCCCGGGCCAGGTGCTGGTCATCCCCGTCGTGTACGTGCTCAAGACCCTCGGCCTGATGGGCACCATCCGCGGCTTCGTGCTGTTCGAGACCACGCTCACGATCCCGTTCTCGATCTTCCTGTACGCCGGCTACATCGCCACCATCCCCGCCGTCCTCGACCAGGCGGCGGCCGTGGACGGGGCGGGCAGGCTGCGCACGTTCTGGCAGATCGTCTTCCCGCTCATGCGGCCCGCGGTCGCCACGATGGTCATCCTCAACACGTTCTCCGTGTGGAACGACTTCGTGAACCCGCAGATCATCCTCGGTCCCGGCAGCGGCCTCTACACCGTCACCACCGGCGTCTACGCGGCGGTCAGCCAGTACTCCACCGACTACACGGTGGTCTTCCCGACGCTGCTGCTGGCCATCGCCCCGCTGCTGATCTTCTTCGTCTTCATGCAACGGCACATCATCAGCGGCCTCACGGCAGGAGCTACGAAAGGGTGAACATGCGCGAGATCAAGGCGACCGTGCCCCTCGGCGTGCCGCCGGCCTGGGCGGTCCTGGAGCGCCGGCTGTTCGACGCACTCGACGAGGCGTGGCGGGCCTTCTCCGCCCGCTACTGCGGGCCGGACGGACGGCTGATCTACCACGGCCCGGCCGCGGACCGCGACGGCGCCGACGACTTCTACGAGGCGTTCTTCAACTGGCCCGCGCTCTACCAGCTCGGCGGCGCCGACGACCTGCTCGACGCGGCCAAGCACCACTGGGAGGGCGTCACCACACAGCTCACCGAGCTGGGCTACCTGGTGGAGGAGTACGAGCGCGGCTACGACTGGTTCCACCAGGGCGAGTCGATGCTGCTCTTCTACGGCATCTGCGCCGCCGACCCGCGCGACGAGCGCTTCCGCGAGCGCGCCCGCCGCTTCGCCGACCTGTACCTGCCCGGCTCGGCCAACTACGACGCCGAGCACGACATCATCCGCGCCCCGCACAACGGCGCCGGCGGCCCCCGCTACGGCCTGCAGTGGGAGTGGGCCTCCTACCACACCGACCTGACCAGCATGCGGCCGTTCGGGCTGCCGCTGCGCGACCTGCCGGGCATCTCGTCCTGGGAGGACCTGGGCGACCCCAGCAACGCCGCCCGCATGGGCGCGGCGATGAGCGAGCGCATCGGCCGCGGTGACGTGGCCGTCAACCTGGCCGCGACCAGCCTGGCCGTCAACGCCTGGCTGTACGACGGCGACGAGCGCTACCGCGACTGGGCGCTGCGCTACATCGGCGCCTGGCAGCGCAGGGCCGAGGCCAACGGCGGCGTCATCCCCGACAACGTGGGCCCGTCCGGCGTCGTCGGCGAGCTGCACGACGGCCGCTGGTACGGCGGCAACTACGGCTGGCAGTGGCCGCACGGCCTCTACAGCGTCGGAGCCGCCGCCGCCGTCGCCGCGGTCAACGCCCACCTGCTGACCGGCGACGACGCCACCCTCGCCATCGGCCGCGACCCGCTGGAGGCCGTGTACGAGCGCGCGATCCAGGCGGGCGTCACCGAGACCGAGATGAGCATCAGCGACCGCTGGCTGGCGGAGCTGGGCGACGAGGCCGGCAAGCCGACCATGCTGGTGCCCAACCGGCACGACGACGACGGCTGGTTCGACTTCCAGCCGCCGCAGCTCGGCCTGCCCGTCTGGCTCTGGCACATGAGCCTGGCCGGGGGCGACGCCGACCGGCTCGACCGGGTGCGCAGGGGCTCCGGCTACGACTGGACGGCCGTGCGGCCGTTCCGCAACAAGGAGGAGGCCGGGCACGAGGCCCCGTGGCTGGAGTACCTGCGCGGCGCCAACCCCGGCTTCCCCGAGCGCATGCTCACCACCGCGCTCGGCCAGGTGCAGCGCCGCATGGCGCTCATCGACGCCGACCAGGCCGACCTGGCCACCATCCACGTGCACCACTGGCAGCGGCTCAACCCCGTGGTCACCGAGGCGCTGCTGCAGCTCGTCACCGGCACCCCGCAGGTGCTCTACAACGGCGGCCTGCTGCCGGCCCGGCTGGCCTACTTCGACGCCGACCGCCACCGTCCCGGGCTGCCCCAGGACGTGGCCGCGCTGGTCGGCTCCGTCCGCCCCGGCGGCGTCGAGGTCGAGCTGGTCAACCTCAGCCTGACCCGCACCCGCAGGGTCGTGCTGCAGGCGGGCGCGTTCGGCGAGCACCGCATCGACCGCGCGACCGTCACCCGGGCCGGCGACGGCTATCCGGGCGACCCGCGCGGCTACACCCCGCCTCCCATCGCCGAGACCGAGCACGACGTGCCCGTCGAGGGGCCGCGCCTGCTCGTGGAGCTGCCGCCCGGCCGCCGCATCCGGCTCGACCTGCACACGACCGCGCGCGTCCGCACGCCGTCGCACCAGCACTACTGAGGAGTTACATGGACGACGCCATCTGGGATCTCCCCGTTCGGGGGTCGCTGCCCGCCGCACCCGATCCCGCTCTCGTGGCGGGGCTGTCCCGGATCAGCTCGGCCACCGCCTGCGCCAAGCTGCACGCCCAGGGCATCAGGCGCACCTTCATCGAGGGGCCGCGCCCCATCGCGCCGGGCCAGAAGCTGGCCGGACGGGTCCGCACGCTGCAGTTCATGCCGCAGCGCGAGGACATCGCCTCCGGGCTCGGTCAGGAGTACGTCGAACGGCACACGGCCCTGTGGCACGTGCTGGAGGACATCCGGCCCGGCGACGTGCTCGTGGTGCAGGCGTACGGCAGCGCCTACACCGGCTGCTTCGGCGACATGCTGGTCCGCTACTTCAAGCGCAGGGGCGGCGCCGGCATCGTCGTGGACGGCCGGATCAGGGACCTGCCGCGCGTCAGCGGCCTCGGCGTGCCCATCTGGTGCACGGGCGCCACCCCGCACTACGCCTCGCAGGCGGAGCTGTTCCCGTGGGCGTACGACGTGCCCGTGGCCGTCGGCGGCTCGCTCGCGCTGCCCGGCGACCTGTGCGTGGCCGACGACGACGGCGCCGTGGTGGTGCCGCTGCGGCGGGCCGCGTCGGTGCTGGAGGCCGCGGCCGACCACGAGCAGTGGGAGCTCTTCAGCCGCGGCCGCATCGAGGAGGGCGCGACCCTTTCCGACTACTACCCCCTCACCCCCGAGACCCGCGCCGAGTTCGAACGGTGGCGGGATGTTAAGGAGAGCCAGTGATCCTCAGGTCCATAGGCGCGGTGGTCTTACTGCTGGGCGGCTTGACGGCTCCTACGCCGGCCACGGCCGCCGCCAAGACCTGCGACTTCTACGTGTCCCCGTCCGGCGGCGAACGCGCCGACGGCAGCGAGAAAAGGCCGTGGAAGTCCATCGAGCAGGCCCGTGACCAGCTCAGGACGAAGAAGAACCTGACGAACTGCGACGTCGTCGTCAACGTCAAGGCCGGCGACTACGTGGTCGACAAGACCATCGAGTTCACCGAGGCCGACTCGGGCCGCGACGGCCACAAGATCACCTATCGCAGCGCCGACGGGCCGGGCAAGGCCCGCCTGCTCGGTGCCAGGCCGCTGACGGGCTGGCAGAAGTACAAGGACAACATCTACAAGACCAAGGTCGACCGTACCTTCTACACCCTGTTCGAGGACGGCGCCCGCGCCACCACCGCCCGCCACCCCAACCGCACCGCCGACGACCTGTGGTCGCCCTACCTGTTCTCGGTGACGCCGGAGGCGGAGTACCAGGCCCAGCACACCTGGCTGTTCTTCGACCCCAAGGACATCCCGCAGGAGTGGGACCCCGACTTCGACAAGAACTCCCAGATCGTGGTCTGGTCGGGCGGCTCGTGGAGCTGGTTCAGCGACACCATCCCGCTGGGCGGCGCCGACTTCCGCAAGAACTTCTTCACCTTCAACTACTCCTCCCGGTTCGCGCTGGTCAACAGCCGCAGCGGCTCGCGTTACTTCCTGCAGAACACGCTGCGCTTCCTCGACCAGCCGGGTGAGTACTACTTCGACTTCGCCAACAGCGAGGTCTACTACTGGCCGAAGACCTCGATCGACAAGGTCATGGCGCCCACCGTCAAGACCCTCGTCTCGCTCAAGGGCTCCTCGCCGGACCAGCGGGTGCGCAACCTCGCCTTCGACGGGCTCGCCCTGCAGTACTCCGACTTCGTCGACTGGTACCGGTACGGGTGGAACGACGCGGGCGACTCCGGCGTCGTGCACAAGTACCCCGTCTACGACCGGCAGATCGAGCTGCCTCGCAACCGGTTCGGCATGATCACGCTGGAGAACACCCGCGACATCGACCTGAGCAGGCTGAGCATCTCCGACAGCGGCTACACGGGCGTCTTCATGCTCTTCGCCAACGAACGGGTCAAGGTGAGCGACAGCCTGCTGGCCAATCTCGGCGGCGACGGCATCAAGGTGGAGGGCGGCTATCCCGGCGAAGGGGACATCTCCGGCCACCACACGATCACGAACACATACATCGACCACGTCGGCGAGCTGGTGCCCGGCGACGCGTCCGGCATCGAGCTGATGAGCACCGGCCACAACACGGTCAGCAACGTCGTGGTCAAGCACAGCGCCCGCTACGGCATCAGCCTGGAGGTCCGCCCCGAGATCGCCAACGCCGACAACTACGCCCGCGGCAACCGCTTCTCCTACATCCGCCTGGAGGAGACCGGCCTGGACAGCGGTGACATGGGCGCCTTCTACACCTACGGCGTGCACAACGTCGAGCCGCACCCGATCGACAACTACGTGGACCAGATGGTGATCGGGGACGTGATCAACGACCCCGCCGGGCAGATGCCCGACTCCGGGACGCGCGGCGTGCACATGGACGCCGGCGGCTGCGGGTTCGCCATCAGCAACGTGCAGGTGGGCAAGGTCAGCGACCAGAAGTACCAGGCCTACCAGTGCAACGAGGTGAGCAACTCGGACTGGCAGGACGGGTTCGACAGCTCGAAAATGGAGTACGACAAGATCGGCGTCACGAGCGCGTTCCCGTACCCGATCCCGGCCTGATTCGTGGGGGCGCCGGGCCGGCCCGGCGCCCCCGTCCCACCGGCGACCCCCCTGTCAGGAACGGCTTCCTGGAGCGCCCGTGAACGACCCGACCCGGCACGATATCCCTCCGTCTGAGCCGCCCCATACTTTTCCGCTGACGCGCCGTGGTTTTCTCTCGCTCGGTGTCCTCGCCCCCGCCTTCCTGGGTGCTGTCCCGGGCCCGGCCTCTCCCGCCGTCTCGGCCGGCCGGTTCGCCCGGCCGCCGGTGGGTGTGCGGCCGATGGTGCGGTGGTGGTGGCCGGACGGGCACGTCGGTCCGGCCGAGATCCGGCGTGAGGTGGACCAGCTCGCCGACGCCGGCTTCGGCGGCGCGGAGATCGCGGCCGTGCACCACAGCATCCGCGACAAGTCCCTGCTCGACCCGGCCGGACACGGCTGGGGCACCCCCGCGTGGAACGCCGGCGTCGAGGCCGCGCTGGACCAGGCGGCCAGGCGCGGGCTGTCGATCGACCTGACCATCGGCCCCTCCTGGCCCGCCGCCGTGCCCACGATCACCCCCGGCCACCCGGCGGCGGCCAAGGAGCTGGCCCACGGATCCGTCGCGGTGGCCGCCGGCGCCACGTACGCGGGGCCGGTCCCGCCGCCCGCCATCGATGGCGAGCCCGTCCGTGAGCTGCTGCTGGTCCAGGCGGCCAGGATCGAACCGGCCCATTCCACCCGCGACGAGACCGGCCTCGACCCCTCCTCCGTCACCACCGTCCCGGTGAACGGGGACAACGTCACGTGGACCGCGCCCGCCGAGGGCGAGTGGCTGCTGATCTCCTACTGGCAGCGCGGCACCGGCCAGCGCCCCGAGTCCGGCCCGCACACCGCGCCCGAGTCCTACGTCGTGGACCACTTCAGCCGGGCCGGCACCCAGGTGGTGATCGACTTCTGGACGTCCGAGCTGCTCACCCCCGCCGTGCGCGGCCTGCTGCGGCGTTCGGGCGGGGCGCTGTTCGAGGACTCCATCGAGATCGAGAGCGACGCGCTGCCGTGGACGCCGGACCTGCCCGCCGAGTTCGAGCGGCGGCGCGGGTACGCGCTGGCGCCCTATTTGCCGGTGGTCATGCTGGCGGACGAGGACCCGGTCTTCGCCTACGATCCCGTCCTGACCCGGCACGCCCGCAAGGACTTCTGGGACACGGTCTCCGAACTGCTCAACGAGCACCACTTCATCCGGCTGCGCGACTGGGCGCACTCGCTGGGGCTGCGGCTGCGGGCGCAGCCGTACGGGCTGCGGACCGACGCCATCGAGGCGGCGGCCATCCTCGACGTGCCGGAAGGCGAGTCGCTGGGCTTCAAGAACCTCGACGACTACCGCTGCCTGGCCGGAGGCCGGGATCTGGCGGGCGGTGAGGTGCTGTCCTGCGAGGCGGGGGCGTACCAGGGCGGGGCCTACACGACGACCTGGCATAAGCTGCTGCTGACGATGGGCGGGGCGTACGCGGCCGGGCTCAACCAGACGGTGCTGCACGGCTTCTCGTACGCGAGCGCGCCGGGGGCGGCGTGGCCGGGGTTCGCGGCGTTCACGCCGTACGACGGCAAGGCGGGGTACGCGGAGTCGTGGGGGCCGCGCCAGCCGACCTGGACCCACATCCACGACATTTCCCGATATTTCGCGCGAATTCATTTGATCATGCGACAGGGAGTGCCGCGCGTGGACGTGGCCGTGCTGCGGCAGACCGGCTACACCAAGACCGGGATCGGCGCCTCCTGGTTCACCGCGAGCGGCGTGCCCACCGGGTGGACCCACCAGTTCGTCAGTGGCCCCCTGCTCGACCTCCCCACGGCCCGGGTCAGGGACGGGCGGCTGGGCGGGCCCGCGTACAAGGCGCTGTTCGTCGAGGGCGACCGCTTCTACGCCGGCGAGTGCACGATGACGCTCGCGACGGCCCGGCGGCTGCTGGAGCTGGCTCGCGCGGGCCTGCCCGTCGTCCTGCTCGGCGACTGGTCGGCGGCCTCGGTGCCCGGCGTGCCGCGCGACGGCGACGAACGGCTCCGCGCCCTCGTCGCGTCGCTGACCGCCGAGCCCACGGTGCGGACGATCGCGGCCCAGACGGACGTGCCCGCCGCGCTCGCCTCGCTCGGCGTGCGTCCCGACGTCCGGTACGCGACGCCGTCCACGCTGCTCACCCTGCGCCGGGTGGACGGGGAGGTGGACTACTACTACCTGTGCAACGGCAGGCACCAGGAGAACGTGAAGCCTCCCGTCGCCCCGATCGACCACGAGGTCACGCTGGCCCGCACCGATCGTGACGGGGTGCCGTACCTGCTGGATCCGTGGACGGGACGGGTCACGCGGGTCGCGCTGTACGCGGACGACGGGGACGAGGGGGTGCGCCTGCGGGTCGCCCTGCGCCCCGGCCAGGCCCGGATCATCGCCATCGCCCGCCCCGGCCTGTTCGGCACGCACCCCTCGCCCGGATCGCCCGGATCGTCGGCTTCGTTCAACACGTCGGGCTCGTCCGGCTCCGGCCCTTCCGACTCGCCCGACTCGTCCGACTCGCCCGCCGACAGGACGATGGGTGCCCGTACGCACGCCACCAGCACCGACGCCGACCAGGTGACCTTCTCCCCCGCCGGACGCCTGCTCGTCCGCGCCGCCCGGCCCGGCACCTACACCACCACCCTGTCCGACGGCCGCACCGTCACCACCGTCATCGGCCCCGTCGCCGCCCCCGTCGAGCTCACCTCGTGGCGGCTGCGGGTCGAGTCCTGGGGCCCCGGACCAGCGGGAACGGCGAAGACGGTGCACACGGTGCGCCTCGACCGCCTGGTCCCCTGGCCGGAGATCCCCGAGCTGGCCGACGCCTCGGGGGTGGGGACGTACACGGCGCGGCTGGACTGGGACGGCTCGCCGGCGTACCTGGAGCTGGGCGAGGTCACCGACACCTGCCGGGTCACCGTCAACGGCCGCCGGCTCGACCCGGTGGACCAGCTCCACCCGGTGATCGATCTCGGCTCCCGTCTCCGGCGCGGCTCCAACACCGTCGAGGTGGAGGTGGCGACCCCGCTCGGCAACCGGCTCAGGGTCGCCGATCCGGAGGTCTACGGCGGGCTGACCCGCCAGCCGTACGGTCTGCTCGGCCCGGTCAGGCTGGTGCCGTACGGGGAGGCCGCCGCCGGCTGAACGGACCGCCGGATCAACCTTTCGTGCTCCGAACGGGGCCGGCCGGATCGACGCTTCGTAATCGTGACGGCCGAATCGCGTGACGTTTCCCGGTCCGGCCGCACGGTAATGTTGACGTTTCGCGGCCGGACGCGCGCATTCGGTAACCCATGGCGCGTGCTTTCTTCCCCGAACCGACCGTATCGAGCCCTCCGCGTGGAATAGCCGCGAAAGACGGAATGGCCGGCCGAAAACCGGCCATTGCCGTCTCCATACGGGTTGCGGGCGGTCTGCTCACCCCCTAATGTTTCTGACACATCTTCACGTGCTCGGAAAATCCGGTGGTTAAGAGCCGGCACAGGTAAGGGCCCGGCGCAGAGTCCGCATCATGGGGGCATGAATGGCACTCGGACCAGACGCGGTCGTCGCCGCGACGGCGAGGTCATGAGCGTACGGGCCTGGCCCGGAACCCGCGTACGCCTCAAGGTCGAGGCTTCCGCCGAGGAGGGTACCCAGGCACCCGACTGAGGAGAGTCCAGTCGGAAGGGATTTCGGCGACACCACAGAACCGGCGAATTAACCGCGCGTTGATACGCAGGAAAATGTCGTTTCATTCAGGAGGTTTGCAGTTCTCATGGCTTCGTACTACGAGCAGGTCGGCGCTTCGACCATTCGCGACGTGGTCGACCGCTTCTATGTGGTCGTGCTTGACGACGCCGAGCTCAAGCCGTATTTCGACGGCGTCGACATGGTCCGGCTCAAGCGGCACATGGTCATGCTGCTGTGTTCCGTCCTCGGTGGCCCGGAAGTTTACGAAGGCCACGACCTGGGCGACGCCCACCGCGGAATGGGCGTCACCGGCGAGCACTACGAGCGGGTCGGCCGGATCCTGGTCACCGTGCTGCGCGAGGACTTCGGCGCCGACGACGGCCTCATCGAGCATGTCGCCACCGTGCTGGGCCAGGTGCGCGGCTCCATCGTGGAAAAGCCCGTAGGGGCAGCGGGATAAGTGGACACGCAAGCCCTGAAGGGCAGCTGGCAGCTGGTCGCCCAGTCGGGTGACCAGGTGCCGCTGTTCTTCTACTCCGCCTTATTCCTCATGTACCCGGAGACCCGCGCCCTGTTCCCGGTGTCCATGGCCACCCAGCGCGACCGGCTCGTCAACGCGCTGGGGCACGTCGTCAGCAACGTCGACCGGGTGAACGAGGTGGTGCCGTTCCTCCAGCAGCTCGGCCGCGACCACCGCAAGTTCGCCGTGGTCGCCCAGCACTATCCGGCCGTCGGGCAGGCGCTGCTCGCGACGCTGGAGCACTTCCTCGGCGACCGCTGGACGCCGGCCCTGGCGCGTGACTGGACGGCGGCGTACGGGCTGGTCGCGAAGGTGATGACCGAGGCGGCCGAGGAGTCCTCAGCCGTCACGCCTCCCTGGTGGGAGGGCGAGATCATCCTGCACGAGGAGCGCGCGCCCGGCATCGCGGTCATCCGCGCCCGCCTGAACTACCAGTACGCCTTCCGCGCCGGCCAGTCCGCCTCCATCTCGGTCGCGCTGCGGCCGAAGCTGTGGCGCTTCTACTCCTTCGCCAACGCCCCGCGCCGCGACAACACGATCGACCTGCACGTACGCGTGGTCGACGGCGGCGTGGTCAGCACCGCCCTGGTCCACGGGGCGCAGCGCGGTGACATCCTCAAGGTCGGCGCCCCGGTGGGCGACCGGCTGACGCTCGGCCAGAACCAGTCCAAAGAGCTCCTGCTCATCGCGGGCGGCACCGGTCTGGCGCCGCTCAAGGCGCTGGTCGAGCAGGTGGCGTACGAGGGCCCGCCCCGGGGCGTCCGCCTCTTCGTCGGCGCCAGGACCTCCCGCGAGCTGTACGACCTCGAGGCCCTGTCCAAGATGGAGGCCGAGAACCCCTGGCTGAGCGTGGTGCCCGTCGTGTCCCGCGACGCCTTCTACAGCGGTGAGCACGGCCACGCCGTGGACGTCGCGCTGAAGGCGTGGCGCGGCCAGGACGTCTTCGTCTGCGGCTCCGAGGAGATGGTGCAGAACTCCGTCGCCCGGCTCCTCGACGCCGGCGTGCCGCCCGAGCTGATCCGCTTCGACGAGTTCACCACAGCTGGAGGTAGGGAGCCGTGACGGCAGAGACGCCATGGGGAGAGCGCCCGTCGAACGACCAGCGGCGCCTCACCCCTGATCGCGTGCGGAACAAGGACTTCTCCCGCACCAAGCTCGGGCACCGCGGATACAGCGAGGACGAGGTACGGGCCTTCCTGTATCGCGTGGCCGACGACATCGCCACCGGCGACATGGAGAAGGCCGACCTGCGCGCCGAGGTCGAACGGCTGAAGAACTGGTACAAGGAACGCGGCACCGACGTCGACAACTCCGGCGCCAAGAAGCTGAACGTCGACGCGGTCAACCTGCTGTCGCGCGCCCAGCAGACCGCCGACGCCCAGATCGCCGAGGCCGAGGACTACGCCCGCCGCCTGGTGGGCCAGGCGCGCCACCAGTACGAGCAGATCCTGCACGAGGCGCAGCAGCGGGCGGAGGAGGCCGGCAACCAGGCGGTCAACGTCTACCGGTCGAGCGGCGCGCAGCAGTCGGCCGACGCCGAGGAACTCGAACGGCGGATCGCCTACCTGCGCACGTTCGCGGAGGTCACGCAGGTACAGTTGCGGGCGGTGCTGGAAGGGCTGACGAACGAGGTGAACAAACTCGGCAAACTCCCGGACACGGGCCGGCCCGCCGCGTACTCCTCATCGGGCCAGGACTGAGCCGGCACAGCCTCACGCGGCCTGGACGGCCCGGCTTCACCTCGCGCGGCCCTGAAGGGACCGGTGGACCGTAAGCTGTGCTCGTGAGAGCCGGGGTGGGACGAGCATGGTGACGCGCAACGACGTGGCGCGCCTGGCGGGCACCTCCCCCGCCGTGGTCAGCTATGTGATCAACAACGGGCCCAAGCCCGTCTCCGAGGCGGCCAGGCGACGGGTGCTGGCGGCGGTGGCGGAGCTCGGCTACCGGCCCAACGCGGTGGCCAGGTCGCTGCGTGCCCGCCGTACGTGGACCATCGGCGTGATCGCCTCCGGCAACACCGGCGGCACCAGCCCGTTCTTCAGCCAGTTCACCCGGGCCTGCGAGGAGGTGGCCTGGCAGCGGGGCTACTCGGTGCTGCTGGGCAACTCCGCCGAGGACCCGATGCGGGCGGAGGGCTACGTCAGGCGCTTCATGGAGCACCAGGTGGACGGGCTGGTGCTGATGCGCGTACCCATCACGCCTGAGCGGGCCGAGGAGATGCGGGGCCGCGTCCCGGTCGTCACCATCGACCATACGGCGCCGCCCCACTTCTCCCGGCTGGCGGTGGACGACGAGGAGGGCGGCTACCAGGCCACCCGCCACCTCGTCCAGCACGGCCATCGGCGGATCGGCTACATCGGCGGCCCTCTCGACATCACCCCCGTCCGCCTCAGAGCCATCGGCCGGCGACGAGCCCTGCGCGAGTCCGCCCTCCTCCCGCCCGGACCGGCGACGAGCCCGCTCACCCCGGCCGAACCGACGGCGGCCGACCTGAGGGCGGACGACCTGATCGCGGAGGGGGAGTTCAGCCTGGAGGGCGGCTATGACGCGGCGCTGCGCCTGCTCTCCTCGGCCGAGCGCCCCACGGCCCTGTTCGCCTCCATAGACACCCAGGCCATCGGCGCCATGCGCGCCGCCGCCGACCTCGGGCTCCGGGTGCCGCAGGACGTGGCGGTGGTGGGGTTCGACGGGGCGAGGGAGGCGGCGTACACGGTGCCCGGCCTGACCACGATCAGCCAGCCGATAGCCGAGATGGCCCGCCGCGCCACGGAAACCCTGGTGGCGGCGATCGAGAAGGAGAACGAGGAGCCCCTGACGGAGATCTTCTCCGCCACCCTGGTCACCCGAGGCTCCTGCGGCTGCCCGGAACCCCGCCTCCACCGCTGAACCCCACGTCCATGCCGCCCCGATCCCGGCCGAAGACTGCTCAGTGAGAGGCGATCCGGCCCCGCGGAGCGACGAGCCGCCTTCGCGGGAAAACGTCGGTCGATCGAGGTAATCTGCCTGTCGTAGTGATGCGGCCCGACGGGCTTCCGCGGATCGGCTGATCTCCGGACACGCCCCCATACCGCACGAGTCTCTCGTGCTGCCTGGGGGTAGGTCCGTGACGGCGTTTCGGCACTCCGCCGAAAGCCTGGTCAAGCTCGTGACCAGTGCTTCGATCCCCGAGCGGCGGCTCAGCGAGGCCATCGCGGAGCACCTCGGGAGGACCGCGCACATCAGCCCCTCCCCCGCGGAGTCGCGATCCTGGGACCGCAGCCTTCCCGTGCTCGCACGTGACCTGCTCGACGCCGGGCTGGGCGCGGTCGAGATGCTCATCGAATACCAGCTTCCGCTGACCAGCAAGCGCGCCGACGTCGTGCTCGCGGGCGTGAACCCGCACACCGGGCGCGACGCCTACATGGTGGTGGAGCTCAAGCAGTGGAGCCAGGCTGAGCTGTACGAGGACGATCCCGAGCTCGTGCTGGTGGAGGGATGGCCGGGCGCTCCCCGGCTGCATCCGGCGCTCCAGGTGCAGGGCTACTGCGATTACCTCGCCGACTTCACCGAGGTGCTCGATGGGCGCGACGACGCCCTCACCGGTGTGGCGTACCTGCACAACGCGGCCGACCCGGACGTACGGGATCTGTACCCGGCGGCGGGCGATGGGCGGGCCCGGATGTTCTCCAGAAGCCGGCGCGCGGACTTCCTCCGGTTCCTGCGTGACCAGTTCGCGCCGCGACCCGGCACCGACGCCGCCGACCGCTTACTCGAAAGTACGATCCGTCCGTCGAAGCGGTTGCTCGCGCTCGCGGCCCAGGAGATCAAGGAACGGGAGCAGTTCGTCCTCCTCGCCGAGCAGCGTCTGGCCTACGAACTCGTCCAGCACGCCGTCGAGCGGGCACGGCGGGCGGGTGCCAAGGAGGTCGTCATCGTCACCGGCGGGCCGGGCAGCGGCAAGAGCGTCATCGCCCTATCCCTGCTGGGCGAGTTGTCGCGGCAGGGGCGAGCCGTCCTGCACGCCACCGGGTCCCGTTCGTTCACCGAGACGCTGCGACGGGTGCCTGGCAGGGGATCGTCGAAGGTGAAGAGCCTGTTCAAATACTTCAACGGCTTCACGAAGGCCCGTCCCGACGACCTCGACGTGCTGATCTGCGACGAGGCCCATCGGATCCGGGAGACCTCGCAGACCCGCTACACCGCCGCCCATCTGCGCGGCGACCGCCGCCAGATCGACGAGCTCATCGACGCGGCGCGGGTGCCGGTCTTCCTGCTCGACGAGCATCAGGTCGTACGGCCTGGGGAGATGGGCACCGTCGCCGAGATCAGGGCGCACGCGCGGGCTCGCGGGGTGCGCGTCCAGGAGATCTCCCTCGACGAGCAGTTCCGCTGCGGCGGCAACCGCGCCTACGAGAACTGGGTGCTGCGCCTGCTCGGGCTGGGACCCGGCCTCCCCGAAGTGTGGACGGGGGACGATCACTTCACGGTCGCCGCGGTCGATTCGCCCCGGAGACTCGAAGACCTGCTCCGCTCGAAGCTGGACGCGGGCTACTCCGCTCGGATGACGGCCGGTTTCTGCTGGCCGTGGAGCGAGCCGCGCAAGGACGACACGCTCGTCCACGACGTCAGGATCGGCGACTGGACCCGCCCCTGGAACGTCAAGGGCGACCGAGCTGTGGGCCAGGCTCCCGCGAGCGCGCTGTGGGCGACCATGGACGGCGGTTTCGAGCAGGTCGGCTGCGTCTACACGGCTCAGGGCTTCGAGTACGACTACAACGGCGTGATCATCGGGCCCGATCTGGTCGCGCGGAACGGCCGGCTGATCACGGTCAGAGCGTCGAGCAGGGACCCGGCTCTCACTCGCGGCACCGATGACGAGGAGGCCGACCGCTTGATCAGGAACACCTACAAGGTCCTGCTGACCCGCGGAATGCTCGGCACTCTCCTCTACTCGGCCGACGCCGAGACCCAGACGTTCCTGAGGCGGCTGCTGCCCGCCGCATAGCTCAGCACCACTGTCAGAAGCGGCCCGACGGGCTTCCGGTGATCCGGACACGCCCCCACACCGCACGAATCACTCGTGCCTTGGGGGTATCGCATGGCCAAGCCACCCGCACCCGCCTACGTGGGGTCGGTGGACCAGCTCTTCGCCGCGTTGACGGCGCCCACCTCGGAGATGGAGAAGGCGTTCACCGCCTCGCTCGCCGAGGCGACGAAGCGTCAGACGGGGCGACCGGCGACCAAGAGCCAGCTGCGGGCGTGGACCAACAGCGTGTCCGCGCTGGTCCGGGACCTGCGCGACGCCGGGCTCGGCCGGATCGAGGTGATGCTCGAATATCCGATGCCCCACAACAGGCGCAGTTCGGCGGACGCCGTGCTCGCCGGCACCGATCGGCGCACGGGCAAGGATCTGTTCGTGGTCGTCGAGCTCAAGCAGTGGAGCGAGGCCGAGCTGTACGAGGAGGACGAGAAGCTGGTGGTCGTGCCGGGCAGCCGGAACGAGTACGACACCCATCCCGTCATCCAGGTGTCCGGCTACCGCCGCCGGCTCGTGGAGAACTGCAGCGCGCTGGACGGGGATCCGCAAGCCGTGGAAGGCGTCGTCTACCTGCACAACGCGACCCGGCACAGCGTGCGCGACCTGTTCAAGCTGGCCCTGGACGAGAACGTGCGGCTTTACACGAAGACGGAGCGCAGCGCGTTCATCGACTACCTCAGCGGCCGCTTCGGTGACGGCGAAGGACGGCAGGCGGCGGAGCGACTGCTCAACGGACGGGTCCAGCCGAATCAGCCGCTGCTCAAGAAAGCCGCGGAGGTGCTCAAGGGCCGGGACGCCTTCATCCTCCTCGACCAGCAGCAGACGGCGTTCGACATCGTTCGCCACGCGGTCGAGAGCGCCTTCGCCGCGAACACCAAACGCGTCGTGACCATCACCGGCGGTCCCGGCAGCGGCAAGACCGCGGTGGCCATGGAGCTCCTGCGCCACATGACCCAGGACAAGCGCAAGACGTGGTACGCCACCGGGTCCAGGGCCTTCACCGAGACGATGCGCCGCTTCGTCACGGGCGGCGACAAAGAGCTGCGGAACCTCTTCAGGTACTTCAACGACTTCGCGCAGGCGCGCCCCAACGAGGCCGAGATCCTGATCGCCGACGAGGCTCATCGCGCCCGGCTGAAGTCCTTCGACCGTTTCCGCAGGGAGAAGTGCAGTGACAACCCGCAGATCGAGGACCTGATCAACGCCGCCCGGGTGCCTGTCTTCTTCCTCGACGAACATCAGGTGGTCAAGCCCGGTGAGGTGGGCACCCTGGCCGCCATCAAGGCTCACGCCCAGCGGCTGAACGTGCGCCACCACCACATCTCGCTCGAAGGTCAGTGGCGGTGCGGCGGCAGTGTCGCCTACGACCTGTGGGTCCGGCGGCTGCTCGGTCTCGGTGGCGAGGACGCGGAGTGGGACGGCGACGCCCTGCCCGAGCCGTGGGAAGGGGACGAGAATTTCGAGGTGATCGTGGCCGAGTCGCCGGCCCACATGGAGTCCGTGCTCGGGGCCAAGCTCGCCGACGGCTGGACCGCGCGGATGACCGCCGGCTACTGCTGGCCGTGGAGCAAACCGAACGCGGACAAGAGCCTGGTCCCCGACGTGAAAATCGACGGCTGGGAACGTCCCTGGAACGCCAACAGCACCTCCAGGGTCGGGCAGGCGCCGCCGAGTCACATCTGGGCGACCTCCCCGGGCGGCTTCGGCCAGGTCGGCTGCGTCTACACCGCCCAAGGGCTGGAGTTCGACTGGGCCGGCGTGATCATCGGGCCCGATCTCCTCGCTCGCGGCGGGCGGATGGTCCCCGACCGCGCGGGCAGCCACGACAAGGATCTGACGAAGTCGACCGTGACCCACGAGCAGTTCGACCGGCTCGTCCGCAACACCTACAAGGTGCTCCTGACCCGAGGGCTCGCGGGGGTGGTGCTCTACGCGGTCGATTCCGAGACCCAGGAGTTCCTACACAAGCTCGTGGACGGGCCGCCGGCCTGACCGGCTGACCGGAAAGGGCCGGCGACGTCGGTCAGGCCGGGGTGGTGGCGGAGATGATGCGGTGGACGATCTCCTGGGCCACTCGTTCCGCCGGCGCGGCCGTGGTGATGCGGGTGCGGCCGCCTCCTGCTGCGAAGCTGCTGGTCCCGTCCGGCTCCACCGTCACCCGGCCTTCCGGGCTGAACGTGAACAGGTCCGGTGCGAGCAGGGTCAGCACCGTGATCGGGTCGTGCGGGCAGTTCCACTCCTCGTTCCAGAACCGCCACCACTGCTCGATCTCCGCCTTCAGCGCCTCCCCCAGCGGTCCGGCCGCGGCGATGGCGGCGACGTCGGTGGCGTCCAGCCGGACGGTGGTGGTGATCTCCAGGCCGGTCACCGTGATCGGCGCGCCGGAGCCGAAGACGACGGCCGCCGCCTCCGGGTCGCACTTGAGGTTGTGCTCGGGCTCGGCGACGTCGAAGCGGCCGCCCATGATCCACAGCTGCCGTACGTCGCGGGCGAAGGTGGGAGCGGAGGTGATCGCCTTGGCGATGTTGGTGAGGGGGCCGACCGCGACCACGTCCACCTCGCCGGGCGCGGCGGTGACCCGGTCGACGAGGTACGCCACCGCGTCCCCCGGGTCGGCGGTCTCCGTGTCCAGGTCGCTGAACAGCCGGCCCTCGTGCCCCGCCCACCAGACGGGCCTGCCGGTCAGGGTCTCGGCGGCGCCGGGGACGACGGTCAGGGAGCGGCCGGCCAGGCTGGCCAGGCGCTTGGTCAGGCGGGCCCTGAGCAGCGTGTCTCCGTACACGGTGGTGGCACCGAGCAGGTCCGCCTCCGGCGAGCCGAGCAGGACGGCGAGTGCCAGCGCGTCGTCCACGTCGGAGCCGATGTCGGTGTCGAAGACGACGTGGGTGGGGGTCCGGGCAGTCATGGAGACCTTTCGTGGAATGAGTATGGGTGGTCGAGTCAGCGTTGCCGTCCCCGCCGGGACGCTACTTGAGGCCGGTGGTGGCGATGGACTGGGTGAAGTGGCGCTGGAAGCGGAGGATGATCAGCAGCGGGATGACCGTCAGCACGATCGAGCCGGCGAAGAGCTGACCGTAGTCGATGGTGAACTGGCCGCGCATGTTCGCCAGCGCGATCGGCCCGAGCTGGTGGTCGGTGCCGGTGCCGATGAGCAGCGGCCAGACGTACGACTGCCACTGGAAGATGAACAGCGTCAGGCCGGCGCTCACCAGGGCGGGCCGGGAGAGCGGCAGGTAGATCCGGGCGAACACCCCGAACCAGCCCAGGCCGTCGATGCGGGCGGCCTCCACCAGGTCGCCGGGGATGGCGAGGAAGAACTGGCGCAGCAGGAAGATGGCCAGGCCGTGGCCGAGGCCGGGCAGGATCAGGCCGGCGTAGGTGTTGGTGAGGTCCCAGTCGCGGAAGAGGGTCGCCAGCGGGATCGCGATGGCGTCGAACGGGATGAGGAAGCTGAGCACGACGATCGCGAACAGCGCCCCCTGTCCCTTGAAGCGCAGCGCCGACAGGCCGAACGCCGCCGCGGCCGAGATGAGCAGGCCGGCCGCCACCGTGACCAGGGCGACGAAGAGGGAGTTGAGGATGGCGCGGCCGAAGGTGCCGGTGGCCAGGGCGCCGTAGTTGGCGAGCGTGGGCGAGGCCGGTACGAGCGTCTCCCACGACAGCCGCGAGATGTGCTGGAAGATCTCCGACCCGCCGCGCAGCGAGCTGGACAGCGCCCACAGCAGCGGCAGCGCGAAGGCGAGCCCGATGGCCGTGGCGAGCAGGGTGTAGAGGCGTCTGGACACGGGGGCTCAGTCCTTCCCGCGCAGGAGCCGGAACTGGACGACGACCACGGCGAGGACGAGCAGCACCAGCAGCATCACCTCGGCCTGGGCCAGGCTCAGGTCTCCCACGGTGTAGGCGCGGGTGAAGATGTCGTACATGGTCACGTTCGTGGAGCCCTCCGGGCCGCCGTTGGTCAGCATCTGTACGGGAGCGAAGACGAGGAAGTTCGCCACGGTGTCGGCCACCAGCACGAACGCCAGCGGCCGGCGCAGCAGCGGCAGGGTGACGTGCCAGAAGCGGCGCCAGGCGGAGGCGCCGTCGATGGCGGCGGCCTCGTACAGGGAGATCGGGATGTCCTGGAGACCGGCGATGAGGAACATCATCCAGTAGCCGACACCGATCCACGACAGCAGCACGATCAGCGACCACAGGGCCTGGCCGGGTGAGGTGAGGAAGGGCTGCGGCGGGAGGCCGAGCACGGTGAGCAGGGAGTTGAGCAGGCCGTCGGGGCGGTAGGCGACGCTCCAGACGGCCGCGGAGACGGCGGGCGGGACGGCGATCGGCAGGATGACCAGCACGCGCAGGAACCGCACGCCGGCGAAGCGCCGGGTGAACAGGACGGCGAGGGCGAGGGCGGCGGCGATCTGCAGCGGGTTGACGATCACGCTGAACAGCAGGGTGACGCGGACGCTCTGCAGGAACGTGGGGTCGGAGAAGAGCGTGGCGTAGTTGCGCAGGCCGACGAAGTAGGTCTCGCCGGTGAGCAGGCTGGTGTGGTTGAGGCTGCTGACGAACGCGATCCCGGCCGGGAGGAGGCGCAGGACGAGCAGGGCGACGAGGGCGGGGGCGAGGAAGGCCAGCGCGACCGCCGCCGGGCGGTCGGCGAGCCGGGGCCTCCTCGGGGCGTCGGGTCGCCCCGGGATGGAGGACTGCGGGGTGGGGGGTGGGGTGGTCATCGGAGCTGGGCCCAGGCGGTGGTGGCCTCCCGCGCGGCCTGCTCCAGCCGCGGCTTGGGATCGGCGCCGTTGCGGATGTCGGCGAATGTCTTGGTCATGATGTCCTCGAACTGGATGTAGCCGACCGAACGGGGCCGCGCCACGGCCGTGTGATCGGCGTCGTAGGTCAGGATCGCGCCCGCGCCTCTGCTCTTCTCGCCGGCGAGGGCGTCGAGGGTGGGGACGTACTTCTCGAAGGCCGCCCGGTTCGCCGGGATGATCGGGCTGGCCTTGGTGGTCAGCAGGTTTCCCTCGGGGTCGAGGGCGGCGTACTCCAGGAACTCGCGGGCCAGCCGCTGCTTCTTGGAGGCCGGGTTGATGCCCCAGGACCACGAGCCGGTCGGCGTGACCTGCTTGCCGCCCTCGAAGTAGGGGTACGGCGCCACCCCCCAGTCCAGGTTTTCGGCCGCCCCGAACGTGCCGACGTCCCACGGCCCGCCGGCGAAGAAGGCGACCTTGCCCTCGGTGAACAGCGGCGAGGTCTGGAACGAGCCGACCCCGCGCGGGGCGAGCCCGCCCGCGAACAGGTCCCGGTACCAGGTCATCGCCTTGAGCCAGCCGTCGGTGGTCAGGGCGGGGGTGAGCATGTCGGCGCCGGTGATGCCGGATCCGCCGCCGAGCGACTCGGGCAGGCTCTGGAGCTGGTAGTACTGCTCGATCTGCTCGGGGATGAGCGCCCACTGGGCTCCGCCCCTGGCCTGCGCCTGCTTGCCCGCCTCGACCGTACGCTCCCAGGTCCAGCGCTCGGCGGGGTCGCTGGACGGCGGGGTGACGCCGGCCCGCTTCAGCAGGGTCTTGTTGTAGAAGAGAAACTGGTCGGAGGTCCAGATGGGGACGGACCAGAGCTTGCCCCTGAACTCGTTGACGTCGTACTGGGCGGGCAGCGCCGCCTGCTTGACGCGCTCCTTCCAGTCGCTGAGGTCCACGAGGAAGCCGCGGGCGGCGAGGGCGGAGACGCGCGGCTGGTCGACGGTGTAGACGTCGATGGTCTCGTCCTCGGCCGCCAGCCGCTGCTGGAGCGTGCTGTTGAGCTGGTCGAACGGGATCTGCGTGTACGCGATCCGGGCCCCGGGATGCTTGGCCTCGAAGCCGTCGATCACCGGCTGGAACGTCTTGGGATCTTCCGGGCCGAGGAAGCTGAGCGTGTTCGCGCCGGCGTCTCCCGATCCGCATCCGGCCGCCGCGAGCACGGCCAGGAGGCTCATGAGGGCCAGGCTCTTCTTCATGGCTGCTCCTTCTGGCCGCTGACCAGGTCGTTCCCGGAGTCTACACGTGTCACTTCAGGCGTGGCCGACAGCATGCCACGAAGGTGCGGGCACAGACAAGGCTCATCACCCTTGACCGATCTTGTCAGCAGGTCTACATATATATTCAAAGCCAACTATCCATTCGCGCATAGAGAGGCCGAATGTGAAGGCAAAGATCCCGGTTCTCGTGACGGCGGCGGTGACCGCGCTCGCCTTAGGGACGCCGCCCGGCACGGCGTCCGCGTCCTCCTCCGCACCCCAGCGACCTGCGACATCACCGTCCTCCCCCACCTCCCAGACGACGGCTGCCTCCGGCGGCGGCCCCCGGTTCTCGGTCCCCGGGCGAGGCGGCGGGACGTGCGTGGACGCGCCGCTGACGATCACCTTCCCCGGCACCTTCCCCGGCGGCGCGCCCGCGCTCGGCGCCTCGGGGGCGATCGAGATCCGCCGCGCGGACGGCACCCTCGCCGACCGCGTCGAGGCGGCCACGGCGAAGACCGACAGGAAGAACATCGGCGCCGCCGTCTCGGACACGGGGCTGCCGCACGACTTCTCGTACGAGTCGATCATGATCGACGGCACGCGGGCCTCCGTCCACCCGCACCACCCGCTGGAGTACGGCGAGGAGTACTACGTCACCGTCGATCCCGGCGTCTTCCCCGGATGGGACGGCGTGCGCGACCCGGGCGACTGGCGGTTCAGGACCAGGAAGCGCCCGCCGCACGGCGACCCCCGCCGCCTCAAGGTCTCGGCCGCGGGCGACGGTGACTTCTGCACCGTGCAGGGCGCGATCGACGCCGTGCCGACCGGGAACCGGCGGCCGGTGACCATCGACGTCAAGCCCGGCGTCTACACCGAGATCGTGTACGTCCGCGAGGACCGGCCGCACCTCACGGTGAAGGGCGCGGGCGCGGGACGCACCGTGATCGCGTACCCGAACAACGACCTGCGCAACGGCGACAAGGCGCTGGCCGACGGCGGCCCGGCGGACGTGTGCCCGCGCCGCGTGCTGGAGACCTCGGACCTGCACAACTGCTGGCGGCAGACGTTCGGCGTGGACGCGGCCGACTTCCGGCTCGCCGACCTCACCGTGCACAACACGACGCCGGACGGCGGGTCGCAGGCGGAGGCGTTCCGCGGGAACAACGAGCGCATCGTCCTGGAACGGGTGGATCTGCGCAGCAATCAGGACACGCTGCGGCTCCAGGGCAAGGGGTTCGTCACCGACAGCCGCATCAGCGGTGACACGGACTTCATCTGGGGCACCGGGACGGTGTTCATCCAGGACTCGGTGCTGGAGTCGACCGACTCCGGCTACATCACGCAGAGCCGCAACGACGAGACGCGGCCGGGGATCGTGCTGGTGCGCACGCGGCTGACGCAGGCGCCCGGCGTGCCGGTGGGGTCGGTGATGCTCAGCCGGGCCGCGGTGTGGCGGTTCACCCACAGCCAGGCGGTGTTCATCGACACGAAGATGGACACCCACATCGCGCCGGTGGGCTGGCAGATCGACCCGAACGACTGCGCCCAGGCCCAGTCGGCCTCGTTCTGGGAGTACCGCAGCACCGGCCTGGACGGCGAGCCGGTCGACCTCTCGCAGCGGCTGCCCTGCTCCCGGCAACTCACCGACGCCGAGGCGGCTCAGTGGAGCGACCCGGCGTACGTGCTGGGCGGCTGGAACCCCGAATCGGCGGACGGAGCGGCGAAGTGACGAACGGACAGAACACCCCGGAGACGGGCATAAGTGCGGGCGCGAGCGCCGGTGCGGGCGGGGACGCGGGCGTGAGTGCGAGCAGGCGCAGGGTGCTGGGGGGCGTGCTGGGCGGGATCGGCGCCGCTCTGGTCACCACCGCCGCGCCGGCCGCGGCGGCGCAGGCCATCGAGACCGGAGCCGGCAGAACGGGCACCGGCGGCAAGCCGGCCCCCCGCCCGGTGGCCCCGGTGAACCAGGAGGCGGCGGCCAGGTTCGGCCCCGAGTACAAGACCCTGCCCCCGGCCGTCGCCGGCGTCGACATCGAGCCGCTGATCGGCATCGCGTCGGCCGGCGACATCGAGGCCAGGCGCGCGGCCATGGCCGGCTACATCTGGAAGGGCGCCGGCCCGCCCAGGACCCTGCCCCGGGTCGAGACGGGCGTGGCCGCCCCGGCGGAGCTGAAGGACCTCACCGGCGTGCGCCGGATCGACCTGCTGACGGTCCCGCTCAGGTATCAGGTCACCGCCAAGGTGTACGACCTGCTCCCCCGCAAGGGCTGGAACCGCCGCCTGGCGCTGTACCACAACGGCCACGGCGAGCCGCCCGAGACGATGATCCGCACCACGCAGGCCCTGCTCGACCGGGGTTACCGCGTCATGGTGTACGCGATGCCGTTCCACCACTGGAACGCGCAGGGCATCGAGGACCCGAACGATCCGGGCACCATGCTGCCACCGCCCTCGCACCGCGAGCTCGTCCCGTGGGAGACGGCGGAGTTCTCCACGCTGACCTTCTTCCTGGAGCCGCTCACGGTCACGCTCAACCACACGGAGCGGACGTACCGGCCGGAGTCGGTCGAGATGATCGGGCTGTCCGGCGGCGGCTGGACGACGACCGTCTACGCGGCGCTCGACCCCCGGATCACCCGCAGCTACCCGGTGGCGGGCTCGCTGCCGTTCTTCCTGCGGCCGGCCTCGCCGAAGCCGAGCCCCACGATCGGCGATTTCGAGCAGACGAAGGCCGCGTTCCCCGGCTTCTACGCCGCGAGCTCCGACGACTTCCTCGACATGTACGTGATGGCCTCGATCGGCGCGAACCGGGGCCAGGTGCAGATACTCAACCGGTTCGACGAGTGCTGCTTCAACGGCGTGAGCCACCGGGTCTATCAGGCCCCGGTGCGCGACCGGGTGCGGCTGCTGGCCGGCGGGCGGCCCGAGCGGGGGCGGTGGGACCTGCTGGAGGACGCCACGCACGACGACCACACGATCTCGCCGCACGCCCTTTCCTTCATCCTCTGGGATCTTGACACGGCAAATGTCACAACCTAATATCGGAATATAGATACAGTATTGAATAGTTATTCACGCTCGGGAGGGCCCATGGCGGGCAGGACGTTTTCCCACCGGCGCAGAGTGATCGTCGACACCGATGCCAAAAACGAGGCTGACGACCAATTCGCCATCGTGCACGCGCTGCTCTCCCCGAGCCTGGATATTCGCGGGCTGGTGCCCGCGCATTTCGGCAACCGGCGCACCAGGCGGAGCCTGGAGGAAAGCCGCGAGGAAATCGAGCTGCTGCTGCGGCTGATGAAGCTCGACGGCCGGGTGCCGGTGGCGGACGGGGTGCCGTACGCGCTGCCCGACGCCGACACCCCGGTCCGCTCCCCCGGCGTGGACCTGATCATCGAGGAGGCCCTGCGCGACGTGGCCGAGCCGCTCTACGTCGCCTTCCTCGGCCCTCTGACCGACATGGCCGCGGCCCTGCTGCTCGAACCGCGCATCGCCGAGCGGGACGTCACCGTGATCTGGATCGGCGGCGGCGGATACGACGGACGGGGCCCGCAGGACGGCAGGCCCGAGTTCAACCTGTCCAACGACATCGTAGCGGCCAACATCGTCTTCTCCTCGGCGGTCAAGGTCTGGCAGATCCCGGCGCCGACGTACCGGATGATGGCCGTCGGCTACGCCGAGCTGGACGAGAAGGTCGCCCCGTGCGGCGAGATCGGCGAGTACCTCGTCCGTCAGCTGGTCGAGTGGAACGAGCGGCAGCACGGCGGGTCGATCGAGTTCCGCGTGCTCGGCGACTCCCCCGCGATCGGGCTGATGCTGCACCCCGACTGCGGGACCTGGGTCGAGCGGCCCGCGCCGAACTTCCGCTTCGACGGCGGCCTCGACTTCTCCGCCGCCAACCGCCCGATCCGCACGTACGACTCGATCGACGCCCGGTTCATCCACGAGGACTTCTTCGCGAAGCTGCGCGCCTTCGCCGGGCGCCAGGCACATCACACAACAGGAGGCGATGCACCATGAGTGCGCTGACGTTCGGCGCGGGGATATGGGCGTTCGGGCAGATCGTCGACAGGTACGCCACCGACGGCTACGGCCCCGCCAGGACCATGACGGAGATGCTGGACCTGGCGGCGTCCGTGGACGGGCTGGAATGCCTGGACATCAACGTGCCCTTCGCCGACGGGATCTCCAAGGCGTCGGAGCTGGCCGGGGCGCTGGCCGAGCGCGGGCTGCGGGCCAGGGCGATCACCCCGCACCTCTACACCCGGGAGTTCGTGAAGGGAGCGTTCACCAACCCCGATCCGGCGGTGCGCCGGCGCGCCGCCGAGCGCGTGCACGAGGCCGTCGCGGTGGCGCGGGAGCTGGGCGCCGACTACGTGAAGTTCTGGCCCGGTCAGGACGGGTTCGACCTGCCCGGCCAGGCCGACTACGCGCGGCTGTGGGAGCTGACCGTGGACGCGCTGCGCGAGCTCGCCTCCGCCCATCCCGACGTGCGGTTCGCCATCGAGTACAAGGCGAAGGAGCCGCGGGTGCGCATCACGCTCGCCGACGCGGCCCGTACGCTGCTGGCCATCGACGAGTCGGGCCAGCCCAACGTGGGCATCGTCATGGACTTCGGCCACTCCCTGCTGGCCGGGGAGACGCCGGCCGAGGCGGTGCAGCTCGTGCACCGGCGCGGCAAGCTCGTCTCGGTCGAGCTGAACGACAACTGGCGCGGCTGGGACGACGACCTGCCGGTCGCCTCGGTGCACCTGTTCGAGACCATCGAATACCTGCTCGCGGTGCGGCGGATCGGGTGGAGCGAGCCGGTGCTGCTCGACCAGTTCCCGTTCAGGGAGGATCCGGTACGCGCGCTCTCGCAGAGCATCAGGACCATCCGCGCGCTGGAGGAGGTGTGCGACCGGATCGACCTGGACGCGCTCAAGGACGCCCAGGAACGGCAGGACGCCCTCGCGGCGCAGGCGCTCCTCTGGTCGGCGATCGGGATGGCACGTGCGACCTAGCGACACGACGATCACGACACCCGCCGACCCGGCCTCCGGCGGAACGGCGGCCACGGGAGCGCGGACGGGAAGCGGCGGGTTGCGGCCCGATCAGGACGCCATCGGCGAGTGGCGCCGGCTGCGCGAGCGGCTGGCGCACTCCGACCGGGCCGCCTCCGCCGCCGCCCTGGCGGCGCTGGCGGCCGGGATCCGGCGTACCGTCATCGGCACCATCAGCGGCGCGGGCCTCGGCCACGCCGGCGGCGACCTGTCGGTGACGGACATCCTGGCCACCCTGTACGGCGCCGTGCTGCGCGTCGATCCTGCCGACCCGGACTGGCCCGAGCGCGACCGGTTCATCCTGAGCAAGGGACACTGCTCGGTGGCCCTCTACACCACGCTCACGACCTGCGGTTTCTTCCCCGCCGAGCGGCTGCGGACGTTCGCGGCCCCGCTGTCGCCGCTCAGCGGCCACCCGAGCCGCAGGGCGGTGCCCGGCGTCGAGACCAGCACGGGCCCGCTCGGCCACGGGCTGCCCGTCGGCGTGGGCGTCGCGGTGGGCCTGCGGCTGCGCGGCTCGGCGGCCAGGACGGTCGTGGTGCTGGGCGACGGCGAGCTGCAGGAGGGCAGCAACTGGGAGGCCGCCATGACGGCCGGGCACAGGAAGCTGGCCTCGCTGACCGCCGTGGTGGACCGCAACGGGCTGCAGCAGGGCGCGCGCACCAGCGCGACGAACGGCCTGGAGCCGCTGGCCGACAAGTGGCGGGCGTTCGGGTGGGAGGCGGTCGAGGTGGACGGTCACGACCATCTGGCGCTGCTGGACGCCGTCACCGCGCCACGCGCCGGCCGGCCGCGCTGCGTGATCGCCAGGACCGTGAAGGGACGAGGGGTGTCGTTCATGGAGGATCGGGTGGAGTGGCATCACCGGGTGCCGGACCCCGAGCAGACCCGCCTCGCGCTAGAGGAACTGCGTTGATCGTCGAGGAGCGGCACGACTGCAGGGACGCCTTCGCCGAGGAGCTCGTCCGGCTGGCCCGCGCCGACAGCCGGATCGTGGCCGTGTGCAACGACTCGGTGGGGTCGAGCAAGCTGGGCGGCTTCGCCGCGGAGTTCCCGGACCGGCTGGTCAACGTGGGCATCGCGGAGCAGGACATGGTCGGCATCGGCGCCGGACTGGCCAACGCGGGGCTGGTGCCGTTCGTGTGCGGGGCGGCGACGTTCCTGACCGCGCGGGCGCTGGAGCAGATCAAGGCCGACGTGGCCTACAGCGTGGCGAACGTCAAGTTGTGCGGGATGAGCCCCGGGCTCTCGTACGGGGCGCTGGGGCCCACCCACCACTCGACCGAGGACCTGTCGTGGCTGCGTGCCATCGCGGACCTGCCCGTGATCGTGCCCGCCGACCCGGCCCAGACGCGGGCGGCGATCCGGTGGGCGGCGCGGACGCCGGGGCCGGTGTTCCTGCGGATCGGCAGGTTCCCGGTGCCGGACGTGTCGCCGCCGCAGGGCCCCGCCTTCACCTACGGCCGGGCGGTGCGCCTGCGCGAGGGCGTGGACGCCACGATCGTGGCGACCGGCACGCTGGTGAGCCGGGCGCTGGAGGCGGCCACGCTGCTGGCCGAGCACGGGGTGCAGGTCAGGGTGGTGAACGTGTCCACCATCTCCCCGCTCGACCGGGAGGAGATCATGGCCGCGGCGCGGCAGACCGGGGCGGTCGTGACGGCCGAGGAGGCGGTGCCCACCGGCGGGCTCGGGGCTGCGGTGGCGGAGGTCGTGCTGGAGACGCGGCCGGTGCCGATGCGGCTGCTCGGTCCCCGTACGTTCGCGCCGACCGGGGAGACGGAGTTCCTGCTGGAGTACTACGGGCTCACCGCGGCCGGGATCGCCAGGTCGGCCTTGGAGGTGCTGGGCCTTGACCAGCACATCTGACGGGGCCGCCGATCGAACCGACGGCGGGATCGCCGGTCAGGGCGCTGATCCGGGCGCCGGCCGAGCCGCCCGTGGCGGGGCCTTCGTGCTGGGGGTCGACCAGGGCACGAGCGCGACCAAGGCGATCCTCGTCGACACCTCGGGCGAGCCGGTGTCCGTGGCCTCGGCCCCGCTCTCGCGGCGGGATCCGGGCCCAGGACGGGTCGAGCAGGACGGCGAGGAGCTGTGGCGCGGTGTCCTCGACGCGGTGGCGAAGTGCCTGGCCGGGCTCCCGCCGGGCGGCCGGGTCGCGGCGGTCGGGCTGAGCGTGCAGCGCGAGTCGGTGCTGCTCTGGGACCGCGCCACGGGCGAGCCGCTGGGACCCCTGGTGAGCTGGCAGGACCGCAGGGGCGCCGAGCTGTGTGCCCGGCTGGCCGCCGAGGGCGCCGCCCGGCGGGTCCGCCGGATCAGCGGCCTGCCCCTGGACCCGATGTTCTCGGCGGCGAAGGCGGCCTGGCTGCTCGACCGGCACGACCCAGGCCGGGGCCGCGCGGCGCGGGGTGAGCTGTGCCTGGGCACGGTGGACTCGTGGCTGCTGCACCGGCTGGGCGGCGGGCACGTCGCCGAGGTGGGCTGCGCGTCCCGTACCCAGTTGCTCGACGTGCGGCGGCGGGCGTGGAGCCCCGAGCTGCTCGCCCTGTTCGGCGTGCCGGTGGAAACGCTGCCCCGCGTGGTCGCCTCCACCGGGGAGCACGCCGGCGCGGGCGGGCTGCATCCGTCGCTGGCCGGGATCCCGGTCTCGGCGGTGCTCGGCGACTCGCACGCCGCGCTGTTCGCGCACGCGGCGGGGCGGCGGGGCCGGGTCAAGGTCACGTACGGCACCGGCTCGTCCGTCATGGGCCTCGCGGAACCCGAGGCGGCGGCCGGCGAGGAGTTGTGCCTGACGATCGGATGGGACGACGGCGAGCCGGCGTACGCCCTGGAGGGCAACGTCCTGTCCACCGGCGCCACGATCACCTGGCTGGCCGGGGTGCTCGGCACGGAGCCAGGCGAGCTGGCGCGGCTCGCGGCCCGTGGCCGCCGGGGTAGGCTGCACATCGTGCCGGCGTTCGGTGGCCTCGGCGCACCGTGGTGGGACGACCGTGCGCAGGCGGTCATGACGGGCTTCGGCCTCGACACCCGCAGGGAGGACATGGCGAGGGCGGCGATCGACTCGATCGGCCTTCAGGTCGGCGACGTCGTGTCGGCCATGGAGCGCGCGGCCGGTCCGGTCGAGGAGCTGCTGGCCGACGGCGGGCCCACCGCCAACGCCGACCTGATGCAGTGGCAGGCCGACGTGAGCGGGCACGCGGTGCGGGTCGCGCGGCGGCCGGAGCTGTCGGCGCTCGGCGCCGCGCATCTGGCCGGGGCGGCATCCGGTGTATGGTCCCGCCGGGAGCTGTCCGGGCTGCCCCGCCACGGCCGGCGCTACACACCCGTTCTCGCGGTGTGCGAGCGGCGCCAAGCCCTAGCACAATGGCACTCGGCAGTGGCCCGGGCTCGCCACCGGACCAGCAAGAGCGGCGGAGCCGAAGCGGAGGCCAGCGATCGTGGGAGCTGAAGGTCAGTTCGAGAAGGGCCGTGCCGTCGGCGAGCCCGTGAGATACAGCGGCCGCCGGCTCAGCCAGGAGTCCGAGCGCATGCGGCTGCTGGTGCGCGTCGCCCGGCTCTATCACGAGCACGGCGTGCGGCAGCCGCAGATCGCCGCGCAGCTGCGCATCTCGCAGCCGCGGGTGTCGCGGCTGCTCAAGGAGGCCGCGGAGATCGGCATCGTGCGCACGGTGGTCGTGGTGCCCAGCGGCGTGCACGCGCTGCTGGAGGAGGACCTCGAACGCAAGTACGGCGTGGAGCAGATCATCGTCGTGGACGCGGCGGGCGAGAACCACGACGTGGTGGCCGCGCTCGGCTCGGCCGGGGCGACCCATCTCGACGCCACGTTGATCGGCGGCGAGCACCTCGGCATCTCGTCGTGGAGCGCGAGCCTGCTGGCCACCGTGGAGGCCATGCAGCGCCGTCCTGTGCGGGTGGCCGAGGAGGTCGTGCAGCTCATCGGCGGTGTGGGCAAGGGCTCAGCGCAGGTGCAGGCGACCAGGCTGGCCGCCCACCTCGCGGATCTGACCGGCGCCGAGCCGGTCTTCCTGCCCGCGCCCGGACTGGTCGGCTCGGCGGTGGCGCGGCAGGCGCTGTCGGACGACCACGTGGTACGTCAGGTGGTCGACGCGTGGTCGCGGCTGACGACCGTGCTGGTGGGGATCGGCAGCCTCAACCCGTCGCCGCTGCTGCAGGAGAGCGGCAACGCGATCTCCGAGGACGAGCTGGAGACGCTGCGCGGGCTCGGCGCGGTGGGCGACGTCTGCCTGCGCTTCTTCGACGCCGAGGGGCGGCTGATCGACTCGCCGCTGGAGGAGCGCATTCTCGGCATTCCCGCCGCCGACCTGCTGCGGGTGCCGCGGCGCATCGCCATCGCCGGGGGCCGGCGCAAGACGGCCGCGATCAGGGCCGCGCTCAAGGGCGGCTGGGTCAACACGCTCATCACGGACGTGGGCGTGGCCGAGGAGCTGCTCAAAGACTGACCCTGTCTCATCCGGCGCCCGTCCTGGGCGTCCCCCAGGACCGGGTGCCTATCCATCGAGGCCGTCGTGCGCCGCGCACGGCGGCCTTCTTCGTGCCATGAGACGGCTCGGTTGTTTACTGGCGCGTCATCTGCCGGGAAACCGCTCTTGACACTGACATGCGTGTCGTTCACGATGTGATGAATCCACTCCATTCATGGCTGAATAAAAATTCTCACCTAGCGACAGCGTGGGTCCGGAGTGTGCCGAAAGACGGCACAGCCCTGCCTTTTTCCGGGGCGGAAAGCGAGCGTTTCGATGACCGAGGCCCTTGGCTTCGATCCCCAGCAATCAGCATTCAGCCGGCGCACTTTCGTGCGTTCGGCCGCATTGGCCACGCCCGGAGTCGCGTTGGCCGGAATTCCGGGCACGGCCGGCGCGGAGCCGGCGCCGAGCTCCACCCCCACCCCCGCGCCGAGCGCCCAGGCGGCGAAGAAGATCCCCGCCTTCCCCGGGGCCGAGGGCGCGGGCATGTTCACCACCGGCGGCCGGGGCGGCGCCGTCTACGAGGTGACCAACCTCGACGACGACGGCCCCGGCTCGCTGCGCGCGGCCTGCGCCGAGTCGGACGGCACGATCGTCTTCCGGGTGGCCGGCACCATCAAGCTCAAGGGCGGGCTCGACGTCACCGGGTCGAACCTCACGATCGCCGGCCAGACCGCCCCCGGGCACGGCGTCACCGTCACCGGCAACGAGACGCAGATCAAGGGCAACAACATCATCCTGCGTCACCTGCGCTTCCGCGGCGGCGACGAGCTGGGCACCCCGATCGACACGTTCGGCGCCCGGGGCGTGCGTGACCTGATCATCGACCACTGCTCGTTCAGCTGGGGCGTGGACGAGTGCTTCTCCGTCTACGGCAACACCAACGTGACCGTCCAGTGGTGCGTCATCTCCGAGGGCCTGACGAACTCGGTGCACGACAAGGGCCGGCACGGCATGGGCGGCCTGTGGGGCGGCGACACGATCACGTACCACCACAACCTGCTCATCCACCAGAACGCGCGCAACCCGCGCTTCAGCTTCGAAGAGGGCATGGCCCTGCTGGTGGACCACCGCAACAACGTGATCTACAACCCCGGCATCACCTCCTGCTACGGCGGTGAGTGGTCCAACGGCATCAACCTGGTGGGCAACTACTACAAGCCGGGCCCCAACACGCTGCCGAAGATCGCCAGGGAGATCGTCGCCCCGGGCCGGTTCGGCCAGTGGCACGTCAGTGGCAACGAGATCGCCGGCCACGCCGACGTCACGGCCGACAACACGCTCGGCATCACCTACCCGATCGGCGGCATCACGCTGCTGCCGCAGCCGGTGGAGTTCCAGAACGGGATCACCGAGCAGAGCCCGCAGCAGGCGTACGCGGCCGTGCTCGACCAGGCGGGCGCCACCCTGCCGCGCCGGGACGCCATCGACGCCCGGCTGGTCAACGAGGCGCGCACCGGCACAGGACGGCACATCAACTCGCAGAAGGACGTGGGCGGCTTCCTGCCCTTACCGTCCGAGGTGGCCGCGCCGGCCGACACCGACAAGGACGGCATCCCGGACGAGTGGGAGACCGCCCAGGGCCTCGACCCGGACGACGCCGCGGACGCCCAGGCGCTCGGCGGCGACGGGTACACGAACCTGGAGCGCTACCTGAACTCGATCCAGCGGGCCGGGGCGCCCAACCCCGAGGTGGCGATCACCTCACCCACGATCGACCAGGTGTTCGCAGCGAACAAGGACAAGCAGCAGGTCACGGTCACGGCCGAGGCCACGGCCGCCGGGGGCGCGAGCATCGCCAGGGTCGAGTTCTTCCACGGCGACGAGAAGATCGGCGAGGCGACGGCGGCGCCGTACCAGGCGACCTGGCAGGGCGTCACCGACGGCACCTACTTCCTGACCGCCAGGGCCACCGACAGCACCGGCTCGGCCACCACCTCCTCGCTGGTGCCGATCCACGTCAACCGCACCAGGACGCACTCCGGGTGGCAGGTCAAGGACATCGGCGAGGTGCCGATCCCGGGTAACACGGCGCTCAAGGACGGCGTGTTCACCATCAAGGGATCCGGCAAGATCGCCGGCTGGAAGGACTCCTTCCACTTCGCCTACAAGGCGGTCGGCTTCAGCAAGCGCGGCGAGGTGCTGGAGATCACCGCCCGGGTGGACGACGTGAGCAAGAACCACGTGGACGCCGTGGCCGGGATCATGATCCGGCAGGACCTGGAGCCCGACTCGCCGTTCATGATGGCCGGCATCGGCTACGCGGCCAGCAACGAGGACGGCTCGCGCAGGCGCGCCAAGGCGATCAGGGTCGCCTCCCACGGCACGACGCCGAGCGTCGGCGTGTTCCCGCCGGCCGGCGACGATCCGCTGGACGACAAGCCGTACTGGCTGCGGCTGGTCTGCCGGAGCCTGCCGACCGGCGGCGACATCGAGTTCGAAGCCTTCCTCTCGGACAACTCGCTCAACTGGGACCGCATCGGCTACGAGCGCATCGTCATGCGGACCGGCCGGTTCTACGTCGGGCTCGCCGTGGACGGCAACCAGGAGGCGAACGGCGTCCACGTCTACACCACGGCGACCTTCCGCCAGGTCAAGGTCAATCGTTAGACCCGAACGGAGCACCACCCATGACAGAGCACGTGTTCACGAGGAGGAGCCTGCTCCGCGGCGGCGGCCTGCTGATGCTGGCCACAGCCTCCGGCTGCAGCTTCTTCGACACCAGCCCGGACTCGGGCTCCGCCGGCGCCGCGCGGGCGGCCGACCTGTCCGCCAAGGAGGCGCCGGCGCTGGCCGAGCTGGTCAAGGCCGGCAAGCTGCCGCCGCTGGAGCAGCGCCTGCCGAAGAACCCCCTGGTCGTCAAGCCGCTGCGGGAGCCCGGAGCCTACGGTGGCACGTGGAGCTCGGCGATGGTCGGCGAGGACGACATCGACTGGCTGTACTACACGCTCGCCTACGAGCCCGTCGTCCGCCTCAGGCCGGGCACCAACGGGCAGAAGGGCCCGGACGACATCATCGCGAACGTGGCGGAGTTCGAGGTGAAGGACGGCGGCCGCGAGTACGTCTTCCGCCTGCGCGAGGGCCTGAAGTGGTCCGACGGCGAGCCCTGCACGGCCGACGACCTGCTGTTCGCCTTCGAGGACGTGGCCGTCTACAAGGACCTGCACACGACCGGCGTCTACGACCTCTACCTGGAGAACGGCAGCACGGACGAGCTGGTCAAGGTGGAGAAGCTGGACGAGCGGACCGTCCGCTACGCCTACAAGGAGCCGAAGGCCGGCCTGCTGTTCCAGCTCGCGGTCTCGACGCTGGAGCGGGGCGGGGCGTCCGGGTTCCTGCTGCCCAAGCACTACCTCAAGCAGTTCCACAAGAAGTACAACCCGGACGCCGACAAGCTCGCCAAGGAGCAGCAGCTGGAGGACTGGACGCAGCTGTTCATGAACAAGAACGACGTCCCGCACAACGCCGACATGCCCACGCTGCACCCGTGGAAGATCTCCAACGCGCTCGGCCGGGGCACGGCGGTGGTGGCCGAGCGGAACCCGTACTACTGGAAGGTCGACGAGCAGGGGCGCCAGCTCCCCTACATCGACCGGTTCAGGGCGGAGGTCCTCGGCGACGTCGAGGTGGAGCTGCTGAAGATCATGAACGGCGAGATCACGATGCAGACCCGCAACTTCAACACGCCGGAGAACAAGCCGCTGATCGCGCAGAACGCGGCCAAGGGCAAGTACCGGATCTTCGACGTGCCGAGCCGGCTCAGCAACACGATGATCATCCAGTTCAACCAGACGATCGGCGACGACGACCTGCGCGAGCTGTTCAGGAACAAGGACTTCCGCGTCGGGCTGTCGTACGCGATCAACCGCAAGGAGATCATCGACGGCGTGTACGCGGGTCAGGGCGAGCCCTGGCAGGCCGCGCCGTCGAAGACCAACGCGCTCTACGACGCGGACTTCGCCAAGCAGCACACCGAGTACGACGTGGCCAAGGCCGGCGAGCACCTGGACAAGGCGGGGCTGAAGAAGGACGCGAGCGGCAGGCGGCTCGGCCCCGACGGTAAGCCGCTGACCGTCACCATCATGTCCAACACGGACTTCCCGCACCACGTGCAGGCGCTGGAGTTCGTCAAGAAGCACTGGGAGGCGGTCGGGGTCGGGCTGCGGGTCGATCCGGTCGCCGACACGCTCTTCACCGAGCGCTCGATGGGCAACGAGCCGCAGGCGTCCACGTACACGTGCAGCGACTTCGACCTGATCACCGGCACCGGCGGCGACCACTACTACGTGCCGAGCAACTCCGGCAGCGCCCGCTACGCCATCCGCTGGGCCCTGTGGTACGGCAGCAAGGGCAAGAGCGGCGAGGAGCCGCCCCAGGTGGTGCGCGAGCAGCTCGACGCGTTCACCGCGATGCGCAACGAGCCGGACTTCACCAAGGCGCTCGCCCACGCCAAGGAGGTCGTGCGCATCGCCAAGGAGCAGTTCTACAGCATCGGGATCAGCTCCTACCCCGCCGAGTACGGCATCGTCTCAGAAGCGGTCAAGAACGTGCCCGACACCATGGCGAGCGCGCAGGTGACCCCCGGGCCGACCATGCCCGAGCAGTACTCGTTCTGAGGGGCCGACGTGCTGGGTTACTTCGGCCGCCGGCTGATCTACGTGGTGGTGACGTTGTGGGCGATCTCGATCGTCACGTTCGTCATCATCAACCTGCCGCCGGGCGACTACGTCTCGACGGTGATCGCGAACGCGCAGGCGGGCGGGCAGAGCCTCACCCCGGCGGAGATCACCAACCTCAGGCTGCGCTACGGCCTGGACGATCCGCTCATCGTCCAGTACTGGCGCTGGTTCTCGGCGATCATCTTCCACGGTGACTTCGGTCAATCGTTTGCCTGGAACCAGCCGGTCTCGACGCTCATCGGCGAGCGGGTGCTGCTCTCGGCGATCCTGTCGGTCAGCTCGCTGCTCATGGTCTGGGCGATCGCGTTCCCCATCGGGATCTACAGCGCGGTCAAGCAGTACTCGTGGGGTGACTACGGCTTCTCCTTCCTCGGCTTCATCGGGATGGCGATCCCCGAGTTCATGCTGGCGCTGATCCTCATGTACATCGGGTTCCGCTACTTCGGGGCGAGCGTGGGCGGGCTGTTCTCGCCCGAGTTCCAGGACGCGGCCTGGAACCTGGGCAAGGTCCTCGACCTGCTCGGCCACCTGTGGGTGCCGATCGTGGTCATCGGGGTCTCCGGCACCGCCGGCATGATCCGGGTGACCCGCGCGAACCTGCTCGACGAGCTCTACCGGCCGTACGTGCACACGGCCAGGGCCAAGGGCCTGCCGGAGTGGAAGCTGCTGCTGAAGTACCCGGTACGGATGTCGCTCAGCCCGTTCTTCAGCACGGTGGGCTGGCTGCTGCCCGGCCTGATCGGCGGGGAGACCATCGTGTCGGTCGTCATGAGCCTGCCGACCGGCGGCCCGCTGCTGCTCAGCGGCGTCATGAACCAGGACATGTATCTGGTCGGCAGCTTCGTGCTGATCCTCAGCGTGCTGACCGTGGTCGGCACCGTGGTGAGCGATCTGGCGCTGGCGTGGTGGGACCCGCGAATCCGCAAACGGTACAAGAGAGAGTAGCGCCCCATGTTTCTCAGGCGACCCACGACGAAGGAAGCGGGGACGCTGCCGCAGTGGCGGCTGATGTGGCGGCAGTTCCGCAGGCACCGGCTCGCGATGGCCGGCGCGGCGATCCTCATCCCGGTCTACTTCGTGGCGATCTTCGCGGAGTTCTTCGCGCCGATGTCCAGCTCGACGGCGAACACGTCGATGACATACGCGCCGCCGCAGGTGCTGCGCCTGTCGGGTGAGCACGGCCTGCACGTGTACGGGTACACGACCGAGCGCGACCCGAAGACGTACGAGCAGACCTACACCGAGGATCCGTCCCAGGTGGTCGAGGCCGGGCTGTTCGTGCGTGGGGACGCGTACAAGCTGCTCGGGCTGATCCCGTCCGACATCCACCTGATCGGGCCCGTGCAGAAGGGCGCGCCGTTCTTCCTGCTGGGCTCCGACCAGAACGGGCGTGACCTGCTGTCCAGGCTGATCCACGGCGCCCGCGTGTCGCTGTCGATCGGGCTGGTCGGCGTGGCGGCCAGCTTCTTACTCGGCATGCTGATAGGCGGCATATCAGGGTATTTCGGGGGCGCTGTCGACAACATCGTGCAGCGGGTCATCGAGTTCCTGATGGCGATCCCGACCCTGCCGCTGTGGATGGCGCTGTCGGCCGCGCTCCCCACCGACTGGGGGCCGCTGACCCGGTACTTCGCCATCACCGTGCTCCTGTCGCTGATCGGGTGGACCGGGCTGGCCAGGGACGTGCGCGGGCGGTTCCTGTCGCTGCGCGAAGAGGACTTCGTCACCGCCGCCCGGCTGGACGGCGTGGGCCGGCTGTCGATCATCTTCCGGCACATGATCCCCTCGTTCGCCAGCCACATCATCGCCTCGCTGTCGCTGGCCATTCCGAGCATGATCCTGGGCGAGACCAGCCTGAGCTTCCTCGGCCTGGGGCTGCAGGCGCCGGCGGTGAGCTGGGGCGTGCTGCTGGAGGGCGCGCAGAACGTGCGCGTGGTCGCCAACGCGCCGTGGCTGCTGGCGCCGGGCGTCGCGGTGGTGGTCGTCGTGGTCGCAATGAACTTCTTCGGGGACGGGCTGCGTGACGCCGCGGACCCGTACGGATCGGCGGGCCGGCCCCGCGCCAGGACGCCCTTCTGGCGCAGGCGCCCGCGGCGACCGGCCCCCGTGAGCACCGGTACGGCCACCAACGCGGCGACCGGAGCAGCAGGCGACACCCCGGGCGACACCCCGATCGACACGGCAATCGACACGGCAAGGGGGCGGTGAGGCGTGGGCGCGGACGACGTGCTGCTGGAGATCGAGAACCTGCGCACGCACTTCCTCATGGACGACGGCGTGATCGCCGCCGTGGACGGCGTGGACCTACGCGTGCGCAGGGGCGAGACGCTGGCCATCGTCGGCGAGTCGGGGTGCGGGAAGAGCGTCATGGCCCGCTCGATCCTGCGCCTGGTCGACCGGCCGGGCCGGATCGAGGGCGGAAAGATCACCCTGCACCGCGACGGCGGCCCCGTCGAGCTGGTCGGCGCGCCCGCCCGGCTGCTGCGGGAGATCAGGTGGCGGGACATCGCGATGGTGTTCCAGGAGCCGATGGCCTCGCTGAGCCTGGTGCACACGATCGGCAGCCAGATCGTCGAGGCGGTCCGGCTGCACGAGAACGTGGGCAAGGCCGCCGCCCGCAGGCGGGCGATCGAGATGCTCGACCGGGTCGGCATCCCGATGCCGCAGCGGCGGGTGGACTCCTATCCGTTCGAGCTGAGCGGCGGCATGCGGCAGCGGGCGATGATCGCCATGGCGCTGTCGTGCCGGCCGAGCCTGCTCATCGCCGACGAGCCGACGACCGCCCTGGACGTGACCACGCAGGCGCAGATCCTGGAGCTGCTGCGTGACCTCCAGGACGAGTTCGGCATGGCGATCATGCTGATCACGCACGACCTCGGCGTGGCGGCGCAGGTGGCCGACACGATGGCGGTGATGTACCTGGGCCGGGTCGTCGAGTACGGCACCGCCGAGCAGGTGCTGGGCGAGCCCCGCCATCCGTACGCGCAGGCGCTGCTGCGCTCGATGCCGCGGCTGGGGCGCGCCTCACGCACCCGGCTGACGGCGATCAAGGGCATGGTCCCGCCCCCGTACGCGCGGCCCGCCGGCTGCTCCTTCCACCCGCGCTGCGACCGGGTCGTGGCCGGTCGGTGCGACGTGGCGGAGCCGCGCCTGATCCCGGTGAGCGAGCCCGCGGGCGACCGCGAGGTGTCCTGCCTGCTCTACGAGGAGGACAAGTGAGCACGGAACCCCTGCTGCGGATCGAGGGGCTGACCAAGCACTTCCCCGTCCGCAGCGGCCTGCTGGGCCGGCAGGTCGGCGCGGTGAAGGCGGTCGACGAGGTCGACCTGGACCTCGTCGCGGGCCGCACGCTCGGCCTGGTCGGCGAGTCCGGCTGCGGCAAGACCACGCTGGGCCGGTGCATCGTGCGGGCGCACGACCCCACCGGCGGGCGCATGCTCTACCGGCGGCCGGACGGCTCGGTGATCGACGTGGCGGGGCTGAAGGAGAAGGAGCTCACGTCGTACCGGGCGGAAGTGCGGATGATCTTCCAGGACCCGCACTCGTCGCTCAACCCGCGCAAGACGCTGCGCGAGATCATCGGCGAGCCGATGCGGGTGCACAGAACCGGCACCAAGGAGGAGATCGAGGCGCGGGTCGGCGAGCTGCTCGAGCGCGTCGGCCTGCGGCCCGAGTACGCCGACCGCTACCCGCACGCCTTCAGCGGCGGGCAGCGGCAGCGGGTCGGCATCGCGCGGGCGCTGGCGCTCTCGCCCCGGCTGGTCGTCGCCGACGAGGCGGTGAGCGCGCTGGACGTGTCGGTCCGGGCCCAGATCCTCAACCTGCTGACGGACCTGCGGGAGGAGGAGGGGCTCGGGTTCCTGTTCGTCAGCCACGACCTGGGCATCATCGAGCACGTCGCGGACGACGTCGCGGTGATGTACCTGGGCCGGGTGGTCGAGCAGGGCCCGACCGAGCGGCTCTACCAGCGGCCCATGCACCCCTACACCGAGGCGCTGCTGTCGGCGGTGCCCGATCCCGATCCGGCGGCCAGGAAGCAGCGCGAGCGGATCAAGCTGCTCGGCGACATCGCCGACCCGGCGCACGTGCCGCCGGGCTGTCCGTTCCATCCCCGCTGCGTGTACGCGCGGGACGAGTGCCGTACAGAACGGCCGCCGCTGCGCGAGGTCGAGGGGCGGCGGGTGGCCTGCCACTTCGCCGGGGAGCTCGACCTGCGCGGCGTCCCCGACCCCGACGTCCGAGAGGTGAGCGCGTGAACGAGGCGCAGTCGAAGGATGCCGTACGCGAGCGTGATCCGCGTTTCGACGGTGTCGTCCGCCCTACCGGCGGCCCTTCCGGCGGGCTGCCGGGCGCCCGTGAGGCGCTGCTGCCGGCGCCGCACGGGCCCGACAACCACGCCGCCAACCTGCTCCGCACCGGCGGCGGCGAGCTGCTGTGCACCTGGTTCAGCGGCCCCCAGGAAGGCGACCCCGGCACGAACGTGGTGCTCTCGCGGCTGACCGGCGACCGCTGGGAGCAACCGCTGCTCGTGGCGGCCGACCCGCTGCGCAGCGAGCAGAACCCGGTGCTGTTCGAGGACGGCGGCGGGCGGGTGTGGCTGCTGCACACCTCCAGCGAGCCGCACGACCAGACGACCGCGCACGTCGTGGCCCGCGAGTCGGCGGACGCGGGCCGCACGTGGAGCGAGCCGCGCGTGCTGTTCTCCCGGCCGGGCGTCTTCGTCCGGCACCCGCCGGTGGTCCTGGACGACGGCACGTGGGTGCTGCCCGCCTACCACTGCACGGCCGGCGGTGACCACAGCGTGGTGGAGGTCAGCGCGGACGGCGGGCGTACGTGGAGCGAGCACGAGGTGCCTGCGAGCGCGGACCTGGTGCAGATGACGATCGCGCGGCGGCCGGACGGCCGGCTGCTGGCGATGTTCCGCGACCGGCGGGCGGGGCGGATCCACGCCGCCACCTCCTCCGACGGCCGCGCCTGGTCCGCCCCTGAGCGGACCGGCCTGCCGAACAACGACTCCTCCGTCCAGCTCACAAGGCTCGGCGACGGACGGCTCGCGCTCGTCTACAACGACGCGAGCCTGGAGCGCGGCCAGTTCAGATGGGTGACCAAGCACGGCGAGCGGCGCAAAAAGGCACTGCGCACCCCGCTGGCCGTCGCCGTCTCCGAGGACGGCGGCGCGACCTGGCCGCACCGGCGCATTCTGCAGGACGCCGACGCCGAATATCGGCGAAGCGAGCTCGGCTATTCCTATCCGAGCGTCACCGAGGGCCGGGAAGGACGGCTCGACGTCGCCTTCTCGTATTTGCGGAAGACCATCAAGTATCTGGAGATCGACGCTTCATGAAAATCCGGCAGAACCTTTTATACGGCGCCTTGGCGGTCGCCGTCGGCGTGCCCTCCTACCTGGCGGGCGGGCCCGCCGGCGGGGCTGACGGCGGCGACGTGCGGGTGGATCCTCCCACCGGCGCGTACGCCTGCCGCCAGGACGTGGCGGCCCCCGACCCGGCCGTGCCCAAGGTGCACGCCGCCGCCGTCACGCAGGCCCCGACGGGAGACCTGCTGACCGTCTACTACGGCGGCACCTCGGAGGGCGCCGCCGACCAGGCGCTGTACCTGTCACGCCTGGAGCCGGGCAAGAAGACCTGGTCGAAACCCGAGGTCGTGTTCGACGAGGCGGGCAAGGCCGACGGCAACCCCGTGCTGTGGTCGGACGGCGAGCGGGTCTACCTGTTCTTCGTCGTCATCGAGGGCCACGGCTGGGAGCAGTCCTCGATCCGGCTCATCACCTCAGGCGACGGGGGCCGCACCTGGAGCGAGCCCGCCACCATCCGCTCCGAGTGGGGCTGGATGGTCGGCACCAACCCGATCCGCATGTCGAACGGCGAGGTGCTGCTGCCCATCTACGACGAGGAGAGGTCCACCTCCGGCTTCTACGTCTTCAGCCAGGACATGAGCACGTGGAAGTCCTATCCGGAGGACACCGGGGCCTGGATCCGCACGCCGAACGGCTCGATCCAGCCGACCGTGGCGGAGGTGGAGCCGGGCCGGCTGGTGGCGTACCTGCGGACCGGTGACCAGGCCGTCTACAAGAGCGAGTCCACCGACTTCGGCCGCACCTGGAGCGCTCCGGTGGCCGAGCCGATCGGCAACCCGAACTCGCGGGTCGCCGCGCTGAAGCTGGCCGACGGCAAGCTCGTGCTGGCCTACAACCCGTGGGTGGAGCACCGCTCCCCCATGCGGCTCTCGCTCTCGCCCGACAAGGGGCGCACGTGGGAGAACTCGGTGGACGTCGAGGCGCAGTCGGGCCCGCAGTTCACCTATCCGGTGCTCACGCAGAGCTCGGACGGATTCATTCACCTGGTCTATTCCTACAACCGCAACAACATCCGGCACGTCGTCTTCAACGAGGAATTCCTCCGTAATTCGGTGGGGCTGCTGTCGAACTGGCCCGAGCACACGATCACCGAGTTCAGGAAGGGCGTCCGGCGAAATGTCGTGCGCCAGTGCGGCTACACCCCCTCCAAATAGCCCGGCTGAAGGAGATCCCCTGTGAACAAGGTGCGTGCTGTCGCGCTGCTCGCCCTCGCTCTGTCCGTCCCCGCCATCCCCGCCGTCCCCGCCAACGCCGCCTCCGCCGCGGCCTGCAAGGACGTGCCGAACAAGTACAACCTTCCGTTCAGCGTCTGCGACGACGAGCTGTTCATCTTCGCGGCCAACTACAAGCCGTTCGAGTCGACCGTCCAGGATGAGCAGGGGGCCGCGACCAGGGTCTTCGACGAGCTCATCGGGAACAAGCTGCGCGCGGCGTTCCCCGACGTCAAGATCAAGTACGCGACGTGGGACTACCCCGTCCGTTACGAGGACCTGAAGAAGGCCGGGGTCACCCCGGACATCGTCATCGAGGACCCGAAGAACCGCATCGACCGCGACCTCGAACCGCTCGGCTGGGTCGGCGACCTCACGGCCGACCTGGAGCGGGCCGGCATCGACCTCAGCACGCTGAACCAGGCGGCGGTGGAGCTGACCAGATCGCGCTCCGACGGCGGCATCTACGGCGTGCCGCTGTTCATCGACGAGCATGTGTTGCTCTACAACAAGAAGATCTTCGACAAGTTCCGGGTGAAGTATCCCGAGCCCGGCATGACGTACGACGAGGCGTACAAGAAGGCCAAGCAGCTGACCAGGGACGACGGCCTGGATCACTACAAGGGCTACATGCAGCACCCCGACCAGTACCTCGACTTCAACCAGGCCGGGCTCTACCCGTTCCTGCCGACGTCGAGCGAGGAGCCCGCGCCCGAGGACGTCAAGGTCGACATCAGCGGGGACGCCTGGAAGACGTACGTCGACAACCTGTACCGCTTCCTGGAGATCCCGCGCAACGACTTCACCACCGTCACCGACTTCTTCAAGGGCGACATGAGCCAGCCGGGCCACCTGGCCATGGCGGTCGACACGCTCTCGCGGCTCAGCATGTACGCCGGCAGCGAGCTGTTCATCGAGGACGGCGACGAGGCCGCCTTCGCCGAGCAGGCCAAGAGCGTCGACATCGGCGTCAGCGCGATCCCGGTGCTGAAGAAGGGCGCCACCACGACCTACCAGCCGAACACGCGGGCCGCTTTCGTTCCGCCGTCCTCGCCCAAGAAGGAGCAGGCGCTGGCGATCGTGAAGTGGCTGGTCTCCGAGGAGGGCCAGACGGAGCTGTCCAGCCACGGCGTCAAGGCGGTGCTGGAGACCGACCAGGTCGTGGCGAGCTTCGGCAAGGCCGTCCCCGAGCTGGCCAAGATCGACACCTCGGCCGTCTACTGGGGCGAGAACGCCGCGATCTCCAATTACGCGAACACCGAGTACTGGGACCTGCCGCTGTGGTCGGTCTACCGCCAGCACATCCTGCGTGACGGCGGGACGCCCGAGCAGGCGCTGACCCTCTCCCAGCAGCAGGACATCCCCAACTACATCAAGGCTCAGTCCGAGTCAGGGAAGGATTGGTAACACTGTCCCCCACCGTGGAACGCTGGGGCGTCCACGAGATCGAACTGGCCGGGCCCTCCGGCGGCAACCCCTTCGCGGAGGTTCGCCTGTCGGCCCGGTACCGGTTCCGCAATCGCGTCGTCGAGGCCGAGGGCTTCTACGACGGCGACGGCGTCTACCGCGTCCGGTTCATGCCGGACGCGGTGGGTCCGTGGAGCTACACCACCGTCAGCAACGTGACCGAGCTGGACGGGCACACGGGCGGCTTCGAGGCGGAGCCGCCCGCTCCCGGGAACCACGGCCCCGTGCGGGCCACCGGCACCGACTTCGAGTACGCCGACGGCACCCCGTACCTGCCGTTCGGCACGACCGCCTACCACTGGACGCACGACATGGACGCGGAGCGCGAGCGCAGGACGCTGGCCACGCTCGCCGCCTCCCCGTTCAACAAGCTGCGCATGTGCGTGCTGCCGACCGGGCCGATGCGGCCGCCCGAGGTGCCGTTCGCCGGCGAGGACCCCGGCGGGCTGGACAGGACCCGGTACAACCCGGTCTTCTTCCGCCATCTCGAAGCCAGGATCAGGGATCTGCTGGAGCTGGGTATCGAGGCCGACGTCATCCTCTTCCACCCGTACGACGGAGGGGTGCGGGGAGTCGAGGACATGGGGCGCGAGGCCGATCACGCCTACCTGCGGCACGTCGTCGCCCGCCTGTCCGCCTACCGCAACGTGTGGTGGTCGGCCGCCAACGAGTACGACTTCAACCGGGCCAAGACCGTCGCGGACTGGGACGACATCCTGCGCACGATCCAGCGGCTGGACCCGTACGAGCATCTGCGCTCGATCCACAACGGCACCCGCATGTACGAGGTCGCGACCCTGTACGACAACACCAAGCCGTGGATCACCCACCACAGCGTCCAGCACTGGGACGTCACGCCGGCCTCCGAGTGGCTGCGCGCCTGCCCGAAGCCGGTGGTGCTGGACGAGATCTCCTACGAGGGGAACATCGGCAAGCGCTGGGGTAACGTCACCGGCCCCGAGCTGGTGGACCGCTGCTGGGAGGCCATGGCGCGCGGCGCGTACGCGGGGCACGGCGAATCGCTGGCCGGGCACGAGGAGCGGGCCTGGATCGGCAACGGCGGCGGCTTGTACGGGGAGAGCCCGGCCAGGATCGCGTTCCTGCGCGAGGTCATGGAGGGGCTGCGCCGCGACGGCGGCGCCCTGCGCTACCTGGGCCGGCGGCGACCGGCCCGCGTCACGGTGGAGCCTCCCTCGGACGGCGGCGCCCGCGAAGGCGTCCGCGAAGCCAGCCACGAGGGCGGCCACGACGACGGCGGCTACACCGTGGAGATCATCGACGCCTGGAACATGACGCGCACGCCGGTGGCGGGCGTGCACCGGGGACGGGCCGAGATCGTGCTGCCGCGCCGCCCGTACCTGGCGCTGCGGATGACGGAAGTGGAGGACCGATGAGGATCGGGCCGATGGCGACCACCGCGCTCGGCTGGCACCTGCACGGCGAGAAGCGGCGCGCGCGGACGCTCGCCGCCCTGGCATCCTCGCCGTTCGACCGGGTGCGGATGGCGGCGGCCGCGACCCGGTGCACGCTGGACGAGCTGGAGGAGCGGATCTCGGAGCTGGCGGCGATCGGCGTGACCGCCGAGATCGTGCTGCTGCGCGCCGAGGACGGCATCGACGACGCCGGCGCCGCCGCCCGCTACGTGACGGAGGTGGTCCCGCGGCTGGCCGCGCACGGGAACGTGTGGTGGTCGCTGTCGGACGACCCCGCCGCGCTGCCGGGCCTGTCCGAGCACGACTGGGTGGCGCTGGCGCGGCTGGTCGCCGAGGAGGACCCCGGCCACCACCCGCTGTCGATCACGACAGGCCCGGACGACCCGCTGGTGTGGCGGCACGGCTTCACCCACGGCAGCGTGATCGCGCCCCGCCCGCGCGACGCCTGGGTGCGGACGCGCGACCACCACCGGCCGGTGCTCATGGACATGTGCGGGTACGAGGGCGACGCGGACGACCCCTGGCGCAGCCTGCCCCCCGAGGAGGTGGTCACCAGCGCGTGGGACGGCGCGATCCGGCGGCGGTACGTGACGCACGGCGAGGCGTACGCCGACGACGAGGGCCTGACCTGGTCACGGGACGGTGGGACGCTCACCGGCGAGGCCGTGCCCCGGCTCGCGCTGCTGCGGCACGTCTTCGCCGGCACGCCGGACGAGGCGACCTACCGCGACCGCGACGCGCCCATGCTGGAGCTGCCCGGCGAGTTCTACCTGGAGTTCTGCGGCGAGCACCGCTTCCCGCAGCGGGAGTACGAGGTGCCGGAGGGCCGGTACGAGGTCGAGGTGATCGACACGTGGGAGATGACGGTCACGCCGGGCGGCGTGCGGGAGGGCCCGACGGTGACGGTCGACCTGCCGGGCACGGTCGGCCAGGCCGTCCGGCTGAGGCGGTGCCCGTGACCGTCTCCGCGCGGACCGCCGGCAGCCCCGGCATCACTGGCAGTCCCGGCAGCCCCGGCAGTCCCGGCATCGCTGGCAGCGCCGCCATCGCCGCCATCGCCGAGCCGGGCGGGAAGTACGTCGAGGTGGTGGCGGGCCGGGACGGGCCGGAGATGCTGCTCGGCCGCCGCGACGCCGGCGCCCCGCACCTGCGCGTCCCGCTGCGCGGCCTGCTCACCGCCTCGGCGGGCCGGCCGTGGCGGGTCGAGCCCGCGCGGCCCGGCGGCGTGACGGTGACGGACGGCGGGACCCTGGTGGTGACGGCCCTGGCCGAGGCGCTGAGCGCGCGCCTGGAGCTGGCCTTCACCGCCGACGGCCGGCTCACGCTCACCACCACGTGGCGCAACGACTCGGCCGAGGAGGTCGCCGACGTGGCGGCCGGCCTGCTGATCCCGCTGCCCACCGAGGACGCCCACGTGACCCTGCCCGGCGTGCTCTACAACGACAACCCCTCGTCCGACCCGGCCCGTACCGTCCCGCACATCGCGGGCGGGCTCGTGGTCGAGGAGCACCGGCTGCCCGTCCCCGCGGTCAACGCCGCGTGGGACGGCCGTTACGTCAGCCTCTTCGCCCACCCCGAGCCCGACCGGTCGCCCGAGGACGGCACCGTCGCCTACGGCTCGCTCGGCCTCCTGCGCTCGCCGAAGCTCGCGGAACAGGGGCTGATGGTGACGGCCATGTCCGGCGTGATCATGTTCGACGGGCGTCCCGACGTCTGTTACGTCAGCAAGGCCGAGGTCGCGGACCGGCCGGTCGGCTACCGTGACCTCGCCCCCGCGGCGACCCTCACCACCCGGCACACGCTGGACTGGGGGCCGGTCGAGCCGCGCGGGCTCGGCTTCACCACGCTCGTGCGCACCGGCCTCTACCAGGACGAGGGCGCCAGGCCCCTGTCCGCGGACGAGCTGGTCCGGCTCAAGGCCAACGCCATGGACGCCCGCTGGAACGGCGACGGCTACCTCGCCTACGACGGCGTACGGCACGGCCGGCCCCGGTCGTACCTGTACGGCTGGACCGGGCAGTGCATGAAGCTGGCCCGCTGCGACGCCCTGCTCGGCCTCCAGGAGGGCCGGCCGGAGCGGATCGAGCGGGCCCGGCGGGCCGCGGACTTCTACGTCGCGGGCAGCGCGACGCAGGTGCGCGGCCTGCGGGCCGCCCGCTATCTCGTCGACGACGGCGCGTGGGAGCTGTTCCGCAGGGACGGCGCGGACTTCGTCTCCAGCCGTGCCCACGGCGAGACCATCGCCGATCTGGCCGGCCTGGCCGCCGACTTCAGGGACGCGGGTCTCGACGTGCCGCAGGAGTGGGAGGAGGCGGTGGCGCAGGCCGCCACGCTCTTCTGGCACTCGCGGCTGCCCGAGGGCGTCGTCCCGCTCGGCTGGACCTCGACGGGCGCCTCGGTCAGCACCATGGTCACCGCGGCGGGAATCGCGTGCGTGCAGGCGATGCTGGGGGCCTACCGGCTCGGCGGCGAGCGCGTGTGGCTGCTGCGCGCCGAGGAGGTGCTCGGCCAGTACCACCGGCTGCACGCGGCCACGTTCGAGCGGCCGTTCGCGCACGCCACGCTCGACGCCTCAGGGGAGGACAAGGAGGCCGGGATGTACTACTTCCTGGCCGCCTTCGAGCTGTACCGGCTCACCGGCAAGGAGCTGTACGCGGGGTGGGCGCGGACGGCGGCCGACTGGCTGCTCACGTTCGTCTACGTGTGGTCGCCCGAGTACGACATGGGCACCACGTTCGAGCGGCGCGGCTTCAAGGCGTGCGGCTGGCCGTCGGTGAGCGTGCAGAACCACCACCTCGACGTGTTCTTCCCGACCTCCGAGCTGATGGAGTTCGGCCTGGCGACCGGCGAACCACGGTACGCCAAGCGCGCCTGGACGATTTTGCACGCCATGGGCCAGGGCGTCTGCGCGGAGCCCGGCGACTGGGGCTTCGAGGTGCCCGGCGAGCAGGGTGAAGGGTTCTTCCAGACGAACTGGCAGCGTACGGGCGAGGCGAACACGTGGAACCCGTCCTGGGTGATCGCCCTGCCGCTCTACCACGCGCTGCGGATGAGGAAGGCGGCATGAACTTCGCCGACGAGGAAGCGGCCTGGCGGTACGCGGACGAGCTGAAGGACCGGGTGCGCCCGCCCGCGTTCCCCGACCGCTGGTTCGACCTGACCGACTACGGCACCGGGGGCCCGTGGACGGAGGCGTTCCGCGCCGCCGTCGCGGCCTGCCACGAGGCGGGCGGCGGTCATGTGCGGGTGCCGCCGGGAACGTACGAGACCGGCGCCATCCACCTGCTCAGCAACGTGGACCTGCACGTCGAGGCGGGGGCGACGATCCGGTTCAGCACCGACCCGGCCGACTACCTACCGGTCGTCTACACCCGGTTCTCGGCCGTCGAGTGCTACAACTACTCCCCCTTCGTCTACGCCTACGGCCAGGAGAACATCGCGATCACCGGCGCCGGGACGCTCGACGGCTCGGCCGGCCCCGAGCACTGGTGGCCGTGGGTGGGCACGCCCGAGTTCGGCTACCGGGAGGGCGCGCCGCACGAGGCGGCGGACTGGGCCGAGCTGCAGCGGATGGCGGCCGACGGTATCCCGGTGGCGGAGCGGGTGTTCGGGGCCGGGCACTACCTGCGGCCGAACATGATCCAGCCGTACCTGTGCCGCAACGTGCTGGTGGAGGGCGTGCGGATCGTGCGCTCCCCCATGTGGGAAATCCATCCGGTCCGGTGCGAGAACGTGCTGGTCAGGAACGTGTCCATCCACTCGCGCGGCCCCAACAACGACGGCTGCGACCCCGAGTCGTGCCGCTCGGTGGTGATCACCGGCTGCGTGTTCGACGTGGGCGACGACTGCATCGCCATCAAGGCGGGACGCGGGCCCGACGGGCGGCGGGTCGGGGTGCCGTGCGAGGACGTGCTGATCGAGGACTGCGACATGCGCTACCGGTACGGCTCGGTCGCCATCGGGACGGACACGACCGGCGGCATCCGCAACGTGTTCGTCCGCCGCTGCCGGTGGGGCGGTCCCGGGTTGTACTTCGGGCTCTACATCAAGACGAACTCCGTGCGCGGCGGCTTCGTGGAGAACGTCTATGTCAAGGACGTCGAGGTCAGCGAGCTGACCAAGGAGGTCGTCTCGATCGACCTCTACCACGGGGACGGGCACAACGGCGACGATCCGCCGCCGATCAGGAACGTCCACGTGTCGGGGGTGCGCAGCGACCGCACGCGCAGCGCGTACCTGCTGCGGGGGTATCCCGAGCAGCCGCTGCGGGAGATCACGATCAGGGACAGCTCGTTCGCGCGGGTGCTGCGTGCGGACGTGGCCGGCGACGTGGAGGGCCTGTCGGTCACGGGGGTGACCGTGGGCGAGAGCTGATCGCGGGCCTGGGGCTGATCGCGGGCTTGCGCTGATCGCGGGCTCTGGGCTGGTCGCGGGCGGGAGCTGACCGCGGGCGGGATCGACCGGCGAGCCGGCCTTACCGCCGACGTCGGCGGCGGCGCCGGCGTCAGCAGCCGAGGATCCGGCCCATCGCCTCGTGCCGGGACGCGTCGGTCAGCGTGTAGCGGGCCGTGGCGTTGGCGAAGCGGCGGACGATTTCGTGCAGGCGGTAGCGGCCGGGCGCGGACTGCTCGATCAGGTGCACGTCGAAGAGACCTTCGAGCAGCCGCTCGGCCCAGTCCACGCCGACGTCGGCCAGCGCCGCGGCCATGCAGGCGTCGACGCTCGTCGGGGGCAGCAGGCTCAGCAGCCGTAGCAGGTGCCGTTCGTCCGGGGTCAGCCGCTCGTACGAGAGCGTGAGCGCGTCCGCGACGCTGCGGTCACCGGTGACGAACTCCTCCAGCCCCGGCCAGCTCTCGCGCAGCCGCCGGGCCAGGTAGCCGATCGACCAGGCCCGCCTGCCGCGCAGCCGGCTGCCGACGATGCGGACGGCCAGCGGCAGATGTCCGCAGCTCTTGACCACCTCGGCGACCTCGGGCACTACATGCTCGGCGCGACCCACGTCCGCGACGGCGTACGCCCCCTGATGCCGGCGACCGTGCACGTGGACGGCACCGCGCGCCCGCAGTACGTCCGCCGCGACCGGACGCCGCGCTACTACGACGTGATCGAGTCCTTCCGCGACATGACCGGCACGCCGGCCGTGCTCAACACGTCCTTCAACCTGGCCGGCGAGCCCATCGTGTGCTCCCCGGAGGACGCCCTGTCCACGTTCATGCGCAGCGGGCTGGACGTTCTCGTCCTCGGTGACCACGTGCTGGAGCGCACCGGCCAGGAGAGCGCGGCCGGCTGAGCGGCGGGACGGGTCAGTTGCGGTACTTGCAGAGGATGTGCGACTTGCCCTTGAACAGGACCCACTTGCAGGTGCTGAACGCCGGGCTGAGCCGCCGGTGCGTCATCGTGGTGTGCCCGGAGCTCCCCTTCGAGCTGTACGTCGCGTCCGAGACGTTCGAGTCGGTGTAGAGGTACACGTCCATCCCCCTTCCGGCCTCGACCGAGCCTCCCGTGATCGACAGGTAGGACGCGCTGCCGCATTCCACGTTGTTGCCGATCTCGCGGTTGCAGTACGTGATGAGGGCGGCGTGCGCGGTCCCGGTCGTGGTGGCGAACAGCGGGACCGACAGCAGGACGGCCAGAACGAGCGGCAGCGGCCTCTTGCGGAGTGACATGGCCTGACTCCTCGTGCTCCTCGTGCTCCTCGTCTCTGAAGGGCTCATCGCGCCACGGTGGGCGACAGGTCGGAGAGGGTGAAGGTTCCGCTCGTACCGGCGACGCTCCGAGGGCCGGCGGCGACCAGGACATAGGGGATGTACTGCAGCGCCTGGGCCTCGCCTATCCGGTCGCCGAGCTCCTGGAACAGCCGTACGGCCTTCGTGCAGCACGCCTCGGCCAGGTCGAAGCGGCACCGCATGAAGTGCACCCCGGTCAGCGAGGCCAGCAGCGCGGCCTCGCCGCGCTTGTTCCCCGCCGCCTCGGTCAGGACGAGCGCGGGGCCGTAGGCGTTCTCCCAGCGATCGAGCGAGCGCCTGGCCTGGAACAGGGTCTCGGTGCCGAGAGCCAGCTCCCAGCAGATCTCGTCCAGGCCGAGGTCCGCGGCCTGCCCGATGGCGGCCAGCAGCGCCGGGCCCTCCGCCGCCAGCAGGGACAGCGGATCGGCCGACGCGGGATCAGCGCCAGCAGCGCGCCGAACGCCCGGATCAACGCCTCTTCGCGCCGTTCCGGCGTCTCCTCCGCCTCCACGCACTCTCGTGCGTACGCCCGGATCAGGTCGTGGAAGCGGTAACGCGCCGGTGGCTCGAACGCCGTCACGACGTCGAGAAGATTGACGTCCACCAGCTCGTCGAGGAGCTCCTGGGCCCGGTGCGTCTCGACGTCGAGCACCGCGGCGGCCGTCCACGCCGGGAAGTCCGGCGCCTCCAGCAGCCCGAGCAGCCGGAACAGGCGCCGGGCAGGGAGCGCGTCAGCCCGGCGGCCGGCCCTCGTGATGCGTCACCGCGGTAGACGGCAGCTTACGTGCCGGGGGCCGGGGCGTCAGTGCATCGGGGCCCAGATCGTCATGGGGCCGGCGCCCCTGTTGGCCCAGGTGTGGTACGGCACGAAGGTGAGCTCGACCGGGCCCGCGTGCTCCGGCTCACGGGGGGCGGTGGCGGTGCGGTAGGGGAAGCCGCCGTCCTCCTCGCGGTGCGCGTGGGCCCGGCCGCGCGCGAGGACCGGCACCACCTCGGCGGGCAGGCCGGGCAGCGGGCTGCCGTCCCTCAGGTCGGGCCCCGCCAGGCACAGGTCGTCCACGATGACGCCCGGGTGGTCCACCTGCTCCAGGCAGTAGACGAGCGGGCCGCGCTCGACCGCGACCTGCCCCCGGGCCACGTCCAGCCGGGGCACGGCGGCGGTCAGGCGGGGGCGGACGGCGAGGTCCAGGCTGACGCGGTCACCGGGCCGCCAGGCCCGGCGGACGCGGTGATACCCACCGGGCCCGCCCTCACCACCGCCCGCCCCTGCGCCCGCCTCGCCACGCCCGCCCGTCATGCCAGGTCCATCCACGAACGTCCGAGCGTTCGCGCCGGTCGTGGCGGTCGTCGCGGTCGTGGGGAGCGCTGTGGGGTTCGCGGGTTCGCCGTCCACGCCGGCCGTCCCGTCGGCCCACGCCGGGATGCGCAGCGCGAGGGTCCACGGCAGGTCCGGCGTCTCCCTGACCACGATCTCGACCCGGCCGTCCCACGGGTAGTCCGTCTCCACCTCCAGCAGGACGTCCCCCGCCCGGATGGTCCCGTTCGCGTACAGGTGCAGCTGGACGCCCTCGTCGTCCCGGGTGGCCAGGTAGTGGCCGAGCGAGGAGAGCAGGCGCATGACGTTGGGCGGGCAGCAGGCGGTGCCGTACCAGTCCTGGCGGCCCCGGGCGGCGGCGCGCCGGTCGTCGGGGTTGGCGCCGGCGCGCACCCGCAGCGCGTTGACGTAGAAGAAGCGGTCGCCGGCGAGGGAGATGCCCGGCAGCACGGCGTTGTGCAGGGTGCGTTCCATGAGGTCGGCGTACCGGGCGGCCCCGGTGGCCAGGAGCATGCGCCAGGACCACTGGACGCTGCCGATGGCGGCGCAGGTCTCGCAGTAGGCGGTCTCGGGGGCCAGCTCGTGGGGGCCGCCGAACTGCTCGCCGTACCAGACGGAGCCGAGCCCGCCGGTCAGGTACGTCCTGGTCGCCACCATGTCGAGCCACTGCCGTTCCAGCGCGTCCAGCAGGCCGCGGTCGGAGGTCTCGGCGGCGACGTCGGCCGCGCCGGCGGCGAGGTACATGGCGCGGACGGCGTGCCCCTCGACGGCGGTGGCCGCGCGCAGCGGGACGCGGTCCTGCCGGATGCCAGGCCCGTGGTGGCCCTTGAGCGGGAGCCGTTCGTGGCCGCGTCCGGTGATCATGCGGGCGGCCAGGTCGAGGTACGGCCGGACGCCGGTCTCCCGGTACAGCTCGGCCAGGCCCGTCTCCACCTCGGGATGCCCGTCGAGCGCGGCGCCCGGCAGGTCCTTGACGAGGTGGTCGGCGAAGCGGGCGGCCACGCCGAGCAGCGTGGCGTCGCCGGTGGCACGGCGACCGGCGACGGCGGCCTGCATGAGGTGGCCGGCGCAGTAGAGCTCGTGGCTGGAGGCCAGGTCGGAGTAGGGCGGGCGGCCGGTGAGCTGGGTGTGGGTGTGCAGGTAGCCGTCGGGCCGCTGGGCGGCGGCGACGATCCGCACCGCCTCGTCGTACGACGTGGCCAGGCTCTCGTCCTCGGCCCTGCCGCGCTCCCAGGCCACGGCCTCCAGCCACTTGTAGACGTCGGAGTCGGCGAAGACCTTGCCTCGGTGCTCCCCTCCCGCGCCGCCGGTCCGTTCGAGGGCTGCCAGCTCCAGGTTGGTGAAGGCGCCCGACTCGCGGATCCGTTCGCCGCCCAGCGGGATCGTCACCTCGCGGTTGACCCGCTGCCGCGCGCCCCAGAAGCCGCCCTCGACGCGCCCGCCCGAGGCGGGCCGCAACGTCACCGCCGCGTCAGGGCGCGGCCGCACCACTGCATCATCGCTCATGTCAGCCATCCTGCCTCAGCCTTCACATATCCAACAAGATACGAATATCTATGCACACCTTGACGTCACGCCGGACGCGAAGGAGTCTGAATGAGACATCTATGCACACATGAATATTTATGTGCGACGAAGGGATGGCGATGTCCGAGATCCCCGACACGGTGCTGCTCGAAGAGCGGGCCGCGCTGGCGATGAACGCGGTGACCGGATTGCCGGACGACGACATGGGCGGCATGCCGTACTTCAGCGCCGACCTGCTCGCCCGTCCTGCGGTGCTGCGGCACGGCGACTGGGACTGGGGCTCCAGCCACGGCCGGCTGCTCGACGCCTGCGTCCTGGCCAGGCAGATGACCGGCCAGGAGACCTGGCGCGAGGCCGAGGAGGGCTTCCGGCGGCGGCTGATCGGCTTCTTCGGCGACGACGGGCTGAGCTACCGGCTGGCCCGGCCCGAGGTGGGGTGGGCGGCCAACGCCAACCTGATCGACCAGCGGGCCGTGTTGCTCGCGCTGACCACCTGGTTCGTCTCCGACGGCGACCCCGAGGCGCGCAAGCTGGCCGACCGGCACGTGGCCGCGCTCAAGCGGATCGCGATCAAGGAGCGGGACGTGTGGTTCTACCCCGCCTCCGAGTACACGCCGGCCGGCTGGCCCTCGCCCAACGCGATCGCGCTGCACCTCGCCCCAGACCCCGCCTCGTTCAGCGGGCGGCTGATCATGCCGCTGCTCCGCTACCACCAGGCCACGGGCAACGAGGACGCGCTGGAGCTGTGCGGCTGGTTCGCCCGGCTCATCGTGTACAAGAGCGGCATCTATGGGGAGGACGGGAGTTTCAACGCGGCGCGCGCCTACCGCAGCGGCCACTTTCACACCCGGCTGGGCACGCTCGAAGGACTCGCCAGGTACGCCGCCCACACCGGCGACCACGAGCTGACCGCGTTCGTGCGCCGCGCCTACGACTGGGCACTCGGCCAGGCCACGGCGTTCGGCTGGACGCCCGGCGACCTGGCCGACCAGCGTTACGAGCACGAGAGCTGCTCCCTGGTCGACCTCATCGGCACCGGCACCACGCTGGCCCGCTCGGGCCACACCGCGTACTGGGGGGTGGTGGAGCGGTTCCTGCGCAACCACCTCGTGGAGTCGCAGCTGCTCGACCTCAGCTGGGTGGAATCCGCCCAGGACACGTCCGGCGACGAGCCCGGCTGGACGACACATGTACGGGTGGGTGAGCGCGTGCTCGGCGCCTTCGCCGGCTACGGCGCGCCCAACGACTACGTCTGCGACGTCGAGCTGGGCCGCGGGCACACCGCCGACGTGCAGGCGTGCTGCGTCGGCTCCGGCGTGCGCGGCCTGTTCTGGGGCTGGAACTCGATCGTCACCGCCGACGACCGGGTGACCCGCGTCAACCTGCTCCTCACCCGCGCCACCCGGAGCGTCACCGTGCTCAGCCACCTCCCCCACGAGGGCCGGGTGGACCTCGACGTGCACGGGGACCTGCCCGAGCTGCGGCTGCGAATGCCCGATTGGGCCGGGTACGCCAAGGTCCGCGTCTCCCGCCCGTCCGGCGACCACGACGGCGCGGAGGCAGGGGTGTGGGCCCCCGACGGCTACCTGTCGATCCCCGCGCCGCGCCGGGGTGAACGCGTCACGGTCACCTTCCCCGTGCCGGAGACGACGAGCACCGAGGTCGCGGCGGAGCGCGAGTACCAGGTGCGCTGGCGCGGCGACGACGTGATCGGCATCAGCCCGGAGGGGACGGCCCGGCCGATGTACAGCGGGCGCAAGGTCCATCCGACCGCGCCACGGCGCGACTACGCCCTGGCCCGGCCGGAGCGGGAGTGGGCCTGGTGAGCGGCTGGAACCTGGCGGACGTCCCGTCCGCGGAGACGCTGACCCCGTACGCGCTGCGCTGCGAGCACCTCGACACCACGCAAGGGATCGGCGTGCCCGTGCCCAGGCTGAGCTGGCGGCTCGCCTCCGACCGGCGCGGCGACACGCAGGCCGCCTTCCGCGTGACTGTCCGCGGCGGCCCAGCCGACGGCCCGGCTGGCGGCGCTGCCTGGGACAGCGGGTGGATCGACGGCCAGGACGTGAGCGTGGACTACGGCGGCGCGCCGCTGACGTCGTTCGCCCGGTATGCCTGGCGGGTCGAGGTGCGGGCCGCCGACGGCACGACGCGGGCGGCGGAGTCGTGGTTCGGGACCGGCGTCCTGCACGCCGACGAGTGGGCCGCAGCCTGGATCGGGCACGACCCCGAGACCGAGCCGCCCTTCGAGCCGCCCACGGACGACCGCGAGCCGCGTACCGTCCGCACGTCGCACCTGCCCGCGCCGCGCCACTTCCGGCGCGAGATCCGCCTGCGCCCGGCCACCGCGATCAGGATCGCCTGCACCGCGCGCGGCCTGTACGAGCTGCGCGTCAACGGCCACCGCGTCGGCGACGGCGAGCTGACCCCCGGCTGGACCGAGTACCGGCGGCGCATCCCCTACCAGGTGTACGACGTCACCGAACTGGTAGGGAACGCCGCCCTGGCCGGCGGGGGCGGCCCGCTGTGCGTCGGGGCGGTGCTCGCGGACGGCTGGTGGTCGGGCAGCCTGGGCTGGGACGGCCGGCAGCAGGCCCAGCGGTACGGGCGGCATCCGCAGCTGCTGGTCCAGCTCGTGGCCGAGCACGCGGACGGCTCCCGTACCGTGATCGGCACCGACGGGAGCTGGCGCGAGACGACCGGGCCGCTGCGCTACGCCGACCTGCTCATGGGCGAGTGGTACGACGCCCGGCTGGAGCACGACGGCTGGGACCTGCCGGGCTTCGACGACTCCTCCTGGGCGCCCGCCCGCGTGGCGGACACCGACCTCTCCGTCCTGGTGCCGTCGGCCGCCGAGCCCGTCCGGGTGACGCAGGACCTCGTGCCCGTCGAGACCGTCGTGAAGGACGGCCGCACCATCGTCGACCTCGGCCAGAACATCGCCGGCCGGGTCCGCCTGACGCTGCGCGGCGCGGCATCCGGCACCCGCGTCACGCTCAGGCACGGGGAGGCCCTGACCGCCGGCGGCGACCTCTACACCGACAACCTGCGCTCGGCCGAGGCCACGGATCATTATGTGGCGGCGGGGCGGGCGGAGGAGACGTTCGAACCGCGCTTCACGGTGCACGGCTTCCGTTACGTCGAACTCACGACCCATCTGCCCGGCGACCGTACGGACGGGCGCACCGCCGGCAGCGCCGGTGATGTCGAGGTGACCGGCGGCCACGCGGGCGAGATCGAGGTGACCGGGCGGGCGATGCACTCGGACACACCGGTGGCGGGCGATTTCACCTGCTCCGACCCCACCGTGAACCAGCTCATGAGCAACATCCGCTGGAGCCAGCGCGACAACTTCGTCTCCGTGCCGACCGACTGCCCGCAACGCGACGAGCGCCTAGGCTGGACCGCGGACGCGCAGGTATTCCTGCCCACGGCCTGCTACAACGCCGACGTGGCCGCGTTCTTCACCGGCTGGCTGGCCGACCTGCGCTGCGCCCAGGACGCCGTGGGCGGCGCGGTGCCCGACGTGGTGCCGCACGTCATGACCGAGCGGCACGGCACCCCCGGCTGGGGCGACGCCGCGACGGTCGTGCCGTGGCACCTCTACCGCGTGTACGGGGACGAGCGCGTGCTGCGCGACAGCCTGCCCAGCATGCGCCGCTGGGTGGACCACGTCGAACGGCACAACCCCGGCCTCGTCTGGCGCCACCGGGTCGGCAGCCATTACGGCGACTGGCTGCAGGCCGGGGTGCGGACCTCCCGCGACGTGATGGCCACCGCGTACTTCGCGCTGAGCGCCGACCTGACCGCCAGGGCGGCGCACGTACTCGGGGACCTCGACACCCACTCCCACTACGCGGGGCTGCGCGCCCGCATCGGGGAGGCGTTCGCGCGGGAGTTCGTCTCGCCGGACGGGCGGATCACCGGCGACACGCAGACCGGCTACCTGCTGGCGCTCGCGCACGACCTGGTGCCCGCCGGCCTCGTGCCGGCCGCCGTCGGGCACCTGGTGGCCGACCTGGAACGGCGCGGGCGGCGGCTGACCACCGGCTTCGCCGGCGTGGGCCTGCTCGGGCCGGTGCTGTCGGCGCACGGGCACGCCGACCTGGCGTACGCGCTGCTGCACGACGACCGGTACCCGTCGTGGGGGTACTCCATCAAGCGCGGCGCCACCACCATCTGGGAGCGGTGGGACGGCTGGACGGAGGAGGCGGGCTTCGGGCCCGTCGCCATGAACTCCTTCAATCACTACGCGCTCGGCTCGGTCGGGGCGTGGCTGTACGGCGGGGTGGCCGGGCTCGGGCAGCGGGACGACTCGGCCGGTTTCCGCCGCCCGATCGTCCGTCCGCTGGTCGGGGGGCTGCTGCGGTGGGCGTCCGCCGAGTACGAGACCCCGCTGGGGCGGCTCGGCAGCCGGTGGGAGGTGGACGGGGACACGCTCCGCCTGGAGGTCCGCGTCCCACCCGGCGCCCTGGCCACCGTCCACGTCCCCACCACCGACCCGGCCTCGGTCCGCTCATCGGGCCGCCCGGTGACAGGGGTGCTCACCGACCTGGCGTCGAGCCACCCGGTGACCGGCGTACCCACCGACCTGACGACGGGCCGCCCGGTGACCGGGGCACCCACCGACCTGACGTCGAGCCGCCTGGCACCCGCGACCGATCCGGCGTCGGCACAACCGTCCGACCCACCAACCACCGGGCGGGCGCTGGTGTGCGAGGCGGGCTCAGGCCTCCACTCCTTCACCGCGACGTGGCGCCCCTGACCGGCGGCGGCCGCCCGGTGACCACCTGGGCGGCCGCCGCCGAACGCCTCCCCGGCTCACTGCACGACCTGACCGTACGGAACGTGGTGCGCACGACGGTGGGCGGCACGGGCCTCCGGGTCCGGCTGACCAACGCGTTCGGGGACCGGGAGGTGACGTTCGGCCACGTGTACCTGGGCGTGGGGCGGGCGGGGGCGGCGCTGGTGCCGGGTTCCAACCGGCGGCTGACCTTCGGGGGCCGGGCCGAGGTGCGGCTGGCCCCGGGGGCGACGGTACTCAGCGACCCGCTGCCCGGCCCCGTGCCTGCCCGGCAGCGGCTCGCCGTCAGCCTCTACCTGCGGGGCGACAGCGGCGTCCTGACCGGCCGCAACCGTGCCACGGCCCCGGCGTACGGACAGCAGGCCGCCTTTTCACCCGTGTACCGATCGATGCCCGGCGACCACGCGGCCGACGAGGACGGCGGCGCGTACACGGAGGAGGCGGCGGTCTGGCACTGGCTGGACGCGCTGATCGTCGTCGCGCCCGAGCCGGTGTCCGCCGTGGCCGTCCTCGGCGACTCGCTCACCACCGGGGTGGGCTCAGAAACCGGCCACGGCTGGACCGACCTCCTGGCCTGGGGCACCGAACTCACGCCCGGCCCCGGGCTCTGGGCAGACAACGGGCTCACCGCCGCCGGCTGGCTCGCGATCGGCAGCGGGATCGCGGTCGTCAACGAGGGCGTGTCGGGTGGGAAGGTGCTGGCGGCGGGCACCGGCCGTGCGGCCGAGGATCGGCTCACCGCCGAGGTGCTGACCAAGCCGGGCATCGACCTCGTGATCCTGGCGGCGGGCGTCAACGACCTCGGGGCGGGGGCGCGGGCCGAGGACCTCATCGCCGCCTACCGCCGCATCGTCACCGCCGCGCACGCCGCCGGGGTGCGCGTGATCGGCGCCACCATCACCCCGTTCACCGGTGCGGTCTTCCACAGTCCCGATGCGGAACGGGCCCGTCAGGAGGTGAACGCCTTCATCCGCGAGGCCGACGGGTTCGACGGGCTGATCGACTTCGACGCGGCCCTGCGCGACCCCGCCGACCCGGCCCGCCTCCTGCCCCGCCACGACAGCGGCGACCACCTGCACCCGAGCATCGCCGGCCATCAGGCGATGGCCGGCGCAGTGGACCTAGACTCACTCCGCCCGAACCACCCGCCCGCGCCATGACCCCGCACCGGTAGCCGACACGACCGGTCAGACCAGGAGACGGATCACCGCTTCCAAACCGCCTGGACAGGCCACCCACCGCTCAGACCGGGAAGTGGATGGCCGGTTCTGGGCGGTGGACCCCGCGGGGCCGGTAGCCGAGGGTGTCGGAGAGGCCGAGGTAGTCGGACAGGAGCCAGATGATGGCCAGCCACATCTCCGTGCCCTGGAGCCCAGGCGTGCGGGTCTCGCCCGGCCCCACGGTCAGGGCGAAGCTGAGTCCGGCCCCGTCCTGCCAGCCTCCGAGCGCGCGGCCGAGCTGCTCCCTGGCCCACGCCTCGCCTTCGGCGCGCCTGTGCCGGGTCTGGCGGGCGGTCAGCCAGAGCGGGTGGATGACGTCGAGCACATTGCAGGCGTTGCCGGTGCCCGGGCCGAAGTAGCGGGGGTCACGGGACTGGGCGAGCACCGTGTCAACGGCCCGTTCCGGGTACGGCAGCGGCAGCCCGAACTGGGCGAACGTCCCCCTCGTCAACCGGTAGAAGCCGTTGACCACCTGCAGCCAGCCGGCGTCCCCATCCGGTTCGCCCCACATTCCGTGGGCCTGGCGGCAGCGGGTCAGCAGCCAGCCGTACAGGGTCTCCAGGTTCGGGCCGCGTACCCCGAAATCGGAGAGGTTGCGATAGAGCCCGGTCCCGAACGCGTCCACCCACGACCCGGCCGTCCAGGCGTTACGCGCCCAGTCGAGCCCGTCGAGGGTGGCGAGCAGCTCCCCGGGGGCGAGGTCCGAGACCGCCGCGATCGGGTGCTCGAAGCCGGTGCCGAGCAGGTCGAGCGCGTACCCGACGGACAGGACGTGGTAGGCGGTGATGCCCTCCAGCTCGGGCCGCCCGCCGTCGGCCGCCTCGGGTGAGCCGGGTGCGCCTATCTCGGGGACCAGGCCCGTCGCCGGGTCCTGGCGGTCGCGCAGGAAGGCGACGATCTCCTCACGGGCCGGGGTCGGCGGCGGACCGCCGAGCAGCAGGTCGGCGATCTCGACGGCGTCGGCCCAGGCCCGCACGGTCGGCCGGGCCCCGGGACGGTCGACATATCGTTCGCCGGTCCAGCAGCGGGCGAGCACCTCCCCCGCCTGCTCCCGCGCCCGCTCGGCGAACGCACCCAGCCGCCCCTCCAGCCCGCCCCCTGAGGTGGTGGACGGGCGGGGGTGGCGGCGGTCGCGGAGGGGGCGGGCCGGGTTGCCGGCCATCATGGCCCAGGCGGGGACGTCCTTGGTGACGACGGAGCCCGCGCCGATGACGGCGTGGTCGCCGATCGTCACCCCGTCGAGCACGACGACGTTCGAGCCGATCCACACGTCGTCCCCGACGCGGATGCCCCGGCTGGTGATGGGCTGGCGGAAGACGGGCTGGTCGGGGGCGGTGGAGTGGTTGAAGCCCAGCAGGGACGTGTGCGCCCCGATCCGTACGGCATCCCCCAGCGACACCTTCCCCCGCACCACCGCGTACGGGTTGACCGTGCAGTCCGACCCCATGGAGACGTCGTCGGTGACGTAGGCGTGGGCGGCGATGTAGCAGAAGTCGCCCATCCGCAGCCGGTCGGTGTGCACGGCGGCCAGCGGCGAGATGAACACCTTCCCCGCCGCGTCGAGCCCGATCACCTCGCGGAGGCCGGCCAGGTGGGCCTCCTGGGCGCGGCGGTCCTCCTCGGTCGCGTGGTCCCAGAACAGCCACGGGCGGAAGTCGAACTTGGACGGTCCTGTCATGGGGTCGGCGTCCTCTCGGTACGGGGTCGGCGTCAGCGACCAGGTGCGGCGTCGGGTCTGGGTGGTCTCAGTGTCAGCGGCCGGCTTCGGCATCGGGTCCGGGCGGTCTCGGCGTCAGCGACCAGGTCCGTGCGGGGATGGTCAGTGCAGGGTCAGGGTCATGGACCAGGTGTAGCGGCGGACGGCCAGCCGGTAGCGTTCGGGCAGCGCGGGGCCGCACGACGCGCTGCCGATGCCCTGCTGACCATGATCCAGGTTGAGCCACACGCGCCCCGAGTCGCTCAGGTCGTGCGGGCGGCGGGCGGCCTGCAGTGCCTCGCTCGTCCAGCGGCGGGCGGTGAAGTCGAGCTGCGGCTCGCCGTCCACGCGCAGGGTGGGCAGGCCCGCGCCCGACAGCTCCAGCCAGCGGGTCTCGACGTGGTTGCCGTTCTCCTGGGGCACGACGTACGGGGTCTGCAGGGCGTCGATCGACCGGGCGTGCCGGCCGACGCGGGCGGCGGCACGGCTGTCGGCGTACGACTCCCCCGGGCCCCGGCCGAACCAGGTGACCTCGCTGTAGCCGCCGGGCAGCGCGAACCTGGCGCCCATCCGGGGCGGGTCGACGTCGAGGTGGCCGTAGGCGGTGTCGTGCCAGTCGCCCACGGGGTCGGCCTCGATCAGCAGGTGCAGCCCGCCGTCGCGCAGCCGGTAGGTGAACGTGGTGCGGAAGCCGAGGGTACGGGTGGCGGGGCCGCTGCGTCCCCTGACGACGATCGTGCCGTCGTCGGGGCGTTCGACGGCGGCGCACCGGTGCAGGAAGCGGTCCAGGCCCACCGCCTCCCAGTCGGCGGCCAGGGCGTTCCTGGGGCCCTGGCCCCGGTCGTTCTCGGTGGGGGCCCGCCACACGTCGAACACCGGCCCGTCCAGCTCCAGCTCACCGATGCGGATCAAGCGTCCGGTCCGGCCGTCGAAGGCCGCCGGTCCGAGCCGCAGCACCTCTCCCCCACCCGCCCGGCCGGCCATCTCGCCGTCCTGCCCGCACCGAGTCCCGGCACCCGGCTCGCCAGCCGATCCCATGTCCGGCCCGATCGCCGGAGTGGTGCCCGGCTCGATGATCGGGGCGGGAGGGGGCGGGGGTGGGGCGGGCTGGTCGAGGCGGGTCTGGCCCCAGGCGATCACGTGGCCGGCCGGAGCCCAGCGGGTGTCGTCGGCCAGCACCGCCTCCACGGTCAGCCACGTCTCACCATCCACCGCCGCACGCGACAGACCGCCCGACGCGGCGATGGCCGCGTGTGGCAGGGGGAGGCGGGTTTCCGAGCGGGCCGGGCAGTCGGGGACGGTCAGGACGCCCGAGGCGATCCGCACCCCGTCCCGCTCGACACACCACCGGAAGCCGAGATGCGCGAGCGACAGGAAGTCGTACTTGTTCAGCACCACGACCTCCCCACCCTCCACCGTGATCCGCACCGGCTCGATCGCCTTGCGCAGCTCGGCCAGCCCGGGCGACGGCGTCCGGTCGGGGAACAGCAGCCCATCAAGACAGAAGCGCTCCCCGTTCGGCTGATGGTCGATGTCCCCGCCGTGCCGGTAGTACCGCCGCCCCAGCGCGTCGCGCCCGGCCAGCCCGTGATCGATCCACTCCCACACGAACGCCCCGCAGAACCGCTCGTACGACTCCAGAATCGCCTGGTAGTCGGCAAGCGACCCGGGCCCGTTCCCCATGGCGTGGGCGTACTCGCACAGCAGGAACGGCAGCCCCCGCCGGCGCACGTCCTCCGGCGAGTCAGGCTCGATCCCCGAGGGAGGCTCCTCCGCCCCTCGCCCGATACGTTCAAGATCGTCCAGGGACGGGTACATGAGGCTGTGGAAGTCGGAGTGCCGGTAGCTGGGGTCGCGCTCGTAGTGCAGCGGCCGGGTGGGGTCGCGGTGGCGGATGTAGTCCTCGATGTCGCCGAAGGCGGAGCCGGCGCCGCTCTCGTTCCCGAGCGACCAGATGACCACGCTCGGGTGGTTCTTGTCGCGTTCGACCATGCGCCGGGCACGGTCGAGCAGCGCCTCACGCCACATGGGCTCGGCGGGTGGGTTGCCCTCCCAGCCGGCGTAGATGAAGCCGTGCGTCTCGATGTCGCATTCGTCGACCACCCACAGCCCGTACTCGTCGCACAGACGCAGGAACTCGGGGTGCGGCGGGTAGTGGGCGGTGCGGACGGCGTTGACGTTGTGCCGCTTCATCAGCTCGATGTCGCGGATCATGGTGGCGCGGTCGAGGGAGCGGCCGCGGTCGGGGTCGTGCTCGTGCCGGTTGACGCCGCGGAACAGCACGGGGGCGCCGTTGACGAGGAGCCGTCCGCCGTCGATCTCGACGGTGCGAAAGCCGATGGCCAGCTCGATCGTCTCGCCGGCCGCCGTGAGCGTGCCGCGGTAGAGGCGGGGGTGTTCGGCGCTCCACGGCTCCACCCGGGGGATGGTGACCTGCTCGCCGGTGGCGGCGGCGACGCCGAGTTCGGGGACCTCCACGTGGCCGGGAGCGTCGGCGGTGACGAGGAGGGTGCCGGCGCCGTCGTGGTAGGAGGCGCGTACGGTGAAGTCGTCGATGCCGCCCTCCGGCCGGGACAGCAGTTCCACGTCGCGGAAGATGCCCGGCAGCCACCACATGTCCTGATCCTCCAGGTAGCTGCCGGAAGACCAGCGCTGCACGCGTACGGCGAGCTGGTTGTCCCGGGGTTTTACCAGCCCGGTGACGTCGAACTCGAACGGCAGCCTGCTGCCCTTGGAGTGCCCGAGCAGCTCGCCGTTGAGCCAGACGGTGCCGCAGGAGTCGACCCCCTGGAAGCGCAGCACGCTGCGCCCGGCGGGCCAGCCGGGCGGCAGGCCGAAGCGGAGGCGATGGTCGCCGGTGGGGTTCTCGTCCGGCAGGTACGGCGGATCGATGGGGAACGGGTACGCCGTGTTGGTGTAGATGGGCCGGTCGTGGCCCTCCAGCACCCAGTGGGCGGGCACCCGGATCGTGTCCCAGCCGCTGTCGTCGAGGTCCGGGTCGGGCAGCGAGGGGCCGGTCCCTTCGGCGGTGCCGGAGAGCCGGAAGCGCCAGCGGCCGTTGAGCGAGAGCCGGGGCGCGTCGGAGACGAAGTCCGAGCGGGCCGGCCGTCGTCCGGAGCCGGGCGCCGGGTCCTCGTGGAAGGGCAGAGGGGAATCGGCCATCCGAACGGGTCCTCCCGAGTGAGACAAAACGTTTTAACCCTATAAGGCCGCCCCGCACGACACCAGATCTCACAGGCATTGACATACACTCGTGAATAAATATATCATTCGGTAAATCGTTTTAACACTCGCTGGGGATCTCATGACGCCTCCACCCGGCATCCGATTCGGCACCGCCTACTACTGGGAATACCAGCGCGCCCCCGACCTCGGACGCGACCTCGACCTCATGGCGCGGGCGAAGATCGACACCATCCGCGTGGGCGAGTCCGTCTGGTCCACCTGGGAGCCGCGCGACGGCGTGTTCGCCCTCGACTGGATGACGCCGATCCTGGACGCGGCGCACGAGCGCGGCATGAAGGTGCTGCTCGGCACGCCCACCTACGCCGTCCCGCCGTGGTTGCAGCGCAAGCACCCCGAGCTGGCCGTCGAGCGGGCCGACCGCCGCCGGATCCCCTGGGGCGCGCGCCAGGAGGTGGACTTCACCTCCCCGGTCTTCCTCCGGTACGCCGAGCGGGTCGTCCGCGCCGTCATCGGCGAGCACGGCGGCCACCCCGCCGTGCTCGGCGTCCAGCTCGACAACGAGCCCGGCCTGCACCTCATCCACAACGAGCCGGTGTTCAAGCGGTTCAAGACCTGGCTGGCGCAACGGTACGGCGACGTCGAGCGCCTCAACGAGGAGTGGGGGCTGACCTACTGGTCGCACCGCCTGGCCGGCTGGGACGAGCTGTGGCGCCCCGAAGGCAACACGACCCCCTCCTACGACCTGGCCTGGCGCACGTTCCAGGCCGAGCTGACCACGGAGTTCATCGCCTGGCAGGCCGATCTGGTCCGCGAGCTGGTCCCCGGGGACCGCGCGCTGACCACGTGCCTGGCCTACCAGCGGCCCGCGCTGCACGACGTGCGGCTGTCGGAGCACTTGACGGTGACCAGCGGCAACGCCTACTACCTGCCGCAGGACGCGCTGGTCCACGACGACGCGGACGCGCCCGCCGAGATCTCCTGGTTCACCACCACGCCCGCCGGGCTGTTCCAGGCCGCCGACCGCATGTACGCCTCCCGGCAGGACCGGTTCTGGGTGACCGAGACCAACGCCACGTCGATCGCGGGCTCGCAGCTCAATCTGCCGCCGTACGACGGGCAGCTCCGCCAGGCGGCCTGGGCCCTGGTGGCGCGCGGGGCTGAGATGATCTCGTACTGGCACTGGCACACGCTGCCGTACGGCGCGGAGACATACTGGGGCGGCATCCTCGGCCACGCCCTCGAACCAGGCCGGATCTACGACGAGGTGGCGGCGCTGGGCGCGGAGCTCGACCGGGCGGGCGACGACCTCACGGGGCTCACGCCGGACGCCGACGTCGGATTCGTGTACGCGCACGAGAGCAAGTGGGCGCTGGGCTTCCAGCCGCCGCTCACCCTCGACGGCCGCTCCCCCGACCCCGACTCCTACGAACGCGTCGTGGCCGCCTTCTACCAGGGCGCGGCCGACGCGGGACGGCAGGCGGCGTTCATGGCGCCCGCGCAATTCAAACGTTTGCCTATGATCGTGGTGCCCGCCCTCTACTGCCTGTCCGAGGAGTTCGCCGGGGAGCTGGAGGCGTACGTACGCGACGGCGGCCACCTGATCCTCACCTTCCGCACCGGCTACGCCGACGAGGAGGCCAGGGCCCGCACCGAGATCGCGCCCGGCCCGCTGCGTGCCCTGGCCGGGGTGCGTTATCTCGAATACTCGACGCTGCTGGAGCCGGTCCCCGTGCGCTGGCCCGGCGGGCAGGACGTGGCCAGGCACTGGGCCGACGGCCTGGAGCCCGAGGGCGCCGAGCCGCTGGCGCACTACGACCACCCCCACTTCGGCCGCTGGCCCGCGATCACCCGGCACCGCGTGGGCGCGGGCACCGTGACCTACGTGGGCACGCTGCCCGGCCGCCGGCTCATGGCGGAGCTGTTCCATCAAGAAGCCCGGCACCCAAGCAAGCTCGTGGTAGCGGGCGCGCCGCAGGTCAGCGTGCACTCGGCGGTCAACGTACGCGGCGAGCGGCTCTGGTTCGCGCACAACTGGTCCGGCCACGAGAGCACGGTGACGATCACCGGCCCGGCGACCGAGGTCACCGGCCGCCGCGAGCCGCTGCGGCCTGGCCCGCTGCGGCTGGCCCCCTACGACGTACGAGTGGTGAAATGACGACGTTCCAACCCGATTGGCGGTCGCTGCGCGGCCATCGGATCCCCCAGTGGTTCGGCGAGGCGAAGTTCGGCATCTGGTCGCACTGGGGCCCGCAGTCCGTGGCGCGCTCCGGCGACTGGTACGCCCGCCACCTCTACGGCGCCCAGCCCTGGTCGGAGCCCTGGGAGAGCCGGCGGGCCACCCGCCAGCGGGCCCACCACCGCGCCCACTTCGGCCGGTGCGAGGGCGCCAAGGACCTGTTCCCGCGCTGGCGGGCCGAGCGCTTCGACCCGGACGAGCTGATCGACCTCTACGCCGCCGGCGGCGCCCGTTACTTCGTCGCCCTGGCCACCCACTGCGACAACTTCGACCTGTGGGACTCGGGCGAGCGCGGCTGGCATGCCGCCCGCGTCGGCCCGGGCCGCGACATCGTGGGCGCGTGGGAGCGGGCGGCCCGCGCGGCGGGGCTGCCGTTCGGCCTCAGCTTCCACCAGAACTGGACCTGGCGCTGGCTCGACGTGGCCCACGGCCGGGACCAGGAGACCGGCGAGCCGTACGACGGCGCGCTGACCGCGCGCGACGGCGCCGGAACCTGGTGGGAGGGCCTCGATCCGGCCGAGCTCTACCCCCGCCGGCACGACCCCGGCGCCAGGCCGCCCGCCGGGGAGTCGGAGCGCTTCTACGCCCGCGTCCGCCAGGCCCTCGACCGCTACCGCCCTGACCTGGTCTACCTCGACGACGGCCGGCTGCCGTTCGACGAGGGCAGCGTGGTGGAGTCGGAGCCGGTCAGCAAGGCCGGGCTGGACCTGCTGGCCCACTACTACAACACGTGCCCGACCGGCGGCATCGTGACGATCAAGGACGTGCCGGAGAGCGACCGCACGGCGGTGCTGCTCGACAGCGAGCGCCGCCAGCTCGACACGGCGCAGCCGTACCCGTGGCAGTTCGACACCAGCGACGGCGAGTGGTTCGACTGCTCGGACGACGACCCGATGTTCCATCCGCGCAAGTCGGCCCAGCAGGTCATTCACACGCTGATCGACGTGGTCAGCAAGAACGGCTGCCTGCTGCTGAACATCCCCCAGCACGCCGACGGCACGGTGGACGCCCGTGCCCGCGACCTGCTGGCGGAGGTGGGCGCCTGGCTGCGGGTGTGCGGCGAGGGCGTGTACGGCACGACGCCCTGGCTGCGCGCCGCCGAAGGCACGACCGGCCTGGGCGAGGTCAAGGGGTACGAGCACTACAACGAGGCCGACCGCGCCTACCGGGCCACGGACGTGCGCTTCACCCGGCGCGGCGACGCCGTCTACGCCACGCTGCTCGCCTGGCCGCAGGACCGCCGCGCCGCCATCACCAGCCTGGGCACGGCGGCCGGGCTGCTGGAGCGCGCCCCCGGGCGGGTCGAGCTGCTCGGCCACGGCCCCGTCCCCTGGCGGCTGGAACCGGAGGCCCTCTACGCGGACCTGCCGCCCGAGCCGCCCACCCGAGCCGCCCACATGATCAAGATCACCTGACGAGGAGCTCCTGCATGGTGACGACCCTCCGCACCTGCGACCTGACGGATCCGCTCGGCATCGAGCTCACCCGCCCCCCGCTGAGCTGGCAGCTCGCCGGCACCCCCGCGCAGACCGGCTACCACGTGCGGGCCGGCACCTCCCCCGGCGCGGCCGACCTGTGGGACGGCGGCGAGGTGGACTCCCCCGATCAGCGCGTCACCTACGACGGCCGCCCCCTGACCAGCCGCGCCACCGTGCACTGGCAGGTGCGCGTGCGCGACGCGGACGGGACCTGGTCGGGCTGGAGCGAGCCGGCCCGCTTCGAGCTGGGGCTGCTGGAGGAGACCGACTGGAGCGCCGAGTGGATCACCCACCCGGACTGGTACGACGAGCGGAACGACCCGCGGGCCGGAGAAGGGCACCCGCTGCCGCTGCTGGCGGGCGAGTTCACCCTGGCCGGGCCGGTCGAAGGGGCCCGCCTGTACGTGGCGGGCCTGGGCGTCTACGTGGCCTCGGTGAACGGCGCGCCGGTGACGGACGCCGTGCTGGAGCCGCCGTACTCGGACTTCACGAGGCGCGTCGTGTACGCCACCCACGACGTGACGGCGCTGCTGCGCGAGGGCGCGAACGCGATCGGCGTCGCCCTCGGCCCCGGCATCGCGCACGTCTTCCCGCACCAAGACCGCTACATGAAGTTCTACGGCTCCCAGGGCGCGCCCAGGGCCATCGCGCAGCTGGAGGTCCGCTACGCCGACGGGACCTCGGACCGCTTCACCACCGGCGCGGACTGGCGGGCCACGCACGGGCCGGCCACCCGCTCGCACTGGTACGGCGGCGAGGACCACGACGCCCGCCTGGAGCTTCCCGGCTGGGACGCCCCCGGCACGGACCGCTCCGGCTGGCGCCCGGTGACCGTCAGGCCCGAGGGGACCGGCAAGCTGCGCGCCAGAGCCTGCCCGCCGATCAGGATCACCGAGGAGCTGCCCGCCACGGCCAAGCTCGTCGCCACCGACGGCACCCCCGTCTTCGACGTCGGCGCGGTCGTGGCCGGCTGGCCCGGGCTGCGGCTCGACCTCCCGGCCGGCCGGTACCTGCGGCTGCTGCCCGGCGACCAGCTCGACGCGTTCGGCCGCGTGGTGCAGTCGAAGCCCACGACCGGCGCGCCGATCTTCAACACGTACGTCACCAAGGACGGCCCGCAGACCTGGCACCCGAGCTTCCGCTACGACGGCTTCCGCTACGTCGAGGCCCAGGGCCTGCCCGAGCACGTCGGCGCCGAGGCGCTGACCGCGCTGGTGCTGCGCGCGGACAACGAGCACATCGGCACGTTCGAGACCTCCGACCCGCTGCTCGACGACATCCACACGATCATCGACCGCGCGGTGCGCGGCAACATGTACAGCGTCCTGACCGACTGCCCGCACCGGGAGAAGCTGGGCTGGCTGGAGCAGGCCCACCTGCTGTTCGACGTCGTCGCCTACAACTACGACGTGGCCGCCTACTGCCGCGAGCTGCTGGTCACCATCGCCGAGTCCCAGACGGAGGACGGCCTCGTCCCCGACATCGCCCCCGAGTACCTGGTCTTCGACGGCGGCTTCCGCGACGACCCGAACTGGGGCGGCGCGATCGTGCGTATGCCATGGCAGCTCTACCGCCGCTACGGCGACACCACCGCGCTGGTGACGCACTACGACGCGATGCGCCGCTACGTCGGCTACCTGACGAGCCAGGCCGAGGACGGCATCACGAGCCAGGGCCTCGGTGACTGGCTGGCCCCCGACTCCACCACGCCCGTCGCGCTCCCCTCGACCTGGGGCTACTGGCGCGCGGCCGCCACCATGGCCAGGGCCGCCGCCGTCCTGGGCCGCGACGACGACGCCAAGCGTTACACGGCGCTGAGCGAGGACATCGTGGCCGCCTTCGCCCGGCGGTTCGCCGGCTGCCGCACGCAGGCGGCACGGATCCTGACCCTGGACATGGGCCTCACCCCGGACGAACCGGACGCGCTCGACCGGCTGAGCGACGCCGTGCGCGCCGGGGAGATCACGGTCGGCGAGGTGGTGCTGCCCGCGCTGTTCCGGGTGCTCGGCCGGGCCGGGCGGCACGACGCGCTGTGGGCGTGGGCGACCTCCACCAGCCACCCCAGCTACGGCTACCAGGTGCGCCACGGCGCCACCGCCCTGACCGAGGCATGGGACGGCCCCACGTTCGGGCTGTCACAGAACCACTACATGCTGGGCGCCATCGACTCCTGGTTCTACCGGGGGCTCGGCGGCCTCGGCCAGGCCCCGAACTCGAACGGCTTCCGCCGGCTGCTCGTCGCGCCCGCCGCGCCGGGCGACCTGGAGTCGGTGCGGGCGAGCACGAAGACCCCCTACGGGCGGGCCGCGGTGTCGTGGCGGCGCTCCGAGGAGGAGTTCACCCTGGAGGTGGAGGTGCCGCCCGGCTCGTCGGCCGAGGTGCGCCTGCCTGACTCGCTGCGCGGCGACGGCCTCGAACGGCACCGGGCGCCCGCCGAGGCGGTCGCGACCGGCGCCGGGGCCTGGGACGTGCCCGCCGGGCGCTGGACGTTCGAGGCCCGCCGATGAGCGGCTACGACCCGGCCGGGATCAGGACCCCGTACAAGGCGGACCGCCTGCTGGTGGCGCCGTCGGGCGAGCCGGGCACCTTCGACGAGCTCTTCGTGGACTGCCCGTTCGTCTGCTCCGACGGCGGCGAGTACCTGATGACGTACGTCGGCTTCGACGGGACCGGCTACCAGACCGCGCTGAGCCGCTCGCGCGACCTGGAGTCCTGGTCGCCAGGGCGGGTAATCCTCCCCCGCGACCCCGATCACCCCCACCGCCGCTACAACGCCGCGCTGACCTCGATCGTGCGGGACAACCGGCTGCACTCGTCCGGCCAGGTGAGCAGGATCGGCGGGCGGGCGGTCGGCACGTACCACGCCTATCCGGAGCCCGGCATGGAGACGGGCGCCGCGATCATCGGCTTCTGCGTCAGCGACGACCTGCTGAGCTGGACGGACACCGGCTCGGTGCTGCGCCCGCAGGACGGCGGCGCGTGGGAGCTCGGCGGCCTGTACAAGTCGTGGCTGCTGCGCCACGACGGCCTCTACTACTGCTTCTACAACGCCAAAAACCGCACCTACGACGGCTGGCGCGAGCAGATCGGCTACGCCGTCTCCCCCGACCTCGAACGCTGGGACCGGCCGCGGCGCACGCCGGTGATCCCGAACGGCGGCGCGGGCGCGTTCGACGAGCGCTTCGCCTCCGACCCGTGCGTGCTGCGCGACGGCGACTGGTGGGTGATGTTCTACTTCGGGCTCTCCTTCGACGGCCACGCCCGCGAGGGGTACGCGGTCTCGCGCGACCTGCGCACCTGGGAGAAGGGCACGGAGATCCTGGTCGACGTGGGGCCGCCGGGCTCGGCCGACGACACCTACGCGCACAAGCCCGCCGTCGTCGCCCGCGACGGGCGCCTGCACCACTTCTACACGGCGGTGCGGCGGGCCGAGCCGTACCCGGTAGGCGCGCACACGATGACCGAGCGGCGGGGGGTGTCGGTGGCATGGTCGTGAGCAGGCGCGCGGCGCTGAAGACGTTCGCCGGGGCGGCCGGGCTGGCCGCGCTGTCCGGCTGCCGGGTGGTCGAGGGCGGCCCGCCCGCCAACACGCAGGGCCTCAGCAAGAAGCCCGCCCCTGGACGGCGGGTGAACATCACCTTCTACAGCCTGTTCGGCGGCGTGGACGGCCAGGGCTGGGTGGAGCTGGCCAGGCGGTTCGAGTCGGTGCAGGACGAGATCGGGGTCGAGGTGGTGTACGCCCCGCCGACCGGCCAGGGCGAGCAGCAGAAGCTGCTGGTGTCCATCGCCGCCGGCGACCCGCCCGATCTGGCCATGGTCATCCCGTTCCAGGTGCCGCAGTGGGCGGAGCTGGGCATCATGACCGACCTCACCGACCTCGTCCGCTCGGCCGGGCTGGGCGAGCGGGACTTCCTGCCGGCCGTCTGGCAGGGCATGCGCTGGCGGGACCGGGTCTGGCAGCTCCAGTGGGACGTGGACCCGAACTTCCCCTTCTACTGGAACAAGCGGCTGTTCCGCGAGTGCGGCCTCGACCCCGAGCGGCCGCCGCGCACGATCTCCGAGGTGAACGAGTTCTCCCGGCACATCACGCGGGTGGGCCGCGCCGGCGCCGACCGCGCCGGGCTGGTGCCCTGGCAGGTCGCGGGCTTCGCCAACGCCGCCTTCACCTGGGGCTTCGCCTTCGGCGGCGACTTCGTTGACCCGCGGACCGGCCAGGTGACGCCCGACGACGAGCGGGTGGTGGCAGCGGTCGACTGGATGGCCGGGTACGCCCGCTCGCTGGGCGGCGCCGAGCGGCTCAACGTGGCGCCGCCGACCCTGCAGATGAACCCCTTCGGCTACGGCCACATGGGCATGGCCCCGCTCGGGCCGCGCAGCGTGACCCAGATCCTGGAGGCGCGGCCGGACTTCGAGTACGGGTCGACGCTGCTGCCGTACGAGCCGCCAGGCGCCTCCAAGCCGGGCGCGGGCACGTGGATCGGCGGCTGGGGCGCGTTCATCCCGTCGGAGGCGCGGCATCCGGAGGCGGCGTGGGAGTTCCTGCGCTGGTTCTCGGCCACGCCCGAGGGCACGCTGGCCGAGTTCGAGACCGTCAACTACCCGCCCGGCTACCTCGGCTCGCCCGCCATGGAGCAAATGCGGGCCGACCCGATCCTGCGGCCCTCGTACGACGCGATGCTGGCCGCCACCCACATCAAGCCGTCGTTGCCCGAGACCAACTACTTCAGCCAGCAGCTGGAGATCCACGTGGCGCGGGCGGTGTACGGCGAGGTGTCCGCGAAGGAGGCGCTGGGCGTGGTCAAGGAGAACACCCGCCGCGAGGCCGAGCGGTTCAAGAACCAGATGGGACTGTGAGATGCGGAGAAACGTCCTCTGGGGGCTGGTGTTCACCTCGCCGGCGATCATCGGGCTGCTCTGGTTCACCGGCTACCCCGTGCTGGCCTCGCTCTACTACAGCTTCACCTCGTACACGATGGTCAACCCGCCCGAGTGGATCGGCCTGGCCAACTACGCCGACCTGCTGACCGACCAGGTGTGGTGGGAGTCGCTGGGGAACACGCTCTACATCGTGCTCTGGTCGGTCCCGCTCGGGATCGTCGTGGCGCTCGGGCTGGCGCTGCTGCTCAACCTGGGCGTGGGCGGGCGCTCGGTCTACCGCACGGTGTTCTACCTGCCCACGATCGTGCCGGCGGTCGCCTCGGGCGTGCTCTGGATGTACATCTTCGACCCCCAGTACGGCCTGCTCAACGACGCCCTGGCCAAGATCGGCGTCACCGGGCCCGGCTGGCTGTCCGACCCCGCCTGGGCCAAGCCGGCGCTGATCGTGATGAGCGCGTGGGGGGTCGGCAACCTCATGGTCATCCTGCTCGCCGGGCTCCAGGACGTGCCTGTGACGCTGCAGGAGCAGGCCGCCTCCGACGGAGCAGGCCGGCTGTCCAGGTTCCGCCACGTCACGCTGCCGTACGTCAGCCCGCACCTGCTGTTCGCCCTGGTGACCGGGCTGATCGGCGGCTTTCAGTTCTTCACGCCGGTGTTCGTCATGACCGGCGGCACGGGCAGCCCGGCGGGCTCCACGCTGGTGTCGGGCCTGTACCTGTACCAGAACGCTTTCCAGTACTTCAAGGTCGGCTACGCCTCGGCGATCGCCTGGGTGCTCTTCGCGATCGTGGCCGCCATCACCGTCGCCACGTTCCGGCTGGCCGGGCGGCGCGTCTACTACGGAGGCCGATGATGTACCGGCGGCTCATGCGGGCGATGGCCGCGCACGCGGTCCTGATCACGCTCGGCATCGTGTTCCTGCTGCCGTTCGTGTGGATGGTGACGACGTCGCTGAAGACGGTCGACGTGCTGAACACCTTCCCCGTCGTCTGGTTTCCCGACAAGATCACCTTCTCGAACTACGTGGACGGGCTGCAGGTCTTCCCGTTCGCCCGCTACTTCCTCAACACGATGGTCGTGTGCGCGTTCTCGATGCTGGGGGCGGTGCTGTCGAGCTCGTTCATCGCGTACGGGCTGGCCTGCATCGACTGGCCGGGGCGCAACGTCGTCTTCGTGGCGCTGCTGGCCACGATGATGATCCCGTTCTACGTGACGATGGTGCCGCTGTTCTCGCTCTTCCGCGAGATGGGATGGACGAACACCTACCTGCCGCTCATCGTGCCGCACTTCTTCGGCGGGCCGTTCTTCGTCTTCCTGCTGCGCCAGTTCTTCCGCGGCATCCCCCGCGACCTGCTGGACGCCGCCCGCGTGGACGGCGCGGGCGAGCTGCGCATCTACGCGCGCATCGTGCTGCCGCTGGCCAAGCCGGCGCTGGCGGCCGTGGCGCTGTTCCAGTTCCTGGCGGCGTGGGGGGACCTGCTGGGGCCGCTGATCTACCTGTCCGACTCCGACATGTACACGCTGTCGCTCGGGCTGACCTATTACTCCACCCAGTACAGCACCCAGTTCGGGCCGCTGATGGCGGCCAGCACGGTGATCCTCATCCCGGTCATCGTGCTGTTCTTCCTGGCCCAGCGCACCTTCATCCAGGGCATCACGCTCACCGGGGTGAAGGGCTGAACCCCCCATCCAGACGGAGGACCTCGATGGAACAGTCCCGCAGGAGATTCCTGGCCGTGGCCGCAGGCGGCTTACTGGTGACGCCGGCCGTGGCCGGTCGCGCCGAGGCCGGCACGGCGTGGAGCCGGGTGCCGGCGATCAGGCGCCGGATCAGGCCGCCCCGCTTCCCCCGCCGCGTCTTCTCCGTCACCGGCCACGGGGCCGTCGGCGACGGGAGCACCACGTGCACCGAGGCGTTCGCCAGGGCCGTCGCGGCCTGCTCGGCGGCGGGCGGCGGGCGCGTGCTGGTGCCGGCGGGGACGTACCTGACCGGCGCCATCCACCTGGCCGACAACGTGGACCTGCACCTGGAGGCCGGTGCCACCATCCGCTTCAGCCGCGACCCCGCCGACTACCTGCCCGTCGTCGCCACCCGGTACGAGGGCATCGAGCTGATGAACTACTCCCCGTTCATCTACGCCCACGGCCGGACCAACGTGGCCATCACCGGCGAAGGCGTGATCGACGGGCAGGCCGACGCCACGCACTGGTGGGACTGGTCGAGCGACCCCGCCCCGTCGGAGGGTCCCGACAAGAAGCTGCTCGCCCAGCTCGCCGAGGACGGCGTGCCGGTGGCCGAGCGGGTCTTCGGCGAAGGCCACTACCTGCGGCCGAACCTCATCCAGCTCTACCGCTGCCGCAACGTGCTGATCGAGGGGGTGACGGTCAAGGACTCCCCCATGTGGAACATCCATCCGGTCCTGTGCGTCAACGTGACCGTGCGCGGGGTCACCGTGGACAGCCCGAACGGCCCCAACAACGACGGCTGCGACCCCGAGTCGTGCGTGGACGTGCTGATCGAGCAGTGCGAGTTCAACACCGGCGACGACTGCGTGGCCGTCAAGGCCGGCAAGAACGCCGACGGCCGCCGGGTGAACGAGCCGTCCATGAACATCCTGGTGAACTCGTGCGTCATGCGTGACGGCAACGGCGGCGTGACGGTCGGCAGCGAGACGACCGGCGGCGTGCGCTGGGTGTTCGCCTGGAACTGCACGATGAGCAGCGCCCGGCTGGAGCGCGCGATCCGGATCAAGACCAACCCCGAGCGCGGCGGTTACGTCAGGGACCTGTACTTCAGGGACATCACGGTGGGGCAGGCCGCCGACGCGGTGGTGGAGGTGGCGCTGAACTACGAGAACAAGCACACCGGCCCGTACTTCCCCGACGTGGGCGGCATCGACATCCGCCGGCTGCGGGCCGGGCGGGCGCCGCGGGCGTTCACCCTGATCGGCAATCCGGGCAACCCGATCAGGGGCGTGCGGGTGAGCGACAGCGTCTTCGAGGAGATGGCCGAGCCGGACGTGGTGACCGACGTGACCGGCTTGGAGCTGCGGAACGTGCGGGTCAACGGCCGGCGCGTCTAAAAGGCGGCCGTTCAGGGCCGGCCGGCGGGGGTGAGCTCCCTGGGCGGGGTGCTCACGCCTGCCTCGGCCGAGGTCCCCCGGCCGAGCAGCAGCGTGCCCAGCCACACCACCGCCATGCCCACCGCGACCAGGTTCGAGCCCTTGCCGTCCATGAACGTGGCCGCGGCCAGCAGCACCACGCCGCCGGCCGTGACCGCCGCGCTGACCGGCGTCACCCGGCGCAGCACGCCGAGGAGCACCGCCTGGACGAGCAGCGCGGCGTAGAACAGCTGCGCCCCGGGGCCGTACACCAGCGGGTCCACCCCCGGGTAGCCCTGCACCCGCTCCAGCAGCGCCCGCATGGCCTCCCCGTCCGTCGCGGCGAACCCGGCGTACAGGTCGATGCCGAGCTGGACCAGGTTGGCGGCCACGCTGAACAGGGCGAGCCCGGTCAGCGCCGTCACCGCCACCCGCCGCCCGCCCGTCACCGGCCCGGCCAGGCCGCGCATGGCCGCCGTCATCAGGCCGAACATCAGGAACGCCGCCAGCCAGAGCGCGTGCGCGGCCGTCCACCAGGGCCCGGGTTCCAGGTCCCCGTGAATGGGACGCATGAGGAACCAACCGGCCAGCAGGGCAGCGGGTCCGGCGGTGAAGGAGATCTGGGCCAGGCGGTTCGCGGGGTTCATAGCTGCCACGATGCCCCGCGCCGCCCGCCCGGATCATCGGTGATCGTCCCTGATTTACCCCTGGCCCGCACTCAGGGACGGGCTCAGGTGTGCGGGGCCAGAATGTACGGCTCGACGGCTCGACGGCTCAGGTGAAGTAACGCATCCAGACGTACAGCCAGGCCATCAGCGTGCTCAGGATCGTCACCACGATGCCGTACCTGGTGAACTGCCAGAAGGAGATCTTGTGCCCGTTGCGCGCGGCGATCCCGATGGCCACCACGTTGGCGCTGGCCGCGACCGCGGTGCCGTTCCCGCCGAAGTCGGCGCCCAGGGCGAAGGCCCACCACAGCGCCTGCCCGATCTGCGGGTCGGGGGCCGCGGCGACCACGCCCTCGACGATGGGGGCGGTCGTGGCGACGTACGGGATGTTGTCGAAGAAGGCGCCCAGCGCGCTGGAGCCGAACAGCAGCGCCGTGGCGGCGACGAAGTAGTTGTCGCCCAGCGTCTCCACCGCCCACGTGCCGATCGAGGCGATCAGGCCGGTGTGCACGAGGCCCCCGACCATGACGAACAGCCCCATGAAGAAGACCAGCGTGGGCCACTCGACCTCGTCCAGCACGTCGGACACGCCGGCCCGGGAGACCAGCAGCATCACCCCGGCGCCCACCAGCGCCACGATCGACGGCTCGACGTGCAGCACCGCGTGCAGCCCGAACCCGAGCACGACCGCGCCCAGCACCACCAGGCAGCGCACCAGCAGCCGCGGGTCGGTGATCGCCCGCCGCTCCTGCAGCGCCATCACCTCGGCCACGTGCTCGGCGTTGTACTGGAACGAGCTGCGGAACAACCACCGCGTGAGCAGCACGAACACCGCGAAAACGACCACCACGATCGGGGCCATGTGCGCGAGGAAGTCGTTGAAGGTGAGCCCGGCGCGGCTGCCGATGATGATGTTCGGCGGGTCGCCGATGAGCGTGGCCGCGCCGCCGATGTTGGAGGCCAGTACCTCTGCGATCAGGTACGGCTGCGCCGCGATCCGCAGCCGGTTGCACACCACGATGGTGACCGGCGCGACCAGCATGATGGTGGTGACGTTGTCGAGGAAGGGCGAGGCGACGGCGGTGATCGCCATCAGCATGACCATCAGCCGGTACGGCCGCCCTTTCGACCGCTTGGCCGCCCAGATGGCGAGATAGTCGAAGATGCCCGTCTGCTTGATGATCCCGACGATGATCATCATGCCGAGGAGCAGGAAGATGACGTTCCAGTCGATGCCCTCGTGCTCGGAGAAGAACACCTCGGCGCCGGGGATGAGGCCCAGCACGGCCATCAGCCCGGCGGCGATGAGCACCACTTTGACCTTGTTCGCCTTCTCGGTGGCGATGAAGAAGAAGGCCACCAGGAAGATCGCCAGTGCGACGAAGGCGCTCATCCGTCCTGTCCCGGCGGTCCGGCCTGCACGGTGCTCCCGGCGGGACAGAGGTGACGTTCGGGACATGACATCATCGAACGGCACGGACGGGACAGACGGTGCGGCGAGTACGGCGAGCACATGGCAAGGGCCTCCGAGCGGTGAACATGCGGCGACCCGGACGCGGCCGACGGCGCACGCCCGGTCAGGGAAAAGGGGGTCAGTCGTCCGAGCCGGACAGGACCAGGGTGGTCAGCAGCCGCTCCAGGGTGATCGCCCCGGCGAGGACGCCGTCGCGGCCGACGACCGCGACGATCGGGCTGCGCAGGCGGGCCATCAGGGCCGCCACCTCCAGCAGGGTCGCGTCGAGCCGTACCGTCGCGGGCGTGGCGGGCCGGCGCGGCAGGCAGTCGCCCACCGACAGGTCGCCCAGCTCACCCCAGAACAGGTCGGCGTGCGCCTCGTCGATCGTCCGGCAGAGCGCCGGGTCCTCCTGGTACGCCCCCGGCACCGCCAGCCGCAGGACCTGCGTGCCCGGGAGCACGCAGGACGGGCGCCCCTGGTCGTCCACGACGATCAGGCCGGGCATCCGGCCGAGGGCCATGAGCCGCACGGCCTTGGTGACGGGGTCGTGGACGGTCACCGTGGGCAGGTTCACGGCGATATTGCTGGCGTGCATGACATCATCCCGTTCGACGAGTCGACCGGGTGTCCCCGGCGACGTCATGGCGTCGCCCCGGTCAACCGGGCGACGCGGCGTTCCAGGTCGGCCAGCCGGTCGGGCAGGGACCTGCTGTGCAGCAGGTCGGCGATCTGGTCGGCTTCGTCCTGGTCGAGGACGATGGTCTGCACCGGCTCGTCCGCGTCGGCGGAGTCGTAGACGAGGAACCGCCTCCGTCCGCCGCTCTCCACGAGCAGTCCGAAGCGCTGGCCCGCGCGGGTGACGAGGTGGTGCACGATGTCTCTTCCGGGGCCGTTGCCCGGCACGGTCGTGCGAGTGACGTCCATGTCGCTGCCTCCCATCCGGCTCTGCTCCAGTCTTCAGAAAGCGACACTTCGGGACTATTGGGCATGACACCCATCTGTGCAGGGATACAACATGTAGGACGGTCTGCCGGATGAGGGCCAGGCCGGATGGACAACCAGGTCGGACAACGAAGAGGCTGGTGGCATGAACGACCGCGCAGGGGGGCGGCCGGCTGACGTGAGCGGCCCGGGAGCGCCGCGTCCTCCGGCTCAGGCGTTGTTCCGGCGGCTGATGGTGATCAACGGGCTGGTCTTCGCCGTCGGCACATTCGTGCTCGCGATCTCTCCCGCCACCGTGTCCTCACCGGTGCTGCTGGCCGAGGTGCCGGTCCTGCTGGTGGGGCTGGCGGTGATGCTCTTCGCCAACGCGCTCCTGCTGCGCCGCAGCCTGGCCCCGCTGGACGCGCTGACCACGCTCATGCAGCGGGTGGACCTGCTGCGCACCGGCGACCGGCTGGCCGACAGCGGCAACAGCGACCTCACCCATCTCATCGACACGTTCAACGCGATGCTGGACCGGCTGGAGGCCGAGCGCAGCGCGAGCAGCGCGCACGCGCTGGCCGCGCAGGAGGGCGAACGCCAGCGCATCGCCCGCGAGCTGCACGACGAGATCGGCCAGAGCCTGACCGTGGTGCTCCTCGGCCTGAAGCGGGTGGTCGACCGCGCGCCGCCCGATCTGTGCGAGGAGCTGCACGCCGTGCAGGAGACCGTACGCGCCAGCCTCGACGAGGTCCGCCAGGTCGCCCGCCGCCTGCGCCCCGGCGTACTGGAGGACCTCGGCCTGCACGCCGCGCTCAGCGCGCTGGCCGCCGACGTCTCTCGGATGGGCGGCATCCCGGTCACCCGCGCCATCGAGCCCGACCACCCGGCGCTGGGCGCGGACGTCGAGCTGGTCCTCTACCGGATCGCGCAGGAGAGCCTGACCAACATCGCCAGGCACGCCCGCGCCACCCGCGCCGAACTGTCGCTGACGGCCGGGGACGGCTGCCTGGTCCTGCGCATCTCCGACAACGGCCGGGGCGGCGCGCGCGAGGACGGCGCCGGGATCCGGGGCATGCGCGAACGCGCCCTGCTCATCGGCGCCCGGCTGACCGTCGACTCCCCGCCAGGCGAGGGCACCCATGTGCGCCTGGTCATCCCGGATCCCGCGAATCGGAGCACACTCTCGTGAACAAGACCCGGATCCTGCTGGCCGACGACCACGCGCTCGTCCGCCGGGGGCTGCGGCTCATCCTCGACGCCGAGCCCGACCTGGAGGTCGTCGCCGAGGCCGCCGACGGCGCCGAGGCCGTGGCGGCGGCCTCCGAGGAGACGGTGGACCTGGCCATCCTCGACATCGCGATGCCGCGCATGACGGGCCTCCAGGCCGCCAGGGAGATCTCCCGCCGGGCGCCCGGCGTCCGCATCCTGATCCTGTCCATGTACGACAACGAGCAGTACTTCTTCGAGTCGCTCAAGGTCGGCGCCTCCGGCTACGTGCTCAAGTCGGTCGCCGACCAGGACCTGCTGGAGGCGTGCCGGGCCACGATGCGCGGGGAGCCGTTCCTCTACCCGGGCGCGGTGACCGCGCTGATCCGCGACTACCTGCAGCGGGACCGGGAGGGCGACCGCATGCCGGAGAGCATCCTGACACCGCGCGAGGAGGAGATCGTCAAGCTGATCGCGGAGGGCAACTCGGCCAAGGAGATCGCCGAGACGCTGGTGATCAGCGTGAAGACGGTGGACCGGCACCGGGCGAACATCCTCGCGAAGCTCGGCATGCGCGACCGCCTCGACCTGACCCGCTACGCGATCCGGGCCGGCCTCGTCGAACCCTGACGCGTTCCGCCCTCCCCGGCATCCCCTGGCATTCCCGGCGTCCCCGGCATTCCCGGCGGCGGCGCGAACGCCGGGAGGGCCTTGATCCGGTGGCGGACCGCGGTGTTACGTTGAAGAAGGCGTGCACGAACCCCGGTGAAGGATGTGGTCTCCCGTGCTCTACCTCTTCGGATTCGATCGGATCGGCGTGGCCGTGAGCGACATCTACTTCGTCGACCCCGACCCGCTCGCCGGCCAGGAGGGAGCGGAGCGCGGGGTGCGGCTGGAGCTGCGCCGCCTCGACCAGGGCGAGCTCAAGGGCTCGATCTACTCGGCCAGGCCCATCACCGTGGACCGCCCGATCTGGCGGGTCGACCTGCTGGAGTCGGTCTCGGGGACGCCGGGCAGCTTCGACCGCACCCACCACCATCCCGGGGTGGACGGCTGGGAGCCGGGGCGGCGGGTGTTCGACCGGCAACTGTCGCAGGAGCCGCTCAAGTGGCTCGGCGAACGGCTGGCCGACCTGGAGACGGTGCTGGATCAGGCCGGGGTCGAGCCGGACGAGGTCAGCCCGGCCGACGTGACGGGCCTGCGCGAGCGGACGCCGGAGATCGTCGAGACGGTCGCCCGCCTGCTCGACGCCGTACGCGCCGGGCAGGCGGGGCTCCCCGAGGGCGACGGCTCTGGCACCAGCGTGCGGGCCAGCTGGCTGTAGGAGGGTGGTTCGGCGGGCCGCCGGAGAGACGCCGGCGGCCCGCCTGCCGACTCGGCAGCAGGAAGTGAGCCCGTCAGAGGAACTTGTCGGCGGACCTGCACGTCATGAGCGCGTTCACGGCCAGGCCCCCGGTGAGCGGGTTTTCCAGCACTCCACATCCGGCCAGGTAATTGCCTCGCCTGGCAATCGCGCCGAACACCGCTCCGGAGTACAGCTGCCTGCCGGTGGGATTGGAGATCCGTGGCTGGACGCTGCATCTGATGGCGTTGTCGCAGGTCTTCGTGGCGCGCACGCTTCTCAACGGGACACTGTGACGGGTGACGTCCGCCACGACGATGATGCGGCTCTGTACCCGGTCGCAGACGATGACGTACGAGGCCACGACGGCGGAGCCGCTCGTGTAGATGCTGGAGACGTTTCCGCGGCAGTTGTCACGGTTGGCGGCCTGCGCCGGCATCGCTCCGACGAACATGGAGCCCACGGCGACCGCCGACACGAGGGCGACTCTCGTCAGCTTGTTCATGAAACCCCTTCGCGAGTGATCGTGCGGGGAGTCCGATCACAGCGTCAGGTCTGGAACTGGAACGATCCGCGCAGGATGGTGCCGCGACCGCTCCAGAAGCTCTCGTAGTCGGCCCGGTAGGTGACGTTGTCGAACGCGGAGACCTGCTTGCAGGTGGCGCCCGGGTGCTTGACGTTGTCGTCCCTGATGACGATGGGCGTTCCGATCACTCCCGGGCGGCTGAGTGACACCTCCACCCAGGCCGTCCCGGTGGTGTTGTCCGCAAGGACGCACAGCTCGTTGGTGGTGTCGTTGTAACGGACGATCCCGTCCCCGACGTCGCGCTGGAAGCTCGCCGCCAGGGCCGGTTGAGCCAGAATGACGCTCGCCGCCGCGACAGCGGCGCCGACGATGACTGACTTGAGGTATTTCATCGTGCCTCCTTCTCCCGGACGGAGATCACTCCTCCGCAATGCCGGAGATAGGGCCTCCGGCAGAAGAGATCCCTGGCCCAGGTCACTGGCGTGATCGTCGCACGCACCGGCATCAGCCTGGAATACGACGGGAATACGCCCGAGCGCCGCCCGGTGGGTCAGGAGTGGTCGCCGGCGGTGGGGCGGCGGTGGAGGAGGCCGAACTTGGCCCACATCGCCTCGGCCGCCTCGATCGAGGCTCCCGTACGCGCCGGATCCACGGCGGCGAGCTGGGTGACCAGGGCCTGCGCGACGGCGATGCCGGCGGTGAGCGAGGGGAAGAACGCCTCGCCCTCCGCCGGCACGATCACCACCTGCTCGGCCGCGCTGGCCAGGGCCGGACTGGCCGCGTCGGTCAGGGCGAACACCCGCACCCCGCGCGAGCGGGCCTCGTTGGCGGCCAGCACCGTGCTCTGGTACAGGCGCCAGAAGCTGATCGCGATCAGGACGTCGCCTTCGCCGATCGCGGCCATCGCGTTGGCCAGCTCCGCGTCGCCCGCCGTCACCGCGCGCACCGGATAGCCGGCCAGCCGGGCGTTGTGCGCGAGCGCCAGCCCGACGGCGGCGTAGCTGCCGTCGGCGACGATCACCGTGTGCCGCGCCGCCGCCATCGCCTCGGCGATCGTGAGCAGCACGCTCTCGTCCAGGCGCCGGTTGAGCAGCGCCAGGCTGTCGAGGTCGCGACGCAGCGAGCGGGAGCTGGGCGAGCCGGTGCCCCGGTGCTCGGCGGCCACCTGGCCGGCGCTGAGCGAGGACAGGTAGCGGGCGCGCAGCTCCTGCTGGAGCGCCGGCCAGCCGGCGAAGCCGAGCGCCTGCGCGGTGCGGGTGACGGTGGCGACGTTGACGCCGGCGATCTGGGCCAGCTCCCCCGCCGAGCCGAACGAGGCACGGCGCGGCTGCGACAGCAGGACTTCGAGCACGGCGGCCGCCTTGCCGCGCAGCCCGCGCACCGGCAGCCGCTCCCGCAGCCAGTCCTCGTAACTGTCCGCACTGCTGGCCGCACTACTGGCCGCACTACTGGCCGCACTACTGGCCGCACTACTGGCCGCACTACTGGCCGCACTACTGGCCGCACTACTGGCCGCACTGCCCAGCACCTCCGACCCGGCCGCGTCAGCGCGAGCCGCGTCGTCAGCGCTGGTCGCGGCGCCGGGCGCGTCGTTCGCGCTGGTCGCGGTGCCTGTGGCGCCCTCTGTCACCTGTCCCCTTTCGCCCTTCCTCCAGGGCCCGGATCCGAGCGTGAGCGCGTCCCCTGGCCCGGAACATGCTACGCGGTGGCAATAATCCAAACTTGCAAAGACCATTGCAATTTTAGCTATTCGCACTATATGTTGCTTCGAATTCGACCTACAGGGCCAGGACCTGGGGAAAGGTGTGTCAGATGACCTTGTTGGCCCGGCTGGACCGGCTCCCCCTGAGCCGTCCGCACTATCTCCTCCTCCTGATCGGCGGCCTCGGCTACACCTTCGACGGCATGGACTCCGCCGTCGTCGCCTTCCTGCTGCCGAGCGCCCAGGAGGCATGGGACCTGTCCAACGGCCAGCTCGGCTTCATCGGGTCGGCGACGCCGTTCGGGTTCCTGTTCGGCGCGACCGTGGCGGGCCTGCTCGGCGACCGCATCGGCCGCAAGAAGGTGATGATGTACGCGCTCGCCTTCTACGCCGTCTTCTCCGTCGTCGCCGCGTTCGCCCCCAACTACGAGATCTTCCTCGGCTCCCGCGTGCTGGCCGGAGCCGGCGCCGGGGCGGAGAGCGCGATCATCGCGCCGTTCCTGTCGGAGTTCGTGCCCGCCAACCGGCGCGGCTGGTTCATCGGCGCGCTGGCCGGCTTCTTCTCGTTCGGGTTCGTGATGGCGGCGCTGATCGGGCGGTTCGTGGTGCCGACGTTCGACGACGGCTGGCGGATCGCGCAGGCGATCACCGCACTGCCGATCGTCATGCTGCTGTGGTGGCGCCGCTCGCTGCCGGAATCGCCCCGCTTCCTGCTCCAGCAGGGCCGTACGGACGAGGCCGAGGCGGTGGTGGCCGACCTGGAGCGCCGCGTCGAACAGGCCACCGGCGCGCCGCTGCCACCGGTGCCCGAGAGCGCCGTCGCACCCGTGACGCACACGCCGAAGGTGAACCTGCTCAACGCGCTGAAGTTCCTGTGGAGCCCGGCCATGGCCAGACGCACGGCGGTGATCTGGCTGGTGTGGTTCGTGATCACGTTCTCGTACTACGGGTTCTTCTCCTGGATCCCCACCCTCCTCGTGCAGCGCGGCATCACCGTCACCAAAAGCTTCGAGTTCTCGATCATCATCTATCTGGCGCAGATCCCCGGCTACTTCTCCGCCGCCTGGCTCTCCGAGCGGCTGGACCGCAAGAACACGATCGCGATCTACCTCGGCGGCTCGGCGGTCAGCGCGTTCTGGCTGTCGCAGATGGACTCGCCCGTCGCCATCACGGTCGCGGGCGCGGTGCTGTCGTTCTTCCTGAACGGCACGTACGCCGGCGTCTACTCCTACACCCCCGAGGTCTTCCCCACCTGGATCCGGGCGACCGGCTCCGGCCTGTCGAGCGCGTTCGGGCGGGTCGGCAGCATCCTGGCACCGACGATCATCGGACTGTCGGCCGCCAGCCTCGGCTTCGCCGGCGTGTTCGGGCTGACCACGGCCGTGCTGGTGGCCGGGGTGGTGTGCGTGGTCGTGTTCGGCCTGGCCACGGCCGGGCGTTCACTGGAAGAGCTGACGGAGTCCACCGCCGAGGAGGCGACGAAGTGATCGACGACCTGAACGAGCTTGAGCAGACGGTGCGCAGGGAGGTGGGCGTGCGGCTGTTCACCGTGCTGGCCTGGGTGCCGGAGCGGCGGGCGCTGCGCCGCGTGCACAGCAGTCACCCCGTGGAGTACCCGGTGGGCGGCGAGAAGACCGTCGAGGTCGCCCAGGGCTGGCTGGCCACCTGCATCGAGCGGCGTGAGCCGTACTTCGGCCGTGACCGCGCCGCCGTACGGGAGATCTTCGCCGACCACGAGCTGATCGAGAGCCTGGGCTGCGGTTCGATCGTCAACGTGCCCGTGATCGGGACGGACGGCGAGGTGCTCGGCGTGCTCAACATCCTCGACGCCGAGGGCAGCTACGACGACGACTCCGTGGCCGCCGCCCAGGCCATCGCCGCGAAGGCCGCTCCCGCGCTGTCCGGAGGTGCCGCATGAGCCTGCTGCTGCGTAACGCGCTGCTGCTCGACATCACGACCGGCGAGTACGCCGAGGGCGACCTGCGCTGCGCGGACGGCCGCGTCGCCGAGACGGGACGCGGGCTGCGCGCCCCCGACGGCACGCGGGTGATCGACCTCGCGGGCGCCCACGTCGTGCCCGGCCTGATCGACGCGCACGTGCACGTCACCGCCTCGACCGCGAACCTGGGCCTGCTCGGCTCCATGTCGCCCTCGTACGTGGCCGCCCACAGCGCCCGCATCATGGCCGGCATGCTCGATCGCGGTTTCACCACGGTCCGCGACTGCTCGGGCGCCGACTTCGGGCTCGCCGACGCCCAGGCGGAGGGCCTGATCCGGGGCCCGCGACTGCTGTTCTGCGGCAAGGGGCTGAGCCAGACCGGCGGCCACGCCGACCTTCGCGGCAGGGGCGAGCACCTGACCGACGACCACCCGTGCTGCGCGGGCGTCGGGCGGATCGCCGACGGGGTGGACGCGGTGCGCGTCGCCGCCCGTGACGAGCTGCGCAAGGGCGCGGACCACATCAAGGTGATGGCCTCCGGCGGCGTCGCCTCGCCGACCGACCGGGTCGACTCGACCCAGTACTCGATGGACGAGCTGCGCGCCGCCGTCGAGGAGGCCGAGGCCGCCAACCGGTACGTCGCCGCCCACGCCTACACCGCCCGCGCCGTCAACCGGGCCCTCGAAGCCGGGGTGCGCTCCATCGAGCACGGCAACCTCATCGACGACTCCAGCGTCGAGCTGTTCCGGCGGCACGAGGCTTACCTGGTGCCGACCTTGGTGACGTACTGGGCGCTCAAGCAGGAAGGGCGCGAGTTCGGGCTGTCCGAGAGCAGCTGGCGCAAGGTGGACGACGTGCTGGAGGCGGGCCTGGTCGCGCTGGAGCGGGCGGCGCGCGGGGGTGTGCGGCTGGCGTACGGGACGGACCTGCTCGGCGGCATGCACCGGCACCAGAGCCACGAGTTCCGGCTGCGGGCCGAGGTGCAGCGGCCGATCGACGTGCTGCGCTCGGCCACGACCGGCGCTGCGGAGCTGGCCGGGCGGCCGGGCGAGCTCGGCACGCTGGCCGTGGGGGCGCACGCCGACCTGCTCGTGCTCGACGGGGATCCGCTGGCGGACATCGGCGTCCTCGCCGACCCGGCCAAGCACCTGCGCCACGTCGTCCAGGCAGGCGCCGTCGTCTCCTAGGTCGTGATCGCCGTCGGACGTGTCCTTCCGTGGGTGATCGTCGTCGGACTCGTCTCGGGCGGGTTCCTGGCGGTGTGCGTACCGTGGTTGTCGTGACTACGCTGACGCGCACCGCCCTGGTGGTCGTGGTCGTGCTGCTCCTGCTGCTCGGCCTGCTGTGGGTGTTCCAGCGGCGGCTCATCTACCTGCCCGACCGGGGCCCGGTGCCGCCGGCCGCCGAGGTGATCCCGGGGGCGCGCGACGTCTCGTTCACCACCCGTGACGGGCTGCGGCTCGCCGCTTGGCACGTGCCCGGTGACCGCGACGTGACCGTGCTGGTCACCGGCGGCAACGCGGGCAACCGGCTGCACCGCGCGCCCCTGGCCAGGGCGCTGGCCGCGTACGGGCTGCCGGTCCTGCTGATGGACTACCGCGGCTACGGCGGCAACCCGGGCAGCCCGACGGAGGAGGGCCTGTTCCTCGACGCCCTGGCCGCGCGCGACCTCGTCCGTACCTCGCGGGTGATCTACTTCGGCGAGAGCCTGGGCGCGGCGGTCGCGACCAGGCTCGCGCTGGAGCGGCCGCCGGACGGGCTGGTGCTGCGCTCGCCGTTCACCGACCTGGCCGCCGCCGGCCAGGCCAACTACCCGTTCCTCCCGGTACGCGCCCTGCTGCGCGACCGCTTCCCCGTCGCACGCGACATCGGCCGGGTACGCGCCCCCGTCGTCGTCGTGTACGGCACCCGCGACACGATCGTCCCCCCGAGCCTGAGCCGGGCGGTCGCCGAGGCGGCGGACGCGACGACGACCGTGGAGGTGGCGGGGGCCGGGCACAACGACCTGGTCATGCTGGACGGCCCCGGCCTCGTCAACGCGGTGACCGACCTGGCCGAACGCGTCCGGTGAGCGCCGTGCGCACGGGCGGCCCGGTCGGGGACGTCCACGCGGCAGCGAGGTCAGGCAAGCTCCGTGGCCGGGTCAGCCGGAGCAGGCGGTGCCGCCGCCCGCGTGGTAGATCATGTCCTGATACGTGACGCTCGCCCTGATGGGCGTCGAGCTGCGCAGCGTCTGGACGGTGTCGCCGCCTCGCCGCAGTTCGAAGACCGGCGTCGTCCCCGGCACCATCGGCACCTTGAACGACACGACCCCGGCCGCGCGCACCCGCTTGCTCCGCACGTCGGAGCCCTGCGTGATCACCAGCTTGCCCGGCCCCTTCACGAACGCCAGCAGCTCCACCTGGTCCACCGGCCCCGGACCGGCCGGGATGGTGAACTTGCCGGCGGTCTGCTTGCTCGTGTCGTAAGGGGCGCCGGCCTGGTGACCGCGGTGGAAGTAGTACAGCGCGTCCCGCACGATCCGCGGCGCCTCGCCGGTCTTGAACCAGGTCGTGTAGTAGGCGTTGACGTCGGCGAGCGCGTGGCCGCGCGCCTTCGAGGGCGCCTGGTGCGACGCGCCGTAGTCGTTCCAGGTGACGAGCTGCACCCAGTCGGCGTCACCCTTGATCGCCGCCCGCCACGAGCCGCGCAGCGTGCTGCTGTTGCGCGCCTCCCAGTAGTGCAGTTCCTTGGCCCTGGTGTCCTCGAACCCGATCGGCGCCATGTACGTCAGCTTGCGCTTGTGCGCGGCCTTGGCCGCCTTGACGAAGCTCCCGGTCACCCCGGGACGGTTGGCGCCCCAGGAGGAGTGGCCGTAGACGTACTTGTCCCACTCGGTCCTGCCGCGGCCGTCCCAGTAGCCGAAGATCGACATCAGCGACGTCTTCATGCCCCTGGCGGCCAGCGCCGCCCGGGCGGCCCGCCACCAGGAGGGCGGCTGGCGCTCGATCGTGTACGGCGCGAGCAGCACGCTCCCGTCGGGCAGCGTGAACAGCGACGGGTGGCCCTTGACCAGCAGAATGTCGGTGACCATTTTGGCGTACGGGGCTCCGGCGGCGGCCGGGAAGCCGGGGCTGAGCACGATCTTGAACTGCGGGTCCACGGCCTGGGCGGCGTGGAGGAGCTGGGGCAGCTGGTTCCAGCGCTGGTCGCTGGAGGTGTGATGCTGGTAGATGAACCCGTCGAGCCCCTGCGCGATGGCCTGGCGCACCTCGCGCTCGAAGTCGAGCCGCCGCCAGCCGGCCTCGGGCCGTACGGGCCTGGTCAGCGGCCGGTCCCGCAGGTAGCCGCCCCTGTTCTGGTAGAGGCCGCTGGAGCCGGCCGGGTCGAGCCAGGAGGCGTACTGGTCCTTCGCCGGGTCCTTGTTGTCGACCGAGACGGGGAAGGGCGGGAAGTAGAACGCGAACGCCTTCTTGGCCGAGGCGCGCAACGCGGCGGCCGAGGGCTTGTCGAAGGGCAGCGTGGCGCAGGGCGTGGCGCCCGTGGTGTAGGTGATCGTGAGCTTGGGGCCGCGGTCGCCGGGCCGGCGCGAGGAGTACAGCACCGTGGGCGTGGCGTCCGGCTGCGTGAAGGCGAAGGAGTAGGCGCCGTCGCGGGTGATCGCCGGGGAAACGTCGAGGCGGACCGGCCGGCCGGCGGTGAAGCCGGTGTGTTTCGCGAGCACCTTCCCGAGCTTGGGACGGGTCTTCCACGTGGTCGCGGCCTCGGTCCAGGAGCCGGACACCTCGCGCGCCGACAGCGTGGTCGCGGCGGTCCTGGTCGGGGTCAGCTCAAGGGTGGCGGTGAGGTTCCCGGCGCCGGCCGGGATGCCGGAGACCTTGAACCTGGCGAGCGCGACCCGCCGGCCGCCGGCGGAAGATGCGCAGGTGGCGCCGCAGACGGACATCCACGTCGCGGCGCCGAAGCTCTTGGCCGGCTCCGCCTGGCTGACGAGAACGTCGTCAAGGGCGGGCACGACCACTTTCGTGGGCGTTCCTGAGAACGCCGGAGACGTTCCTGACAAGGCCGGGGAAGCCGTGGCCTGTCCCGCGACGGACGCGGGAGGAGGGGACGCGGCTTCGCGCACGGCCGCGGATAACGGCGCCGTCGCACCGGTCGTGCCGACGGACACGACCAGCGTGAGCAGCGAGATGATGCCCACCCGTCGAGCCTGGGGGAACATTGCCCTCCTAGTAGGGGTCCAATTTGAAGATCATCACAAGCTACTGCGGCGGAGCCGACAAAACGAGTGACTTTTCGAAATGAGATGAGTCAGACACCCGGGAGTGACGCCGGCCCCAGGTGACGGCCCCGGGTGGTGGCACAGGGCGGCGAAGGGGACTCAAACGTTCAGGTACGGCTCCAGCTCGGCCACCGCGTGGTCGCGGTGCACGTTGAGCGTCGTCACGGCCTCGTCGGCGGACCCTCGGCGCAGGGCGTCGAGGGTGGCGCGGTGCTCCTTGACCACCCGTTCCCTGTTGCCAGCGTCGCCGTAGTACATCGACCGGTAGGCGTCGGTCGTGTCCCAGAGCGTGCGGATCATCCGGGCCAGGCGCGGCATGCCCGCACAGTCGAACAGGGTCATGTGGAAGACCCGGTTGGCGGTGGCCATGGCGAGCACGTCATCCGCCGCGGCGGCCCGCTCGACCTCGTCCTGCGCCGCCGCCAGCCGGCCCAGGTCGGCCTCGGTGAGGCGGGCCACGGCCCGGCGCACGGCCTCCTCCTCCAGCAGCTGCCTGATGCGGTAGACCTCGCGCAGGTCGTCGAGGGAGAGCGTCTCGACGAAGTAGCCTCGGTGCGCCTCGTAGGTGACCAGCCCCTCGCCCTGCAGCGTCTTGAGCGCCTCACGCAGCGGGACGCGGCTGACCTGGAACTCCTCGGCCAGCGCGTCCTGCCTGATGGGGGCGCCGGGCCGCAGCCGGCCGGTGGTGATGGCGCGGCGCAGCTCGGCCAGCACGAACTGCTGGGCCGTGGGCGGCCTGCGTCGTGCCTCGTCCGGACTCACGGCCCCAATATCTCACGAACCCACGCGTCGTCCTGCCCGAGCGCGGGCGGCGGAAGGCGGTAGGAGGGCGGGGTGGCGCTCATGCGCAGCGGATTGGCGACCTGGCCGACGCCGCCGAGCTCGACGGCGGGCTCCAGGCCCAGATCCTCGGCGAGGGCGAACGCGGCGGCCAGGTCGTTGATCGGGCCGCACGGCACTCCTGCGGCGGTCAGCCGCTCGAACCACTCGTCGGCCGTCCGCCCCGCCAGGGCCGCGTTCAGTGCGGGCACGAGCATCTCCCTGGCGGCCACCCGGGCGGCGTTGGTGGCGTAAAGGGGGTCTTCTGCCAGGTCGTCCCGGTCGAGGACGGCGCACAGGGCGCGGTACTGGCGGTCGTTCCCCGCCGCGATCACGATCGGGCGGTCGGCGGCCTGGAACACCTCGTACGGGACGATGCTCGGATGCCGGTTCCCCATCGCGCGCGGCACGACGCCGGCGGCGGCATAGGCGGAGGAGTGGTTGGTGAGCGCCGACAGGAGCGACGACAACAACGACACCTCGACCCGCTGCCCGACCCCGCCGCCAGGCGCGCCGTCGGGGACGCCCGGCCCGCCGACGCGGCCTCCCTGGCCGGTGGTGTCGCGGTGGTGGAGGGCGGCCAGGATGCCGAGGGCGGCGTGCAGGCCGGTGATCACGTCCACCAGCGCCACCCCCGCCTTGGTTCCGGGGCCGCCTGGCTCGCCCGTGACGCTCATCAGCCCGCCGACCGCCTGCGCGATCAGGTCGTATCCGGGCAGACCGGCCCCTGCCCCCGACCCGAATCCGGTGATCGAGCAGTAGACCAGGCCCGAATTGAGCTCCCGCAGCGTGTCGTAGCCGAGCCCGAGCCGTTCCATCGTCCCCGGCCTGAAGTTCTCCACCAGCACGTCGGCCCGCGCCGCCAGGGCCCGCGCGACCTCGGCGTCCGCGCGCAGGTCCAGGGCGATCGAGCGCTTGTTGCGGTTGACGCCGAGGAAGTACGTCGCCTCCCCCTCCGCGTACGGCGGCCCCCACGCCCGCGTGTCGTCCCCGGCGCCGGGCCGCTCGACCTTGACCACCTCGGCCCCCAGGTCGGCCAGGAGCATGGTGGCGTAAGGCCCGGCCAGCACCCGGCTGAAGTCGGCCACGAGCAGCCCCGACAGCGCCCCGCTCACGCCGGCGCCCCCAGGTAGACGGTGACCGACCTGGTGTAGAACTCCCTGGCCGCCCGCCCCTGCTCCTTGGGCCCGAACCCGCTCTGCCTGGCCCCGCCGAACGGCACGTGCGGGAACGTCCCCGCCGACTCGGAGTTGACGTGCAGCACGCCCACCTCCAGCCGGTCGACCGCGCGCAGCGCCGCTCCGAGGTCCCTGGTGAAGATGGCCGCGGACAGGCCGTGGTCGCTGAGGTTCGCCAGCCCGAGCGCCTCCTCCGCGCTCCCCGCCCGTACGGCGCCCACCACGGGTCCGAACAGCTCGGTCCGCCAGAAGTCCACCCCGGTCCCCGGCAGGTCCAGCAGGGTCGGCGGCGCGAACCAGCCGTCGCGCTCCAGCGGCGCGGCGCCCGCCAGCGGCTTGGCCCCCTCCCCCACGGCCCGCGCGACCCCGGCCGTGACGCGCTCGCGGGCGGCCGAGCTGACCAGGGGTCCCATCTCGACGCCGCTGTCCAGCGGGTCGCCGACGACGAGCCGCGCGGCCCGGTCCGCGACCCGTTCCAGCAGCTCGTCCGCCACCTGGTCGGCCACGATCAGCCGGGAGGTGGCCGTGCACTTCTGCCCGGTCGAGCGGAAGGCGCCGAGGCAGACCTGCTCGGCGGCGTGGTCGAGGTCGGCGTCGGCGAGCACGATGGAGGCGTTCTTGCCGCCCATCTCGGTCTGCACCGGTTTGCCCAGTTCGCCGCAGCGGGCGATGACGGCCCGGCCGACGCCGGTGGAGCCGGTGAACGACACCGCGTCCACACCTGGATCGTCGACGATGGCCGAGCCGGCATCGGCCTCGCCGTACACGAGGTTGAGCACGCCGTCGGGCAGCCCGGCGGAGGTCAGCGCCCAGGCCAGCCGGTAGGCGAGCAGCGGCACCAGCGAGGACGGCTTCCACACCACGGCGTTCCCGTACGTGAGCGCGGGCGCGATCTTCCAGGCCGGGATGGCGATCGGGAAGTTGAACGGCGTGATCAGCCCCGCGACGCCGACCGGCCGGCGGACGACGAGCACGTTCTCGCCGGGGCGCGGTGAGGCGTAGACCTCGCCGCTCTCCCTGTCGGCCTCGCCGGCGTAGTACCGCATGATCCGGGCCGCGCCCTGGACCTCGGCGACGGCCTCCGGCAGCGTCTTGCCCTCCTCGCGGGCCAGCTCGGCGCCCCATTCGTCGGCGTGCCGCGTGACGACGTCGGCGGCGGCGGTGAGCACGGCGGCGCGGGCGTGGTGCGGGGTCGCCGCCCAGCCGGGCGCGGCCGCGCGGGCCGCCGCGACGGCCCGCGCCACCTCGGGCACGGACGCGAACCGCCCGCGCGCCACGACCTCGGCGGGCCGTGCGGGGTTGGTGTCGGCGAACTCCTCGCCCGCGCCCTCGACCCAGCGGCCACCGATGAGATTCAGAACGTCCATGGTCAACGCACCCTAACTGTGCCATATTGGATTTTCAATATTGGATCCAAAATACGGAGCGGGAATGATCGCACCCACCACCCTCTTCGCCCTCGACACCCTGCTGACCGAGGAGGAACGCGAGATCAGGAACACGGTCAGGCTCGTGTGCGACCGGGAGATCCGCCCGCACGTCGCCGGCTGGTTCGAGGCCGGGGAGCTGCCCGCGCGGGAGCTGGCCCGCACGCTCGGCTCGCTCGGCGTGCTCGGCATGCACCTCGACGGCTACGGCTGCGCCGGCATGGGCGCGGTCTCGTACGGGCTGGCCTGCCTGGAGCTGGAGGCGGCCGACTCCGGCCTGCGCAGCCTGGTGTCGGTGCAGGGCTCGCTGGCGATGTACGCGATCTGGAAGTACGGCAGCGAGGAGCAGAAGCAGGAGTGGCTGCCCGCGATGGCGGCCGGCGAGCGCATCGGCTGCTTCGGCCTGACCGAGCCCGACTTCGGCTCCGACCCCGGCGGCATGCGGACCACGGCCAAGCGCGAGGGCGGCGACTGGGTGCTGAACGGCACCAAGCTGTGGATCACCAACGGCTCGGTGTCGGACGTGGCCGTGGTCTGGGCCCGCACCGACGAGGGTGTCAGGGGCTTCCTGGTCCCGGCGGGCACCCCGGGTTTCACCGTCAACGACGTCAAGCACAAGATCTCGCTGCGCGCGAGCGTCACCAGCGAGCTGGTGCTGGACGGGGTGCGCCTGCCCGGCGAGGCGATGCTGCCCGGCGCCAGGGGTCTGTCCGGGCCGCTCGGCTGCCTGAACGAGGCCAGGTTCGGGATCGTGTTCGGGGCGATGGGGGCGGCGCTGGACTGCCTGGAGACCACCCTCGCCTACACCGCACGGCGGGAGGTGTTCGCCAGGCCGCTGTCGTCGTACCAGCTGACCCAGGAGAAGCTCGCGGACATGGCGCTGGAGCTGGGCAAGGGCCTGCTGCTCGCCGTGCACCTGGGCCGGCTGAAGGAGGCCGGCACGCTCACCCCCGAGCAGGTGAGCCTGGGCAAGCTGAACAACGTGCGCGAGGCCCTGGAGATCGCCAGGAAGTGCCGCACGCTGCTCGGAGCGAGCGGCACCACTCTCGAATACCCCGTGATCAGGCACTCGGTGAACCTGGAGTCCGTGCTGACCTACGAGGGCACCTCGGAGATCCACTCCCTGGTCATCGGCAAGGCGCTCACGGGCATCGCAGCGTTCAAATAAGGGTTCGAATAGGGGTTCAAGTAGAACTCTCAGAAGGTCTGCCAGGTCGCCTCGGTGACCTGGCACGGCCCGCCCTGGTGCACCCGCAGCCGCCCGGCGGGCAGGTCGAGGCCGATCGTGGCGAGCGTCTCCCAGCGCTGGTTGAGCGGCTGGGTCAGGTCGGGATGGGCGCAGACCGGCGCGTCGTCGGGCGCGTGGGCGAGCATGGCCAGCGCCCGCGCGTTGAGGTCGGCGTCGCTGAGCGCCTCGACGTGGTCGTGCAGGTGGCGCAGGCGGTCGTAGGTGCCGGGCCGCTCGCTGGCGTGCCGCTCCCCCGCCGCCAGGTCCGCGTCCAGGAAGTGGTTGCAGTGCTGCAGGACCCCGTCGGGCCCCGGCGGGATGACGGCCACCCCGGCCGGTGAGATCTCGATCGAGGCGGCGTCGCCGTCCGTCACGGCCGTGATGACGCTGGAGGCGGAGACCGGGGCCGAGCGGGCGATGTCCGCGGCCTCCTCGACCGTGGCCGCCTCGTCGAGGATGCGGCGGGCGATCAGGTGGACGGGCACGCCGGTCTCGGCGGTGTCGGTGACGTGGCGCAGGATGTTGAAGTGCACGCCGAGGCCCGCCGTGTTGACGCCGATCTTGGCCAGCACCCCTGCCTCGGTGAACGTGCGCACGACGTGGCCAGGCCGCGGCTCCAGCTCCCACAACATCGGCGCGTCACGCAGGTGGTCGTGCCAGTCCCAGGTCTGCACCGTGCGCGGCGGGCCCTGCTTCGGCAGCACCACGGAGGTCGAGCACTCGCCGTGGCCGACCGCGTCGATGCCGGCCAGGATCTCGGTGCGGGCGTTGACCACGGCCACCTGCCACGGGTCCAGCCCGGCGCCGGCCGCGATCCCGGCCATCTCCTCCGCCAGCGACGGCGCCCAGGCGGCGCTGCGGTCGAGCGCCCGTTCGCCCCAGGCGCGCACCTGCGCGGGCCTGGCGCCGGCGACCGCGAACAGCTCGGTGTAGCCGGTGAGGTTGGCGACGATGCGCTTGCGCAGGTGAGTGCCCAGTTCTTTGCCGCGGGCCCTGGGATCGGTCTGGCTGGACGTAAAGCAGGGAAATGTCATGACCTGTCCATCAAATCGGCGAGCCGCGGGTTCGCCGCGGCGAAGGAGTCGCGGACGCGGGCGTACCGCTCGGCGTCGATGTCCTGGCTCAGCTTGAACATGCTCCGCACGGTACGCACGTGCACCCGGAAGGCCACTACCCCCGGCAGCAACACGCGGAACCTCTCCCTGGAGGCCGGGGTCGGCTCCCAGGACGGGCGGCGGGCCGACTCCACGGCCTCGACCGTGCGCTCCACCACCTCAAGGGCATCGTCGAGCAACTCCAGCCGGCCGGTCACGTGCACCGCCGCGTAGTCCCAGGTCGGGACGGCCGGGTCGGTGGCGTACACGGTGGGTGAGACGTAGCCGTGCGGCCCCTGGAAGATCACCAGCACCTCCGGCGAGGACTCCCATGAGCGCCAGTGCGGGTTGGCGCGGGCCAGGTGCCCGAGCAGCGTGCCGCCCTCGACCCGGTCGCTCTCCAGGATCACCGGCACGTGCGTGGCCACCGGCACGCCGTCCGTCGCGCTCACGACCAGCGCGAACGGGTTCTCTTTGACCAGCAGGTCCACCTGCGCCGGATCCTGGGCCGCGTAACGGGGAAACGTGTGCATCGCGGCTACTCCGCCGCGCTCAGGATCGCGTCCCACGCCAGCTCGGAGGCCAGCGTGCCGAGACCGGTCGGCTTGACGCCGGTCAGCTCGACCTCGTCCGTCGTCATCGCGAACATCGTGTCGCCGTCCGTCAGTGTGTGAAACGGCTGGATGCCCCGGTGCATCGAGCTGTGCACCTGGCGGCCGACCTGGAGCAGCTCGATGTCCGTCAGCCGCACGTTGGTGATCATCACGGTCAGCGTGGTGTTGCCCATGACCGACGGCGCGCCGTCGCCGATCGCCTCGGCGTAGTCGGCGCTCGGGTGGCGGCGCTGCCCGAGGCCGGCGTGGTAGTTGCCGCGCACGACCCGGCCTTGTCGGTCGATCACCGCGCCCACCGAGTTGACCACGGTCGCCACCAGCACCTTCGCCTCGCCGAACGTGCCGAACGCGGCCCCCTGACCGGCGAACTCGGCCCGGCCGAAGTCCACCTTGCCCGCGCTCGCCGTCCGGCCCGCGCCGCACCGGCCCACCGGGAACTCGCCCTCGACCGCGTTACGCAGCGCGGCCCGGCCCAGCTCGGCGTCCGGGTAGACAGCGGTGTCGCGGCAGGAGAAGTCGTAGATCACCGCCCCGGACACCAGTTGCAGCTCGTCCCACTTCGTGCGGTTGTCCCGGCGGGCGAGCAGTTCGTCGCTGACGCCCGCCGCCGCGGCCAGCCCGTACACCGAGCCGCCCGCCAGGCAGATCGCGTGGTTGAAGTCGTAGCCGCCGCTCATGCCGACCGCGCCGCCGCGCGCGTCCACGGCCGTGCGGGCGCCCGCGGGCAGGTGGACGACGGTGCAGCCGGTGGGGCCCTCGCCGTACTCGGCCGTGCCGACGTACACGCCGGGCAGGTCGAACGCGACCGAGGCGCGCCCGGGGCTGGGCTGCGGGGTCAGCGGCAGGTCCGCGTTACGCGGCCCGCCCGGGGCGAACACGGACGGGGTCGCGAGCCGCGGGCCCGCGCTCCCCGCGTCGTTCATAGCGTCGGTCATAGGGCCTCCAGCAGTTGCTTCGAGTACTCGTGGGAAGGGGCGGAGTAGAAGGTGGCCGTCTCGGCGGTCTCCACGATCTCGCCCGCGCGCATGACCGCGATCCGGTCGGCGACGTAGCGGACCGCGCCCAGGTCGTGGGAGATGAACAGGGCGCTGAAGCCGTACTCGGACTGCAGGTCCTTGATCAGGTTGAGGATCTGCACCTGGACGGAGACGTCCAGCGCGCTGACGGCCTCGTCGAAGACGATGAAGCCCGGCCTGGTGACCAGCGCGCGGGCGATCGAGACGCGCTGGCGCTGGCCGCCGGAGAGCTCGTGCGGATAGCGGCCGGCGAAAGCCGCCTCCAGGCCGACCTGCTCCAGCACCTCGGTCACCGCGGCCCCCGCCGGTCGGCCGAGCACCGCCAGTGGCTCGGCGACGCTCTGGCCGACGCGCATGCGCGGGTTGAGCGACCAGTGCGGGTGCTGGAGCACGGCCTGCATGCGTCCGGCCAGCTCGCGCCGCCGTTTGGGGAACGGGCGCCCGCCGAACCTGACCGTGCCGGCCGTGGGGCGCTGCAGGCCGAGCGCGACCCGGCTGGTGGTCGTCTTGCCCGAGCCCGACTCGCCGACCAGACCCAGCGTCTCGCCCTCGGCGACCGACAGCGTGACGTGCCGCATCGCGTCGAGGTGGATGCGCCGGAACGGCGGGCCCGCGGCGAAGGTGACGGTGACGTCGTCCAGTTCGAGGATCACGCCTTCACCTCCGACACGGCGTCGTCCCGCGGCACAGCGCCGCCCGGTGACACTTCGCCGCCCTGCGGCACTGCGCCGACCGGCGACAGGCGGCCCTCCAGCTCGCCCGCCCGGTGGCACAGGACGTCCTGCTCGCGGACGCGGACCGGGACCGGACGTTCGTGCTCGCAGCGTTCCTCCGCGAACGCGCAGCGCGGCGCGAACGCGCAGCCGGCCGACGGGCCGTCGAGCATGGGCGGCCGGCCGGGCACCGGATGGAGACGGACGCCGTGCGGCGCGGCGGTGGGAGCCGAGCCCGCCAGCGCCGCCGTGTAGGGGTGGGCCGGGTCGCCCAGCACCTCGCGGGCGGGGCCGCTCTCGACGACGCGCCCGCCGTACATGACCGCGACCCGGTCGCAGCGGCGGGCCACGGCGGGCAGGTCGTGGCTGAGCCACAGGATGCTCGTGCCCGCCTCGGCGGCCAGCGAGAACACCACGTTCGACACCTCCTCGCGCACCTGGCTGTCCAGGGCGGCGGTCGGCTCGTCGGCGACGAGCAGCTCGGGCGAGGTGGCCATGGCCATCGCGATGGCCACCCGCTGCGCCATGCCGCCGGAGAGCTGGTGCGGGTAGGCGCGCGGCACGCGCGGGTCGTCGAGCCTGACCCGCGCCAGGTGGAAGCCCACGTCGCCGCCGCGCCCGAGCACCAGCCGCAGCTGGGCGCCGACGCGCATGGTGGGGTCGAGCGAGGCGATCGGATCCTGGAAGACGAACCCGAGGTGCTTCCTGCGCAGGTGACGCAGCCGGGCGGCGGGCAGCTCGAACACCGGCTCCCCGGCGACCAGCACCTCCCCGTCCGTCCGCCGCGCCGTCGTGGGCAGCAGCCGACCGACGGCGGAGCCGAGCGTGGACTTGCCCGAGCCGCTCTCGCCGACCAGCCCGAGGCTCTCCCCCGGCTCCAGGGTGAGATCGGCGCCGTCGAGCGCCCGGGTGCGCGGATAGTCGATCACCAGATTCCGTACCGAGAGCAGGCTCATGTCAAGGTCCTCGTCTCCCTGGGTTCGAGCCGGTCGCGCAGCCCGTCGCCGACCACGTTGATCGCCAGGATCGCCGCCACCAGCACGACCCCAGGACCGAGGATCAGCCACGGCGCGGCGATCATGTACGTGCCGCCCTGCTGGATGAGCACCCCGAGCGAGGCCTGCGGCGGCTGCACTCCGAAGCCGAGGAAGCTCAGCCCGCCCTCGACCGCGATGCCGACCGACAGCGCGTACGTGCCCTGCACGGCGATCGTGCCGGCCACGTTCGGCAGCACGTGCCGGACGAGCACGCGCGGCAGCCGGGCGCCGCTGATGACGGCGGAGGTGACGTAGTCGCGCTGCGAGACGGCCACGGCGGCGGCCCGCACCAGCCGGGTCATCAGCGGGATCGTCACCAGCACGATGCTGGCCAGCGCCGCCGTCTGGCCGGGGCCGAGCACGGCGGCGACCAGGATGGCCAGCACGATGGCCGGGAAGGAGTAGAGCACTTCCACCAGGCGCATCACCAGCTCGTTCAGGTAACCGCCACGGTATCCGGCGACGATGCCGAACGTCGCGCTCAACGCGGCCGTGACCAGCACCGCGACGGACGACAGCAGCAGCGTCGTGCCCACGCCCTCCATGACGCGCGGCAGCAGCGAACGGCCCAGGTTGTCGGTGCCCAGCCACCAGCCGGGACCCGGGGGCTGCAGCCGTGGGCCGACGATCGCGTCCGGATCGCCGCCGATCCCCACCGGGGAGCCCAACGCGAACACCACCAGGACCAGCAGCGTGACCAGCCCGCCGATCGACAGCCGGTCCAGTCTCCTCACGAGCGCCTCCCCGCCATGACGCCGAGCCGGGGGTCGAGCACCCCGACCAGCAGGTCGATCAGCACGTTCATCACGATGAACACCCCGGCCGCCAGCAGCACGCCCGCCTGCACCACCGCGTAGTCGCGGCGGCCGACGGCCTGCACGATGTAGGAGCCGACGCCGGGCAGGTTGAACACGTGCTCGACGATCAGCGCGCCGCCCAGCAGGTACGCGATCGTGGTGCCGACCAGCGTGACCACGGGGGTGGCGGCGTTGCGCAGGATGTGGTGCCTGACGATGAACCACGGCGACTCCCCACGCCCGACGGCGGCCGTCACGTACGGCTCGACCAGCACGTTCATGACGGCGTCGCGGGTGGTCCTGGCGGTCACCGAGATGGAGAAGATCGACAGGACGGCCGCGGGCAGGATCATCGTGGCCAGGTTCGCCGCCGGGTCCTGGGTGAACGGCACCCAGGAGCCGACCTTGAGGCCGAGCGCGTACCGGGAGAAGACGAACACCACCAGGCTGCCCAGCACGAACTCGGGCACGCTGACGCCCAGCCCGCTGAGCAGCCGCCCGGCCGTGCCGCCGCCCTCGGGGCGGGCGCGCACGGCGGTCAGCACGCCCAGCGGCACCCCGGCCAGCACGCTCGCCAGCACGGCCAGCACCGTCAGCTCGGCGGTGACCGGCAGCCGGGCCAGCAGCTCCGCGCCCACCGGCTGGCGGCTGATCATGGACACGCCGAAGTCGCCGCCGGAGACGGCCGCGAGCCAGTGCCCGTACTGCATGAAGACCGCCTGGTCGAGCCCGTAGCGGGCGGCCAGCTCGGCCTTCTGCTCGGCGGTGGCGAACGGCCCGAGCACGGTCTCCGCGAAGCCGCCAGGCATCAGCCGCACGGCGGCGAAGATGAGGACCGAGACGCCCAGGAGCGTGGCGGCCGAGCTGAGCGCCCGGCCGGACCACCACATCAGCAGCCGCATGGCTACTGGGTCTTCTTCACGCGGGCGTCGGCGACCAGGCGCAGCACGTTGCCGTAGCCCTCGGTGGCGTACAGGCTCGGGCTGAGCGCGTCGGTCCTGAACGCGACCGTGGCCGGGCGGGTGACCAGCGGGATCATCTGCGCGTCCGCGTCCGCCTTGGCGCACACGGCGGCCAGCGCCTTGTCCCTGGACGGGCCGGCCGGCTCCTTGCCCGCCGCGTCGATGAGGGTGTTCAGCTCCTTGTCCGGCTTCATGAAGCCGACGTTGAAGCCGGCCGTCTCCGGGTTCCACCACTTGGTGACCATGCCGGGGTCGGCGTATCCGGCGAACCACGACAGGGCGGCGTCGAAGTCGGCGGGCGCCTTGCCGTACACCTTGCCCGACCAGCTCGCCTCGTCCATCTGCTCGATCTTGACGGTGATGCCGGCCTGCTGGAGGTTCTGCTGGATCACCTGCGCGACGGCCGGGGCCGGCTCGGTGGAGAAGATGGTGAGCGTGAACGACAGGTCCTGCGCGCCGGCCTCGGCCAGCAGCGCCTTGGCGTCGTCCACGCTCTTGGCCGCCGACGGCAGCGCGGCCGGGTCGCAGGCGCCGGGCAGGCCCGCCGGGGTGATCGCGGTCGGCTTGCCCTGGCCGCCCAGCGCCACGTCCGCGATCTGCTGATTGTCCAGCGCGATGGCGATGGCCTGGCGCACCTTCGGGTCGGCCAGCTTCGAGCCCGGCTTCAGGCTGTTGAGCATCAGGTAGTAGAAGTCGGTGGTGGCCTGCGTCTTGACCTGCACGTTCCGGGCCCCCGTCAGCATCGTGGACGAGTCCACGTTGCCCAGAGTGGCCAGGGCGGCGCTGCCGTTCTGCAGCGCGGCGATGCGCGCGGCCTCCTCGGGGGCGATCGTGATGTTGAGCGCGTCGGCGGCCGGCTTGCCCTTGTTCCAGTATTCGTCGTTGCGCTTGAACGTCCACGACACGTCCTGGCGGTGGTTCTCGACCACGTACGGGCCGGTGCCGAGCAGCGTGGTGGCCGGATCGACCGACTTGTCGTCGATCTCCTTCATCGGCAGCACCGCCGCGGGCACGTTGGCCAGCGCCGCCAGGAACGGCGTGTACGGCTCGCTCAGCGTCACCTTCACCTTGGCGTCACCGTCCGCGGCCACCGACTTGACCGGGCCGAGCTGGCCGCGCCACACCGACTTGGAGGCCAGCAGCCGCTTGAGGCTGCCCACCACGTCGCCGGCCGTCATCTCCCTGCCGTTGGAGAAGCGGACGCCCTTACGCAGGTGGAAGACGTACTCGGTGGGGCTCGGCGTCTCCCACTTCTCGGCCAGCAGCGGCTGCACGGAGAAGTCGGGGCCCACCGTGACCAGCGTCTCGTAGGACAGCGACAGCAGCTGCCAGGTGGTGGCGACGTCGGCGAGCTGCGGGTCGTACCCGGTGGCGGCGCCGCTGTCGATGTGGACCTGGAGGTTGAGCGTCCCTCCCGAGGGGAGCGACTGGTCGGCGAGGGCGAGGTAGCCGGGGGCGGCGCTCTCCTGCGCCGCGGCCGTCGGGCTGGTGGTCGTTCCGGTGGCGGCGCAGGCCGAAGCCAGCAGGGCGGCCGCGACACCGCAGGCCAGGCGTAGGTTACGCATGGGCCTCTTCTCCTCTAGTGACAGGAACGTTCGGCGGCGCTCGGCGGAACGTCGAGCGTGGGGTTGCGGTCGAAGAACCCGACCGGCTTGAGGACGAACCCGCACGTGTCGACCGGCATGATCGGCCAGTCCTCGGTGCGGGGGAAATGCGTCAGGCCGAACGTGTGCCACAGCACGATGTCCTGCCCGTCGATGTCGCGGTCGGCCCTGGTGTAGGCGGGCAGGCCCGCGCCGCCGGGATGCTGGTTCACCAGGTCTCCGGCGGGATAGCGCTCTGCGGGGTGGTAACGGGTGACCCACAGATGTCTGGTGGCGAACTCGGCCCTGCTGTGGATGCTCGACCCCGGCGTGGCCAGCAGCGTCGGCTTCCCCTCGGGGTGCAGGGCGTAGCCGACGGGGCGGCCCAGGCGGTTGCGTACGTCCGGGTTGACGACGTGCCAGGTGCGCTCCGCCTTCAGATCGGCGTCGCGGACGGCCTCGCGTTCGGTGCGCAGGCGGGTGACCGCGCGGCGGACGGCGCTCCCGTACGGGTTGTCCGGACCGGCCGGAGGGATGTCCACCTCGACCTCGTCCACGGCGTTGGCCACGCCGTCCACCGTCATGTCCAGCCGGGCGCCGAACAGGTGCTGGTGGTAGGGCGCCGCCAGTCCCGGCGCCACCTCCGACGCGTACGGGGCGGCCCGCTCGTCGTAGGCGCCGGTGAAGACGATGCCGGTGGCCTTGACCTCCAGCTCGATGGTGCCGTCGAGGTAGAGGTACCAGTAGAAGCCGTAGTCGTAGTTGCCCACCGTCACGAAGAACGAGATCACCAGGCGGCGCTGCCTGCGCGTCTCCCTGGAGCCGTTGGCCGGGTCGGTGTGCTTCCACAGCACGCCGTAGTCCTCCTCGTGCATGCAGATCGCGTTCGTGATCACCTTGGGCACGCCGGCGCCGTCCGTGACGACGGCGTCGAAGTAGGTGATCTCGCCGAGGCAGTCACAGCCGAGTTCGAGGGAGTTGGCCAGCTTGCCGAGCTGGTATTCGCCGGTGTCGAAGTAGTTCTGCCAGAAGCGGATCGGGCTCGGGTCGCCGTACGGGACCACCATCTCGGCCACCGAGGCCCGGTAGACGATCGGGCGGATCCGGCCGCCGTCCTCGAACCCGATCTGGTGCAGCGTCAGGCCCTCGCGCATGTCGTAGCCGAGGCGCAGGCTCCACTTCTCCCAGGTCACCAGCGGGCCGTCCACCGTGAAGCTGGGGCCGTCCGGCTGGGTGATGTGGATGGGCTTCTGCGTGGTGCGGAAGGGGCCGTGGCCGTAGTCGCCCGACTCCTGCGGGATCGGCTGGGAGCCGGTGTCCACGATCTCCAGGACCTCGCCCTTGACCAGGTCCACGTACGCGACCAGGCCGTCCACCGGGTGGGCCCACGGAAGGCTCTCGGGCGTGGGCATGACGTGCGCCAGCACCCTGGCCACCCGCCGGCCCTCCTCCTTGGCCAGCCCGAAGTGTCCCGCGCTGAGCGCGGCCAGGTAGACGCCCTGGGGGTCGTCGATCCCGCGCCTGGCCAGTGCCTCGGCCCAGCCCGCGTCCGCGCGCAGCACCCGCCGGACCAGCGCGTGCTCCTCGTCCAGCATCGGCACCTGGCCGTCGATCGCGGGGTCGATCGGCTCGCGGGACTCCACCCTGCCCGCGCCGATCGAGACGATCACGTCCTGCGCCGCCTCGGTGGCCAGGTCCAGCAGGAACGCGCGGGCCCTGCGTTCGACGGGGGCGCCCGGCCGGTAGGCCAGCACCTCGCTTTTCCGCGGCTCCTCCAGCCCCAGGTAAGCCACCCGAACCGTCTCCGTGAGCAGCCCTTCGGCCATCAGGATGCGTCTGACCTCGTCGATCTCCTGCGCGGCGAGCGGGTCGAGAGGATGGGGGTGCTTCCCGGTGGACAGGTGCAACGTTCCGCCCCTTTCTGCTGCCGGAACGTTCCGGCAAGTTTCGCGCTAACTTAATTGCGCGGGTCGCGCGACACAACCCCTGAGCCCCAGGCGAAACAGATCCTTAACGCAAGCCGGGGCGGATGTGGAGGACTGATGCACCAGTACCATCAGGGCGTGCAAGCAGACGAGCCGGTCACGATCCTCACCGTCGCCAGGGAAGCGGGCGTCTCCAAGACGACGGCCTCCGACGCCCTGCGCGGCTCGGGCCGGGTCTCGGAGCGCACCCGCGAGACGGTCGCGCGGGTCGCCGAACGGCTCGGCTACGTACCCAACGGCTCGGCCCGCCACCTGCGCAAGGCCAGCACGGGCACGATCGGCCTGCACGTGCCCGAGGTGCTGACCCGCTCCTCCTACTACATGTCGTTCGTGTTCGGCGTGGTCGAGCAGGCGGCACGGCACGACTACGACGTCACCCTGATCACCTCCGGCCAGCGCCGCGCCCGCCCGCCGCGCGTGGACGGCCTGGTGCTCGGCGACCCGCTCGGGGGCGACCCGGTGGTGGAGAGCCTGATGGCGACCGGCCTGCCGACCGTCTCCTGCGAACGCTTCCCCGGGGCGCGGCAGGCGGACGGGGTGGTCTGGTCGGAGCACGCCCCGATGCTGCACCGCCTGCTCGACCACCTCGGCTCGGCCGGCTCCACGCGTCCCGCGCTCATCGTGGCCGGCGACGAGAGCGACTGGGCGGCCAGCCTGCACCGGGGCTACCTGGAGTGGTGCGCCGCGAAGGGGGTCACGCCCCGGGTGCGGCGGGTCTCGTTCGACGCGACCGGCGAGGAGATCCGCGCCGCCGCCCGCACCCTGCTCACGCCGGGACCCGGGGCGGTGGACGCGCTGGTGTGCGCCCCCGCCGGCGCGGCCACCGAGGTCGCACCCATGGTGCGGGAGGCGGGGGCGCTCCTCGCGTCCTGCGTCGACAGCGCCGCCACCCGGATGGCCGACCCCCCGATCACCTCGATCGACCTACGCCCCCGCGAGGCCGGAGCGAGCTGCGCCCAGCTGCTGTTCGAACTCCTGTCAGGAGCCGCCGAGCCGGGAACGGAACGCGTACACCCCATAGAACTCGAACTCCGCGCCTCCACCCGCCCGCGCCACTAGGGAGCGCGCACGCGAAGGAACGCGGGCGTGGCGCTCGAACCGGGCTCGGTACAGGCTTCCTCCACCGAAGTGACAGACGGAGCGCATCGGCCCGACTACAGTCCGGCTATGACCGAGCACGGTGACGACGAAGAGACGTCTCCGGCCTGCGGAACCTGTCTGGACGCCCAAGGGGAGTGGTTGGAGCTGAACGGCAAGAAGAACGAGCAGCGCACGTGGGCGCTGTGCACGACGCGCCGCGGGACCGGCCGGGCGTGACCGATCCCATCACCTGCCCGGAATGCGAAGGCAGCCGCGGGGAGCGGCTGGGACCGCTGTTCCTCGCCTGCCGGTTCTGCGCCGGCCTGGGCATCGTCGGCGCCGCCAACGAGCCCGCGGAGCGCCGCGCCAAATCGCTACTCCGTCGACTGCCGGTGGCCCTCCACTGGGTGTGGTTTGACCCCTACGTCGCGTCCGTACTGCGCTGCCGCATGTGCATGGGGGCGCGCACGGTGGTGCATCTCGACGAAGAGGCGGGCACCCTGATCACGGTGCCGTGCCTGTGCACCGGCACACCGCGTTGCGGACCGGGCTGCTTGTGACGCCGGACGCGGGTGGGCCGCGTCCGGCGGGTCGCTTCTTCAGCTGAACGTGACGTCGCTGCAGAAGTAGTACGTCTGGTCCATGTGGGAGGCCTTCCAGATCGTGTAGACGATGTGGCGGCCGGTGCGGGAGCCCTTGTTGAGGTTGTCGATCAGGTAGACGTTGGCGGGTGCGTACCGGGGCGTCTCCCTGATCAGTTCGAGGTGGTTCCAGCCGAGCCGGGTGGTCGTGGCGTCGTAGCCCTGGCGGGTGATGTAGACCTTGATGTAGTCGGCGCCGTGGTACGCCTGGTCGGTCAGGCGGACGCTGAACGTGCTGCCGAGCGGCGTCGTCTTCCACGCGCCGGGCGTGTCCATGGAGCGGTAGCGCCCGTCCTGGGTCTGGCCGGCGCTGCAGAGCTGGCCGTTGGGGACGGCGGCCTCGTGGTTGCCGCCGACGTTGTCGCGGTAGAGCCCGTTCCAGTTCCACATGGCGTTCGTGTTGTCCTGCCAGGCCTGCCAGCACATGGGGTCCTGCTGCTGCATGGCGGGGTTCTGGAAGTCGCTGCCCCAGCGCAGCCAGCAGCCGTAGTTGCGGGAGGCGGGGTCGGTGGTCGAGCCGTGCGCCGAGGCGGTGCCGCTCAGGGGCATGACGCAGAGCATGGTCAGGGTGGTCAGCAGGATCAGGGCGCGCTTCGCCCAGCGTCGTGGTGCTCGTCGGGGCATTGTGCGGTCTCCGTGTTCCGGTCGGGGTCCGGGGGTGGGGAGCACTCCGGTGCGCGACGGTATCTGACGGCGGGGGTGCGGCCAAGTGATGGGGTTCGGTCAAATGGGGATGGTGTACGGCGCTGGAGTGGGTGAGCAGCGGAAAGGGCTTTCCGGAGTTATGTCAGAGACTTGAAACTTTCAACTCCGCTGGATTACTCCGCTTCTATGGGTAATTGCGGCGAACCTTAAAGTGAGGGAATAGGGGGAAGTAGCATGTGAGCGAGGGCGAGACTCCCGATACTGAGCGGGTGACCAGATTGGCGGCGATCGAACCGGGCAGGCCGCAGCCGTTCCTGCCCACCGGGCGATCCTTCACGGTCGACGATCTGCTCGAATTTCCCGCAGCCCCCTGCACCAGCGGGTCGTCTGCCGCCTGCTCGGCATTCTCGACGACGCCCTGCCGGACGAGCTGGAGCCGTTGCCGGCGGTGAACGTGCGCGTGTCCGGCAGTGACTTCTCCATTCCCGATCTCGTCGTCGTGCCCACGGCGATGACGGAGAAGGTGGAGCTCATGTTCGCGCCCGCGCACCTGCTGCTCGTCGTGGAAGTCAGCAGCCCGAGCACCGCGAAACAGGACGAAAGCCTCAAAGCGGTCGCATACGCCCAGGCAGGTATCCCCTCCTACTGGCGGGTCGAGCCGGACGAAGGGCCCGCGCTCTACGTCTACGAGCTGAACGGTGACCGCTACGATCCGCCGGTCGTGCACAAGGCCGGTGTCGTGGCGAGGATGGCGGTGCCTGTCGTGGTCGGTTTCGATCCCGCTGTGCTCTGCGCGAGGCGTTGACCTGGACCCCGGCACTGCCGGCCCCCTCCTGCCGGGAGTGCCCGGGGTCCAGGGGCTTCACTGGTCGCCGGGTGGGCCCTTGGCGGCCAGGGAGGTGTAGACGGTCACCTCGTCGGGGCTCACCAGGCCGTCCTGGATGGCGCAGATGAGCAGTTTCTCCTTGGTGGGCGCGGGCCTACCGGCCGCCGCGTATTTGACCCGCGCCCGGTCGATGTACTGCCGGACCGTCCGCTCCTTGATCCCCATGCGCGCCGCCACCGACGCCTTGGACATGGACTGGAACCAGTACAGCAGCGCCGCCCGCTCCTTGTCGGACAGCTGGGGCCGGTGCGGGCCCTCGTCGGTCGCGATGGCCTGGGCCATCGGCGGGGTGACGGAGGGCCGGTCCGCGGCCACCTCCAGGATGGTCTCCAGGCAGGAGTCCCGGGTCGCGCGGCCCTTGCCGATGAAGGCCGACGCGCCGGCGTCCAGCACCTTGCGGACGATCTCCGGCTCCTCGTGCTCGGAGAAGACGATCACCCGCTGACCGCCCGCGCACAACTCGCCGACCCGGTCGATGACCATGGTGCCGTTGAGGTTGAGGTCGAGCAGCAGCACGTCGGCGGCGGCGCCGCGGACGGACTCGATGGTCGGCCCCTGCGCGACCAGTTCGATCGGGCCCGGCGGGCCGAACCATGACCGTACGCCGTCCACGACGACCTGGTGATCTTCCACCAGGGCGACCGTCACGGGCCCTCCCAGATGCTGTTGACCCATATCTCGCCTCCCTGCCGCTGGTAGCTGACGACGACGCCGCTGGCCTCACGTACGGGGGTCGAGCTGATGGGCAGATCCTCGTTGTCGGCCACGACCGCCACGCTCACCATCGTGGACATCGCGGAAACCGTTACCCTGGCCCGCGATCTGGCTCCGTCGAGGGCCCTGACGGGGGCTCTGAGGAGGTCCTCGCGCACGCCGTTCGGCAGGGCCGGCAGGTGCTCGCCGAAGGGTGGCGCGGTGACGAGGACCTGCCGCCGTTCGGCCGCGTCGATGCGTTCGCGCAGCACGGCGACGAGCTCGTCGGGTACGTCCTCCCGCTCGGTGATGAGCCGGCGCAGCCGCATGGCCCCCGCGGTGCAGTCCTCGCGTACGCGCGGATCGCCCGGGTCGGCGCCGTCGGCGAACTGGGTGAGCAGGGATTCGGCCACGTCGCGGATGGCCTCGTAGCGGCGCAACCGGTCGGTGTGGATGCGCTGGGCGGACTCGCGCCAGGCGTCGTCGGCGGCCAGCTTGCGGGCCAGCAGCACGGTGTCCTCGGCGCGGGCGCGCAGCATGTGGCAGCCCGCCATGTAGCCGAGCTGCATGGTGACGCCCCCGGCGATGACGACGAGGTATTTGGCGATGGAGACGCGGTCGAGCGAGCCGGACACGGCCATCGCGGCCAGCATGATGCCGGCGTTGGCGGCCAGGAAGGCGACGATCTCGGTCCGCCAGCGCGGCCGGTTCCAGGTGAGCATGACGCCGATCCAGCCGATGGAGCCGAACCCCCAGTCGCTGATGCCGAGCAGCTCGTCCGGGCGGGAGGCGACGATGACGGCGACGTCCACGGCCAGGGTGGCGAGGGCGAGTTCGAGGATCCGGTCGGGGCCGCGGGAGGTGCGGGAGAGGGCGAGCGCGCCGACGGCGAAGACCAGGGAGTAGACGATCCAGGCGGCGAGCGCCAGCAGCGGCCAGCGGAAGGAGCTCCAGCCGGTGATGGTCACGGTGAGGTCGTAGCCGAGGTGCCAGACCCCGGCGATGACGACGGCGCCGAGCGCGGTGTAGCGGGCGTAGCGCTGGGCGATCTGCTCGATCTCCTCGGTCATGGCCGCCACCACAGGCTCACCCGGGTGCCCCGGTCGCCGGAGGAGATCTGGGCGCCGCCGTTCGGCAGGGAGCGCATGGTGTCGAGGATGGAGCCGCGCACGCCGAACCGGTCGGGTGGCAGGCGGTGCTGGTCGAAGCCCCGGCCGGCGTCGGCGATCTCGACGAGGATCTCCCCGTCGCGCCGTCCCGAGCTCAGGTCGGCCTCCCGTACGCCGGCGTGCAGGGCGACGTTGGCCAGCGCCTCGGTGACGGCGCGGGCGAAGCGCTCGGCCACGTCGCCGGGCACGGTCTCGGGGGTCAGGCGGCGGTGCACGTCCAGGCCGGTGACGCGGCCGGCCACCTCGTCGAGCAGCGCGTCCAGGGCGATGGGGGCGGAGACGGCGGCCGGCTGGTCGCGGAGCCGGTCGAGGGCGGCCAGGTCGGTGGCCACCTGGGCGCGCAGGGTCGGGGAGGGCGCGTCGTAGGTGCCCAGGCCGACCATGGTCAGCGTGTGCAGGAAGGTCTCGTGGATGCTGCCGACCTGGCGCAGTTCGTCCTCGCGGCGCAGTCGTTCCACCATGAGGGAGATCTCGGCGCGGGCGCTCTCGCGCAGGAACGTGTCGGCCGAGGCGGCCGAGCGGCGCAGCAGCGTCATGAGCAGCACGATGGCCAGCAGCTGGACGAGGTGGATGCCGAGGGTGGTGTGCACGTCGCCGGTGGGGGTGGCCAGCCGCACGCCGACGGCGAACGCCGCGGCCACGGCGAACCCGACGGGCAGGGCCGTGCGCGGCCTCCAGGCGGCTCCGGCCATGACGACGGTCATCGTGACCAGCCCCGCCACCCAGCTGGACCCCGTGAGCAGCGCCTCAGGCGCCACGAGGTGGAGCTGTGCCAGGCACAGCACGACGGTGATGGCCACATCACCGGCCACCAGCCATCGGGGCAGTGGCCGCTCGCGCAGGAACACGCGGGCGAACAGCGCCGTCCAGGTGAAGTGGACCACGAGCATGGGCGTGAGCCAGCGGAAGTCGACCGGCGGGACGGCCCCGAACAGCGCCGCCACGACGGCCACCGAGCCCACCGCGCTCCGTGCGCCGGCCGCCGTCCGCGCGACGGCCTGGTCCAATTGCCTGCTGGCCGAGTCGTATCTCGTGGAGCCGGTATGAACCATGAGCCGTCCGCACGCGATATGGGCATAAGACGGGTCTCACGATAACGCAGGGAAGCATGGGTAAAAAGCTACGGAAAAGGGTTTCTCCGCGTTTTACCGAAATTCCGGTAAATGGCGTCATGGGTCGCATGGCTGTTTGTCCTCGGGCCGGCTCTGTTGCGGTCTTCACCGCCCTCCTCGAACCCTGTCCCGGGCCGCCCCCACCAGCATGACGGCTGATCGGCCGTCATGGCCGCTGACGGCCGATCGGCCGTCAGTCGCGTCCCTTCTCACAGGCGTGTACTGGGACGCGTGTGGCCGCGAATGATCGCGGCGGGGAGGGGACCTCATGACGGTGTTCGTGATCACGTTCCTGCTGGGCTGCCTGTCCGTGATGACGGTCAGGGGCCGGAAGGGGAACTGGCCGGCGGGGATGCCGGTGGCACGGCCGCGCCTGGTGGCGGTGGGGGGCACGTACGAGGGGACGCGCGGCCGGCCGTCCGACGCGTACGTCGTCCAGGAGCGGTTGATCGCGGCGGCCAGCGGGGCCGTCGGGGCTGAGGCGGCTCATCCGGCCGCCGCGCTGGCCCTGGGGGCGGTCGTCACCGAACGGCCGCAGCACGCCGGCACGATGGAGCGGGACCTGCGCGCCTGCGCGCAGGCGGCGCACCGGGCCGTACGGGCCGCGGCGCTGCGCGACCCCGCCTCGCCCGAGCTGGCCAGCACGCTCGACCTGGTCGTGCTCGACCGGACCGAGATCCCCCAGCTGCGGTACGCCCACATCGGCGACGGGGGGATCTGGCACTGCCCGAAGGGAGGGAAGCCGCGCCTGATCACCACGGCGTGGCGGGGCACGGGGCCGCGCGGGGTCGGCCTCCCTGCGGCCGAGCCGGAGATCGGCACCCTGATGCTGCGTCCAGGGGACCGGATCGCGCTCGTCAGCGACGGCGCGGTCAGGGCGCTCGGGGAGGGACGCATGAAGCAGCTGCTGGGGGGCGGCGCGTCGCCGAGCGCCTGCCTCGACCGCCTGTACGACGAGATGGCCGCCGTGGAGCCCAAGGACGACGCCACGGTGGTCGTCGCCGAGTTCGTCACTGCCTGAGCCGCGCGAACCGCGTGAACCGTACGAACCGCGTGAAGCGCCTGAAGCGCGCGAACCGCGTGAAGGGGACGTGAACAATACGACCAAATGGGGGCGGCGATCGTGCCGAAGATCTGGTTTGACCTAGGATCGCTCATGTGAGCGCACCACACGGCATCAACCCGAACATTCCTCACTCCGCCCGGGTCTACGACTACTGGCTGGGCGGGAAGGACAATTTCGAGGCCGATCGCCGGGTGGCGGAGCAGACCATGGCCGCGGTGCCGGGCATCCGCGAGAGCGCCCGCAACAACCGGGCCTTCCTCGGACGAGCGGTGCGCCACCTCGCCCGGCTGGGCGTGCGCCAGTTCCTCGACCTCGGGACCGGCATCCCCAGCCAGGGCAACACCCACGAGGTGGCGCAGGCCGAGGCGCCTGACGCCCGCGTGGTCTACGTCGACAACGACCCGATCGTGATGGCGCACGCGCGGGCGCTGCTCACCAGCACGCCCGAGGGCAGGACGGCCTACATCGAGGCCGACGTCCGCGAGCCGCGCACCATCCTCGAACACCCCGACGTGCTCGACACCCTCGACTTCGACCAGCCGATCGCGCTCGTCATGGTGGCGATCCTCATGCACATCTCCGACGACGACGATCCGGCCGGGCTGGTCAAGACCTACACGCAGGCACTGCCGCCGGGCAGCTTCCTGGTACTCAGCCACCTGACGCTCGACCTGATCTCCAAGGAGACCGCGGAGGACTACCTGGAGGCCACCCGGCCGCAGGCGATGCACAGGACGCCCAGGACGGGTGAGCAGATCGCGCGCTACTTCGACGGGTTCGAGCTGATCGAGCCGGGTCTGGTCCCGGTCTCCGAGTGGCACGACACGCCGCTCTTCCCCGACACGGCCGCCTGGATGTACGCGGGGGTCGGCCGCAAACCGTGACGGCGGGCCGCGCGCCGTCACGTTCCAAAGCGGTTTAAGGTTCAAGCTGTGGATCAGTTCGAGGACAGGACGGCGCGGTGAGCGCGGCGGTCGAGGTCGAGCAGCCCGTGGCCGGTGAGCGGCCGAAGCAGAAGCGGCGCCGCAGGCGGTGGTTCGGCTGGACGGTCGTCACGCTGCTCGCGCTGTGGGCCGTCATCAGGGCCGGCGGCTGGGAGCAGGGCTCGTTCCTGACGCAGCTCATGACCGTGACCCCGTACGGCGCGGGGCTGGCCGCCCTGACCGGGCTGCTGTCGCTGCTACGGCGCAACCGCCGGGCCGCGCTGGCCGCCGCGCTCGTGTGCGTGGCCATGGTGGCGATGCTGGTGCCGCGTACGGTGAGCGCCGAGCAGCCGGCGACGCGGGGCGCGCCGCTGCGGGTGCTGACGGTGAACCTGTTCGGGCGCGGCGACGCGGCGACCGTGGTCGACCTGGTCCGCCGGTACGACGTCGAGGTGTTCAGCGCCCTGGAGCTGACCTACGCCGAGGCCGAACGGCTGGACGCGGCCGGGCTCAAGCAGTTGCTCCCCTACCGGGTGCTGCAGGCCGAGTCCGGGGCGACCGGCAGCGGCATCTACGCCAAGCATCCGGTGACGAAGCTTTCCGGCCTGTTCACGCCGATCGGCCACAACATGCCGGCCGCCACCGTCTCACTGCCCGGGGGCGGTGAGGTGCAGTTCGTGGCCGTGCATCCGAACCCGCCGCTCGGGCGCATGGAGCGGGAGTGGAACGCCGCCCTGCGCGCCCTGCCGCCCGCCTCGCCCACGGCGATCAGGGTGCTGGCCGGCGACTTCAACGCCAGCCTCGACCACCGCGCCTTCCGAGACCTGCTGGACCGCGGCTACGTGGACGCGGCCGACCAGCTCGGCAAGGGGCTCACTCCGACGTGGCCGAACTTCCGGCCGATGCCGCCGATCATCTCCATCGACCACGTGCTGGCGGACCGGAGGGTGGCGGTGCGCCGGGTGGAGGTCCTGGACGTGCCGAGGACCGACCACCGGGGCGTCTTCGCCGAACTCCGCCTCCCCTGACGCCTGACGCGCAAGACAGTGCGGTGTCACCTCAAGGTAAGTTAGAAAACGTGTTCGAGCATGGCATCGTCTCCTGGTGCCCGGGGCCCGTCCCGTTTCCAGGAGGAGATCGCTCATGCCCGCACGCACGTCCTTACGCACGCTGGCGCTCGCGCTGGTGAGCGCCACCGCGCTCGCCGTCCCCGCCCTGCCCGCCACCGCCCTGCCCGCCACCGCCACTACAGAAGCCGCGACTGCCGGCCCCAATGTGGTGGTCCGGTGGAACCAGGCGCTGCTGTCGGCGATCCGTACGGGGACGCTCGGCCCGCCGATGGTGGCCAGGGCCCTCGCCGTCACCCACACCTGCGCCTACGACGCCTGGGCCGCCTACGACGCGGTCGCGAACGGCACCCGGCTCGGCGGCTCGCTGCGGCGTCCCCCGGCGGAGCGCACCGAGGCGAACAAGGCCGAGGCGATCAGCTTCGCCGCCCACCTCGCCGCGGTCGACCTCTATCCGGCGCAGCGGGCCGGCTTCGACGCCCTGATGAACGAGCTGGGCTACGATCCGGCCGACCCGTCGAGCCAGGCGGCGCGGACCGGCGTGGCCGCGTGCCAGGCGGTGCTCGACCACCGGCACGCCGACGGCTCCAACCAGCAGAACGGCTACGCCGACACCTCGGGCTACGCGCCCGTCAACGCCCCCGTCGTGGTAGCAGAGCCGCTGACCACGCTGAACGCTCCGGGCCGGTGGGCGCCGCTGACGTACGTCAACCGGGCCGGCGCGGTCGTGACGCCGCCGTTCCTGGCCCCGCACTGGGGCGGGGTGGCCTCCTTCAGCGGCGCCGCGAAGGACCTGGCCGACCAGGTGCCTGCGCCGCACGCGTACGGCTCGGCCGGGTTCCGCGCGCAGGCCGCCGAGATCGTCTCCGGCACAGCCGCGCTGGACGACAGGCAGAAGGCGATCTCCGAGTACTGGTCCGACGGGCCCAGCAGCGAGACGCCGCCCGGCCACTGGTGCCTGTTCGCCCAGCAGATCTCGGCGCGCGACCGGCACGGGCTCGACCAGGACGCCAAGCTGTTCTTCGCGCTGGCCAACTCGGTCATGGACGCCGGCATCGCCTCGTGGGAGGTCAAGCGGGACCGCGACTCGGCCCGGCCGATCACCGCGATCCGCTTCCTGTACCAGGGGCAGACCATCCCGACGTGGGGCGGACGGACGGTCGAGGGGGCGCTGTGGGTGCCGTACCAGCCGCCGACGTTCCCGACGCCGCCGTTCGGCGAGTACGTGTCGGGGCACAGCACGTTCAGCGCGGCGGCGGCCGAGGTGCTCAGGCGTTTCACCGGGAGCGACGCGTTCGGCGGGCAGGCGGTGGTCGCCCAGGGGTCGTCGCTGATCGAGCCCGGGGTGACGCCCGCGCGGGACGTGACGTTGCGCTGGCGTACGTTCACGGACGCCGCCACGGAGGCCGGGCTGTCGCGCCGGTACGGCGGCATCCACTTCCGCCTCGGTGACGAGCAGGGCCGCGCCCTGGGCCGCGCGGTCGGCACGGCGGCGTGGGACCGCGCCAAGAGCTACTGGTCCGGGCGCCACTGAGCGGCGGGGACCACGCGACGAACCACTGTTGAGCGCCGTAGGAGCTGCGGCTGAGCGGCGGGCGCCCGCTTCCCGGGTCCGGGGAGCGGGCGCCTTCGTGCTGCGGAAGGTCAGGCCGCGCTCTCCTCGGCCTGCCTGTTGAGCGTTTCGAGGTCGAACGCACCCGACTTGACGGCCGCGGTGAACGCCTCCCAGTCACGGCGAGGAACTTCCAGCACCGTGTCCGGGTTGTCCACGTGAATGATCTCCACGTGGTCGTTGATCCGCTTCGCCGCGACGCGGCTGGCGTCTTGTGTCATCTGCAGCACTCCTTCCGGTGCATTGCGGGCTCCACCCCGGTCCTCCATTCGCAGGAGAACCGGGGCGGTTGCGGGCAGCCTTCCATCTCCGCAAGGGCGTCTGCCACCGCTCCACCCAACCCGCCGGAGAGAAAACCCCACTCCCGGGTGACGATCTATTGACCTCGGTACAAGAAATGACCCCCTTGGCCAGGGCGGGCGGCCGGCGCAGCCCCTCTGCGAGCCGGACGGGGCAACGGGAGCTTGTAAGGGATTTTCAAGTCGGAAGTTAGTGAAGAGGCGTAGCTTCCCCGCTCGAAAGAGGGACACCGCTTTACAGAAGAGGACAAGGCATGAACTTGACCGCAGAGGCGACACTCCCCCTCGAAAGCCGCACGGTCCGCATCACATAGGACCGCCTTTTGGGATGTTTCTAGCATTGTTGAAGCATTCCTCCGGCGATGTCTTACCTGTCTACAGTCCTACCTGTGGGGGCCCAAGTACCAAGGACCAACGTGTGGAGTGAGCTGCGCCTGAGCTCCACGCCGAAGCTGAACATCTCGATCTCGCCGAGCCTCACCGCCCTTGCCATGCTCCTCGACGCCGCCGCCGGCCGCCGCCGCGGCCTGCCCGAGCTGTGGCGGCGGGCGATCGGCTCCAGGATCGGCCCGCTCGGCCACGAGGCCGTGCGCCCGCTGGCCGCCGCCGGCTGCTCGCTCGGGCCGGACAGCCTGGTGCCGCACTCCCCCATCGGGGGTGACGTCTCCGTTCAGGCCCAGGTCGCCGCCCTGCACGACCTCTCGCCCGACGCCTTCCTCGCGGACCTGGAGCGTACGTACGGGATGGACGCGCCGCCCGTGCAGTGGCGGGCGGCGGCCGAGCGGCCCGCCCGCTGGCTGCACGGCTACGCCAGTGCCCTGGCCGACGTCTGGAACACCGTGGAGCCTCTGTGGAAGCGCGCCCGCCCGCTGCTCGACAAGGAGGTCGAGCGGGTCGGCGTGACGACCGTGCGCGGCGGGCCGGAACTGCTGCTCGGGGCGCTCGGCGAACGCATCGTGTACGGCGAGCGCGGCCTGCGCTTCTCCGGCTCCCACTCAGGGACGTACGAGCTGGGCGAGCGCACGCTGGTCCTGACGCCGATGCTGGCCGGCCGGGACGCGCTCGTCCTCGGTCTGGACGACCCCGGCGCGGTGTGGATCGCCTACCCCGTGCCCGGTGCGGACTCCCTGTGGCGCAAGCCCGTCGCCCCGTCGGTGGACGAGCTGTCGGCGCTGGTGGGGCCGGTCCGCGCGGACCTGCTCTGCGCCCTGGACCAGCCGATGACGATGTCCATGCTGGCCACGGACATGAAGATCGCGCCCAGCGGGCTCACCTACCATTGCGACCGGCTGCGCGCCGGGCGGCTGATCACCCGGGAGCGGCGCGGCCGTGAGGTGTGGATCGCCCGCACCCACCGGGCGGACGAGCTGCTGGAGCTGTTCCGGTGCTGAGGCGCCGGAGGGAAGGGAGCCGGGCGTGGTGCTCACGTTCCACCGCGACGCGCTGGCGGGCCGCGCCGCCGCGGCCAAATCGGCGGCGGGGGCGTTCTCGGGGCTGAGCGGCCCGGCGCCGGACGTCTCGGCCTGCGGGAACGTCTCGGGCTCCGCGGCGCTGGCCGCGGCGATGGGCGACCTGGCGCGCGTGTCCGGCGAAGCGGCTAGGACGCTGGGCGGACGGCTCGCGTCGGTCGAACGCGCGCTGGACGCCGTCGAGCGCACGGTCACCTCCGCCGACGCCGGCGCGGTCACCCGATGAGCCCGATTGACGATGTCAGGGCCGCTCCCGGCGGCGGCGAGCTGGCCGGCCTGGCGCTCAAGGTGATCGGCGACCCGGCGGCCATCACGGCGGCCGCCAAGGCGTGGCGGGCCGCGGCGGGCACCGCGCGGGAGCACACCGGCGCGCTCACGACCACCGCGGGCGGCGTGGACGGCGCCTGGCAGGGGACGGGCGCCGACGCGTTCACCGCCTACCTGACCAGGGCGACCGGCTGCGGCGGCCGGCTGGCGCAGGTCATGCACGACTGCGCGGGCCACCTCGACACGGCCGCGCGGGCGCTGAGCGGCGCCGAGTCGGAGGCGCTCGGGATCTGCGCCCAGTACGCCGCCGCCGCGCACGAGCTGCGCTCGGCCACCCCGCCGCCCACCGAGGCGCAGGTCACCGAGCGCCTGGCACCGGCCCTGGAGACGGCCAGGGCGGACCTGCGCCGGATCGTCGCCGACACCGGCACGGCCCTGTCGGGCGCCGCCGGGCTGATCCAGAACGCGCTCGCCACCGTCCCCGACGTCGCCGGCGAGCTGCCCGAGCCGGACACACAGCCGTTCACGCCCGCTCCGGGAAGACCGCTCGGCTGGTCACCCGAGCACCAGGCCCCGACCACCTTGGCCGCCGCCACGCCGTCCTCGGGCGCCGCCCACGGCCCGGGAGGCTTCGGCGGCTACGGCCCCAGCGGCCCGCCCCCCTCCGGCGGCGGCCCCGCGCCGCCCGCGCAGGTGGCCGAGTGGATCAGCCAGGCGGTCGCGATCCTCAAGGCGAACGGCGTCCCGGCCGGCAAGATGAACCCGGACGACATCTGGACGATCATCCGCCACGAGTCGAACGGCAACCCCCACGCCATCAACAACTGGGACTCCAACGCGGCCAAGGGCACGCCGTCCAAGGGCCTGATGCAGACCATCGACCCCACGTTCGAGCGGTACCGGCTGCCCGGCCACGGCGACGTCTACGACCCGGTGGACAACATCATCGCCGGGGTCCGCTACGCCATCGGCCGCTACGGCTCGGTCTCCGACGTGCCCGGCCTGGTGGGCATGCGAACCGGAGCGGGCTACAGCGGCTACTGATCGGCCGCGAACCTGCCGGCTACCGATCCGGCACGCGGCCGGCGGCTACTGATCGATCGCGGGCCTGGCGGCCCGTGCCGGGTCCAGCACCGGGCCCTCGGGGATGAGCTGGAGCACGTTCATCGGCACCGGGGCGGCCTGGGCGGCGGTGTAGCCCAGCCTGGTCAGCACGTCGGCGCCGGGCACGGCGTAGCGGCGCCCCTCGGGGGTGATCAGGTAGTAGGACTGGACGGCCTTGAGCTGGCCGTCGCCGGGCAGCACCCCGGCCAGGACGGCGCGGCCGGGCGGGAGGCGGACCAGGTCGGTGGCGTCGCCGTGCGCGGCGGGCAAGGTGGCGCCGGTGGTCAGGCGGACGCGGGTGGAGCCCGTGCCGGTCTCGGCGTAGACCACGCAGATCGGGCGGGCGGGGTCGTAGGCGGTCATGCGCGGCAGCACGGCGGGCAGCCCGTCGGCGGGCAGGGTGGTGCGGGAGCGGGGGGCGGCGTTGGCGGTGGCGGCGTCGACCCGGATCTCCTTGACCGCGCCGCCCCCGTAGGCGGACCTGCTGTCGGGGTCGCTCAGCAGCAGCGCGGCCTGCCCCTGGGTGATGGCGGCCAGGCCGTCGGAGAGCAGCACGTACCAGTGGTCCTCGCCGCCCGCCACGGCGCCGGCCAGGAAGACCTGGCCGACGGTCGCGGCCCTGCCGCCCGGCCCGCTCACCGGGCGGCCCCGTCCGGGGATGGCGGGGGCGGCCAGGTCGGGCCCTTCTGGCAGCGCGTTCAGCCAGGCCACCGGCACGGCGGCCGGGTCGGCGGCGGTGAGCCCGCCGGCGATGCCGGCCGGCACGCGCATGCGGGTGCCGCGCCAGATCGCCCACGTCTGGCCGCCCACGTCGACCAGCGTCGCCTCCCCCTCGGCGACCGGCTTGCCGCCGAGGTCGCGTCCCGCGACCAGCATCACGTACGGCTTGCGCCCGGTCGGCTCGGCCCGCTCCTGCACGCACGCCGACCAGGGGCCCTTGGCCAGGTGCGCCGGGTCGGGCAGGGAGTCGGGCGCGCCGGGGATGCCGATGGCCGCCCCGCGCTCGTACGAAGCCAGCGCCTGCCTGGCCACGACCCGCTCCTTGACCTGCCGGGCGTTGAGGACGAGCCGGGCGGAGGCGTAGTTGGCGACGGGGATGAGCCGGCGCTGCTCCTGGCTGTAGACGAAGCGCGCTCCCGTCTCGCGCTCGATGATCAGCGTGCCGGGGTCCTCCAGGAACTTGCCGCCGCCGGGGCGCAGCAGGCCGTAGACGGCGAAGCCGACGCAGAGCAGAACCGCGACCATGATTCCGGCCAGGAACCCGATGTTCTGCCGGCGCAGCGGCCACTCCGGCTGGTTGGGCCGGGCGCGCAGCAGGGCCAGCCCGATGCGCTGCACGGTGAGGCGGTAGGCCTGGTAAAGGTCACGCTGGTTGTGCACTCCGCCCCTCCCGGCGCGGGCCGGGTCAACTGACCAGGCCGCGGATGGTCTCGTACAGGTTCATCACGGCCAGGGAGAGCGGCACCAGGGCGATCATCAGCAGGATGTCGGCGATGTCGCCCATGCGGCCCCAGAACGGGGACGGCCGCCCGGTCGTGAGCCACAGCGCCGTGCCCGTCACGGCCAGGGCCAGCGCCACGAGGATCGGCACGATCACGTACAGCACGGTCCCGTCCGTGGCGGCGAGCGTGGCGGCCCCGGCCGGCAGGAGCACGCCGAGCAGGGTCGCGGCCGTCAGCCAGGCCCGCTGGCCGCGTCCCTCGAAGACGCGCGCCCGCATGAGCAGCGACAGTGACAACGCCGCGCTCATCGCCAGCGCCGTCCAGGTGCCCTCCAGCACGAGCAGCACCTGCGCGCCCAGCACGACCAGCGCCACCGCGCCGAGCAGCCCCGAGCAGAAGCGGTCGGCGACCACGGTCTTGTCGATCACCAGCGCGCCGTCCAGGTCGCCGCTCTCGCGGCGCAGCTCCTCCGCCGTCGTCGGCAGCGCGGGCAGCGGCATCCCGGCCAGCCGGAACGACAGCGAGGGGATGGTCGTGCTCAGCCCGACGACGAGCGCGGCCAGCACCGCCGCCACCCCGGCCGCGGGCAGGTCGAAGGCCATGACGACGCCGGCGCCGAGCAGCCCGCAGAGCGCGGCGGCGGCCACGCCGAGGAACGCGGGCAGCCCCCGTGCCACCGCGAACCCGGTCGCCGTGGCCAGCATCAGCGTCACGCCGCAGGCGGAGAGCAGGTTGTCCGGCTGGAAGAGCGACCGCTCCGAGGCCGGGCCGACGAGGCCGGCCACGAAGCCGTAGGGCAGGGCCGCGTACCCGATCACCGCTCCGGCTCCCGCGTCGCCCATGGCCCGCGACAGCGCCGCGGCCACCAGCAGCAGGACCAGCGCCACGACCCCGGCGACCAGCGCGGCGGGCGGCCAGGGCGGGCCGGCCGTCAGCAGCGCCACCGTGCCGAGCCCGAGCAGGGCGACCGCCGCGCGCAGGCCGTAGCTCCTGGTCGCGGCCGGCTGCCAGCGTGCCGTGCGCTCCAGCACGCCGGTCGCGACCGCGTCGGCGACGTCGTCGAAGACGGCCTCGGGCAGTTCGTGGCCACGCGGGCGGAGGTGCAGCAGCTCGCCGTCGTGCACGGTCAGCTCGGACAGGGTCGCGTTCGGGTCGAACGGGGGCTCGCCGAGCCGCTGGAGCACCCAGCCGCCGTGGGCCAGGCCCGCCTCGGCCAGCCCTTCGCCCGCGATGCGCAGGAGGGTCGGCAGCAGGTTGCCCAGCGGGATGTCCGGCGGCAGGCCCAGGTCCAGGAAGCCGCGCGGGGTCACGACGGTGACCCGGCACAGGTCGGTTCCGGTGGCGCTCACCCGGATGAGTGTATGGAGCGGGCTCGCGCCGCGACGGGCCAAAAACGTTCAGGAATTTTGAAATGTCGCCTATATCCCTACGTCAGCGGCTTTCATGAGGCTGGTGAGCGGCAGCCTGATCGTGGTCCGCCGGCCGGAGCGGCGCAGGCCGCCGGAGCCGCCGGCGGGAGAGGTCCTCCTCGAACCCCCGCCCGAGATCCCGGAGACCGTGACGGGCGGCGGGCTGACGCAGTTGCTCACGTACCTGCCGATGATCGCGGGCGCGGGGGCGATGGCGCTCATGTTCACCGGCGGCTCCACCGGCAACCCGATCATGCTGGTCTCCAGCGGCCTGTTCGCGATCTCGATGGTCGGCATGGGCGTCGGCCAGCTGCTGCGCACCGCCGGGGAGCGCAAGAACCAGCTCAACGGCCAGCGCCGCGACTACTACCGCTACCTGGAGCAGGTCAGGCAGCGGGTCCGTAAGGCCGCCGAGCAGCAGCACCGCGCGATGACCTGGAACCATCCCGACCCCTCCGCGCTGTGGTCCCTGGTGATGACCACCCGGCTGTGGGAGCGCGGGCCCCGCGACGACGACTTCGTCCAGCTCAGGATCGCCACCTCGGCGCAGCGGCTGGCGCTGCCGCTGATCCCGCCGGAGACCAGGCCGATCGAGGACCTCGACCCGATGACGGCGGGCGCATTGCGCCGGTTCGTGCGCACGCACGCCACCGTCCCCGGGCTGCCGGTGGCGCTGGCGCTGCACTCGTTCGCGCGGATCGTGCTGGGCGGGGACCTCGTGGTGGGGCGCGACCTCGTCCGGGCCGCGCTGGCCCAGGCGGCGGCGCTGCACGCGCCGGACGACCTGCGGATCTCCGTGTGCGCGGGACCCGGCGAAGCGCGGGAGTGGGAGCCGGTGAAGTGGCTGCCGCACGCGCTGCACCCGTCGGAGGAGGACGGCGCCGGTCCTGTCCGGCTGGTCGTGGGCGACCTGGGCGAGCTGGACCGGCTGCTGGGGTTCGAGCTGAAGGACCGGCCCCGGTTCACCAAGGGGCTCTCGGCGGACGCGGTGCCGTACCACGTCGTGGTCGTGGACGGCGGCACGGTGCCGGCGGGCAGCCAGCTCGCGCTGGACGCCATCGAGGGCGTGACCGTGATCGACCTCGGCGGCGCCGTCCCGCCCGCGCCCGCGCAGCTCACCCTGCGCCTGGAGGCCGGGCCGGAGGAGCTGGTCAGGATCGGCGCGGACGAGCTGGGCAAGGAGGTCAGATCCGGGCTCGGCCGCCCCGACCGGATGGCCGCGCCCGCGTTCGCCGCGCTGGCCAGGCAGCTCGCGCCGATGCGGACCGGCGCGGGCGGCCAGGAGGAGCGGCAGGACGTCCTGGCCACCAACACCACGCTCACCGACCTGCTCAGGATCGGCGACGCGCGCCGGCTGTCCACGGCGGTGACCTGGCAGCCCCGCCCGGTGCGCAACCGGCTGCGGGTGCCGATCGGCCTCGGCGCGGACGGCCGGCCGGTGGAGCTGGACATCAAGGAGGCGGCCCAGGGCGGCATGGGCCCGCACGGGCTCGTGGTGGGGGCGACCGGCTCGGGCAAGTCGGAGCTGCTGCGCACGCTCGTGCTCGCGCTGGCGATCACGCACTCCTCCGAGACGCTGAACTTCGTGCTCGTCGACTTCAAGGGCGGCGCCACGTTCCTCGGACTGGACTCGCTGCCGCACGTCTCCGCCGTGATCACCAACCTGGAGGACGAGCTGCCGCTGGTCGACCGCATGCACGACGCCCTGCACGGCGAGCTGGTACGCCGGCAGGAGCTGCTGCGCTCGGCCGGGAACCACGCCTCGGTCCGCGACTACGAGCAGGCCCGCGAGCAGGGGGCCGACCTGCGGCCGCTGCCGACGCTGTTCATCGTGCTGGACGAGTTCAGCGAGCTGCTGGCGGCCAAGCCCGAGTTCAGCGAGCTGTTCGTGATGATCGGGCGGCTCGGGCGCTCGCTCGGGGTGCACCTGCTGCTGGCCTCGCAGCGGCTGGAGACGGGGCTGCTGCGGGGGCTGGACACGCACCTTTCGTACCGGATCGGGCTGCGCACCTTCTCGGCGGCCGAGAGCCGGGCGGTGCTGGGGGTGGCGGACGCGTACTCGCTGCCGCCCGAGCCGGGCAACGCGTACCTGATGTTCGAGACGACCGGGATGACGCGGTTCAAGGCCGCGTACGTGTCGGGGCCGTACCAGCCGGCCGAGGCGCGCGGCCCGGCCGTGCCGGCTCGCACGGGACATCGCGGCAAGATCGTCTGGTACGGCGCGGAACGGGTCCCGCTGCCGCCCGTCGCCGTCGCGCCCCCGGTCGTGGCCGACCACAAGGGCAGGCAGGACAGCCTGCTGGACATCGTGGTCGAGCGGCTGGCCGGCCAGGGCGCGCCCGCGCACCGGATCTGGCTGCCGCCTCTGAAGGAGCCCGCCTCGCTCGACCAGCTCCTGCCGCCCGTCGAGGCCACGCCCGAGCACGGGCTCACCGCGGCGGGCACGTCCGGCGACCGTCCAGGACGGCTGCACGCCGTGGCCGGGATCGTGGACAGCCCGTTCGACCAGCGGCGGGACCCGTACTGGCTGGACCTGTCGGGCGCGGCGGGCAACGTCGCGATCGTGGGCGCGCCGCAGACCGGCAAGAGCACGCTGCTGCGCACGCTGATCGCCTCGCTCGCGCTCACCCACACCCCGAAGGAGGTCCAGTTCTACGGCCTGGACTTCGGCGGCGGCACCCTGTCGGCGCTGTCCGGGCTGCCGCACGTCGGCGGCGTGGCGGCCCGGCTGGACGCCGACGCGGTGCGCAGGACCGTGGCCGAGATGAAGACGCTGCTGGAGCGGCGCGAGCGGCTGTTCGTGGAGCGCGGGATCGACTCCATGGCCACCTACCGCAGGATGGTCGCCTCCGGCGCCTACGAGGGCGACGGCTGGGGCGACGTGTTCCTCGTGGTGGACGGCTGGGCGACGCTGCGCCAGGAGTACGAGCTGCTCGAAGCCGTCGTCGGCGACCTGGTCACGCGGGGCCTGGGCTTCGGCATCCACGTCGTCGGCACCGCCAACCGGTGGCTGGAGTTCCGCGCCGGGGTGCGCGAACTGCTCGCCACCCGGCTGGAGCTGCGGCTCGGCGACGCGTTCGACTCCGAGATCGACCGCAAGGCCGCCGCGAACGTGCCCGAGCGCACCCCCGGCCGCGGCCTCACCCGCGAGTCGCTGCACTTCCTGGCCGCGCTGCCGCGCATAGACGGCCGCTGCACCATCGACGATCTGGCCGACGGGGTCTCCGCCCTGGTACGGGACGCGGCGGCGGCCTGGCACGGCCATCCCGCGCCGCCTGTACGGCTGCTGCCGGCCCTGCTGCCCGCGCACACGCTGCCCGCTCCCCCGGCCGAGGGCCCCATGCGGATCCCGGTCGGCATCGACGAGGCCGCGCTCGCGCCCGTGCTGCTGGACTTCGACGCCGACCCGCACTTCGTGGTGTTCGGCGACACCGAGAGCGGCAAGAGCAACCTGCTGAAGGTGATCGCGCGCGGCATCGCGACCGCGCGCACGCCGCTCGGGGCGCGCTTCGTCGTCATCGACTACCGGCGCTCACTGCTGGACGCCACCGACACCGAGCACCGCGTCGGCTACGCCGCGTCGAGCGCCGCCGCGACGACGCTGCTCAAGGGGGTGCAGGAGGTGCTGGCCGAACGGCTGCCGCCACCCGACCTCACCTCCGAGCAGCTGCGCACCCGCAGTTGGTGGACCGGGCAGGACCTGTACGTCATCGTGGACGACTACGACCTGGTGGCCACCTCGGCCAACCCCCTGGCCCTGCTCGGCGACCTGCTGCCGCAGGCCAGGGACATCGGGCTGCACCTCGTGCTGGCCCGGGCCATGGGCGGGGCGGGGCGGGGCATGCTGGACCCGGTGGTGCGGCGGCTGAAGGAGATGAACTCGCCCGCCGTGCTGCTGTCGGGGCCTCGGGAGGAGGGGCAGCTCTTCGGCAACGTACGGCCCCGGCAACTACCCGCGGGGCGAGGGCTCTACGTGGACCGGCGTTCCGGCGAGAAGCTGATCCAGACCGCTTACCTGGCCTCATGAACGGGTGGCGCCGTTCAGGTGCCCCAGCGGCGGACGTTGGCGTTCTCCGCGTCGCGCATGATCGCGGTCGCGTCGTGCAGCGAGGGCCCGAGGCGCTGCATGGTGTCGCCCATGGCCTCGACCGCCTGGTTCCACTGGATCTTGGCGTCGAGGTAGACGGCCTTGGCGGGGCCGTCCCAGGTCTCCAGGACCTTGAGGTCGTCCTCCAGGTCGGCGAGTTCGCCGACGAGATTGGCGTAGGCGCGGCCGAGCTCGGCCGCGATCTCCTCCATCTCGTCGAAATTGGCGAGGATGATGTCGGGACCGGTCATGGTGAGCTCTCCTTCGCCCTAGATCGCGCCGCCGTTGAGTGAGGACCTCAGTTTCGCGGCGACCTCGCTCGCGCTGGTGCTCGCCTCGGTGTACTGGACGTCGGTCGCCTTGAGGTTCTCGCCGATCCTGGCCAGCGCCTCGATGACCTTGGTGAACTGCGGGGTCCACTCGTTGAGCACCTGCGTGTAGACGGTGGCGGCCTCGCCCATCCAGGCGCCGCCGAGCGTCTCGGGGATCAGGGCGAGCCGGTTGCGGATCTGTTCCACGTTCCCGACGGCGATCTGTACGCGTTCCGCGGCGCTGTGCTGGCTGCCCTCGGCATAAGTGGTCCTGTCGGCCACGGTTCACCTCTCGGATCTCGTGAACCCGCTTTCGACCGGGTTCCGGAATTCTGGATCAACGTAGGCGGCGCTCGACGCCAGGGGTTGCGATTTCAACTTTCCTGGAAATGTTTCCGGCCCGCAGGCTCCGCCGTCTGGCTCTGGGCAGCGTCAGCGCCACGAAGACCACCAGTGCCGTCACCCCGCCCGCGCCGGCGGTGATGCCGATCGCCAGGCCGCGCGTCCGTTCGTCCGGGACCGGCGCCCTGGCCAGGACGACCGGCGGCGCGGCGGCCGCGCTCTCGTCCGCCACGGGCAGCACGGAGGTGACCGCCTGCAGCGGGCTGACCAGCCCGGCCCCGGTGCCCGCGGCTCCCCCGCCCTCGGCCGTCCGTTCCAGCCGGCGCTTGACCTGCCAGTGGTCGAGATCGGGGTGGCGGGCTCTGACCAGCGCGGCGACGCCCGACACGAAGGGGGCGGCGAAGCTGGTGCCGTCCAGCCCCGTACGGTAGCCGCCGCCCGTCCACGCGCTCGTGACCCCGGCGCCCGGCGCGGTCACCGAGACGCGGGTGGCGCCGTTGGAGAAGCCGGGCTTCGTGCCGTCGGGCGAGGCCGCGCCCACCGCGATCACGCCGGGGTACTCGGCCGGGTAGGCGGGCGTGACCGCGCCGTCGTCCTGCTTGACGTTGCCGGCCGCCGCCACGATCACCGCGTCCTTGTCCTGCGCGTACGTCACCGCCGCCTTCAGCTCGGGGGCGTCGTGGGCCTGCACGGACACGTTGATGACGTCCGCGCCCAGGTCGGCCGCCCGCCTGATCCCCTGCGCCAGCCGCGACACGTCCCCCGAGCGGCCTTCCGTCTGCTTGATCGACACGATCGCGGCTTCCGGCGCGACGCCCGTCACCGGCACGCCGCGCGAGGTGAGGTCGCGTCCCGCGATGATCCCGGCCACCGCCGTGCCGTGGCCGACGCAGTCGCGCAGGTCCGTGGCGGTCAGGTCGACCTGGCGGGTGACGGCGCCGGCGAGCTGGGGATGCGTGGCGTCCACGCCGCTGTCCACGACGGCGACCGTGACGCCTTCGCCCTTGGTGAGCCGCCACACCCGCTCGAAGCGCAGCCGCTCCTGCGGCCATGGCGTGCCGGTGACCTCCGCGACGCCCGGCTCGGGGGCACAGCTGACCGGCCGGCCCGGGGCGGGCGTGGGGGTCAGGGCGAGCAGCAGGGCTGCGACACCGCACCAGAGGAAGGGCACGGTAGTGCAGTCTGCCGACACTACCGATCTTTCGTAGCTCTCTTCCAAATACTTTGAAATGACGCGTCATCGGGAGGGACGCCCGATAGGCAGGTGTCGGCATGTCCGGCGACGTGTGGACGCGGGAGAGAGCATGACGACACCTGAGGACCGCGGGGACAGCCAGCGGCCGACCGTCGGCAGGTCGTACCTGGACCGGGAGCAGATCACCCGGAGCTACGAGGACGGGAGCTCGGGCGCGGAGTACGACTTCGAGGCGCACACCGTCGAGGACGCCTACGCCGACCACCTCGTCGACCACGGGAAGGGCGCCTACCCCGGCCGGAGCCCGCTCACGCCGCCCGACCCGGACGGCGGGCACCTGCTCGCCGCGCACCCGATCGACCCCGGCGCGCCGAAGAGGGCGCTGTTCGTCGACCTCGACGCCTACGAGGACCCGGCCACCGGCACGCCGCGGCCGTCGTCGCCGGTGGAGCGGCTGCGCCAGGACCTCGACCGGCTCAAGGGCGCCGGCCGGGACACGGGCCTGAAGATCCTGCTCGACCGCGCCGCGCTCGACCAGCGCGCGCTGGGGGCCTGGCAGGCCGCCGACGACCTGCGCGCGACCACGGACAAGGCGCACGCCGCGCTGGGCGGCGCGATCGAACGGCTGTGGACCGTGTACGCGTCCGTCATCCAGGCACTCGACGCGACCGTGCAGACGGCCAAGGGCGCGGACCGGTCCCTCGCGAGCGACCGGCAGGCGCGTACATGAGCGACTTCTGGGAGGAATCACTCAGGGACGAGTCCCGGGCGCCGCACCCCGACGGCACCCAGTCGCTCAACGGCGCGGACTCCGAGGACGCCGACGGCGTCGCCTCCCTCCTCCAGGCGACCGAGCCCGAGCAGGTCGCGCAGGCGGGGCGTAACTACCTGGAGATCGCCCGCATGTGCGGGGAGTCGGTGGCGGAGCTGAGCGCGCAGGCGCGCGCCATCTCCGAGACGCTCGGCGGGGAGTCGCTGGAGGGCATCTTCAAGACGCTCGGGGAACTGCAGCGGGACCTGGCCAGGATCAACGCCGCCGCCACGTCCGTCGGCACGCCGCTCGAATGGTACGGCGACAAGGTGCTGCGCTGGTTCAAGGACAACGTTCCGGGGACCGGGTCCGTCGGGCTCGACGACGACCTCTTCGACGCGTTCGGCAGCGTCGAGGACAACGGCCACGTCCTCGCGCGGCATCACCTGCGGCTGCTCAACGGGTACATGGGGGACGTGTACGGGGCCATCGCCCCTACGGTCGAGCAGCGCACGTCCGCGCCGGGGACGGACGTGACCGGGATGTCGCCCGGGCGAGGGCTGGGGTTGCCCGGGGGCTTGACGGGTGATCCGTACGCGGGCGGCGGCCTGACCTCCCCCTACGGGAGGACTCCTGGCTTCGGCTCTCCTTACGACCCGGACGTCCCCGGCCTCCAGCAGCCGCCGGACCCGTCCCTCACGGACCCGTCCCTGCGCGACCCTTCGCTTCAGGACCCGTCGCTGCGTGACCCCTCACTCCAGGACCCGTCGCTCTCCGGCGGTCAGAACCCGGGCGTCCAGCCACCGGGCGTTCAGCACCCCTCGCTGCGGAACCCGGACATTCCCGGCATGAACCCGCCCTTGCTCGACCCGCCCACCGGCCTGACGCAGCCCCCGTCCACGACGAACCTGTCCAGCCTGCCGCCGTCGAACCTGCCGCCGACCGGCCCCGGCACCACCACACTCACGCCCACCGGCAACGGGTCCGGCATCACCACAGGCACCAGCCCCGTGACCCCGTTCGGCGGCAATGTGCCCAGGCTCGGGGCAACCGGGGCGGGGCTCGGGCTCAACGGGATGCCCCTGGGCATGATGCCGCCGTTCGGCGCGGCCGGGACCGGGGCCGGGCAGGAGCGCGAACGGGAGCGGACCAGGATGGCGCTGGTGGAGGACGAGGCGTTCGAGTCCGAAGACCTCGGCGGCCCGCCGGTGGTCGCATGAGCGCGGCGGCATGAGCGACGGATCGCGTAGACCTGGCAACGTGTGGGTGGTCGCATGAGCGTGATCGCCGAGCGGGTGCGCGGTTACCGGCTGCTGGAGCGGGCCGGGCAGGACGGGCCCTGGACCACGTACCTGGCGCGGGCCGAGGCGACGGGCGCGGAGGTGCTGGTCAAGACGCTCGCGTGCCACCGGGTGGACAAGCGGGCGCTGAAACGGATCGTGCGCGGCTTCGGCTTCCCCGAAGAGCTGGCGGCGCTCGGCTCGGTGGTCCCGGTGCTGCAGGTGGGGGCTACGGGGGACGGGCGGCCGTACCTGGTGACGCCCCCGCACGAAGGGCTCACGCTCGCCGAACGGCCGGGCCGCGGCCTGCCCCTGCCGCTGGAGCAGGCCATGGGGCTGCTGCGGTCGGTGGCGCGCGCGATCGCGGCCACGCACGCGGCGGGCGGGGTGCACGGGCGGGTCAAGCCGGAGAACGTCGTCATGACCGGCGGCGGAGTGGTGCTGACGGGGTACGCCATGTCGGCGCTGACGTCGATCGTGGAGCTGCCGGACGGGACACTGCCCTCGGTGCACGCCGCGCCGGAGGAGCTCGAAGGACGTCCACCGGTGCCCGCTTCCGACGTGTACGCGCTGGCGTCGATGACGTACGAGCTGCTGGCGGGCCGGCCCGCGTTCGCGCTGGACGGGCCGGGGAGCACGGCCAGGTTCGCACTCGGCGTCCTGACCGAGGAGCCGCCCCCGCTGCCCGCCTCGGTACCGTCTGACCTGGCCAGCGTCCTGCTCGCGGCAATGTCCAAAGACCCGGCGACCCGCCCCCCGGCCACCGCCCTCATCACCGCCGCCACCCCCCACGGCCACCCGTCCCCGGCTTCGCCCAGCGAAACCAGCCACCCCGCCCTCCCCCACCCCACTCCCGGCCCCACGAGCGGAACCGGCGGGATGGGGCAGCAGGTCGGCTTAGGTCTCCGAGACGGCGAGGTGGATCACGATCCCACCGTCCGCGTCCCCAAGGCACGCCCCGGCCAAGCACCCACCGCACGGCTCGCGACGCCGTCGGCCGAGGGCGCAGCGGCCGGCACCACCGGCTCATCCCTCAGTGGTCAGGAGCGGTCGGGGCCGCGGGAGCTGGTGTGGACGGTGGACCCGGATCGCTCGCGGGTCAGGCCGCCGGCCGGACCGCAGCCGTTCCTGCCGCCGCCTCCTGAGGTCACCGCGCCGCCGCACGCGCTCGCGACCCCCGGGCCGGGCAGCCGGGACCGTAAGGTGCCGCTGGTCATGGCGGGGGTGGCGGTGCTGGCGGTGCTGGTGGGCGCGGGCAGCGTCGCCCTGGCGATGAGCGGCGGCACCGGAACCACGACCGCGCGACAGCAGGCCACGACCACGGAGCCCACCGGCGCCGCCACCCCACCGGACGGCTCCATCAGCCTCGCACCACCAGACGCCTCCACGGTCGCACCCCCGAACTCCTCCACCAGCGTCGCGCCGCCCCGCGCCGACCGGCAGCCGCCGCAAAAGCTGCGGGACCAGGAGCCGGGTGACTCTGGAACGCCGTCCCCGCCAGCCGTGCGACGGAGCGCCGACCCGGCCACGGTCGCCACGTACCGTCCCAAGAGCCTCAAACTGGTCACCGACAGCGGCACCACGGTGACGCTGGCCTGGAAGGCCGTGCGCAAGAACGGCTACCCCATGATCATCCAGCAGTCCCCCGGCGACCGCCTGATGTCGGCGACCGCCGGCGGCAGCACCTACACCGTCGGCGGCCTGGACCCGTCCCTCGGCTACTGCTTCAAGGTCGGCAGCGTGGTCACCCTGGGCCGCCCGTCGTCGGTGGCCTGGTCGTCCCCGCTGTGCATCCGGGGCGCGGCGGAGACGGGCACCCGGGACGACAACCAGGTCCAGCCCCCGCTCGTGCTCCCCTTGGCCACCCCACCCCCGGCACCGACCGAATAGCCACCAAGTCAGGTCGTCAGCCGAACAGTGACACCGGCGACAACCGTCTGACGAACCTCCGCCCCACCCCTGCGCGTCTTCTGACCAGCGCGTCCACCGTGGCGTGGTGCCGCCAGGCCAGCTCAGCGTCAGCCCCGTCCACGGGCGCCCCGCCGAAGGCGGCCAGGTTCGCCAGGTCGGCGAGGGCGGTCAGCGGCTCTCGCGCGCCGGGCCCGAGCGTCTCCTCCGCCAGGCACGCCACCTCCCCGGCGGTCAGCGTCCCCGAGGCGACGGGGATCCCGGCCGCGCGCATGCGGCTCACCGTCTCCCGCCACGCCCCCATCACCCGGACTGCGGCCGAGGCGCCCCGCCGACGGCGGCGCGTCCTGCGGACGAACGGCACCACGCCCGCCGCGAGCAGGTAGAACGCCAGCAGGACGGCAGGAACCGCCCATACGAGGGTCCAGGGCGTCCCATCCGGGGCGGGTCGCTGCTGCTGACCCACCCGACCAGTGGGCGTTTTGTACGGTTTGGGCTGGGAGGAGTCGCTGTTGATGGCCTGCTCGATCTCCTTGGCCTGCTTGGGAGCCCCCTCGGCCACGTCGCCACCCTCGCCGGCGCGCGTACGCGAGGGCGTCGGATAGAACGGCACCCACCCGATCCCCTTGAACTCCACCTCGGCCCAGGCCAGCACGTCACCACCCCGCACCTGCCGCACGCCACCGCCCCGCCCCTCCACGCGCCCGGGACGGAACCCGACGACGATCCGGCTGGGCAGCCCGATCGAGCGCGCCAGCAACGCGAACGACGCCGCGAACTGCTCGGTCGTCCCCCTCTTCGACTCCGTCAGGAAGAACTCGACGCTGCGATACGAGTGCCCCGGCGGCGCGTTGACGTCGTTCACGGCGAGCTTGCGCAGGTAGGCCGCCAGCTTGGCGGCCTGCTGCGTCGGGCTGCGCGCCCCCTCGGTGGCGCGGCGGGCGATGCGCCCGAGCCGAGCCCGCTGCGGCGGCGTGCGGCCGTCGGGCCCGTCCGGCAGGGCGCGGGCGGCCGGGTCGTCGGCCGGGGTCGCCCCGCGCAGCTCCTCCGTCGTGAACCGGCGGATCCCCGAGGTCACCTGGTACGTCAGCCCTTCGCGCGTCTGCGTGCCGGCCAGCATGCCGGTGGCGGGGTCGACCATGATGCCGGGCCCCGTGGCCAGCAGCGGCCGGTCGGCGGCGGGCAGCCACGGCCCCGGCAGCTTCTGGACGGTGAACCGCTGCACGACGCTGTCACGCTCGCCCGGCTGCCCGGGCACCCGGCCGCCGGTGGGGACGAAGCCGGCGTTCGACGTCCAGCTCACCCCGTCGAAGGTGTCCAGGACGGCCAGCCGAAGGTTCGCCTCGGAGGTCGTGCTGACCGTGAACAGCTCGCGCTGGGGGTTCTGCAGCCACGCCGACACCTGGTCGAGCGCGCTGACCCCGCGGATCGGGCGGGGCGGCGGCTGCTCGACCAGCTCGCGCACGTCGTACGGCCGCCCGGCCATGGGCAGCACGGGACCGGCGACGGCGGCCACCAGCACCAGCCCGGCCAGCAGCGGCATGCCCGCCGCGATCGTCCCCGCCGACCTGCTCGACCTGACCAGCGCGAGCAGCAGCGCCAGCCCCGCGAACCCGGCCGCGTACGGCACCACGGAGCCCGCCCCCGCGACCCCGAGCACGACCGCGACGCCCAGCACGGGCAGGCCGGCCACGGCGGGCAGCAGCACGGCCCGCGAGCGCAGCGCCAGCTCGGCCCCGGCGGCGGTGGCGGCCCAGACCAGGAAGCTGACCAGCACGATCGCGGTGCTGCCCGGCGCGGCGGGCAGAATGGTGGTCAGCAGCCAGCCGCCCGCCTCACGCACGCCGGTCAGCGCCGTACGGACGGCGGCCGGGCCGGGCAGGAACCCGAGCCACGCCTCTTCCCTGAACAACGTGGCCGACACCGCCGTCAGCCAGGCCAGCGCCTGTACAGGGACGACACCCCAGAGCGGCAACCGCCCGGAGACCAGCAGCGACAGCACGCACGGCACCCCGGCCGCCACCGCCACCACGGGCAGCAACGCGTCCATCGGGAACACCCCGTCGAACGCCAGCCCGGCCGCCGCCACCAGCAACGCGACCACCACGACGGAAGCCACTCGCCGCCGCCCCGGCCCCGCCCCTGAAGGCCCCGAGTCCCTGGCCGGCCCCTCCTCCGCCCCGGCACCATCGCGAGAACCGGCCGCACCGGCGCGAGGACCGGGGCCGCTGGGGTGCGGGCCAGGAACGGCGGGGTGCGGGCCGGGGGCAGGCGGGTCGGCGGGGCCGCTGCCCGGTGGGGTGGTCAGCGTGGCCATAACGCGGCCAGCTCCCCGAGATCCCCCACCTCGATCACCGTGACCCCCGCCGCCTGCGGCACCCCGCCCGGCGACGCCGCCCCCACCCGGACGAACACCACCTGGTCGAACCGCCGCCGCACCGCCGCCGCCCCCGCCAGAGCCGCGTACGTGCCGCTGACCAGTACCAGCGCCCCACCGGCCCCCGCCTGCCTGAGCGCCCGGGCGGGCGGCTCGGCCGCGTCGGAAAGCTCCACCAGCGCCAGCCGGTCGAGCACCTCCTCGTCCTCCCCCGCCCCGCCCCTGACGTGCACCAGCTCCCCGGCCCCCGTGAACACCCGCACCGGGAACCGGTCACGCGTCACCGCGCAGGCCGCCGACGCCGCCACGTCGACGGCCAGCTCGAACTCGTCGTCGCCCTCGTACGACGAGGTCCGGGTGTCGAGAACGGTGACGGTGGCCGGCAGGTTGACGTCGGTCAGCTCCTTGACCATGAGAATCCCGGTCCTGGCGGTGGACCGCCAGTGGACGTGACGCAGGTCGTCGCCGATGACGTACTCGCGCAGCCCGTTGAAGCTGCTCGTCCCGGCCGGCGCCGAGCGCGACGCCAGCCCGTCGAGGTGCCGCTGCCGCCCCGCGCGCAGCGGCGGCAGCGGGACGGTGCGGGGCCGGACGAGGAGCAGGTCGGCCCGCCCGTACGCGACCGAGCGGCGCGCGAGCCCGAACGGGTCGCCCCGGTCCAGCAGCAGCGGCCCCACCGGCGTCTCTCCTCTGCGGCGCGTGGGCAGCCGGTACGACACCGTCCGCGCCGTGTTCCCGGCCAGCGCGGGCACCTCGACGGTCACGGTCGTGTCCCGGCACGTGTCCCTGGCGACCAGCCCCGAGCGCCGCCATCGGCCGGCGTTGCGCACGTGCAGCACGGCGATGGCCGGCTCCCCGCGCGTCACCTTCACGGGCGTCACCTCGCGCCGCACCTCAAGCGACGCCCCCATGAGCGTCCACAGGGCGCCGGCCCCCACGGCGGCGAGCCCGGCCACGGCCAGCACCGCCGCCTGGGCGTACCCGAACGGCGCCCCCGCCGCGTACACGAGCACCGAAAAGGCCGCCAGGCCCCACCCCGCCCTCGTGATCATTCACACTCCCAGAGCGGGGCCGCGGGGAAGCCCCCCTTCGGGGTGTCCATGAGCACGTCGTTGAGCCAGCCGTTGCCGTTGGCGGATTCGACCTTGTTCCAGACGTCGCTGCTCATGCCCGTGTCGGTGTCGGTGAAGCCGGCGCCCTTCTGCTGGCAGAGCACGGTCATCGTGATGTACGCGCCCTTCGGGATCCGGCCTGCCTCGGCGCCCGCGCTCGGCCCCGAGCGGATGAGCGTGTCGCGGTGGTCGTTGTTGGCGTTCCTGAACTGGGCGGACGGCGGGCGCAGCTCGGCAGTGGCCTCCGCGCGGTCCTGGCTCTCGCCGGCCTCGTTCTTGGCGCGCAGCGTCCAGGTGTAGGACTGGCCGTTCTTCAGTCCGGTCACCTCCGCGCTCGTCCCGTCGGGGGCTGCCGGGTGGGTGCCGGGGCCGTCCAGGAGGTACGTGACGCCGTCCTTGGCGTTCTCGGGCGGCGACCAGGTGAGGTCGGCGCCGTGGTTCTTGCCCTTGGCGGTGAAGCCGGCCGGGCTGCCGGGGGCGACGCAGGGACGTACCGGGATGGAAGGGGCCGATTCCACCTCGCCGCCGGCGTACTGGGCGACGACGCGGAACGTGTACTCCTGGCCGCAGCCGCCTCCCGTCACCCGGAACTGGAACGGGCCGTCGGCCTGGACCCGGTTCGGGCTGACGTCGGCCCCGCCGGGCGCACCCTTGAGCGTGTAGCCGGTGACGTCGCCCTTGCCCGACGGCGTGAAGACGATCTCCATCCACCCGGGCCCGGAGTTCGCGGTGACCGTGCCCGGCGGGTCGGGGGTGACGGTCGGGGTCGGGGTCGGTGTCTGCTTGGGCGTGGGGCTCTGGGTGGGGGTCTGAGTAGGGGTCGCGGTGACGGTGACGGTGGGCACGGCGGTCTTCGTCTGTGTGGGTACGGACGTCTGAGTCGGTACGGACGTCGGCACGGAGGTCGGCTGCCTGGTCGTGCGGGTCGGCACGGTCGTCGGCCGCACCACCGTGGGCACGCTGGTGGGCACGGGCAGCGGTGTCGGGGTGTCCTTCTGACCGAGCGCCTCGTCGTACTTGCCGACCCGGTGGCCTCTGCCGTCCTGCTCGATGACCAGGGCGGTCTCGCTGAACTGGTCGTTGACCCAGAGCAGCCCGTCCTTGACGAACACCTCCAGCGGCCCGGCCTTGCCGGTGACCACCTTGTCGGCCTCGAACCGTTTGGCCACGGTGTCGTACACGATGAGCTTGCCCGTGCTCTCGTCGGCGATGTAGACGCGCCGCCCGAGCGCCTGCGGCGCGCCGAGCTTGCCGCCCTTCACCGAGACCGTCGTCAGCGCGCCGCTGGCGGTGTCGACGAGGACGAGCGCGCCCTGCTTGGGCGCCAGGATCGGCACCACCTGGCTCTCGGCCACGGCGGGCACCCGCAGCCCCGCGCCGCCGGCCTCGGTGACCGTGCTGGGCAGGCTCACCTGCAGCCGGGTGCCGGTCGCGCCGATCACCATGGCGCTGGCGGCGGCGGAGTTGGTGACCAGGGGGACGCCGTTCGCGATCGTCAGCGTGAGCGGGTCGCCGGGCTCGCCGACCGTGACCGCCTTGCCCTTCTGCGCGCCGGCCACCTGGACGAGCGTGCCCTCCTCCGGCACGGGCACCCAGAGCGTGCCGCTCTTGTCGATTCCCGCCTGCCCGAGCGGCGGCTTGAGCGTGATCGGGGCGCCGATCGTGTCCACGGTCAGCGGGTCGAGCTGCTGCACGGTGCCGCCGCGCGGGTCGATCCCGTACGCCTTGCCCGCGCCCATCACGATCTGCATGCCGCCCGCGCCGATCGTGCCGGTCTGCGCCACCTCCAGCTGGGTGGGGTCGATGCGGCTGACCTTGCCGGTGGACTCGTCGACGACGAGCACGTTGTCGCCGTCCTGCACGACCGTGAGCGCCTGACCGCCGGCGGAGGCCAGGTCCACCCGGCCGTCCACCTGCCCGGACAGGCCGTTGGCGTGCACCACCTCGCCGTTGAGCGCGCTGGCCAGCCAGGCGCCGACGTCGGCGAGCTTGGGGCGCGCGCTGGAGACGCCCGTGCCCAGGAACAGGCCGGCTCCGACCAGCACGGCTGTCAGCACGCCCGCGACGATCCCCGCCGCCCGCCGCCCCGCCGCGCTCCGCCACCGAAAGGCCACCGATTCACATCCCGCGAGATCCCATGCGTATACGCGTCCGCGGACACACTAGGGCGGGTCACCCGGGTCCCGATGTTCCTTCAAATAACCTAGAAATATCCGGCTCAGCGACCGTCCCGGCGCTCATCTGGGCGCTGGTCATCAGCCTTCGGAAACCGCTCGCCGTTCGGGAACCGCTCAGCGGTCGGGAGCCCTTCAGCCGTCAGGAGCCGCTCGGCCATCGACGCCTCGAAGGCCTCCAGCATGACGGCGAAGCGCGCCTCGTCATCCACCACAGTCTCGGGCCCCGGGGACCCACCGGCCATGATCTCGTCCACCTTCCCGGCCACCTCGTCCTGAGCCTCCTGCGCCGCCCGCAACACCGCCTCGGCCAGCTTCCTGCTGTCCATGCTCAGGACACGCGGCGAGAGTACGACGTCGATGAGCCGCCCCGAGGCCCCGGCCGTCACCCGCACCTGCCCGTCCGCCGCCTCACCCCGTCCGACGACCACGTCCAGCTCGTCCTTGAGCTGCTCGACGTGAGCCAGCATCTCCTCGGCCCGCGCGGTGATCCGTCCCAGGTCTTCCGGCTGAAATCCGCTCACCCTACCTCCCGGCTCTCCTCCGGGGAGAGTAAGGGGCAAACACCTCACTTCGAAAAAAGTCGAAGCGGGCGGCTGGTATCGGCCGTGCTCAGTGACCGCGTACGTCAGCGATCAGGGGCAGCGACCTCAGCCGCTGCTCGACGTGCGCGGCCACGAAGGAGGGGATGGTCGGCTCCGCCCTGACCTGTGGCCAGGTGTCGACCATCGCCGCCACGGTGTCACGGACCACCTCGGTCACCTGATCGGCTTCGAGATGGGCGCGCCGGGCGAAGCTCCGGAAGTTGTCGAGCGTGATGAGCCCGGCCACCTTGCCGCCGTTCACCGGGAACGCCAGTTCCTCGGCGCGGAAGTCGTCGTACGAGGATACGGAGACGAAATCGTAGGCCGGGGAGAGGCGCGCGTTCACGCCGTCCGGATATCGCAGCGTCCAGTTCTTGAGATGAGCGTCGAGGTTGCCCATGACCACGATCGCGGCCAGCCGGCGCAGGTATTCGGTCATGTCCTGCGGACAGACCGCGTTGATGACCCGGGCGAGGCCGGCGTACGTCGCCTTCTCGTACTTCGACGCGACAGCGACCTCTCTGACCTGCGCGAAGTCCTCCTGATGCACCCGCCCTCCGGCGAGCCGGTCGAAGCGCCGCACCGCGAACACCATCTCATCGGGACGGACGAGGCCGTCGGGCAACCCGGTCAGATGCGTTCCTTCGATGAGCCGGATCTCCGGCACGCCGATCCCGACGAGCTTGGCCCAGGTCAACATCGCGTGCTCGTTCGCGGGAACCTCGGGAAAGCGCCGGTCGGGGAGCTTGACGATCCAGTCGCCGCCTTGGCCCGACATCGGCAGGACCAGGCCTTTGCCCTCCCACCGCATGGAGAACTTCGCCTGCACCCCGGCCAGGGAGAACCGTACCGTCCCCAGGCCGTCATCATGCGGCTCGACGGCCGACTCCGGGATCACGGGAGTGTCGGATTCCAGCGCCACCCGGACGTTTCCCGGCAGGTCCTCCCCGAGGTACAGGAGAACCTGGAAGTCGTGCGGGCTCGATCGGCCGAGCTCGCGTCCCGAGATGGACCCCCGCCGTCGCCTCGTCAGTCAAGCTCTTCACCTTCATCGAACAACGCGGCCACATCAGGTCCGTCGCGGAAACCGAACAGCGCACGGCTCTGGACGTGATCGTGAATGATCGCCTCGACCTCCGCGGCGCGTCGTTTCAGAAAATCATCCGCTCGCCCTTGCCGCAGCAGCCGAACCAACTCGGCGTCCAGGCAGTGACTGGCCAGCACGCGTTCGTCCAGGTCCTTCTCCACCAGGAGCCTAGCGATGTCCACCTCTCCAGGCGGCTGAATCAGACGGTTCGCCAGCCCTCTGCCGAGCACACTCCTGTCATCGAGAACGGGCGTCAGCGGCCCCCTGATTCGAGCAACTGAGCAGCGTCGATCGGCTCACCGAACCGGTCGTGCGAAAGATGTCTCGGAGCCAGCGACAGCAGGCCGAGAATGTTGACCTTCGCCTGAGCCCGATTCAGCGGGATCTGCGAGATGTCCGGCTTCCACTGGCCAGGCGGAGGCAGGAGTTCGAGCAGTCGCTGCGCGCTCTTGAGCGGATCCGTGTGCACGGCGGCCGCTCCTTGCCGCAAACCGACCGTGTTCCCCTGGGGCGCGACCCCGAGCACCGCACCTCGCCAGATCCAGCGCCGGAGCAGCTCGGCCGCGCGTCCCTGCGGCGGCCCCAGAACCGCCATGAACCGGGCCAGCACCGGGATGTACAGAGCATAGGGAACGAGCTTCACATGGGGAATGCCGGCTTCGTCCCGCAAATAGTCGATGACGTGTCCCAGAGCCGCCTCCGTGCGGACGAACGCCTGATGGCGATCGTCGTCGTCGGCGAACTCGTTGCGGAAATCCCGATCGACTTTCGGGTCACGGATGGCCAGCAGGCTCTGCATGAGAACCTGTTCCGACAACTCACCGAAACCGAAGGTGCGCACGCTCGCGCTCAACGTCCGCAGATCCCCGGGTTTCTGGTCGCCGGTGATCGAATGCAGTGCATTGAAGCTTTTTCATCCCCTGGCGGCGGGCTGCTGGTCACAGCATGATCGCGAGTCTGATGTTCGCCTGACGACGTAAGAAACCCCTGGTAGATGGATTGATCACCACAACCAGATCCATCACAACCAGGGGCTCCGGATGCTTTTCTATCGTGCCGCCGTCGATTTGTCGCGTTCAACGCTGAACTACGTCGCCGGGGTGATCCGCCGGCACCGTAAGGCGATCGGATCGGCCTGGCGGCTGCTCAACCCAGGGCAGCAGGCGCTGCTCGTGCTGGTCTACCTGCGCAAGGGCGAGACGTTCACCGAACTCGGAGCCGGTTTCGGGGTGTCGACGGCGACCGCATGGCGGTACGTGGAGGAGACGGTGGCACTGCTGTCGGCGCGCTCACCCAAGCTCGGCCAGGCGCTGCGCAAGGCAAAGCGGGACGGGCTGCACTACCTGGTGCTGGACGGCACGCTGATCCACATCGACCGGGTCAGGGCCGACCGGCCGTACTTCTCCGGCAAGCACCGCGTGCATGGGATGAACGTTCAGGTCATCGCCTCACCGGGCGGGACGATCCTGTGGACCTCCGGAGCGCTGCCCGGCAAAGCGCACGACCTGAGCGCCGCCCGCATCTGGGGCATCCTGCGCGCCTTGGAGCAGGCCGGCATCATCACCCTGGCCGACAAGGCGTATCAGGGAGCCGAAGGCCCGGTCCGCACCCCGTACAAGGGCAAGAACAAACCAGCATCCCAGAAGCAGGCCAACCGCGGCCCCGGCGAACGCGCCAACGCCCAGCTGAAGAGCTGGAAGATCCTCCGCAAGCTACGCTGCAGCCCTTCCAAGGCCGGCCACCTCTGCAAGGCCATCGCCGTCCTTCAGAACCACCGCGTTGCCCAAGCCGCCTGAGGATGAAAAAGGGTCATTGAACACCTCCGCGCTTTTCAGCGGTTTTCCGAAGGTGTTCATGCGGTCGAAGATGTCCCGCAGGGAATGGTCGTCCTCACCTGTGACGACGTACATCGGAATCTTGTAGTCGCGAATCGCGGCCACCACTTGGTCGGCCAGCGCGATCTGACCATCGCTCAAATGGCTGCGGGCGCGGATCCACGCGTTGGTGCCGGCCGTGTCGAGAACGAGGGACATGGGGAGCTGGTCGTCGCCCGGTTGGTGACGGCGCGGCAGCGAGACGAAAACTTCGCGTGCCAAGTCGAAATAGACGCGGAAACGAGGATCCACGGTGTCGTCGCCGGCCGTCAAAGCACCCACCAGACTGGTGATGCGTTGCTGACCGTCCACGACCCAGAAGGCGTCCCCGACCGCTTCCGCCTCGATCCGCAGATGACCGATCTCCACCGTTCCGGCCGGAGCGGGCCGCTGCCAGACGAGCACGTTTCCGATCGGGTAACCACGCAGAATGCTGTCGAACAACTGCGTCACATCATTGCGTTCCCACCGATAAGAGCGCTGGAACGAGGGCACCCGAATGTGGCCCTTGAGGGTGAGCTCCACCAATTCTTCAGCGAAATGCTGTCGACCTTCGGCCGAGTCACTGCAGCCACCACGGCCTCCCCTCGCTCCTACCTTATGGCTTTTCGCCGCGGATCTCCGCTGCGTCTCGCCCGTGGCCGCCCGCGCCGTCGGCACGTGCGGCGTTGATCTTACGAGTACGTGAGCCGTCAGCGGGTGGCCAGCAGGGCGAAGCGGTGGGCTGTGGCTCGGAGGGGGTGGCCGTGTCGCATGGACTCGTGCAGGGCGCGGAGTCTGGGCTCGTACGTGTGAATGTCGAAGTCGGGCACCTGCCATGAGATGACGCGCAGGAACAGGACGAGGGCGCCGATGTCGTGGAACGTCGTGGTGAACGTGCCCTCCCGGCTCCAAGTGACGTTCAGGTCGGTGGACGCCTGGTCGAGGTTCCAGGAGCGGTCCTCGTGGGGTGGGGCGGCGAGGGTCGTGTTGATCTCTTCCAGGTCGCGGCCCCCGACCTGCTGGGTGAGGAACGTGCCGCCTGGGGTCAGGAGGCGGTGCAGTTCGTGGGGGTCGTACGACTCGTGCCGGTTGATGATCAGGTCGAAGGAGGCGTCGGGGAACGAGCGGGTGTCCTCGGCGACCTCGACGCCCAGGGTCTCCAGGCGGGCGCGGGCTAGGGGGAGGTTGGGCGGGTGGGCCTCCGTTGCCGCGGTGCGGGGTGGGAGCGGGGTCAGGGAGGACAGGAACTCGCCGCCTCCCGTTCCCAGGTCGAGGAGGGCGGAGGAGCGGGCCAGATGATCGCGGGCCAGGCGCTCGTAGTCCCATGGCAGGGTGCCGTCGCAGGTGACGCGGTCGCCGAAGACGGAGAAGTCCCAGCCTTCGAACGGCGTGGTCAGCGCCTCGTCGATCAGTGCCTCGTAGCCCATGGCGTGATCATGCCCGGTGGATCCGGTACCGCGCATCCGGTTATGACGCACGCTTCTGGGGTGTGCTGGCGCGGAGGGTCACCTGGGCCGGGAGGGGGAGGTGGGCGGTCGTGTCGGCCGAGAGGGCCAGGCGCATCGCGTTCAGGCCGGCCTCCCGCAGCGGCACGGCCACCGATGTGAGCGCCGGCACGACGTCCACCGCGGGGCCGATGTCGTCGAACCCGGCCACCCCGATGTCCCGTCCCGGGAGCACGCCGGCCTCGCGGAAGGCGGTCATCGCGCCGATCGCCATCACGTCGTTGACCGCGAACACCGCCTCCACGTCCCCGGCCCCCCGCTCCACCAGCCGCCGCGCCGCCTCGTAACCGCCGTCGCGGGTGAAGCCGGTCTCGAACGCCAGCGGCGCGGGCGCGCCGGACCCGTACAGACCGGACAGGAAGCCCTCGTGCCGGTCTCGGGACGTGCGCAGCGACGGCGTGGCGTGGAAGACGGCGAAGCGGCGGTAGCCGCGGGCGAGCAGCGCGCGGGCGAGCGTGGCCGAGCCGCCCCGGTCGTCGATGGTGACGGTGCCGAACGGCAGGTCCCGCTGGCTGATCAGCACCACCCGCCCGCCTGCCGTACGGTACTGGGTCAGCTCCTCGATGAGCGCGTCCCTGGTGGCGGTCCCCTCGATGCGGCTGCCGGTGACGATGATGATGCGCGGGCGCTGACCGCGCAGGGTTCTGACGATCTCCAGCTCGCGTTCCGGCGAGCCGTCGGCCACCGCCATGGTGACGATGAGGCCGGCCTCCGTCGCGGCCTGGGTGACGCCGGCCGCGATGGAGGAGAAGTAGGGGTCGGCGACGTCGCGGACCACCAGCGCGACGGTCCTGGTCGAGCCCTTGGCGATGGCCTGGGCCGACAGGTGCGGCTCGTAGTCGAGCTTGGCGGCCGCCGCGCGTACCCGGGCGACGTTCTCCGCCCTGACGTTGCGCGCGCTGCCGTTGAGTGCGCGGGAGGCGGTGGCGATGGAGACGCCCGCCTCCCTGGCGACGTCATGCAGGGTCGCCGCACCTACCGGGGTTGCAGGAGGCGGCGGCTCTTCCATGGCGGTCATCCTGTCACCGCCGTCAGGGGGTTCGCTCCCGGTCGCGGTGGTCTCGTTCGTCAAAGGGGGTCAAGGGGGTCAAGGGGACGGTGTGCGCACGATGGGGTGGGCGACGTCGTGGGCGCGCAGGTTGCCGCACATCCCCCACCGCTCGTCCGGCGGGCTCTCCATCAGTGCCGACTCCATGAGGTGCGCGCCGTCGCCGCGTTCCAGGGCGTCCAGGACCGCGGCCGTGCGACCGGTCTCCGCCGCGACCGTGCTCTCCCAGATCTTCCGCCAGGCCGCGGCCTTGGGCCTGACCAGGGCGATCGCGCTGTCGTAGAAGGTGCGCAGCGCCTCGGGGCCGCCCTCGGTGAGGCGGTGGAAGCCCTCCACCGCCAGGTCCCTGCGCCGCCGTACCGCTTCCTCGACGCCGTCGGCGGGCAGGGTCGCGGCCTCGCGGTAGCGCTCGGGGTCCGCCACGATCTCGGGCGGGAACGTCATGACCGCGTCGCCGGCCTCGGGCAGGCCGGCGTTCGACATGACGACCACCACCTCCAGGCCGCCGTGGTTGACGGCCCGGTGGATGGTGCCGGGCGTGAACCACACGGTCGAGCCCGCGCTCAGCGCGGTCTCCCTGAGGCCGTGCGCGTCCAGCGTCTGCAGCGCGCCGTGGCCCGCGATCACCACGTACGCCTCCGTCGAGGCCGTGTGCAGGTGCGGGGTCCCGCCTTCCAGCCCGTCGGCGCACGCCCAGCCTGAATAGACCGTCAGCCGGCTGATCGAGGTGCCGCCGGGAAAGGCCCCATGGCTGGACGCTTCTGGGGAGGAGGCGTCGGGAGAGGTCATCGCAACGCGTTCCTTCCGTGCTCGGCCAGCAGGGCCGTGCCGGACTCGCCCCGGTCCCCGTCGGCGATGACGACCGCGTACCGGAAGCCGAGCGTCTCCCCGTCCGCCAGCGGCACCTCCTCGCTGAAGAACGGCGCGGGGTTGAGGCAGGCGAAGTTCTCGGTGCGGGCGAACCACTGCGGCGGATGCCGCGGATTGGCCGTGTCGTCCACCATGACGACGGTGGAGTGGTCGCCGCTCTCGTCGTGCCGGCCGCGGAAGCCGAACCACTCGGCGCGCCGGCCGCGCAGCTCGTCGCCGCCCGCCCCATCGGGCGACTGGATGACGCCGTCGGTGAACGATCGCGGGCCGCGCCAGAACAGGCCGCCGTAGCCGGCGTTCTCCCTGCCCTTGGTGGTCGGCGAGCCGAAGTCGATCGTGGCGCCGGACACGTTCGTCATGGCCGTCTCGAAGACCAGCGCCCAGGTCGCGTCGTCGATCAGGGTAGCGGCGAGCGAGCGCCGCTCCTCGATGACCGGATCGCCGCTCTGCGCGGTCCAGTCGAGCGTGTGGCCGAGCTCGACCCGGTCGCCGGTGGCCGCCAGCGTGGTCATCTCGCGGTGGACGGCGCTGCCGTTGTTGTCGCGCTGGACGTACCGGCCGTCGGTGTACGTGGGCCCGCCCCAGAAGTTGTGCTCCCCCACGTGCGGCAGCGACCAGGCGATGCCCTTGTGCCAGACGTGGTCGTGCGGCCGGTAGAGCGACACGAGGGCGCCGCCACGGGTGCGGATCGGGTGCAGGTACGGCTTGGGCGACTCCAGCACCGGCGTGTCCGGGCGGTAGACGTAGGTGAACAGCTCGGTGGCGCCGGCGCTGACGGCGACCGACCGGCCGAGTTCGTGGGTGGCCCGCAACGTCACGTGGTCCTCCAGGGGGCGCCCGTGCCGTCCATGCGATGGGCGAACGGGCTGTCTGCGGTGATCTGACCGGCCCGTACGCGTTCGCCGGTGAAGGCGGAGGCGTACAGGGCGGCGATGAACTCCATGGTCCTGCGGGCGTCGGCGGCGGTGACCGGCGGCGCCTGGCCCTGGTCGAGCGCGTCGAGCACGGCCGTGAACCAGTCGCCGTGGCCGCTGGACCCGCCGCCGGGGTCGGCCTTCCACAGGGAGCTCACGCCGTCGTGGCCGGGGGCGGTGGTGACGGTCCAGTCGTCGTCGGTGTAGCCGTACAGGTGCTCGACCTCGACCGTGGCGCGTTCGAAGTCGAAGCGCAGCTCGGAGGTCTGTCGCGGGGACAGGACGGAGTTCACCACCGTCGCCGTCGCGCCGCTCTCGAACGTCACCAGCGCCATCGACACGTCCTCGGTGTCCACCGGGCGGGCCTGGCGGGCGGCCACGGCGGTGACCTCGCGCCAGGGGCCGAGCACCGACAGCAGCAGGTCGAACTGGTGGATCCCGTGGCCCATCGTGGGCCCGCCGCCCTCCGACTCCCACGTGCCGCGCCACGGGACGGCGTAGTAGTCGTCGTCGCGGTACCACTGGGTCAGGCACGTGGCCAGCAGCGGGCGGCCCAGCTCGCCGGCCTGCGCCAGCCGCCGCAGCCGTACGGCGCCGGCGCCGAAGCGGTGCTGCAGGACGGTCGCGACGTGCCCGGCCGAGTGCCGCTCCGCCTCGATCAGAGTGTCGAATTCGGCGAGCGACAGCGTGGGCGGCTTCTCCACCAGCGCCGTCACCCCGGCCTCCAGGCAGGCCAGGGCCAGCGGGGCGTGCTGCTGGGGCGGGGTGCACAGGTGCGCGACGTCCAGCCGCTCCTCGCGCAGCAACTCCTCGGCGCTCGCGTAGGCGTGCGGGATGCCGTACGTGGCGGCGAACTCGCGCGCCCGCCCGGCGTCCACGTCGGCCACGGCGACCAGCTCGGCCCGGCCGCGCGCGGCGTCAGTGTCCGAGGCCCCGTCCGAGGCCCCGTCCGAGGCTCTGTCGGCCGAGGCCAGCACGGCTTTGGCGTGCGCGTGGGCGATCCCGCCGGTGCCGATGATGGCGGCCCGGTACGTGCGTTCAGACATGTGTTCCTTCGCGATTCGGTGGGGGCCGGGCGCCGTCGATCTCGGCGCGGCGCTCGGGGACGAACGACGTGACCGGCCTGCTCCGGCGTCCGCCGGTCGGACCGCACCTCTTCCGTACGCCACGGGAAAACGTATTCCGCAGTTTGCCCGCCCATGACCCGGAGCGTCAAGACACCCGCGTCACGGACGGGGCCGGACGCTGTCCCTGATGATCAGCCGTCCCTCCAGGACCAGCCGCCTGGCCGGCCCCCGCTCCCCCACCGCGAACCGGATCGCCTCGGCCCCCGCCCGCGCCAGCGGCAGCGCCACCGTCGTCAGCCGCGGCGTCACGTCGGAGGCCAGCGGGATGTCGTCGATCCCCGTCACCGAGACGTCCTCGGGCACGCTGAGACCGGCCGCACGGAAGGCCGACATCGCGCCGATCGCGATGGCGTCGTTGCCGGCGAGCACCGCCTGCCTGCCGTCCATCCCCGCCTCGGCCAGCTCGCGCGCGGCGGCGAACCCGCCGTCCCTGTCGGCCCGGCAGGGCACGAGCTCGATGTCGCTCTCACGGACGCCTTCCGCACGCAGGCCCGCCACGAATCCGGCCGCGCGGTCGCTCATGTTCCGCCGGTCCCCCGCGCCCACGAAGATCGCCACCCGCCGGTGCCCGGCACGGCCGACGAAGGCACCCATCGCGCGGGCGGCGCCGGCGTTGTCGAAGACGATCGTGTCGAACGTCAGGTCCGTCTCGCCGACGACCGCGACCCGGCCGCCCTCCCGTTCGTACGCGAGCAGCTCCTTCACCAGCCGGTCCTCCGCGGCGGCGGCCAGCAGCCGGTTGGAGGTGAGCACGAGGGCGCGCGGGCGCAGCGACCTGAGCACGCGGACGGTCTCCGACTGGCGCTCCGGATCGCCCATCGTTGACGACACCGTGACGAACGCCCCCTCGGTGCGGGCCTCGCGTTCCATCGCCGCGACCACCAGGCCCATGCTCGGGGTCGTGAGATCGTCGGCGACGAGCGCGATCGAGTCGCTGGCCCGGCGCATCGCCCTGGCCGAGGCGTCCACCGTGTAGCGCAGGGCCGCCGCCGCGGCCAGCACGCGGGCCTGGAACTCGGGGGCGACCTTCCTGGCGCTGCCGCCGAGGACCCGGGACGCGGTGGCGACCGAGACGCCCGCCGCCGCGGCCACGTCGTGCAGCGTGACCGTGGGCCTGGCCGCGTGGGGCATCCGCTGCGTCCTCTCCTCAGGGGAACGACCGGCAAACGACCGACCGGCACGCGATCGGCACGCGATAGGCACTGCAGCGTAGCGCCTGCCACCCGCCCGAACCGTCCCGCACGGCGCGGTCGGTCGCGCGGTGGCCGGTCGAGCGGTGGCCGTGTCGCGCGGTGGCCGTGTCGCGCGGTGGCCGTGTCGCGCGGTGGCCGTGTCGCGCGGTGGCCGGTCGAGCGGTGGCCGGGCGAGCGCCGAGGTGTGTCGGCGGTCACTCTTGATGTGTGGATTCCTCCGCAGTTGGGCGGCGCGGATCTCCGTACTGTCCTGTTTGCCGGACCACCCGGCAGCACCGACAGGGGAGGACACCCACATGCGTAAGCTCTTCGCGATCGCCGCCATAGCAGGCTCGACGGCCCTCACCGGCCTCGCCCTCGGCCCGGCCACCGCCCAGGCGAGCACCAGCGCCGCCGCCGGCTCCGCGGCGGCCACCGTCAGCAGCACCGCGAACTTCGGCAACTGGGGCAAGTACTTCTCCAGCGACCGCAAGGCCTACACCTTCGGCAAGACCTGGAAGTCGCACGGCAAGGTCTACACGAAGTGGTACGGCGTGGAGAAGCGCGGTGGCAAGAAGGGCTGGATCTGGTTCGAGTTCTACCAGAACGGCGGCTGGCACAAGTTCAACCGGTCCTGGGACGACAAGACCGTCGGCAGCTGGAACGGCAAGGGGATCAAGAAGGTTTACACGTTCACCTGCTGGGGCGGCAAGTTCGACCACTGCGGCAGCAAGCACCGCATCTACTGAGCGTGATCTCCTGGCCCTGCCCCACGGCGCCCGATCTTCTGCGCCCGATCTTCTGCGCCGGATCTTTTGGGCCCGGCTTACCGGGCGTGATCCCAGGTCAGGCGAGCCCCGGGGCCCGGCGGTCGTCCGCCGGGCCCCGGCTCTGTTCCAGCGCCTCCAGTACGGCGGCCAACTGGGCGGGGGCCGGCATGATGCGCAGCGCCTCGTCGATCTCGCGCTCCGCCCACGCGCGGTGCCGCGGCTCGGCATCCTGGTCGAGCGCGATGCGCGTCTGGAGCAGCAGGAAGTTCAGCCGGGAGGCGACGAGCATGGAGAAGTCGGCCGGGCGGGTGATCCGGCCTGGCCCGCCCTCGCGCAGGTAGGCCCGGTACATGCGACGCATGGCGTCCAGGTCGGGCGCCGGGTCGCAGAACCAGTCGAACAGGGCCATGGCCAGCTCCCGCCCCGGTTCGGCGGGGCCGAGGCGGTCCCAGTCCACGACCACGAGCGCGCCGTCTGGGCCGGTCAGGACGTTCTCCGGGTGCAGGTCGCGATGGCAGAGAATCAGGGCGGCCGGCTGGGGCGGGCCGACCACGGCACTCAACTCGGGCACCATGGCCAGCCGCTCCCGCAGCCGATCACCCCACGGAACATCCGCCGCGCTGAGGGCGAGCGCCAGTTCAGCGGCGCCGGCCTCGCTCGCCTCGTCCCATGCGCCGGGAGCGGGCGGGCGGTGGTACCAGGGGTCAGGGGCCTGGCCGTCGGGTTCGGTGGTGACGGCGGGTGCGCAGCGGTGCAGCCGGGCGAACAGCGCTCCCAGGTCCTCCGGAGTGGCCGGGGCCGCCGGGTCGAGCGGGCTCAGGTCGATCCAGTCGTACAGCCGCAGCCACGTCCCACCAGGCGTCTCCACCAGGTAGCGGCCGTCGCGGCTCGGGTGGCTCGCCGGGAGCCGCACCCCGTGCGCCGCCGCTCGCCTGGCGAAGGCGAGTTCGGCCGCGACCAGCGCCTCCGCCGGCGGCTCGCCGAAGATCTCCTTCAGCGCGTACGACGCCGCCCCGGTCTCCACCCGCCAGACCTGGCCCAGCGCGCCCCGCCGCCCCTCGGACACCACGACGCCGTCATCCCAGCCGAACGCCGCCCCCGCGCACGCCATCAGGTCCATGCCCCCAGAGTGCCGCACGCACCCCGGCCACCGCCGCCCCCATCGTCTCGGGCACCGCCACCCCGATCAGCCCTGCGACTGGCGTACGCCGGCCCGCCACACGTCCGCGATGGCCCTGGTAGCCGTGATGTCGCTGGTCGGGTCGCCGTCCACGAGCAGCAGGTCCGCCCGGAGCCCCGGCGCGATCCGGCCCCGGTCGGACAGGCCGAAGCAGCGCGCCGTGAGGCTGGTCGCCGCGCTCAGCGCCTGCTCGGGCGTCAACCCGGCCTCGGTGAGCATGAGCAGTTCGTGGTGCAGACCCGCCCCGTGCACGGGCCCGAACGGCGTCGCGTCCGTCCCGGCGAGGAGCGGCACGCCCGCCCGCAGCAGCGCGGACGCCGCGTGCGAGGCGTTGACGACACCCTGCGCGTGCATGGGGATGCCGGTGAACTCCCGGCTGAAGGTGGCCTTCGACCGCTCCGACATCCGCGCCGCGACGCGCGGATCGCGCAGCAGCTCGGCTCCGTAGGGGTCGCCTGAGACGGCCTCGACGTAGGTGATCGTACTGGCCACGAACACGTCGTACGCGGCGACCCTGGCCGCCATGTCCTCGGCGCCCTCCTCGTCCACGTCCGTGTAGAGATGCGCAAGCCCGTCCACGCCGGCGTCCAGCGCGATCAGCGCCTCCCTGGCCGTCACGGTGTGGGCGATGACCTTGAGCCCGGCGGAGTGCCCGGCCTCCACCAGCACGGCGGCCAACTCGGGGCTGATGACCGGCAGCCGCATGCCGGAGACCGCCCCGTCGTCCACGGCGATCTTCAGGTAGTCGGCGCCCTCGTCCACCCGCGCCGCCACGAACGCCTTGGCCTGGTCGGCGTCGGCGACCGTGTCGAGGCCGGTGTCGCTGCCGAAGGCGCGCAGCACGTCCTCGGTCATGATCTGGGTGGGGTGCCCGCCTGGCGCGGTCGCGACCATACCGGAGCTGCGCAGGTCGGCGACGTCGTCGCGCTCGGCGGCCAGGCGGCGCTGGACGGCCAGGGTGGGCGGCAGGTTGTTCATGTCCAGCTCGGTCGTGACGCCGAACCGCAGCGCCTCGGCCAGGTCGCCGTCGAAGGCGTGCGCGTGGGCGTCGATCAGGCCGGGCAGCAGCGTCTTGCCCGTGCCGTCCACCTTCACGTCCACCTTCACGCCCGCCGGCGCGTCCGGCTCCGCGATGCGGTCGCCGTCGATCAGGACGTCGGCGCCGGTCACGGTCCGCTCGCCGTCGAAGACCCGGACGTTTCTGATCAGAGTACGCATGACTCATCCCATCGATAGTTCGATGTCTGACTAACCATGCCCAAGATAGTATGTCCTCTAACTATCAGACGCAAAAAAGGGCCCGCGCCCCGGTTCGGGACGCGGGCCGTACTGCGGAAAGGATCAGTGGGAGAAGGCCTGGAACTCTGCCGCCCTGACCTGGTCCCGCTGCGGGCTGGCCGTGGCGCAGTCGGTCGCGGAGTTCGGGTCGGCGTCCTGCTCACCGGCGAACAGCGGGTTGCCGGTGCACTGCGTGCTGAGCGCGCGCAGCATCAGGTGCGTGGCGTTCGTGTCCCTGACGTCGAACGACTTGATCAGCATGTCGGCGCCCCTCGGCCTGGGCAGGGAGGCGTCGAACGCGTTCGTCCGGCTGGTGTAGACCTTCCGGAAACTGGCCGGGTCGGCGCAGTTCGCGCTGCAGGCCAGCACCTCGAACGAGCGCAGGCTGGAGAAGCGGTTCTGCGCGCCCGGGTCGGCCGGGTCGCCGACGTTCGGCCGCAGCAGGGCGCTGACCTGCACCCGGCGGATCTTGACCGGACGGTCGCCCGCCAGGTCCACCACGACCGACTTGCCCGCCGGCGCGCCGGTGAGCGAGGCCCAGTTCGTGGCCTCGGTGTCGTCGATCAGCCTGGCCTGGTTGACGCCGTCGCCCGTCGCCGCCGCCCCGTTCGCCGCCGAGGCGTGGTTGCGGGTCAGCGCCAGCGGCAGCGGCAGCTTCACGCCCGGGATGACCGCGTACTTCAGCCGCTTGTGGCCGAAGCCGGCGCCCACGACGACGAAGTCGTACTGGCCGGGGGTCATCTCGACCGTGTCACCGAGCGGGGTGGCCGGGTCGGTGTCGGCGACGGGGACCACGCGGCCCTCGTAGTCGCCCACGTACAGCCGCAGCGCCGCGCCCTTCGCCTCGCCCAGGGGCTTGAGCTGCAGCGAGCCGTTCCTGCCCGCCGGGTCGACGAAGCTCGGCGTCGCGTCGGCGTCGTTCGCGCCGTTGCTCGCCGCGCCCTCGCCCAGGCCGTGCTCGGCGAACGCGCGCCACATGATGTCCTGGTTCGCGCCGCCGAAGCGGATCGCGTCGGCCGCCAGCAGCGCGTCACGGTGGTCGACGTAGCTGACCGCGCCGGTCGCCATCAGCAGCAGCGCGTCGAACGAGAGCTGCGCCCAGCGCCGGTTGCCCGGGCACTTCTCGACCGGCGTCCGGCCGTCCGCGCACGCCTTCTGCTGCTTGGCCGAGCCCTGGCCGTACCGCTTGACGAAGGCCGCGCGCACGTCGAACTGTGTGGCCGACCAGATCTCGCCGTCCGCGTGTGGCTGGGTGCCGACGATGTCGTAGGCCAGGTCGCTGTAGTTGAGCGGCGACTTCGACATGTCGTAGTTCCTGATGCCGCGCCCCTTGTCGCCGGTGACGTAGCCGCCGGTGACGTACGGGGTCTGGCCCGAGGGGCGGAAGCCGTACTCGTAGAGGTACTCCATGGCGAACAGGTCGGAGGTGCTCTCGTTCATGGCCCCGGGCTGGGTGCCGCTCCAGCCGGCGTTGGGCCCGCCGATCATGCGGCCGGAGATGGCGTGCGTGTATTCGTGCCCGATGACCGACATGTCGTAGTCGCCGTCCACGCACGGCGCGTAGAAGGAGCCGGCGATCGGCTGCCACAGGTACATGTTCGTGATCGGCGCGACCCCGTCGGGGCCGGTGATCTGGTTGGCGTTGTCGCGTACGGACAGGACCCGTGCGCCCGCCTGGGCGTTGCCCTGCTCGGGGTCGTTGCCGAGCCCGCCGCGCGTGCCGTTGTCCACCTGCATGTTCCAGGCGGTCTCGGTGAAGCCGAGCCGGTAGGACCAGTCGTGCATGCGGTTGTGCATGGCGTTCAGGTTGGCGATGGCGGCCTCGAGGTCGGCCTCGCCGGGCCGGTCGAGCTCCGCCGGGTCACACTTGGCCTTGTACCAGGCGTTCTTCCACGGGTAGGCGTAGTTCCTGCTCGGGGTGGCCACGTTGGATCGGGTGCCGACCGAGAACGGGTCGCCGTTCGCCCGGTTCTCGAAGGTCTTGGCCGCGTTGCCGAGGCTGGTGTTCGTCGGCTCGTTCGTGGCGTGGTCCACGTCCCACGCCTTGCCCGTGCCGGGGTCGCCGCCGCTGACGTAGTCGCAGCCGGGGCCGGGCGCGTAGCACCAGGTCTGGCGGGTGTCCTTCGAGCTGTAGTCGTCGCGCGGGTTGGACGGGAACGCCTCCCACTGCGGGTTCTCCGGGTCGAAGTGGTCGACCAGGTTCTCCCGGGTCAGGATCGCGCCGCTGACCGCGTCCACGTGCGTCGTGTACCCCGCCTCGGCGCCCTGCGCGCCGCCGATCAGGACCACCTGGAACGCGTTGTGCACGCCGTCGGGCGCCGGCACCGCCACCGGGGTGGCCTGCTTGGTGATCGCCGTGGCCAGGTCGATGCCGCCATCGGCGGCCGCGATCTCCATGGCCCGCTCCGCGGTGATCGCGGCGGCCGGAGGCGCTTCCGTGCTGCGTGACAGCGTGGACGTCACGTGCCTGATCTGGCCGCCGGAGACGCCGACGGCGACGAGGCCGTCCACGCCGGCGGGCAGGTCGCCGAAGCGCTGGCGCAGCAGTACGGCCGCGCCCGCCCCGATCGGGTTGACCGCGACCGTCTCCAGGGCGTCCACGGACTCGGCCGTCAGCCCGAAGATGCTCTCGTTGTCCTTGAGGTAGGCCTTGGCGGCCTGGACGGGGTCGGAGCCCAACCCCTCGGCCAGCGGTTTCGCGCTGACGACGGCTGCGGGGGTGCCGAGAGCGTTCCAGGTGATGCGCGCGTCCGGGGCCGCGCCGCGCCCGTTGGCCGCCGCCGGGGGCGGCACCCGGCCCTGGCGGTTGTCCACGTCGGGTTCGCCGTGGTTCTCCGCCTGGAAGTCATGGACGACGGCGGCCTGCCCGCCGGGTTCTCCCCGGGCCGCCCCCGCTACGGGTAGAGCCGACGCTGTGAGCGCGGCGACGATGAGTGTGCTGCGTAACCAGGGCTTGGTCGACACGTTTTCCCTCCTGCGTGTCAGGGATGCGCAGCTTTCGCGCATCTCCCGACAGAGGTAACATCACCGACCCTGGCTGACAAGATCTTGTAAAACGAGAAATATCAGCGTATAAGCAGTTGAAAAGTGCGGGACAGATGTCCGGCGCCTCGGCGACACGAAGAGTCGTCCGTAGCGACCATCCCTTACATGGAATGAGGGTTTTTGCCGCCGCGCCCGGAGCAGTTCCCGCACCGATCATTCAACGCCGCCCCCGCGAGCGTCGCAACCGGTTTTACGCTGTGGCGAAGACGGAGGCGTACACCGGCCGCCCGTGCTCGGTGACCACCTGCCCGGCCAGCCCGTCGGCGGTGAGCGTGGACAGCCGCAGGTCGAGGTAGCGCTCCTCCTCGGCCAGCCGCACGTCGCGGGCCGGCGCCGGCATCCAGGAGGCCACCTCGGCCAGCCGCACCGCCCGGTCGCGCGCCAGCTCGGCGCGCAGCTCGGCCAGGCTCTCCGCCTCGTACGGCCGCGCCTCCTCCGGCTCGGGCTCCACCCGCCAGGCCGCCACTCCGTACGCGAAGCACACCAGAGCCGTCCACACCTCGGCGAAGTAGGCGGAGTCGGGCGCCAGCTCCAGCCCCGCGAACCGGTCACCGACGAAGAAGAGCGCGCCGAGCTGCCCCGGCATCAGCTCCAGCCGGCTCTGGAACTGCGTCAGCGTGGCCCGCCTGCGCGACAGGATCTGCTCCAGGTGGCCCCTGGACGGCAGCCCGCACGCGCGGTTGAGCTCGCTGATCTCCTCCCACAGCTTCGCGTAGTTGCGCTGCCCGCGCAGCGCCAGCGCACTGGCGCGCAGCTCGGCCGGCAGCACGAAGAACCACTGGTCGCGGCCCTCCAGGTAGCCGCCCTGAGCGGCCTGGACGCAGCAGGCGTCGTCGAAGCGCCTGGTCTGCCCGGCGCCGAGCAGCGCCGAGGCGCACAGGGCGTGGTTCTGGGCGGCGTCCTGGATGTAGCCGATGTGCAGCGGCACGATCGCCACGCCCTCGCGGGCGCCGTTCGACAGCTCCACCTGGCCGTAGCCGACGACCCGCTTGAGCTTCAGCCCGGAGCGGGGCGGCACGATGCCGGGACGGGCCGGCCCGTAGACCGGCACCATGGTCAGCGCGCCTGCGCGCTGCGGGGTGCCCGCCCGGTAGCCGCCCAGGTCGAGCGGCTCGGGCAGGAGTGTGGCAAGGCTCGTCATGTCCTTCCTCCTTCCAGTCGGCCGAGCATCGTCGCGCGGAGCCATTCCACGCCGGGCGCGCAGTGGGCGAACATCCACGCCAGCAGCCCGGCGAAGTCGTCCTGGTGCCAGAACGCCTGCCCGGGCAGGGCGGGCGCGGGGTCGCGCAGGGTCAGGTCGTCGCCCCTGGTGAACGCCGCCAGGCAGCGCACCACGGGCGTGGTGACGCCGGCGCGGGGCAGCGTGGACGCCACCCGCGCCAGGTCGCCCGGCAGGTGGTTCTCGTAGCCGTCGGTGACGACCACCACCAGGTCGGGGCCGGTGCCGAGCGCGTCGAGCAGCCCGCAGGCCAGGTCGGCCGAGCCCATCGGGGCCCGCTCGCTCCCGCCGGTCTCGACGACCGTGAACCGGTCGCAGATCTCGGCCAGCACCAGCCGCAGCGCGACGGCCTGCGACATGACGGCCCACTCGCGCTCGCCGTACCCGCGCATGGAGCCGGACGTGTCCAGCACCATGGCCACGCTCGCGTCCAGCCTGGGCAGCCCGCGCGTCGCCGCCGCCACGTATCCGGCCAGGGCCGGGCCCAGCTCGGCGGCCGGTCCGCCCTGGTAGAGGTGGACCAGCGTGGCGGCGATGTCGCCCCGGTTGGTGGGGGTGACGATCGGCGGGTACTCCCTGACCGGGTCGAGCGGCGCGGGCGGCTCCTGCGGGGCCGGCACGCCGTACGTGCCGGGGGCGTAGAGCGCGCGCAGCCGCTTGGTCGCGAGCACGGGGTCGGCGGTGAAGCGCAGCAGACTCCTGCGCAGGTACCGGCCGCCGTCGCCCTTGGCCGTTTCCGTGATTCCGGCGGTTTCGCCGGCTTGGGTGGCTTCGGTGGCTTGGGTGGCTTCGGTGGCTTGGGTGGCTTCGGTGGCTTGGGTGGCTTCGGCCGTTTCGGCGATCAAGCGGGCGCAGGCGCGGGCGGTCGTCTTTCCGAGCGCGTGCTCGAAGCAGTCGACCAGCGCGGGACGGCGTGCCTCGATCAGCGCGTCCGCCTCCGGGTGCTCCAGGACGAACGCGACGACAGCCCGGGTGACGTGCTTGTGGTTGGCCCGCAGCCGCCGCAGCGCCAGCAGGGCGGTGAGCGCGTACGCGGGCGGCAGGCCGAACATGAGCGCCCTGGTGACCTTGGCCAGCGTGGCGCGGGTCCGCTCGTCCAGGCCGTCCTGCGTGGCGGCCAGCGTCCGCAGCAGCACGCGGGCGCGCTGCCAGGGGAGCACACCGGGCACCAGCGCGAGCAGCGCGTACCCCTCCGGGTCGCTCAGCTGGGCAGTCCGGTGGAGCTCCGCGTCGTCCCAGACCGGCTCGCCGCTCCTGGCCAGAACCAGCGGAACGTCATGAGTCCGGAAATGGTGGAGAAGAGTTGGGGTGTCCACGAAATTCGAGTTTAGAAATGAAGATCGGGAAAAGAAACTGATTTTCCGGTCAGGCCATTTCCGGTCGCATCTCGAATAACGCGCGGAGGACTATGCGCCGCTCCGGGAAACGGCGGCCGGAGCCGCGTTCCCGAGTGCGGTGATCGCGCGTACCTGGGGGGCGATCCGGTCGGCCCAGGTCGCCGCGACCTCCTCCAGCCGGGAAAAGTCCGACTCCAGGAACGCCAGTCCCGGCGTGGGCACGCTCGCGCCCAGCTCCACCAGCAGCGGGCGCAGGTGCACCTCCACCGCCAGGGCGTGCTTGGCGTCCCCCATGACCAGCAGCGGCAGCGCGGCCGCGCCCGCCAGCGCCTGCGGGGGCAGCCGGTCGAGGAACGACTTGAGCAGGCCGGTGTAGGTGCCCTTGTACGTCGGGCTGGCCACCACCAGCACGCTCGCCTCCCGTACCAGCTCCAGCGCCACCTCGACGCCGGGGTGGGCGCCGGGGGCGAGCAGGTGCGGCCCGAGCGCCGACAGATCCACCACCTCGTACGGCCGGCCGGCGTGCGGATCCGCGGCCCCGAGCTCCGCGGATCCGCCGCCCGCCGTCCCGTTCCCGGATGCCCCGCTCCCGGATGCCCCGTTCGCAGGCGCGCCGAGCGGCGAACCGGACTCGTCCGTCGTGAGGCGCAGGGTGACGGCGCGGGCCGCCTCGGTGGCCGCGGTCAGGGTCCTGGAGCCTTCGCGGGGGTTGCCGACCAGGGCGACCACGGTCATCGGGTCACCGCCTCCTCACTCTCCACGACGGCACTCTCCAGGACAGCACTCTCCACGACGGCGGGGAACAGCTCCTCCGCCTCGTCGTCCGGCAGGTCGTACCAGTGGACGTCGCCCTCGCGCGCGTCCTGCGCCGCGTACCGACGCGTCGTCTCAGCCATGGTGGGCCGCCACCTTCCGTTCCCTCGCGACGAAGGCGATGGTTGTGCCGGTGTGCTGCCGGACGCGAGCGAGGGTCTCCTGCAGCCTCTCGCGCGTCCGCACGTCCAGCCCGGCGAACGATTCGTCCCATGACAGCACACCGGAGTCCTCATGCGTACGAAGCTACGAGCCCCGCGCAGCAAAGTCAACATTTCCTACATGAGATATAGAGAATCATCCGTCGCTAGGCTCGTCCGGTAACGCCGCCGATCAAGGGAGCCGATTCGATGATCTTCATCACCGCGAAGTTCCGCGTCCTGCCCGAGTACGCCGAGCGCTGGGCCGAGATCACCGCCGAGTTCACCGCCGCGACCCGCGCCGAGCCGGGCTGCCTGTGGTTCGACTGGTCGCGCAGCCTCGACGACCCGGCAGAATACGTGCTGGTGGAGGCGTTCAGGGACGGCGAGGCGGGAGCGGCGCACGTCCAGTCGGCACACTTCAAGCAGGCCCAGCAGACGCTGCCGCGGCACCTCGCCGAGACTCCCCGCATCGTCAACGCCACCCTCGACCAGGACGACTGGTCCGAGCTGGGCGAGATGGCGGTCCCCAACCGCGACTGATCCCACCACACCCCGAGCCCGAGCCCGACCCACGCGTCGCTCGGGCTCGGAGCGTCACAGAGCTCCCGTTACGCGAACGTTACGATCGTCGCAAACCGCCCCGAATCCCCCGCCATCCCAGCTCACAGCGCCCACTCCCGAGACGGAAATGTTTTTTCCGGGTTATTGACGAAAAAGCTCGGGCGTCGGCAGACTCAGCGTCATGGCACAACCCCATGGCCCCTTGTCGCAACTCCGGCGCGGGCACGAAGAGCTCGTGCTCGGGCTGCTGCGCAAGCACGGCCCGCTCAGCCGGGGCGAGCTGGGCAAGCACTGCGGGCTGTCCCGCACGACCCTCTACGACATCCTCGCGGAGCTGGTCGCCGAGGGCGCCGTCGTCACCGCCACCTCGCAGGACGCGCCGCGCGGGCGCGGCAGGCCGGCCGAGACGCTGACCCTCAACCCGGACGCCGGGCAGGCCATCGGCATCGACTTCGCCCGCCGCGGGCTGCACGTGGCGGCCGTAAACGTGGCCCACGAGATCGTCGGCTCGGCCAGCGAGCCGCACGACGCCGACCTGCCGTGGGAGGAGCGGGTCGCGCTGGCCGAGCGGCTGGTCGGCTCGCTCACCGGGGCCGGCTCCGGGGCGCTGCGGCTGGGCGCGCTCTCCGCGATCGGCGTCGGCGTGGTCGGCGCCCAGGTCGAGGACCGCCCAGAACAGTACGGCGAGCAGGACGAGCCGGACTCCGCGCCACATCCCGCGCAACTGCTGCTGCGCCAGAGGTTCGGCGTCCCCGTGCTGCTCGACAACAACACCCGGCTGGCCGCGCTGGGCGAGGCCATCTGGGGCGCGGCCGCGGGCGGCCAGGACGTGCTCTACCTGCGCCTGTCCCACGGCGTCGGCGGCGGGCTGGTGGTCGGCGGATCCCTGCACCGCGGCGCGTACGGGCTGTCCGGCGAGTTCGGCCACATCACGGTCGAGCCGGGCGGCTCCCGCTGCGACTGCGGCGGCACCGGCTGCCTGGAGACCGTCGCGTCGATCAGAGCCGTGCTGGACGCCTACCGCGGCGCCGGTGGCCAGGCCGCGGACATCCCTGAGCTGGTCAAGGCCGTCAGGGCGGGCGAGACGGCCGCGCTGACCCTGCTGAGCGGGGTCGGCGCCAGGATCGGCGAGGTGCTCGCCGCCGTCTGCAACGCCATCGGCCCCAGCGTGATCGTGGTCGGCGGCGAGCTCACGGAGACCGGCCCCGCGCTGATCGGCCCGATAGAGCGGGCGCTGCACGACCACGTCATGCCGGTCTCCCGGCACCGCGTGAGCCTGCGCCGCGCCACGCTCGGCGAAGTGGCCGGCGCGCTCGGCGGCATCGCCCTCGTCCTGCACGAATCCCCCCTGCTCTCCCGCTATCCGGCCGGGCCCGACCTGGCGGAGGTCCCCTCCATGACGCAAACGAGGCACCCATGACCCAGCTGACCGCGCTGGGCAAGTCGTCGCCGGCCCCGGTCGCGCGGCGCGGCCCCAAACGCTCGCGGCGCGCCGTCGCGCTCAACCTGATCGCGGTCGTCATCGGCCTGGCCGTCTGGACGCTGCTGGCCGGCATCGGCGTCCAGGGCCTGCCAGGGCCGGTGGAGGTGGCGGGCAAGGCGGCCGAGCTGCTCTCGGACGGCACCCTCCCGCTCGACGCCCTGGCCAGCCTGCGCAGGGTGCTGCTCGGCTTCCTGCTCGGCACGCTGCTGGCGGTCCCGATCGGCTTCCTGATGGGCTGGTACGCCACCGCGCGCGGCCTGCTGGAGCCGTACGTGCAGTTCTTCCGCACCATCCCGCCGCTGGCGATCATCCCGCTGGCCATCGTGCTCATGGGCATCGGCGAGGTGCCGAAGGTCTTCGTGATCTTCCTGGCGTCGTTCCTGTCCAGCGTCGTGGCCACGTTCCAGGGTGTGGTGGACGTGGACAAGACGCTGATCAACGCCGCCAGGGTGCTCGGCGCGTCCGACCGGACGATCTTCCTCAAGGTCGTGGTGCCGGCCTCGACGCCGTTCATCCTGGTCGGGATGCGGGTCGGGCTCGGCTCGGCCTGGGGCACGCTGGTCGCCGCCGAGCTGATCGCCGCCCAGGAGGGCCTGGGCTTCCGGATGCAGCAGGCCCAGCTCTACTACGACCTGTCCACGATCTTCGTGGGCCTGATCGCCATCGGCGTGCTCGGCCTGCTGATGGACCGGCTGCTGCTGCTCGCCGAGCGCCGCCTCACTGACTGGCAGGAGCGACGATGAACGCCAAGATCTCGTTCAGGGACGTGGTCAAGACCTACCCGATGAAGGACGGCACCTTCACGGCCCTGGACCACGTGTCGCTGGACATCGCCGACCGCGAGTTCGTCACGGTCGTGGGCCCGTCGGGGTGCGGCAAGAGCACGCTGATGAGCATGGCCGCCGGGCTGGTCGAGCCCAGCGCGGGCGAGACGCTGGTGGACGGCAGGCCCGTCACCGGCCCTGGCCCGGACCGGGGGGTGATCTTCCAGCAGTACGCGTTGTTCCCGTGGCTGACCGTGCGCAAGAACGTCGAGTTCGGGCTGAAGCTCATGGAGCTGCCGGCCGAGGAGCGCAGGCGGCGGGCCGAGCGGGCGATCGAGCTGGTCGGGCTGTCCGACTTCGCCGACGCGCTGCCGAAGACGCTGTCCGGCGGGATGAAGCAGCGCTGCGCCATCGCCCGCGCGTACGCGGTGAACCCGCAGGTGCTGCTCATGGACGAGCCGTTCGGCGCCCTGGACGCGCTGACCCGGGTGCAGCTGCAGGACCAGCTGCTCGACACCTGGAGCCAGGACCAGCGCACGGTCATGTTCATCACCCACGACGTGGACGAGGCCGTCTACCTGGCCAGCCGGGTGATCGTGATGGCGGCCAGGCCCGGCCGCGTCCAGCGGATCATCGACGTGGACTTGCCCTATCCCAGGACCGAGGAGATGCGGCTCTCGCCCGAGTTCGGGCGGATCCGCAACGAGGTCTGGCACGCCGTCTACCACCAGGCGCCCGCCGCGTCAGCGGCCTGAACGACCCCCCGAGAAAGGACTGATCCGCCATGCGTTCTCTTCGCCGCGCCCTGACGGCCGCCGCCGCGGTGAGCCTGTTGACACTGTCCGTGACCGCCTGCTCCGACGACGGTTCCACGGTCAGGTTCGGCTACATCAGCGACTACAACGGCGCGAGCCTGCTCGCCATCGCCGACAAGCAGGGCCTGTGGGACAAGCAGGGCCTCACCCCCGAGATCAAGGTCTTCACCAACGGGCCGCTGCAGATCCAGGCGCTCGGCGCCGGCGACCTCGACTTCGGCTACATCGGCCCGGGCGCGATGTGGCTGCCCGCCACCGGCAAGGCCAAGGTCGTCGCGATCAACACGCTCGCCTACGCCGACCGCGTCATCGGCCGGCCCGGCATCAAGACGATCCAGGACCTGAAGGGCAAGAAGGTCGGCGTACCCGAGGGAACGTCCGGCGACATGGTGCTCAACCTGGCGTTGCAGAAGGCCGGCATGACGGTCAAGGACATCCAGAAGGTGCGGATGGACCCGGCCACCGTGGTCTCGGCGTTCGCGGCCGGGCAGATCGACGGAGCGGGCATCTGGTATCCGCTGATCGACAACATCAAGCGGCAGGTGCCGGACATGGTGGAGCTGGCCAGCACCAAGGAGTGGCCCGACAGCTCGTTCCCGACCGCGTTCGTGGGCGGCACGAAGGTGGACGACGCGCTCACCAGCAAGGTGATCAAGGTGCTGCAGGAGGCGAACGACTGGCGGGCCGCGCATCCCGAGGAGGCGATCACCGAGTCGGCCGCGCTGCTCAAGCTGGACCCGGCCAAGGTCAAGGCCGACGCGGCGAACGTCCAGACGATGACGACCGAGGACCTGGTCGCCAAGACCAAGGACGGCACCGTCGCCAAGTGGCTGAACAGCCTGGGCGACTTCTTCGTCAGCACCGGCCAGCTCAAGTCGAGGCCCGACCCCGCGACGTACTACACCGGCGATCTCTACACGAAGGCCTTCACGAAGTGAACCTGCTGTTCCTGATGACCGACCAGCACCGTGTCGACACCCTCGGCTGCTACGGCAACCCGCACGTCGCCACGCCGAACCTGGACCGGCTGGCCGCCACCGGCACCCGCTTCGACCGGTTCTACACGCCGACGGCCATCTGCACGCCGGCGCGGGCCAGCCTGCTCACCGGGCAGGCGCCGTTCCGGCACCGGCTGCTGGCGAACTACGAGCGCAACGTCGGCTATCTGGAGGACCTGCGGGAGGACGCGTTCACCTTCCCCGAGGCGCTGAAGGAGCGCGGCTACCAGCTCGGGCTGATCGGCAAGTGGCACGGGGGCACCACGCGCAACGCCGCCTCGTACGGCTTCGACGGCCCCGACCTGCCCGGCTGGCACAACCCGGTCGACCACCCCGACTACCTGGCCTACCTGGAGGAGCGGGGGCTGCCGCCGTACCGGATCTCGGACCTGATCCGGGGCACCACGCCCAACGGCAACCAGGGCAACCTGCTGGCGGCGCGGCTGCACCAGCCGGTGGAGGCCACGTTCGAGCACTACCTGGCGACCAGGGCGATCGAGCACCTGGAGCGGTACGCGGCCGACGGGCGGCCGTTCTTCCTGGCCACCCACTTCTTCGGGCCGCATCTGCCGTACCTGCTGCCGGACGAGTACTTCGACATGTACGACCCCGCTCTGGTGGAGCTGCCTCCGTCGATCGCGGAGACGTTCGAGGGCAAGCCGCCGGTGCAGCGGAACTACAGCGCGCACTGGACGTTCGACACGATCCCGATCGAGGTCAGCCGCAAGCTGATCGCGGTTTACTGGGGTTACGTCACGCTCATCGATCAGCAGATCGGCCGCATCCTCGACCGCATGGACGAACTGGGGCTGACCGATCGGACGTCGGTGTTCTTCACCTCCGACCACGGCGAGTTCACCGGCGCGCACCGGCTGCACGACAAGGGGCCGGCGATGTACGAGGACATCTACCGCATCGCCGGCGTCATCCGGATCCCGGGTGCGCCGCCGCAGGTCAGGGACGAGTTCGTGTCGCTGACCGACTGCACGGCGACGATCCTGGAGCTGGCCGGCTGCGACACGGGGCCGGCCGTGGACAGCCGCAGCCTGGTGCCGCTGGTGCGCGGCGAACGCCCCGAGTGGCCGGGCGAGCTGCTCGCCGAGTATCACGGCCACCACTTCCCGTACCCGCAGCGCATGATCAGGGACGACCGCTACAAGCTCGTCGTCAACCCGGAGTCGGTCAACGAGCTGTATGACCTGCGCACCGACCCGCACGAGCTGAGCAACCGGTACACCCATCCCGAGCTGGCTCCGGTCCGGCGGCGCATGATGCGGCGGCTGTACGACCTGCTGCGGGAGCGGGGGGACAACTTCTACCACTGGATGACTCCGATGTACGACATCGGCGCCCTCGACTACGACCCCACGCTGAGCTCGTTCGAGAAGGAGAGCGCATCGGGATGAGCACGGGCGTCCAGAGACGCGGCGCGGCTCGGCACGGTTGGCTCAGCGCGGCCGGCTCGGTGCGTGATCTGAGGGCGGCGATTCCCGTTCTGTGAAACGCGTGTCGTGCGGCGCCTCTGATGTGCTTGACTCCCGCCTGGCAAATAACCCCCTCTGGGAGGGTTCATGGGGGAGTTCGTAGGGATCGACCCCCGCTGGGCACAAGAGCTGATCCGCCGGTTGGAGGCGGGAAAGGGGGTCCTGGGCCGGACGCGACCCGGGCTGGACGCCGCCATCGCCGAGGCGGGCCAGGACTGGGCCGGTCACCGGGGCACCACGGCCATGCGCCGCGCCTGGGAGTTCTACCACGAGTCCCAGCAGGACCTGAAGTGGCGCGTCGACACGTTGGAGCAGCTTGTGCCGGTGCGGGAAAGAGGCATGCTCACCGGCACGTTCCCGTTCGGCAGCGAGACCGAGGCGGTGCTGGCCGCGGAACGGACCGCGCGCGCCGTCCTCCAAGCCCTGGACCAGCCGGCGACCGGGGCTGAAGTGAGCGGCGAGGAGGCGGCCGGCGTGGTCGATCGAGCCTTGGCCGGAGCCGAGGGCAGGACCGGTGATCCCGCCTACGCGGCGGCGCTGCTGGCGGCCATCGGACCCGACGCCTTCACCCGCCTGCTGTCGGGCCACGCCACCTCGGACAGCGGCGGGCCTGCGGACGGCGCCGGCCCGGCCGACCACGCCGTACCGCCCCAAGGCGGGCCGGTCACTGACGGCGGATCGGTGGGTGGGCGGGTGCTGGCTGAGGCGTTCGCCAGTGCGGAGCGGACCGGGCGGCTTGGGGACGAATGGTATGAGCTGGTGGACAGTGCCCCTCCCGATGTCCTGACGAACCTGGTCACTCTCGCGGGGCAGTCGGGCGCGATGCTGAACCGGGTGGCGACGGGCCTGCTCGGCCGGCCGCCCGCCCCTGGCTGGAGCCCGCGTGGGCTGGTGCGGGCGTACGAGGGCGATCCGCTGGCGTTCCAGCAACTGCTGGCCGAGCACCAGGACGAGGCCCGCGTCCTGCTGGACGCCGCGACCGGCGATCCCGGCTGCGCGGAGCCGCTGGCGAGCGCGGTGCACGAGGCACTGAAGCCGGGCGCCGGCGTGGACGGGCTGCGGGAGCGGGCCTGGCGTACCGTCGTGCGCGGGCTCGGCGCGGCGCTGGAGATCGAGGACCGCTGAGCATGCTCACCAAGCACCAACTGCTGCGCGACGCGGCCGAGAAGGAGTCGCTGGCGGCTGCCTTCACCCGCTACGCGCGCGGGCTCGCGGACGCCTTCGAGGGGATCCCGGCCGAGCCCGGCGACTGCGAGCCGTACTGGAGGGGGCCCGCGGCGCAGCGGTTCCTCACGCGGGCGCGCTCGCTCCGCCGTGAGCTGGGCGAGCTGGAGGACTCGTGCCTGGCCACCGCCGAGAACCTGCGCGACCGCGCCGGACGGTTGCGCGAGGAGGCGGCCCAGTTCGGTCCCTCGTCCGAGAACGATCCGTGGGGCTGGTAGTCCGACGTAATTTCCGCAAGCTGTTTGCGTCGCTAACGCAAGAATTTGAGGAGTAGCCGAAAGTAGTTCACAGGGTCTTGTCGAGGGGTGTGCGAGCGGCCTACTGTCGCCTCACCCCCCGAGAGAAACGAGGACGCGATGCGTCGCACCCTCACCGCGGCCACCGTCGCCGCCCTGACCTTGAGCCTCACCGGCCCCGTCGCGGCCAGCCCGATCGCCGCCGAGTCCGCCGCCGAGTCCGCCACCGAGTCCGCCACAGAGTCCACTGCCGGGTCCGCCCCAACGGCGCCCGTCGTCACCAGGGCTGGACTCGATCCCGCCCTGGTCGCGGGCCGGGGCGCCCGGGTGGCCTTCGCCGAGCAGGAGGCGGAGAACGCGGCGACGAACGGCACCGTCATCGGGCCGGGCCGCGACGCGTACACGCTGCCCGCCGAGGCGTCGGGGCGCAGGGCGGTCCGGCTGGAGCCGGGCCGGCACGTGGAGTTCACCCTGCCGGCCAGGGCGAACGCGATCACCGTCCGCTACAGCATCCCCGATGCGCCCGGCGGAGGCGGCATCACCGCGCCCCTCGACGTCACGGTCAACGGCCGCGACCGCACCACGATGACGCTCACGTCGCAGTACGCCTGGCTCTACAACCAGTACCCGTTCTCCAACGACCCCGGCGCCGGCCTGCTGCATCCCGACTGGTGGATCACCGAGTGCTCGTGCGTGCCCGCCGCCACCACCCCGCCGCCCGTGATCCCCAAGCCGTTCCGGCCCAGCCACTTCTACGACGAGCAGCGCCTGCTGCTGAAGCGGACGTACCGGGCGGGCGACAAGGTACGGCTGACCGCCCCGGCCGGGAGCGCGGCCGCATGGACGGTCATCGACCTGCTCGACTCCGAGCTCGTCGGCCCGCCCCGGATCGAGCTGCTCGCGGCCAACGTGCTGGCCTTCGGCGCCGACCCCACGGGGCGGCGGGACGCGGCCGGGGCGTTCGACCGGGCCATCGCCTTCGCCAAGCGCAAGCGGCTGAAGGTGTACGTGCCGCCGGGGACGTACCAGATCAATCGGCACATCATCGTCGACGACGTGACCATCACCGGCGCGGGCAGCTGGTACACGATCATCAAGGGCCGCGAGACCGCCCTGCCCGGCCCGGCCCCCGACGGCTCCACGCACACCGGCGTCGGCTTCTACGGCCGGGACGCCGCCGACGGCGGCAGCAGGAACGTGCACCTGTCGGGGTTCGCGATCGAGGGCGACGTACGCGAGCGCATCGACACCGACCAGGTCAACGGCATCGGCGGCGCGATGAGCGACTCCACGATCGACGGCCTGCACCTGCGCCACACCAAGGTCGGCATGTGGTTCGACGGCCCGATGAGCAACGTGCGGATCACGAACAACGTCATCGTCGACCAGATCGCGGACGCGATCAACTTCCACACCGGCGTGACGAACTCGCTCGTGGCGGACAACTTCCTCCGCAACACCGGTGACGACGCCCTGGCCATGTGGTCGGAGAAGATCCAGAACACCGGCAACACGTTCGCCCGCAACACCGTGCAGAGCCCCGTGCTGGCCAACGGCATCGCCGTCTACGGCGGCGGCGACAACACGATCTCCGGCAACCTGATCGCCGACCCGGTCAGGGAGGGCAGCGCCCTCCAGGTGGGCTCCCGCTTCGGCGCGGAACCGTTCACCGGCCGGCTCGACATCACCGGCAACACGACGGTCAGATCCGGCACCTACGAGCTCAACTGGAACATCGGCCTGGGTGCCATCTGGTTCTACGCGCTGGAGCGGGACATCGCCGCCGACGTCCGGGTGACCGGAAACGACTTCCTCGACAACACCTACAACGCGATCATGCTGGTCAGCGAGTGGTCGGTGAAGGATCTGTACGCGATCACGAACGTGCGCTTCAAGGACATCCGGGTGGACGGCACCGGCACCTCCGTGGTCAGCGCCCGGGTGAAGGGGTCGGCCACGTTCGAGAACGTCGACGCGCGCAACGTCGGGGCAGTCGGGGTGAACAACTGCGGCTCGTTCGGCTTCCCCGCGACCGGGTCGGAGTTCTCGCTGACGGATCGGGGCGGGAACGACGGGGGCTGGCTGGCGCCGTGGCTGCTGCCGAACACCATCACCTGTGACGACCGCCCGCCGGTGGTCCCGCCTCCGGCCCCGTCACCCTGGTGAGAGGGCACGCTCCCGCCTCCGAGCGGGAGCGTCCCCGCGCTCAGCTCATGGCGGCCAGGCCCTTGACCACGGTGGTGGTCAAGGTGCCGATCTCGCCGATGCCGATGGTCACCGTGTCGCCGTCCTGGAGCGTGAAGGGCAGGTCGGGCACCAGGCACGTCCCGGTGGCGAGCACCGCGCCGTCGGGGAAGGAGTCGGCGCGGAACAGGTAGCCGGCCAGGTCGTCGAGGCGCCGGTTCAGCTGGGAGGTGCTCGCCTTGCCGTCCCACACCGTCTCCCCCGCCCTGGCGATGCTCAGCGAGATGTCCAGCGCGTACGGGTCCGCGACCTCCCACGCGGGCCTGATCGCCGGCCCCACCGCGCACGCGCCAAGGTAGATCTTGGCCTGCGGCAGGTAGAGCGGGTTGACCCCCTCGATGGTGCGCGAGCTGACGTCGTCCACGACCGTGTAGCCGACGATCTCCCCGTGCGCATTCAGCACCAGCCCGAGCTCCGGCTCCGGCACGTCGATGCCCGAGTCCTCGCGGACCGAGATGCGCCCGCCGTCGCCGGACACCTTCCACGCCACCGACTTGAAGAACAGCTCGGGCCGCTCGGCGTCGTAGACCAGCTCGTACACGTCGGCGGCCCGCTCGCTCTCCAGCACCCTGGCCTCGCGCGAGCGCCGGTAGGTGACGCCGGCCGCCCACACCTCCATCCGCCCGTCCACGGGAGCCAGCCGCCGCACCGACCCGGACGGGTGCCGTGGCCCGTCCGCCTCCGCGCAGCGCCGGCGCAGCTCATCGGAGGACAACCGGAGCAGCTCGCCCACGGTGGTGATCCCGGCCAGCTCCACCACCTGCTCGCCGTCATCGATCCCGACAGCGTCGGCGCTGGTCAGAGGGCTGGTGAACCGTACGATCTGCATGCCTGCTCCTAGCTCCATCAGACGAGGGGGCATTGGTCATCCGATGAATAGTCCCCTATGGGATCAACTTAGTAGTTCGACGGGTTGATCGGGAGGGGCCCCTCCGGTCATATCCCCTCAGATCACCTCGAAGTCGGCCATCATCGCCATGTCCTCGTGTTCGAGGTTGTGGCAGTGCAGCATGTACGTGCCGCGGTGGCCGTCGAAGCGGGCGAGCACGTCCACGACCTCGTACGGGCGCACGTCCACAGTGTCCTTCCAGCCCGCGTCCGTGGCGGCCGGCGGCCGGCCGTTCCTGGCCAGCACCTGGAAGTGAGCCAGGTGCACGTGCACGGGATGGCGGAAGTCGCCGGTCAGCCGCCAGATCTCGGCGGTGCCCAGGCGGGGGCGGGCCAGCGGCACGCCGGGGCGGTAGCGCTGCCCGTTGATCGTCCACGCGCCGTCCGTCGCGCGGAAGTCGAAGCGGCGGGTGGTCACGGGGCGCACCCGCTGCGGGGGACGGGACAGGACGGCCGGCACGGCGCCGTCGTCGGGCGCCCGCCGAGTGACGACGAAGCGCATGACGTTCCCGGCCGGCCCGTCGGCCAGGGCGTTGACCAGGGTGACGGCGGTGCCGACCGGGTAGGCGGAGAAGTCGACGACGACGTCGTACCGTTCGCCGGGGGAGATCGGGATCGCGTCGTGCGCCACCGGGGCGGCGAGCAGCCCGGAGTCGCTGCCGATCTGCGTGAACCGGCCGCCGGGGGTCAGCCGGAGCAGGTATCTGCGGGCGTTGGAGGCGTTCAGCAGGCGCAGGCGGTAGCGGGTGGCCGTGACCTCGGCGACCGGCCAGGGGGCGCCGTTCACCAGGATCACGTCCCCTTCGACCCCCTCCATGTAGTCACCGCCGAGCTTCCCCCAGCCGTTCGGCGGGCCGTGCCGCCCGTGCCCGGTCGGCGGGGTGTGTCCGGCCGGCGGGGCGTCGAACGGCTGCGGGTAGCGGAACGAGCCGTCCTCCTCGAAGGCCCGGTCGCAGATCATCAGCGGCAGTTCCCGCTCGCCACGCGGCAGCGGCAGGGCGTCCTCCTCGTCGTCCCGCACCAGCGCCATCCCGGCCAGCCCCCGCCACACCTGCGGCGCGGTGAAGTCCATCCGGTGGTCGTGATACCAGAGCGTGGCGGCGCGCTGGCCGACCGGGTAGCGGTACTCCTTGACCAGCGGATGGTGCACCTCCCCTGGGTGAGCCGGCCGCAGCGCGGAGCCGGCGGGCACGACGAGGTCGGTCGGGTAGCCGTCGGAGCCGGGCGGGGTGACGCCCCCGTGCAGGTGGGTGGAGGTGGGCACGGGCAGCTCGTTGCGCACCGCGACCGTGGCGGGCTCCCCGCGCCGCAGCTCGAACGTGGGCCCGGGGAAGGTGCCGCCGTACCCCCACACCTCGGTACGCAGCCCTGGCAGGATCTCGGCCGCCGCCACCCGCTGCGTCACCTCGTACCGGCCGGGAGCCACCGGCCTGGCCACGTCCGGGATCGGCAGCGGCACCGTGAACGGCTTGGGCAGCCGTGCCCTGCTCCGCAGCAGTTGCCCGGCCACCTCGGCCGTCGCCCTGCACCCCGCCACGCCCAACGAGGCCCCGCCCAGCACCCCCAGGAACGCCCGCCGCGAGAACCCTCCGGCCCCGACCCGGCTCATGCGCCACCCCCGGCATCGCCGCGCCCGCCCGCAACGCCACCGGCCCCCGTGCTTCCGGCCCAAGCGCTTTCCGCCCCCGCGCTTTCCACCCCCACGTCGGAGGCACCGCCGTCCCCCACAGGCGCGGGGCGGCGGAACGCTCGCCAGGTCCACGCGGTGAAGACGGCCGACAGCCCGAAGATGGCCACGCCGAGCGGAAAGTGCCCCGCGATGATCCGCGCCTGGCCCAGCCCCACCTGCGCCGTCTCCAGCACCACGAGCCCCACCCCGGCCAGCGCCGGCCATCCGGGGCCGCGTCCCGGCCGCCACAGCAGCACGGCGGCCACCAGTTGCAGGTAGAGCAGCGCGTGCGTGTAGCCGGCGTTGTCGCGGTGCCAGGCCAGCAGATCGACGTCGCCGGTGACGAACAGCCCGGCGAGCGCCGCCTGGACGAGCACACCGGCCAGGTGCCCGGTGGCCGTCACCCGCAACGACCAGACGATCCAGCCGCGCGGTCGCGGAACGGAGTTCGAGGAGGTCATGCCGGGAATGCTCCTCGGATCACCCCTCCGTCCACATCCCGCACCGGACGACTCTGTTCCGTACTCCCGGGGTCGTACGCGGGACGCCCGGTACGCGAAACGTACGCCCCCGGGATGACGCCCCGTCCGAGCCGGTCCCCTACCTTGAAGGCATGGACACCCGCGGGAAGGACGCGCTGGTCGCGGCGGGCGTGCTGGCGGCGATCGTGGCGGGCACGTACGCGAACCTGTCGTGGTCGGGCCCGCAGGAACGGCCGCTCGACCCGGCGGGCCTGGCGCTGATCGTGGTCGCGGCGCTGTCGCTGGCCTTCCGCCGCACCGCCCCGCTGGCGGCCGGGATCGTCGCGGCGGCCTCCGGGGTCGTGTACTACGCCGCCCACTACCCGGGCGTGTTCACCGCCGCGCCCGCGCTGGCCTCGATCTACACCCTCGTCGTGCTCGGCCGGCGCAAGGCGGCGAGCTGGCTGGCGGCGGCGCTGGCCGTGTCGATGTACGGCCTGATGGCCCTGGCGCCCGACGACCCGCCGCCGGGCAGCTGGATGGCGCTGCTGAGCGGCTGGCTGGTGGCGATGGTGCTGGTGGGCGAGGTGACCAGGAGCGGCAGGGCGTACCTGCGGGCGGTGGAGCAGCGCGCGCAGGCGATGGAGCAGCGAGCGGAGGCCGTGGAGCAGCGGGCGCTGGAGGCCGAGCGCACGCGCGAGGAGGCGGCGCTGCGCCAGGCGGGCGAGGAGCGGCTGTGGATCGCGCAGGAGCTGCACGACTCGCTCACGCACAGCATCTCCGTGGTCAATGTGCAGACCGCCCTGGCCCTTGAGCTGCTGGAACGCCGGCCCGAGCGGGTCAGGGAGGCGCTGCTGGCGATCAAGGAGTCGGGGCACGAGGCGATGAACGAGCTGCGTGCCACCCTCGGCGTGCTGCGTGCTCCCGAGGAGGTCGAGGCGGGGCTGTCCGGGCTGCCGCGCCTGGTCGCCAGGGCCGAGGGGGCGGGGCTGCGGGTGACGCACACCGTCCGCGGCGTCCCGTACGCGCCGTCGCCCGAGGTCGACCGGGCCGCGTACCGGATCGCCCAGGAGGCGCTGACCAACGTGCTGCGGCACGCGGGCGCGGCGGCGGTCACGGTGAGCGTCGACTACACCCCCTCGGCGATCGTGCTGCGGGTGGAGAACGACGGCGAGCCGGGCGTGGCCGGGCCGGGGATGGGGCTGATCGGGATGCGCGAACGCGCGGTCGCCGCCGGCGGCTCGCTGACGGCGGGCCCCGGCGAGCACGGCGGCTTCGCGGTACACGCGGAACTCCCCGGAGGGCAGCCGGCCGCGCTCCCCGCCCGAGCCGGAGGAGAGCCGGCCGAGCTCCACACCCAGGCTGGGGAGCGGCTGTGATCCGGGTGTTGCTGGCCGACGACCAGCCGCTGATCAGAGCCGGCTTCAGGGCCCTGCTCGAACTCACCGACGACATCGCCGTGGTCGGCGAGGCGGGCGACGGCGCGCAGGCGGTGGCGCTGGCCGAGCGGCTGCGGCCGGACGTGGCGCTGCTCGACGTGCGCATGCCGCTGATGGACGGCATCCAGGCCACCCGCAGGATCGGCGCCACCCCGGAGCTGAACGACGTCCGCGTGGTGATCCTCACCAACTACGCCCTCGACGAGTACGTCTTCGCCGCGCTACGGGCCGGCGCCAGCGGCTTCCTGCTGAAGGACATCGAGCCGGGCGACCTGCTGCAGTCGGTGCGGGTGGCGGCCAGGGGCGAGGCGCTGCTGTCGCCGTCGGTGACGCGCCGCCTGATCGAGGAGTACGTGAGCACCCCGCCCCGCCCGGCGCTCCCCGCCCCTGGGCTCGACCGGCTGACCGGCCGCGAACGCGAGATCGTCGCCCTGGTCGGCAGAGGGCTGTCGAACGAGGAGATCGCCGAGCACCTGGTGATCAGCGCTGCCACCGCCAAGACCCACGTGAGCAGGTCGATGATCAAACTCGGCGTCCGCGACCGGGCCCAGCTGGTCGTCTTCGCGTACGAGTCGGGCCTGGTGGTCCCGGGGGCGAGCGCCTGACCACCGGACAGCGGGGGCTCAGATGGTGAGCAGGAATTCGTAGCAGTTGAGCAGCCAGATCAGCAGCCACAGGGCGACGGCGGGCAGCCGGGCCGGCCTGCGCCACCTTCCGTCAGTCGGCACCTGATATCACAACGCCTTCCATGAACGGCGATGTCGTCCTCCCAGTCTGCGTCTTCATCGCCGCCGGCGCGCATTTCCCGCGTACCGGAGAACAGGCGAAGGAACGGGCGGCGCCCGACAAAGGATTTCCCGAATTCGCTCCTTCGCGGGGGCCGGTTTATATGCTCCATTGCACGGCCGACCGCGCACGCCCGCAAAGGAGCATTCATGGACAAAGACATTCCGGTCCTGTCCGACGCTCCGGTCGGGCTGGAGCAGGACGAGCTGGGCTTCGGCCGCTACGTCGACCCCCTGGTCCGGGTGATCACCGACGCGGCGACCGAGACCCCGTTCACGATCGGCGTGTACGGCCCCTGGGGCAGCGGGAAGTCGAGCCTGCTGCGCATGGTGGACCAGCGCCTGGCCGAGGATCATCCGGGCCGCACGATCAGGGTGCACTTCAACCCGTGGGTGCACCGGGGCGAGCCCCACCTGCTGCTGCCGCTGCTGCACGCGCTGCAGGACACTCTGGAGCAGGACGGACGCCACCGCCTGCGCGAGGCGGCGGGCCGGCTCGGCCACGTGATCGCCGGGCTGACCTCCGACACGCTGCTGCGCAAGGTCTCGGGCGGCGCGGTCACGCTCGACCGGATCGGCGAGCTGTCGAGGCAGTACGCCGAGCAGCGCGGCAAGGTGCACAGCGAGCTGCGCAACCTGCGGCGCACGCTGCAGGAGCAGGCCGACCGCGCCGCGGCCGACGGAGCCCGGCTGGTGATCTTCATCGACGACCTCGACCGCTGCCAGCCGCACGAGATCGTCGATCTCCTGGAGTCGGTCAAGCTGTTCCTCGATCTGCGCCACGTCGTCGTCATTCTGGCCGTCGCCAAGAATGTGGTCGATCAGGGCATTGCCGTGAAATATCGGGAATTCGGATTCGATGCCGCCCGAGTCGTGGAAATTGGCGACGAATATCTGGACAAGATTGTTCAGCTGCCGCTCACGCTGATGCCGATCGACCCCGGCTCCTTCCTCGACCGGCTGCCGCTGCCCGGCGCGCTGGCCGCGTACCGGGAGCTGCTGGCCGGGATCGTCGCCCCCAACCCGCGCCGGATCAAGCGGGTGCTCAACACCTGCGCCGTCATGAGCGTCGTCGGCGGCCCGCCGCTGCGCGCCGACATCGTCATCAGGCTGGTCGTCCTGCGCGTCCAGAGCCCCGACCTGTACGACGCCATCGTGGCCCGCCCCCGCCTGGCCGCGGCGCTGGAGGACATGTACGCCGGCCGCCTGCCCCTCGACCGCCCCGACCGTCTCGTCGAACGCTACGGCCAGGCCGAGGCCGAACCGATGGCGGCGGCCGTACGCAGGTTCCACCGGTCGCAGGACTACCTCGGCGGCGTCTTCGGCGGCACGGCGTTCACGGAGGTGAAGGACGAGCTCCCCGGCTATCTCACGATGCTGGGCCGCTGACGATGTTGTCGGAGCCGCTGCGCTACGAGCTGTACGGGCTGCGTCACGGCAACCCGTACCGGATCGAGCCGCTGGACCCGCTGGCCCGCGCGGGCGACCGCTCGCTGCTGGTCGACATCGACGGGTTCGTCTCGACGGACGCGCTAAGGACGTACCTGCGCCGGACCGTGGAGGCGGGCGAGTCGGCGTTCGTGGTGGTCAGCGGCCGTGACTACACCGGCCGTACGACGATCGCCAACCACGTGCTCGACGTCTACCGGCAGGTCAGCGAGCTCGACGACCGGCTGCTGGTCAGCCGGATCAAGGTGGGCCACAACCGCGACTTCGAGTGGGTGAAGGAGGCGATGGTGGAGCTGCAGAACGAGATCGAGGAGGCCGACCTGACGCTCTCCCCCGCGTTGACCGAGTCGCTCAACACGATCGAGGGCATCGACGAGGGCGTCTACCAGAGCCGCTACCGGGGGCTCGCCCGGCGGTTGCACGGGGAGCTGGCGGGGCAGGCCAGAGGACGGTGCTCGTTCGGGGTGGTGTTCGAGGGCCTGCGGCAGACGAGCCTGGTGGACGCGATGCGGAAGGTGTTCAAGAGCAGCCGGTCGATCGCGGTGTTCACGCACGGCGACTACAAGCACGCCAACACGCCCTCGTACGAGGAGCTGAGCCGGTTGGACGTCCATCTGATCAAGCTGGAGCCGCTGAAGGGCGAGCAGGTCCGCTGCCTGGCCGAGGAGCGGTGGCGGGCGGCCTCGGCGCTGCCGAGCCCGTTCCCGCCCGACAGCCTGGAGACGGCCTGGCCCGCGCCGACGCCGATCAAGTCGGTGGTCAAGACGCTGAGCCTGCTGCTGGACATCCGGCTCGGCTCGGCCGCCGACCACGGCCCCTGGCCGGACAACACCGAGCTGGAGATCCCGCACCGGTTCATGTTCTTCATGATCAGGATGCTGAACGAGCTGGGGGCGTCATGAGGACGGCCACCGGCAACCCGTTCCCCGCGCGCGGCACCATGAGCATGGAGGAGCAGGTCAGGGACGCCGACATCCTCGACGCCCAGATCACGGGGCCGACCGTCGAGCTGCCCGCCGTGGCCGGCCTGACCGCGCTGGTCCGGCAGTACCTGGAGCATCCGTCCTGCGGGCAGGTGGCGTTCCTGCACGGCGAGCACGGCACCGGCAAGACCCACACGATCAGGTACGCGCTCGGCGGCGAGACCGGCGCGCTCCGGCTCTACGCCAAGGCCCAGGACGGCGACTTCCGCGCCCTCTACCAGCGACTCATGAGCCAGGTGGGCCGCGACCGGCTGCGCGAGCTGAGCCGGGGCTTCCAGGCGGTGCTGGCCGGCGAGGAGGCGGGCCTGCGCCGGCCGCCCGATCCCGGGCGGGCGGAGCTGCTGTTCACGGAGCTGCTGGTGGAGCCGGGCGCGGTGCTGGAGGCGCAGGCCGACGAGCTGGGCCGGGTGACCGACGACGGGCAGGAGTTCCAGCGGGCGCTGACGTCGCTGCTGGAGCCCGCGATGGAGGAGGCCGCGTTCGCGTGGCTGGCCGGGCGGGAGATCACGCCGACGGACGCGGCGCGGCTGGGCGTGTCAGGACCGATGACCGACGCCAACCAGTGCCGCCACGGGCTGCAGTTGCTGACCGCGCTGTGCGCCAGGGTCGGGCGGCCCGTCATCATCGTGGTGGACCAGTGCGAACGGCTCGTCCTCGGCCGGCCGTCGAACCTGGGGGTGCTGCACTCGCTGGTGGAGCGGGTCCCGCAGGAGGGCGGGATGCTGCTGCTGTCGGGGAGCGGGGCGGGGTGGGAGGCGCTGCCTGACGACCTGCGGCAGCGCTTCGGGGCCAACCACCTGGAGACGGGCGTGCTCAGCCCCGATCAGGCATTCGCCCTGCTCGGCGCGTACCTGGAACGGGCTCGCGTCCCCGGCATCGGGCCGGCCAGGCCGAACGGCGGGCTGGGCGGCGGGCCAGGCGGGTGGACCGGCCGGCCGGGCGGGTCGGCCGGACCGGGCGGTTCGGTCGGCTCGGGGAGCGGGATCGGGCCGTTCACGGAGGAGGGGGTGCGCGCGTTGCTGCGGCTGAGCGGCGGCAACGTGCGGGCCTTCCTGCAGCTGGCCTGGCGGGCGTTCCGGCTGGCCACGGCGGGGGGTGATCGCGGCACGATCGACGGCCGCTTCGCCGACCGCGTGCTCGGCACGGGAGCCGCTGCCCGGCAGGCCGCGGACCGGGCGGTGGAGGCGTGGCTGCTGGACGAGCGGGCCGGATACCGGCGCGACTGGCGGGACGGCGACGTCGCGGCCGACTACGCGGTCCTGTCGGCATCCGGACCCCGGCTGCTGGTGCGGATCGTGGACGCCGTCTTCACCGCACGGGAGGCGGCGGACCTGGCCGGCCTCATGGAACGGGTGCGGGCACGGGGCTGGCCGGCCAGGATCGTGCTGGTCGTCGCCGGGTACGCCGCCCCCGAGGCGCTGGCGCTGCTGGAGCGGGCCGCCCACGAGGTCGTGGTGGTGCGCGGCGAGCGGGACCTGGACCGGCTGCGCGGGACGGTCAGGCCGCTGGTGCCCGACGCGGGCGAGGTGTTCGACGGGCTGCCGTATCCGGGCGCCGAGCCGTTCTCCGAACGGGACGCGAAGGTGTTCTTCGGGCGCGAGGAGGCCGTCAGGGAACTGGCCGGCCTGCTGTCGGAGGCACGGGAGCCGGTAGTGGTGACCGGGCCCACCGGTGTGGGGGCATCGTCGCTGGTCCGCGCCGGCCTCCTGCCCGCCCTGGCCGAGAGCGGGCCACGGGGCACGCGATGGCACGGCCTGGTCCTCACCCCCGGCACCGCCCCACTGAACGAGCTCGCCGCGTCATTGGCCGGCCTGGTCGATGGCCTGGACACCGCGACCGTGCTCGCCTCACTCCGCGAACGCCCAGCAAGCGCCCGCTCCGTCGCCACCCAAGCCATCACCGCCCTCCCGAACGCCACCCTCCCCAGCACCGCGCTCCCGGGCGGCAGACTGTCCGGCGATGGCCGGCCGGGCAACGGACCGACGGGCAGGGAGCTGCGTGGCGAGCTGCCGTCGGGCGGCGAGCCGTCCTGCCAGGGGCTGGTGCTGGTTGTGGAGCGGTTCGAGGAGGTGCTGGCCGGGGCCGTGTCCGGTGATCCTGACACGGCCGCGTTCGTCGCCGCGCTGCACGCCATCGCCACCGGCCCGCACGCCGCGCTGGTCGTGGTCGTGGTGAGCGCACCCTTTGCCGGTCGGTGCGCGGCCTTCCCCGAGCTGGCCGGCCCCGCGTACGTGCTCGGGCCGATGGGGCGCGGCGAGTTGCGGCGGGCGATCACCGGCCCGGCGGAGGTGGCGGGGCTGGCCCTGGAGGAGGGGCTGGTCGACGCGGTGCTCGACGACCTGCGCACCCCGCGCGGCGCACCGGAGCCGGGTGCGCTGCCGCTGCTGGCCAAGGCGATGCACACGACCTGGTGCCACCGCGAGGGCCACCGGCTCACCCTGCGCGGCTACGCCCAGACGGGCGGCATCCGCAGGGCGGTGGTCGACGCCGCCGAGTCCGCTTACCTCGCGCTCGACGTCCCGCGCCAGGCCGTCGCCCGAACGGTGCTGCGCCGGCTGGCGGCGATCTCCCGTGACGGCCGGATCCTGCCCCGGCGGGCCACGCTCGAAGGGCTGCGGGCCGAGCACGTGGACGCGCCCGGCGACCTCGACGCGGTGCTGCGGGCGCTGGCCGCCGCGCGCGTGGTCGTGGTGGACGCGGACGCGGTGCGGATGGCGCACGGGTGCCTGGCCGAGGACTGGCCGCGGCTGCGGGAGTGGTTCGAGGAGGACCTGTCGGGCCAGATCCTGTACGACCAGTTGCTGGACGACGCCGCCGCCTGGATGGACAACCGGCGCAATCCGGCGTTCCTCTACCGGGGCACCAGGCTGGCCACGGTGATGAAGGCACGCGGGCGGTGGGAGGAGAGCGGCGAGCTGCCCCTGGACGACCGGGCCCGCCTCTTCCTCGAGGCCGGCGACCGGGCCCGCAGGAGGCGCAGGACGGTGCGCGGGACCGCGCTGCTGGCGTTGCTCGTGACGGTGCTGGTGGCCGGCCTCAACGTGGCCAGCCTGACCACGGCGGAGCGCCGGTTGCGGATCGTGCGGGACGACGAGGTGTCGCAGGGGCTCGCCGAGCAGAGCGCGCTGGTCAGCGATCCCGCGCTCTCGGCGCTGCTGGCCGCGCTGGCCTGGCGGGTCAGCCCCACACCCGAGGCTCGTTCCGGGCTGCTGCGGGTGCTCGGCTGGCCGGCCAGGAGGTCGTCCTACCGTCTGGGCGAGCAGGCGCTGGCGCTGGCGTTCGACCGGGCGGGTGACATCGTCGCGGCCGAGGCGGGCAAGGACGGCGTACGGCTCACCGGGGTGCAGGTCCGGCGGAAGCCGGCCAGGATCGGCGGGGCCGGCTCGGTGGCGGCGTTCAGTCCCGACGGGCGCACGCTGGTGGTCGGCGGCGGCGCGGGCGTGCGCGTCGTCGACCGCCGCTCCCTGGACGTGCGCGACCGCATCGCCACCCGCGCCAAGCCGTCGTCGCTGGCGCTCAGCCCCGACGGGCGCACGCTGGCGCTCGCCGTCGCCGGCGGGGTGCAGCTGGTGGACCTGGGCACGAAGGAGGTCTCGATGCGCCTGAACGACAACGAGCCCGTGCTCGCGTCGGCCTTCAGCCCCGACGGCAGGACCCTGGCGACCGGCAACGCGGCCGGCGTGGTGCGCCTGTGGCACGTCCGTGGCGGCGACCAGCCCAGCGCGGCGCTGCTCGGCCACGTCAACCCCGTCACCTCGCTCACGTTCAGCCCCGATGGCAGGACGCTGGCGACCGGCGGCGCGGACGCCACCGTCCGGCTCTGGGACCTGGCGAGCAACCGTGCGATCAGCGTCTCCCCCACCGGCGAGCGCAGGACGGTGACCGCGCTGGCCTTCGCCCTGGACGCGCGAACCCTGGCCGGGGCCGACGACGGGGGCCGCGTACGACTGTGGGACGTCGAACCGCCGGCCGACCTCGTCGGCGGCGCCTGCGCACTCGCCCGCCGCGACCTCACGCCCGTGGAGTGGGCGAAGTACGTCCCCGCCGAGGTCGAACGCCGCAAAGCCTGCCCTACCCGTTGATCGGCTTGCCCAGGGCGCTGCCCGCCAGCCACGCCTCCCACGACTTGGCCCACGGCGTCGGCCCGTTGCCGAAGCGCAGCTTCCTGGAGGTGCCGGTGACCTCGATGATGTCGCCGCGCTGGGTGAAGTCGTAGAACCACCGGGCGTTGGCGGGGCTGGCGTTGACGCAGCCGTGGCTGACGTTCGAGCTGCCCTGCGCGCCGGTGGACCAGGGGGCGGCGTGGAAGAAGGTGCCGCTGTAGGTCATCCGGACGTTCCACTTCGTCTTGATGCGGTATTCGCCCGGCTCACCGATGGTGGCCGAGTCCATGACGATGTCGGCGGCCTTCTCCTGCGCGATCATGACGCCGGAGTAGCTGTCGTCACCCGGCCTGCCCAGGCTGACCGGGATGGTCTTCACGACCTCGCCGTCCTCCCGTACGACCGCCCGGTGGGTCTTCGCGTCGACCTTGGTGATGTGCTCGGGCCCGACGGTGAAGCTCAGCCTGCGGTCCTTGGTGCCCCACACGCCGGCGCCCGCGCGCAGCCCGGCCAGGTGCGCGACGACCGTCACCTTCTGCCCGACCGGCCAGTACTCGCGCGGCCTGAACTGGACCTCGCGGTCGCTCACCCAGCTCCACGCGCCCTCGACGGGCCGCGACATCGTGACGACCAGCGACCGCTCGATCGCGGCCCGCTCCCTCTGGCCGGGGATCGGCCGCGACAGCAGCAGTTGCACGGGCATCCCGACGCCCACCTTCTCGCCGTCGAGCGGCGACATGCCGCTCTCCAGCACCCGCCTGGGCTTGAGCGTGGTGAACGTGGAGCGCCCCGTCACCTGCTTGCCGTCGGTGCCGGTCGCCTGGGCGCTGACCGTGTACGCCGTCGAGGGCCGCAGCGGCCACCGGGGCCGCCACAGGCCGTCGGCGCCGACGACGCCCTTGACCGGCCGGCCCCTGGCATCGGCGACGGCCAGCTCGCCCAGTTTGCCACCGGTGACCTTGACGCCGATCGCGGTGTCGGGGGCGACCTTCTTCGTGCCGTCGGCGGGCGTGATCGACAGCTTCGCCACCGGGGCGCTGACCTGCGGGGGCCGGTCCGGTGATCCGCCGCCCGACGAGGTGCATCCCGCGGTGACGAGCAGCGCCGCCGCCATGATGCTCGCGAGTGTTTCTCTGGTCCGGCCGTTCCGCATCCCTGATGCCTCCCGCGCCTGACATATAGGCAGTTATCCACATTAGTTCGTTATCGGAGATCCGGCGGACTCCTGCCCGTATCGGCTTCAGCCATGCGGACCGGGGGCGCGGCGCGTGTCAATGATCTTGATCCGGTGTTCGGCCGCCTACAATCATGGGCCGGTGGACTACTACCTGATCTCCCCGACGGCGGGCGACCCCTCGCCCGCGGCCCTCCTGGTGGAGGAGTTCGTCCTGTGCGACGACTACACGGCGGCCGGCATCGACGGCGCCGAGTGGCAACCGGAGATCGGTGCCTGGTCCGCCTCCGCGGAGCTGAGCCGGGCCATCAGGGCCGACAGCTCCCTGCGGGGGCGGGTGACCCCGGTGAGCAGGCAGGAGGCGAGCGCCGCCTTCGCCCGCCTCGGCGGCGGCGGGTTGCCGGAGGAGGCCGGGCTGCGCACCCTCTTCCAGGAGCGCCGGCACCTGCCGACCACGGCCCCGCTCAACCTCGGCTCCGGCTCGGGGGCGCGCCGCTACCGGATCCTGTTCGCCGGGGAGCTGGGCGAGGACGGCCTGGCCAACGCGCGCACGGCCCTGCGCCTCGAACCCACCGACCATCCCCGCGTGGTCGGCAAGGCCAGCGCCAGCTCCGGCGGCCACGGCTTCACCTGGGAGCTACGCCGCATCGGCGCGGGCATCGCCTGGTGCGTGGACGTGACCGCACGGCTCGGCTCCGGCCCGGTCACCGCGCTCGGGGCGCTGCTGCACCATCACCGGCAGGTGGTGCGCGAGCAGGGCCTCATCCCCGTCACGGTCGAGCGGTTCGCCTGAGCGGAAAATTTCACCGGCCGGTGAGTGTCACATTCGCGGCGTCTATCCCGTCTTGTTGCTGAAGGAGCAATCAAGTCGTATGCGGGGTGGCGATGAAGGGCAGCTCACTGGCCGGAGCCTTGGACGACCGGCTCGGCGGAGCCGGATTCCTGAAGAAGGCGATGCGGAAGATCTTTCCTGACCACTGGACGTTCCTGCTGGGCGAGATCGCACTGTACGCGTTCGTGGTCATCCTGCTCACCGGCGTCTTCCTGACGTTCTTCTTCAAGCCGTCCATGCAGGAGGTCGTCTACAACGGCAGCTACGTGCCGCTGCGCGGCGTGACGATGAGCGAGGCGTACGCGTCGTCGCTGGAGATCAGCTTCGAGGTGCGCGGCGGCCTGCTGATGCGGCAGATGCACCACTGGGCCACGCTCATCTTCCTGGCCGCGATCGTCGTGCACATGCTGCGCAACTTCTTCACCGGCGCCTTCCGCAAGCCGCGTGACCTCAACTGGCTGATCGGCGTGGCCCTGTTCGCGCTGGTGCTGCTCAACGGGCTGTTCGGCTACTCGCTGCCGGACGACCTGCTGTCCGGGGCCGGGCTGCGCATCCTGCACGGGGTGATCATCTCGGTGCCGCTGGTGGGCACGTACGTGGCGACGTTCCTGTTCGGCGGGGAGTTCCCCGGCGAGGACATCGTCTCCCGCCTCTACAGCCTGCACGTGCTGCTGATCCCCGCCCTGCTGCTCGTGCTGCTGCCGCTGCACGCGGTGATCCTGACGTGGCGGCAGACGCACACGCAGTTCCGAGCCAAGGGGCTGCGGAACGAGCAGGTGCGCGGCGCGCCGTTCTTCCCCGCGTTCCTGGCGAAGACGACGGTGTTCTTCCTGTGGGTGACCGGGGTGGTCGCGCTGCTCGCCACGGTGTTCCAGATCAACCCGATCTGGCTGTACGGGCCGTACCTGCCGAGCACGGTCAGCGCCGGCTCGCAGCCCGACTGGTACATGGGCTTCCTGGAGGGCGCGCTGCGGATCATGCCGCCGTGGGAGTTCACCGTCTTCGGCTCCACGGTGACGATGAGCGTGCTGATCCCCGCGCTCGGCGCGCCCGGCCTGCTGTTCACCGTACTCGCGCTCTACCCGTTCGCCGAGCGGTGGATCACCCGCGACCACGCCGTGCACCACCTGCTCGACCGGCCGCGCGACGTGCCCAAGCGGGCGGGGCTCGGGGTCGCGGGGATCATGTACTACGGCGTGCTCTGGCTGGCCGGGGGCAACGACCTGATCGCCTCGAACTTCCACATCTCGCTCAACGCGACCACCTGGATCTTCCGCGTCCTCATCGTCGTCGGGCCGGTGCTGGGGTACGTCGTCACCCGGCGGATCTGCCTGGGGCTGCAGCTGCGCGACCGGCACACCGTCGCGCACGGGGTGGAGACCGGGGTGATCGTCCGCGGGCCTGAGGGTGGCTTCACGGAGATCGAGCGGCCGGTGACCGAGGAGGAGACGGCGGTGCTGGTGCCCGCGGCCCTGCCCGCACTGCCGCCCGCCCCTTCCGCCGACGGCGACGTGCCGCCCCCGGCCGGGGAACGTGTCCGCCGCACACTCCAGCGCTCGTGGCCCGGCTGACCATCCGGGACCGGCCACCGGCGTTCCGGATCACCGGTCCCGTGAGACGTCCCCGGGCGGCAGTCCCGGCCGCCGCCCGGGGGCCAGTCCGGTCCGAGCGGCGGTCCCAGGCGGCTCAGGGCACGGTGACGGCGGGCACCTCGACCGGGCCCGCGAGCGGGTTCAGCACGTCGGCCTGCGACTGCCCGTCCGGTACGAGCACGTCGAGCGCCTTCGGCACCGTCCCGGGATCGACCGCGCACAGCGGATCCGTGCCGCCCTCGGCGCAGACCCCGAACTGGAACGGCTGCGGCGTGGCGGCGAACCCCCTGGCCTGGTCGGCGCTGAACCCGTCCTGCCCGGTGAGCACCACGGCGAAGCGCCACCCGGGCCCCGGCGTGCCGAAGACGGCCCTGGGCAGGGCGATCGTGATCGTCCGCGTCGTGCCGGTGGCGCGGACCGCGGCCCCGGCCCGCGCCACGCCGTCGGCCGTCACCCAGACGGGAGCGGCGAAGCCCTGCGCCTCCACCCGCTGCGTCCACGCGTCAGGCCCGGCGATGCGATGGTTGCGCTGCGGGAAGGCCGGATCCGTCGAGCGCGCGGCCACCGCCGGGTCCTGGACGTACACGTCGAGCAGCTGAGCCCCCATCTGGTTTCCGAAGGTGGCGGTCAGGTCGCGCACCTCGGCCCGCAGGTAGACGGTGGTGTCGTCGGTGATGACCTGGAATCTGCGCAGGTCGAACGCGCCGTCGTGGAAGTCGGCGGCCGTCGGGTAGACGTACGTGCCCGGGCCGTCGTCGTCCCCCTCCGGATCGCTCACGTCGAGCACCGTCGTGGCGCCCGCGATGTCACCGACGACCGAGCGCCGCGCGTAGGCGTTCCTGCCGTCCGGCGTGGCGGCCGTCACGGTGAGCACGACCTCCCCGAACGAGACCGGCGCCGCCACGCTGAAGGCGCCGTCGGAGCCCGCACGAGCCGAGACCACCTGCGTCGGCGCGCCCGTATCGACGGGCGTGGCGGCCACCTCGACCCGCGCGCCGGGCGCCGTGGTGCCCTCGACCTGCACCGACGCGCCGGCCACCGCGGTGCCGTCGGCCGGGGCGGTGACGGTCAGCGGGACCGTTCGCGGCATGGTCGCGTAACGCTCGCGTACGACGCCGGGCTGCTCGACCGGCCTGCTCGACCCGAGCGACAGGATCAGCCGCACGGCCTGCGCCTGCGCCCACGTCAGCGGCGAGGCCGAGCCCGCCGGGCCGCCGTCGCGGAAGCCGATCGAGGCGACGGCGGGATCGCTCCCGTACGGGGAGGCGGGCAGGTCCTGGTTCTCCCACGCCTGCTCGGGGATCAGCCCGGTGCCCGAGGACATGGCGCGCATGGCCGACAGCAGCGCGGAGGCGGTGCCCTGGTCGCGGGTCTGCAACGCCTGCTCGGCCCGCTCGCCGGCCAGCACCGGCCACACGTGCCCCGAGCCGGCGTTCCCGGTCGGCCATGGTTTGCCCGACGGCGTACAGGAGGTGGGGTCGGGCTCGTGGCAGTCGCCGTAGCCGTCCTCGGTGCCGGGAGTGTCGGATCCGTACCGGTACCAGCCGGGGCCGCGGGCGGTGTCGCGCCTGATCACCCGGTCCACGACGGGCAGGCTGGCCAGCACGTCGGGGTCGCCGGGCGGCAGGATGCCGAGGCGGGTCAGCTCCAAGAAGCCCGCGTCCACCACCCGGCGCTGGTCCTCGGTGGGGCCGCCGTTGCCCAGGTTGTACGGCGCCGCCGCGTCCGGATCGCCGGTGCGCGACAGGCGCAGGAAGTAGCGCGGCGCGTACGGGCCTGTCGTGGTGACCGTCCATGCCTTGACCGAGCGGGCGAAGTGGTCGGCGGTCGAACGGTAGAGCGCGGCCCTGGCCCGGTCGCCCTGCCTGGCGGCGATCTCCCCCGCCGCGACCAGCCCGGCGATCTCGGCCGCGATCGTGGACGGCGAGTAGCCCGACTGCTCCTCCCAGCGCTCCACGCCGAACGCGGGCCCGCGCGAGAGCACGAAGTCGGCCGCCGCCCGCACCCTCGGCCAGAGCTTCGCGTCGCCCGCCAGCCCCGCCTGATAGGCCATCAGCAGCGGGTAGGCGGTCTCGTCGAGCTGGTCGCCGCCCGAGTCTGGGGCGAGCTCGCCGTTGAGCAGCGAGTTGCGCGGCAGCCGTCCGTCCGGCAGCTGCTGGCGCTCCAGCAGGAAACGGACGGTGTCGCGGGCGGTCGCCACGTCGCCGGCGGCGAGGAAGCCGGTGAACGCCTCGTACAGGTCGCGGGCGAACACCTCGCGGTAGGAGCCGAAGTAGATCGCCTTGCCCCCGACCAGCTCACCCGCCGAGATCGCCTGGCCCCACGGGCTGGCCAGCGAGGCCACGACCGCGCCGGGGAACGTCTTGTCCTCGCTGGCCTTGAGCACGTTGGCCGACAGCCGGTAGAAGTCGCCGAGCGCGTTCGGCGGCCGGCGCAGCCCGGCGTCGTAGGCGGCCCAGCCGGACTCGTAGCGGGCGCGGGTGGCCTCGAACGAACGGCCGGCCGCCTCGCCGGCGATGCGCAGCGCGGCGGCCTTGGTGCGGCCGAAGCCGAGCGCGAACGTCACCTCGCCCCTGCCGTCGATGGGCAGGCGGGCGGTGGCGACCACGTTGCCCGCCGGGGCGTCGGTGTAGGGGGTGAGCCGGCGGTCCGCGTCGAGCTGGGCGGCGCCGTCGCCGGGGGTGCCGGCGTACGCGACGCTCGCCTCCTGCAGCCGGCGTTCGGCCCGCAGCGCCAGGTGGGTGGGCACGGCGTAGTCGCGGGCCGGGGCAGAGGTCTCGGTGCCCTCGTCCCAGATCACGGGCGCGCCGGTGGCGCCGTCGATCGTGCCGCTGTCGGCGCCGCCGTTCGGCCGGCCGCCGCCCCCGTTGCCGTTGACGCTCGCGTCGAGCCGGACGTAGAGCCGCAGTCCGGCGGGCTGGAGCCGGGTGCGCACCACGACGGCGTCGCTTCCCGGATCGGTCACGTAGGTGGTGGTCAGGCGGTAGCGGCCGTTCCTGCTGACCGAGGTGATCGTGCAGGTCATGCCGGAGCGGTCGGTGCTCACCTGGTAGGTGGTGTCGCGGGCCTGCAGCTCGGTGAACGTCCTGCCGTCGGTGACGACGAACTGCATGGTCTCGACGTTGGTGTTGTCGATCGTCGGCTCGTACACGTCGGACAGGACGCCGCCCGCGACCGTGTACCAGACCTTGGAGGCCCGGCCGGTGGCGGTGCCCACGCAGTCCTTCCTGGCCAGGCCGAAGTGGGAGCCCGCACCCGGCCCGCCCGGCGCGGGGGCCCGGGCGAGCACGGGCTCGACGGGGATCGTCACGAGGGCGGCGGTGACGAGCAGGGCAAGGACGGTGCGGCGGATCGCGAGCATGCCAGGGCTCCCCTCCCGACCCCGATGGAACGAGACAAGACCAGCCCCGGCCCCCTGTCAAGCCCGCACGCCGCGATAGGGACGTCCACGGACGAACGGACGGCCTTCGCCGAGGCGGGGTTGCGCGAGGTCGGCCACACCTGAGCGAGTTCAGTCGCCGGAGGGGTCCGGCAGGAGCTGGGCCGCGAGCGATCGTGCCGTGGCCAGGAGTGTCTCCGTGTCCATCCCGGTCCTGCTCATGAACACGAGCCCCTGTTGCGCAGCGAGCAGGGCCCGTGCCAGGGCGATCGGATCCGCGTCGGCCGGCAGGTCGCCCTCGCGCTGGGCGCGGGCGACGCAGTCGGCGATCAGCGCGGTGGACGTCTCGTAGGTGCGGTGGGCGTGGTCGAGGACGTCCTGATCGTGGTTGCCGAGCTCGCAGGTGCTGTTGGCCATCAGGCAGCCGCGCCGCGTGCCGGCCGGGTCGTCGACCGGTGACTCGATGAGCATGCGCAGGGCGTCCAGGGCCCGTGGCGTCTCGGCGAGGGCGCGCCGCAGGTACCCATGGCTTTCTTCGGTGTAGCCGCGCAGCGTCCGGAGGAAGAGCTGACGTTTGTCGCCGAAGGCCGCGTACAGGCTGCCTTTGCCCAGGCCGCTGACCCGCATCAGGTCTTCGAGGGAGGTCTCGGCGTAACCGGCGTCCCAGAACTGATCACGGATCGCGTCGAGCACCTGTTTCTCGTCGAACGATCGCGGACGTGCCATGTGAACAGGATACGAGTTCTTGACCGTGCGGTCCACCATCTTTATTGTGGACTGCACAGTCAAGAATACCGTTATTTGAGGAGTGGCGAAGCACATGGGGAAGCTGGACAACAGAGTGGCCATCGTGACCGGCGGATCGCGGGGGATCGGGGCTGCGTCGGCACTGGCGCTGGCCGACGAGGGAGCCGACGTGGCGATCAGCTATTCGTCCTCGGCGGATCAGGCCAAGGCCGTGGTCGCCGAGTTGGAGGCGAAGGGCGTGCGCGCGGCGGCCTTCCAGGCGGACCAGTCGGACGCGGCCCAGGCGGCCGGCCTGGTCCACAGCGTGGTCAAGCAGTTCGGCAGGCTGGACATTCTGGTCAACAACGCGGGCGTCACCGTGGGCGTCCCGATCGACAGCGAACTCGCCGACGAGTCCGCCTTCGACCGCCAGCTCGCCGTCAACTACACCAGTGTGGTGGCGGCGATCCGGGCGGCGTTCCCGCTGCTGCCCGACGGCGGGCGGATCATCAGCATCAGCTCGGGCGTGGGAACGCGGGTGGGCTTTTCCGGGATGACCGACTACGCCGGCACCAAGTCGGCCCTTGAGGGCTACAGCCGGGGCGCGGCGCGCGACCTGGCCCACCGGGGCATCACGGTCAACGTCATCCAGTCCGGGTTCGTCGACACCGCGATGAACCCCGCCGACGGCCCGGCCGCGCCCGTCTTCCTGCCGACGACGGCGATGGGGCGGTACGGCAGGCCGGAGGAGATCGCCGCGGGCGTCGTCTTCCTCGCCAGCCCGCAGGCCAGCTACATCACCGGGGCGGTGCTGCGGATCGACGGCGGTTACGGCGCCTAGCCCGGCCGCGACGCCGACGGCTTCCCTGGTCGAGATGTCGTCCCCTCCCCGACCGCTTCATCCGGAAAGCGGCCTTCCGCGAACCAGGTGCGAACGGCGACAGTCCAACACCTTGGAACGATCCTGGCGCTCGCCGGGGTCGTCGCTCAGGGGGCGCACCGGGGGCGGTGCGCGAGGGGGCAAAAATGAACATCGGCACAAACCCGCGCCCGCCCGCAGGGGCCGGGGCGCGACGGGGGACGGCGGGGTTGTTCGCCACGACCGCCTTGCTGACGGCGGCCTGTGGTTACCTGACCGCCACTCCGGACCCGGCACAGGCCACGTCCGGAACGGCACAGGCAGGGCGGCGCGTGGTGGGCGCGACACCGGATTCCGCCCAGCCCGAGACCCGGGAGGCCGGAACCGAGGCCAAAGCTGGGACCTGGACTGAGGCCAAAGCGGGGGCCGGGGTGTCGCCTGCGGCCTTATCGGTGGCTGTGCGGGAGGCGTGGGCGAAGGCGGCGGGGGCGGTGGAGGTCGCGGGGGCGGCCTCGCTGGCGCCGGTGCTGGCCGCGATCAACGGCGCCACCGCCGAGCAGGCCAGGCCGGTCGACTGCCGCCGGGCCAAGTGCGTGGCGCTCACGTTCGACGACGGGCCGGGCAAGTACACGGACGCGCTGCTGCGCCACCTGGCCGCCTACCGGGCGCGGGCCACGTTCTTCGTCGTCGGCCAGAACGTCGCCGCTAGCCCGGGCGTCGTGCGCAGGACATACGCGGCGGGGCACGAGATCGGCAGCCACACCTGGTCGCACCCGGACCTGACGAAGCTGTCCGCCGTCCGGGTGCGGTCGCAGCTCGCCCGTACCGACCAGGCGATCAAGGCGGCCATCGGGGTCCGGCCGAAGCTCGTCCGGCCGCCGTACGGCGCGTTCAACGCGACCGTCCGCCACCAGACCAGGCGGCCCATGGTGATGTGGAGCCTGGACACTCTGGACTGGCGGTCGCGCGACAGCGCCAAGGTGGCCCGCAAGGCGCTGCGGTCGGTGCGGCCGGGCAGCGTCATCCTGTTCCACGACATCCACCCGTCGACGGTCCGCGCGATGCCACGGGTGCTGCGTGGCCTGTCCAAGCGCGGCTACCGCTTCGTCACCGTCAGTCAGCTTTACGGAGGTCACCCGCCCAGGTTGGTGTACGGCGCCCAGTGAGCATACGGGCTCCCACCTGCGGCTTCGATCCACCGGCCGCGCCGTGGGCGGGCGTTGACCCGAAAGTTCGTCGCGTTCGGTGAACCGCACCCGCGAACCCGCCGTATCTGTCGGTGTGAGCGGTGAACGCGCATGAGCCCCGACCAGAAAGGACGCGGCACCGGCAGCAGGGACACCGCGCAGGCTGGCCGGCCCGGTCTGCGCGGGCTGCGGGCGGCGGTGTTCGCGGCCGTCTGTGTGCTCGCGGCCCTGGGCATGCATGTGCTGGCCGGCGGCCCGATCGCCGGTCTCGGAACCGTGCTGGCGGCCACGGCGGTGACGGCGGCGGGCGCGTACGTGCTGGCCCGTCGCAGACGCTCCCCCGGCACGCTGCTCACCGCCTCCTTCGCCGCCCAGTACGGGATGCACCAGCTGTTCACGGCGGGCGAAGCCTCCCTTTCCTCCGTGCTCTCCTCCGGCGGCGCCGAGCACGACTCGCACCTGTTCACCGGCCATCATGAGGACGGCTTGTTCGCCTGGGCGGGCATGCTGCTGGCTCACGCCCTGGTAGCGGCGGTGTCGGCGTGGTGGCTCGATCGCGGTGAGACGGCGCTGGCCGCGCTGCTGCTGTTGCTCGGCTGCTCGTTGCGCGAGCTGCTGTGGGCGCTGCTGATCGCCCGCGACGCCGCGCCCCCGGCGTACTCCCGCATCGCCCGCCCGATCACGGCGGACCGCGCGAACGTCCGCGATTCCCAGGTGCTGGCCTGGGCTCTGTGCCGCAGGGGACCGCCCTGCCCGGGACTGGACTGACCCGACCTCTCATCGGTGCCCGGCCGCACATTCTCGCCGGGTACGTCCGTCGGCGGCGCAGGCACGGGCCTGTACGCGCGCCGCACGGTTCCCCTGCCTGGATTCGGCGCATATGCCGGCTCCGCGCGACTCCCTGTCGCCCGGTTCTGGCGTGCCCGCCAGTTCTGCGCGACCCCTTGTCGCCCGGTTCCGGCGCGCACGCCGGTTCCGTGCGGCCCCTTGTCGCCCGGTTCCCGGGCATACGCCCCTTCCACGCGGTCCCCCCTTGCCCGATCTCGGCGCGCCCTCGTTCAGCTACGCGCGCCGGACGGAACGGAGCCCTTCATGACCTCGGTCGAAACCCGTACGGAAGCCACCGCCCCCATCCCCTCACCCCCGCCCACGTCGTCCGCCTCCCAGCGCTACCGGGTCGTCTGGCGCTGGCACTTCTACGCTGGCATCTTCGTCGCCCCCGTCCTGCTCGTGCTGGCGATCACCGGCTCGATCTACCTGTTCAAGGAGCCCTTCGAGGAGTGGCGCTACCAGGACGTACGCACGCTGGCCGAACCCGCCGCCACCGCGCGTCCCCTGTCGGAGCAGATCGCCGCCGCCCAGCAGGTACGTCCGGGCACGCCCGTCATGTCCGTCATCCCGCCCACCTCCCCCGACCGCACCACCCGCGTCATCCTCCAGGGCTCCGACACCGGCCCGTTCGCGCAGGGCGTCTCGGTGTACGTGAATCCGGGCACGGCGCAGGTGGTCGGGGAGATCGACGACGCGGCCACGTTCATGCGCGTCGTACGCACGATCCACGGCGAGCTGATGTCAGGGACGATCGGTGACCGGGTGGTGGAGATCGCCGCCTGCTGGGCCCTGATCCTGGCCGCGACCGGCACGTACCTGTGGTGGGGCGGCCGGCGCAAGCGGGTCAAGGCGGCGCCGGTCAGGAAGGTGCGGACCGGTCGGGCGAAGCTGCGCCGGCTGCACGTCACGGCCGGGATCGGCGGGGGCGCGGTGGTCGTGTTCCTCGTGCTCTCCGGCCTGCCGTGGTCGGGCGTGTGGGGCGACGGGCTCCAGCGCATCCAGGACAGCACCGGCTCGACGACCCCGAGCGCCGACGACTACCCCCACACCTCCACGCCCCTGTCCGGCGACCTGTCGGCCAACCCCGACGCCAAGGTGCCGTGGGCGGCCGAACGGCTGCCCGTGCCCCCCTCCGATGACGCGCACGCCGGGCACGGCGCGACGCACGGCGGGCTGCAGCCGGGAGCGCTGCCCGTCGAGAACGCCCTGGCCGCCGCCAGGCCGGCGATCCGGAGGTGCCCGCCGAGCGAATGTGACGTCAAGGTCCTGCTGCCGGACGGTCCCAAGGGCGTCTACACGATCGTGACCGACCCGCGCCGCGACCCCGCCGACGCGCAGACCCTCCACGTCGACCAGTACAGCGGGAAGGTGCTGACCTCGTACGGCTGGAACGAGTACGGCGTGCTGGCCAAGGCCGTCGAGCAGGGCGTCGCGCTGCACGAGGGCCGCCGGTACGGCGTGGTGAACCTGCTGGTGATGCTGGGAGCCTGCCTGACGATCATCACGCTCGTGGTCACCGGGACGTGGATGTGGTGGAAGCGCCGCCCGCGCGGCCGCGCCGGCGCCCCCGCCCGCGCCACGGACCGGCGCACGGCCTACGGGGTGATGGTCATCATGGCGGTGCTGGGACTGCTGTTCCCGCTGGCCGGGATGACGATGATCGTGGTGCTGCTGGTGGACTGGCTCCTGGTACGCCGGATCCCCAGGCTGTCCCGCGTCTTCGGCTGACGCCCCTCCTGAGCGCGTACCGGCTCATGACAGTGCTGGGCGCGACCCCGTTCTGAACGGGATCGCGCCCAGCGCTCGTGCGCTACGGCAGGTCAGGACAGCAGACCGGCCACCGCCAGCGCCGCCTCCGGATGCCCGGTCAGCAACGCGCCCACCTCGGGATTCCCGACCGGGCCGCCGTCGGCGCCGGGTGCAGACCACTCACCCGCACACCCGAGCACCCCGGCCACCGCGTCGCACGCGGCCGGATGCGCCAGGAGCAGCTCCGCCACCGGCCCCGACGCCACCGGAGCGGCGCCGGCAGTGGCGGCGGGCTTGGGACGGGCCTCCCAGGGCGGCGTCCAGGTGTCGGCGGCGGTCAGCGAGCCGGGGAACGTGCGCCCGGCCTCGCGGACCAGCACCGGCACCAGCTCCGCCGCCCCGTCGCGCAGCGTGGTGATCAGCTTGGGCAGCCAGGGCAGCAGCACGCCGTCGGGCAGCCGTCCGAACGCCTTGGAGATCACCTCCACCACGAACCCCGACAACTGCGGCACCGGCTCCATGGCCTGCACGAACCCGATGATGTACTGCGGGAACGACGGGATGACCAGCGGGTTGGCCAGCAGGTCGTCCGCGCGGGAGCGCAGCTCGGCCAGCGGCAGCAGCCCGAGCTGGTGCCGGGCCGCCCACAGCAGCGCCACCTTGGCCGGCGCCTCCGGGTGCGACTGCTGCACGGCCAGCTCCAGCTGGGCCCGGTCGCAGCCGAGCGCCAGCGCGAGGCTCTCCATCGAGAACAGGAACCCGAGCATGGCCGACACCTGCCGCACCCCGGTGTCGTCGTCCACGAAGGCCGTCGGCAGCAGCGTGCAGTAATGTGCGTATCCGCTGGTCGCGAACGCCTCGCACCAGGCGGGCAGCTCCGGCTCGGCCGTCCGGTAGTAGGCCATCAGCCGCCGGATCCGGCGCAGCACCTCCGGCGCGTCGTCCACCGTGCGCTCGGCCGCGAGCAGCTCCACCGCCCGCGCGCCGAGCTCGTCGGCGAAACGCCGGCTGCCGAGGAACAGGATCGCGTCCTCGACCGCCGCCAGCGCGACGGCCGCGGTGGCCTTCTGGTCCCACACCGAGCGCCGCAGCCGCTGCTCCAGCACCTGCTCGATGGTGACGCCCTCGTAGCCGAGCTCGATGATCGAGCGCTGGTGCTTGCCGAACGACAGGTCCCAGCTCTCCTGGATCGAGCGTTCGCCCAGCTTGCGCTCGCCCATGATGGGCCGTACGGCGTCGTCGGGCAGCAGGTGACGCAGCATCCACAGCAGGTCGGAGCAGGGCACCAGGTCGGGCTCGGCCTGCAGGTTGAGCAGCGCCCGCTGGATCGTGCGCTTCTCCAGGTCGAGCCCGAGCGGCGCGAGCCGGTCGTAGACGTTCCTGGCTAGCGGCGGCAGCGCGTCGTAGCCGACCTCGCCGACGCGGTCGCCGCCGAGCAGGATCTCGCACAGCCGCCGCACGTCGCGCCGACCCGGCACGGAGTCCTTCTCGATGCAGGTGACGGCGGCGTCCTGGAAGTCGTACGGGGTCGGCCTGGCCCGGTTGCGCATGCCCGCCAGCAGGATCGAGGTCTCGTAGACCGCGATGGCGTCGGCGGTGCTGGCCAGGTAGCCGTTGCGCCGGGCCAGCCGGACGATGTCCACCGACCAGCCGAGCAGCTCGGCCTCGTCGAGCGCGTCGAGCGCCGGCGGGCTGGACAGGAACCCGGTCAGCTTGTCGGCCACGTCACCCTGCGGGACGGGCGCGGGCAGCTTGGCCGGGCGCTTGCGCGCGCTCTTCTGGCCCTGGAGCTGGAACGGGGTCAGCTTGCCCCGGGTGAGCGCCTTGGCCCAGGTCGCCGCCGCGATCGACACCGAGCCGGGGGCCAGCCCGAACTGCGCCTCGATGGCCGAGTGGCTGGACGGGATGAGGCCGTACAGCCATTTGGTCTCGGTGCGCGGGCTGATCTCGAACGGCGCCTCGGACCTGACGCCGAACTGCTCGACGTGGCTGGCGGCGTGGAAGGCGCCGCACACGTACAGGCAGTCGGCGGGGTCGGCGCCCGAGGCGGACAGGTGCTCGCGCATCCTGGTCCACATGTAGCGCTCGCGGTCCTCGTCCACGGCCAGCCGGTCGCCGCCGGGGCCGAGCCGGCGGAACAGGCTGCCGATCAGCACCATGACCTGGCGGTAGGTGTCGTAGTCCGCCCCGGACAGGGGCTGCTCGACGTACTGGTCCCACCACTCCGACCAGTGGCGCACCTTGCCGTGGTGCAGCAGGTGCTCCTCCAGCTCGGCGAAGCGGGGGCGCAGGTCGCCGATCTCGACGCCGACCGCGTCGCCGTGCAGGCCCGCCTCCTCCTCCTTCTTGCCGGCGGCCTGCGGCTCCTCCCCGGGAGCCCACTGGAAGACGTGGTCGGTCGAGCGGTCCACCAGCACCAGCTCGACGCCCGGGGTCTCCAGCGCGTACGAGATGGCCTGGTATTCGGCGGACGCCTCCGTGATGGGCGCCACCACGCTGAGCGGCGCCCACGACTTCGGGAAGCCGTCGATGTCGGTCGCGAACGCCTGCAGCGCCACCGGCAGCCGGCAGTTGCGCAGCTCGGTCAGCAGCGGCTGCAGGTCCTCGCAGAGCTCCAGATAGATGACCTTCGGCTGCTTCTCCCTGAGCCTGCGCACCATCGCCAGCGCCGAGGCCGGCGAATGGTGGCAGACCGGGAAGATCTCCAGCTCCTCGCGCAGCGCCCGGTCCACGTCGTCCACCAGGCCCGACAGGATGCCGGGCACGGCGACGGGACCCTCGGCGAACTGCTCGGCCGCGCCGAGCAGCTGCTCGCGGAGCGAGCCGAAGGGGCTCGGCTGGCCGATCATGAGAGCGTGGCGATGGCCTCGCGGCCGCCCTCGAGGAACTCCGGCCACTCGCCGCCGTCCTTCTTGCTGCGCGGCTCGACCACCCCGTGCCAGTACTTGTTGAGGATCGCCAGGTCCTCGGGGCTGCGCCGGGCCAGCGAGCCGACCAGCGACCCGGCCAGCGTCTGCGCGCGCAGCACGCGGTCGCCGAAGAAGTGGCTGTGCAGGATGGCGTCCTCCAGCACGCCGATCTGCTCGGCCGTGGACAGCGCCGACTCCAGCTTGTCGTCGTCGCTGGTGGCCGAGGACGCCGCCGAGCGCAGGTCGGCGAAGCTCTGCAGCAGGATGTCCAGCAGCGTGGGCGGCAGGTCCAGCTCGATCCGGTGCCTGCGCAGCAGCTCCTCGGTACGGAAGCGGACGATCTCCGCCTCGCTCTTCTTGTTCGTCACGACCGGGATGCGGACGAAGTTGAAGCGGCGCTTGAGCGCGGAGGACAGGTCGTTGACACCCCGGTCGCGGCTGTTGGCGGTGGCGATGATGGAGAAGCCGGGCTGGGCGAAGACGATGTTGTCGTCGTCGAGCTCGGGGATGGAGACGTACTTCTCCGACAGGATCGAGATGAGCGCGTCCTGGACGTCGCTGGTGGAGCGGGTCAGCTCCTCGAAGCGGCCGATCACGCCGCCCTCCATCGCCGTCATGATCGGCGAGGGGATCATCGACTCGCGCGACTGCCCCTTGGCGATGACCATGGAGACGTTCCACGAGTATTTGATGTGGTCTTCGGTGGTGCCGGCGGTGCCCTGGACGACGAGCGTGGAGTTGCGGCAGATGGCCGCGGACAGCAGCTCGGCCAGCCAGCTCTTGCCGGTGCCCGGATCGCCGATCAGCAGCAGGCCCCGGTCGGAGGCCAGGGTCACGATGCTGCGCTCGACGAAGCTGCGGTCACCGAACCACTTCTGCGGGATCTCCCTGTCGATCCCGTCGGCGCGCTCGGAGCCGAGGACGAACATCCGGATCATGCGGGGGCTGAGCCGCCACGTGAACGGCTTGGGGCCGTCGTCGATCGACTCCAGGTAGTCGAGCTCCTCGGCGTACTTCACCTCTGCGGGGGCACGCAGCATATCGTCACTCATTCGCGGTCTCCTAGGCGAGGAAGTTCTTGAGCTCGAACACGAGCTTGCGGACATGGCCGGAGAGCACAGGCGTGCCCATGGCCTTGAGTTTCTGGCGGTACCACGGGTCGACGCTCTGACTGCCTGAGCTGTTGACCGAGCCGACGGGGATGAACTTGACCCCCGACCGGTGGATCGCCTCGAAGTCGGTGATCAGTGAGCGGTTGTCGTAGAAGTCGGAGATCCACACCATCGCGGTGTTGCGCGGATCGGCGATCTTCGGTCTGGCCAGCGCCATCGCGACCGTGCCGTTGGTGCCGCCGCCCAGCGTGGTGCGCAGCAGCACCTCGAACGGGTCGCTCACCCACGGGGTCAGGTCGAGTGCCCTGGTGTCGTAGGCGATCAGGTGCACGTCGACCTTCGGCAGGCCGGCGAAGATCGAGGCCAGGATCGTGCAGTTGACCATGGCGTCCACCATCGAGCCCGACTGGTCGACGACCACGATCACGCGGGCCGGGGTGGTGCGGCGGGCGGTCTGCTTGTAGAAGAGCCGGTCCACGTAGAGCCGCTGGTCGTCGGGGCTCCAGTTGGTGAGGTTCTTCCAGATCGTCCGTTCGATGTCGAGGTTGCGGTAGACCCGCTTCGGCGGCACCGACCGGTCGATGACGCCCGCGCTGGCCTTCTCCACCTGGGTGCGCAGCACCTCGGCGACCTCGTCCACGAACCTGCGGATCAGCGCCTTGGCGTTGGCCAGCGCGACGCCCGACAGGTTGGACTTGTCGTGCAGGAGCTGCTCGATGAGCGACATGCTCGGCGTCAGCTGCTTGGCCAGGGCCGGATCGGCCAGCACCTCGCGCAGGCGCATGCGCTTGACCAGGTCGCCCTCCAGGCCGGCGAGGACCTTGGCCAGCTCTTCGTCGCCGACGCGATGGCGCAGCCCGCCAGGCTCGCAGCCCATGCCGCGCTCGAACCAGCCCGCGTCCTGCTTCCAGCTCTGCAACTGGCTCGCGCTGACGTTGCCCGAGCCGGTCGCGAACACGTTGAGCAGCAGCTTGGAGACCAGGGCCGCGCGGCGGACCTCGTCGCCCTCCTCGTGCTCCCGCTCGGTCATCAGGCCGTCGAACTGAGCGGCCAGCTCGGGGAAGCGCTGCACCAGGTTGTCCACCGACACCCCTGGGTCGAGCAGCGCGGGCGGCAGGCCCAGCTCGCCGACGATGCCGACGCTGGCGTTCTCCAGCGAGGGCTGCTCGTCGGGGCTGAACAGCCGCGACAGCAGCCGCCAGTAGAGCACCTGACGCTTGGTCTGGTCGGCGCTCTGCGTGACGGGGGTTGCGGGGGTCTCGGTCATTTGCGCAACAGCCGTCCCGCTCGTTCCCGCAGTACGGCGACCACGTCACCGTTCTTGGTCTCGGCCTTGGCCGCCTTCGGGTCGGTCGGGCCCTTGGCCCAGTCGCCGTTGTGCGCCGCGACCGGCTCCTTCTTGACCACCGACTGCACCGCGAGCGGCTGGAGCGACCACTGCCCGCCGTCCCAGCGCAGCAGGCCCACGCAGGCCGTCGAGGCCTTGAGCAGCGCGGGGGTGAGCGGGCCGCAGGACGGCAGCCGGTCGAGGTCGAACGCGAGCTTGCCGCCGCCCAGGGTCAGCGTGCGCCCGTCGGTCTTGTAGCCCTCGACGAAGACGGGCTCGGCGATGCGCACCGGATGGCGGTCGAGCGGCGTCACCGGCGCCGCCGTGGCCCCGCCGAGCTGGAGCCGGGCCGTGGCGAACGGGTCGGCCTCCGCGCCGGGACGGGCACGGTCGTCGTGCCACACCAGGTCGCCGCCGGGCAGCAGCGGCATGTCGGTGATCTCCACGCTGCGGTGCTCGGCCAGCGCGGCCAGCAGCGCGGGGTGGCCGCCGAGCAGCCGCCACACGGTTGGGCCGACGATCGTGTCGACCTTGGCGGCGGCCACGCTCGTACGGACGAGCCTGGCGGGCGCGCCTCCTGACGGCTCCAGCACGGCGTGCACCTGGACGCGGACGACGGTCGCGTGCTCGTGCACGTCGGCGCCCAGGATCAGCAGCCGGCCCGACACCTGCTCGGCGCCGCCCGGCCACGGGCCCTGCTGCGACAGCAGCATGGCGCGCGTCCACAGGTCGGCCCAGCGGCGGGCGGGCAGCCGCTCCATCGTGGCGATCGGGCTGGAGGCCCGCAGCTCTGTCGCCAGGCCGTCGAGCAGCACCGCCAGTCCGCGCAGCCCCGGCACGGCCAGCAGCGCCTCGATGGTCTGGTCGGCGGAGGCGACCAGGTCGTGATCGACGCCGCGCCAGCCCACGATGGCCAGCTCGCGCAGCCAGATGCGGCATCCGGCGAGCAGGTTGGCCGGCGCCTCGCTCTCGCCCGCGACCGGCTCCCAGGCGGCGCGGGTGCGGCCCAGCGCCGTGTCCAGGCGGGCGAGCAGCGCGTCGTGCACCGCGCCGAACAGCGCGGCCCGGGCGCCGGCCAGCGCCGCCAGATGCTCGTCCGCGACGGAGCCCGCGCTCACCTTCTCCACGGCCTCGCTCACGCGCCCGGCCAGCGGGGTGCCCGCCAGCGCGCCCGCCAGGGCGGCCAGCGCCGCCGCCGGCTCCTCGCCGATCCTGGCGAACCCGTGGGTGAGCGCCGCGTCGAACCCGGCCACCACGTCCAGCGCCGCGCCGGCCCCTGCGGGACCGTCCGCGATCAGCTCACTCAGCTGTACGTCGAGCATCAGCGCACCGCCCCCGTCGCCGGGAACCAGTGCAGCTCGGTCAGCGGGTCGGTGCTGTCGGGCACCTCCAGGTAGGCCAGGTGGCGCAGGAACCGGCTGAACACGACGGCCGCCGGCGTGCGCTCGACATGACCGTTGATGTGCTCCATCAGCCGCTCCCCCTCAGGGACCTCGACCCGCAGGTAACGGGCCACCCGGTCGAGCCCGTACTGCACGACCGCCTCGTCGGCCAGCGACCTGATGTGCTTGCACGCGTAGCCGTGCAGCGCGCCGCACGGCCGGTTGTTGTTGGTGCTGCAGCTCAGCGCGTGATCACCGGCGCTGATCGACGAGACGTAGACCCGCTCGATGTCGGATCCGCTCGACACGACGCCCTGCAGCCGGCCGTCGGCCAGCTCGACGAAGGGCACTTTCGCGAGCTTGCGCGGCTCCACGGGTGGCACCACCCGGAGCACACTGCGCTCTTCCCACGCGGCATTGTCCGCGTCCACGGCCTCAGAACCTCCCGCCCCTGCCGGCTCGCGGGACGGGCGGACATGCCCGTGCTCTCCGCGACCGGCTGATCGAATGATCCGGGAACTTACTAGAGGGCACCGACAGATCGGGGCCAAACGATCAAAGCGCCAGGCCCGCGCGGCCGGGGGCTGTCGCGCCGCGTCCGGAGCCGGCGATCGCGCGATCCGGCGGCCGTCCTGGCCAGCACGACCACGGGTGGATTGTTCATAATATTGTCGAACCAGATCTGTCCGTACGGCACCGGGAGAACGTCGTGACCGCAGGGTCCCCGCAGGAGGAGACACTGACCGACCGGGTCAGGTCGGCCATACTCGAGGGGGACTTCGTGCCCAACCAGCGGCTGGTCGAGGCCGACGTGTGCGAGCAGTTCGGCGCCGCGCGGGCGGCGGTGCGCGAGACGTTCAAGGAGCTCGCGGGGGAAGGTCTCGTCGAGATCCTGCGCAACAAGGGAGCCCGCGTCCGGGCGATCTCGCGCGAGGAGGCCGTCGAGATCACCGAGGTGCGGATGGTGCTGGAGGGCCTGTCCGCGGCCAAGGCCGCCGAACGGGTCACGCCCGAGCAGGCCGCGCGGCTGCGCGAGATCGTGGGCGACATGCGAGAGGCCGTGACGGTCAACGACCTCGACCGCTATTCGGAGCTGAACGCCGCCCTGCACGCCGAGATCCGCGCCATCGCCGGGCACCGCACCTCGGCGGCGATCATCGAACGGCTGGGGGCGCAGGTGGTGCGGCACAAGTTCCGCCTGGCCAGACAGCCGGGGCGGGCGGCGATCTCGCTGCCGCAGCACGAGCTGATCGTGGCGGCCATCGTGGCCCGCGACCCCGAGGCCGCGCAGACGGCCATGCAGCAGCACCTGCGCAGCGTCACCAAGGCTTTGGAAGCCGGGCCCACCTGACTACGGCCCCGCAGCCACTCCCGCTGAGCGCCCCTTCGGGGAAGGCGCACCACCTCGGAGACGCCGCCCGGCGGGGCCGCCGGCAGCCGTTACGGCGTTTTGTCCGGGGTGGGTGGGACGCCGGTGCGGGTTGCGTGGTCGAGGGTGGCGGTGGTGGCCTCGGTCATGGTGGCGGACACCCCGAGCTCCGTCAGCATCCGCGTGGCCGCCTCCATCTCGTGCACCCGCCGCACCCCGTGCTGCCCCGCGCCCTGAAGCAGCCGGACCACGAAGGCCTCGTCGGCGTTCTCGACGGTCTCCAGCAGATGCCCCCAGAACCACTCCCCCAGCCCGGCCGCCTCCGCCGCCCGCCGGGACTCGATGAGCAGGGCGCTGAGCCCTTTCACCAGCACGCTGCGCAGCAGTTTGCGGGCCGCGGCGTCGCCGGGCACGCCGCCGATCGGCGTCACGACCATGCCGTACGCGCCGGCGAACGCGGCGAACCGCTCCGCCTGCTCCCCGCTGGCCAGGACCGGCGTGGCCAGGCCGCGCAGCGGGATGGGCGCCATGATCGCCCCGTCCACGACGGCCGCGCCGCCCGGCTCCAGCACCTCGGCCAGGCGGCGCTTGTCGCCGGGCGCACCGGTGGACAGGTCGGCGTACAGGGCGCCGGGCTTGAGGTGGGGCAGCGACTCGGTGCCCGCCGTGAGACTGTCGGCCCCGGTGGTGACCGCGATGACGACGTCGGCCCCGCGTACGGCGGCGGCATTGGACGCGACCAGTTCACCGGACGCCGGTCCGCCGGGCGGGCAGGCCGGGTCGTACACGCGCAGCCGGACACGTCCGGCGAGTCCGCCGGCCAGGATGCGGCCGACCTCACCGTAGCCGAGCAGCGCGACCTGAGGGTCCTGCATGGACGTCCTTCCTGATCCGACACTCCTTGTTGTTGACAATATTGTCCATATTCAGCCAAGGCTAGCGGGCGGAGTCGGCGACCGTGCGTGGATTGCGAGCGAAAGTGTTGACAATCTTGCCGATCGGCTTTTAGCGTCGGCTGGGTGACCTCGGCAAAGACCTCATCCCGCACCCTTCTGGTGATCAGTGCCCACGCGGGCGACTTCGTCTGGCGCGCGGGCGGCGCGATAGCCCTCGCCACCAGCCGTGGCGAGCGCGCCAAGGTGGTCTGCCTCAGCTTCGGCGAACGCGGCGAGTCCGCGAAGGCGTGGCGGGCCGGCCGTACGCTCGACGAGATCAAGGCGATCCGCCGCGAGGAGGCGCAGAACGCCGCCGCGGCGCTGGGCGCGGAGATCGAGTTCTTCGACGCCGGCGACTACCCGCTGATCGAGAGCACCGAACTCGTCGACCGGCTCGTCCGCGTCTACCGGGAGCTCGAACCCGACGTGGTGCTGACCCATCCGCTGGCGGACCCGTACAACGGCGACCATCCGGCGGCGGCCCGCATGGCGCTGCAGGCGCGCGTGCTGGCGCAGGCGGCCGGCTACGACGCGCCCGGCGCGCCCCTCGGCGCGCCACCGGTGTTCTTCTTCGAGCCGCACCAGCCCGAGCAGTGCGACTTCAAGCCGGACCTGCTGCTCGACATCACCCCGGCCTTCGACAGGAAGCGCAAGGCCATGGAGTGCCTGCCGGCCCAGCAGCACATGTGGGACTACTACACCGACCTGGCCAAGCGGCGCGGCGTGCAGCTCAAGCGCAACGCGGGGCCCAACCTGGGGCTGGCGCACGACACCATGGGCGAGGCGTACATGCGGCTCTACCCGCAGGTCACGGACGTGCTCGCATGAGGAACGTGGTCGTCACCGGCATCTCGCGGGCGCCCGTCGACCGCATCGCCACCCTGGCCGCGTACGGCGTCGCGACCGTGCACGAAGCCCTCGGCCGCACCGGCTACCTCGGCCCCGGGCTGCGTCCCGCCTGGCCGGGCGCGCGGACCGGCGGCAACGCGGTCACCGTGGTGTGCTGGCCGGGCGACAACCTGATGATCCACGTCGCGGTCGAGCAGTGCCAGGAGGGCGATCTCCTGGTCGTCACCACGACGTCGCCGTGCACGGACGGCATGTTCGGCGAGCTGTTCGCGACCGCGCTGCGTCACCGCGGCGTGCGCGGCGTGGTGATCGACGCGGGCGTACGCGACGTGGCGGAGCTGCGGGCGATGGGCTTTCCCGCGTGGAGCTCGGCGGTCAGCGCGCAGGGCACGGTGAAGGCGACGCCGGGCGCGGTCAACGTGCCGGTCACGATCGGCGGGCAGGTCGTCCGGCCCGGCGACGCGATCATCGCCGACGACGACGGGGTGCTCGTGTGTCCCCGGCAGGACCTGGAGCGGGGCATCGAAGCCTCCGCCGCGCGGGCCGCAAAGGAGGCGGCGACGCGGGAGGCGTTCGAGAAGGGCGAACTCGGCCTCGACCGCTACGGGTTGCGCGAACGCCTGCCCGGACTCGGCATCACGTACGTGAGCGCGAAGGAGTACGACGGTGACTGATGACGGCGGTCAATGAGGGTGTGCCCTGCATGTTGATGCGGGGCGGCACCTCGAAGGGCGCCTACTTCCTGGCCTCCGACCTGCCCGCCGACCCGGCCGAGCGCGACGACCTGCTGCTGCGTGCCCTGGGCAGCCCCGACCCGCGCCAGATCGACGGCATCGGCGGCGCGCACCCGCTGACCAGCAAGGTCGCCGTGGTGTCACCGAGCGCCGACCCGTCGGCCGACCTCGACTACCTCTTCCTTCAGGTGGCCGTGGACGAGCCGGTGGTCTCGGCGGCGCAGAACTGCGGCAACCTGCTGGCCGGCGTCGGCCCGTTCGCCGTCGAGCGCGGGCTGGTCACGCCGGGCCGCGAGCACACCGAGGTGCGCATCCGCCTGCTGAACTCCGGCGGCGCGGCCACCGCGAGCTTCCCCACGCCCGGCGGGCGCGTCGACTACCGGGGCGGCACCGCCATCTCCGGCGTGCCGGGGACGGCCGCCGCCGTCGTGCTCGGGTTCGAGGACACGGCCGGCTCGGCCACCGGCGGCCTGCTGCCGACCGGCCGCGAGGTGGACGTGATCGACGGCGTCGAGGTGACGTGCGTCGACAACGGCATGCCGGTCGTGGTCGCGGCGGCTTCGGACCTGGGCATCACCGGGTATGAGCCGCACGAGGAACTGGCCGCCGACGAGGGGCTGCGCGAGCGGGTGCAGTCGCTGCGCCTGCAGGCCGGGAAACTCATGGGGCTCGGTGACGTGACGCGCCGGCCGGTGCCGAAGACCACGCTGGTGGCGCCGCCCAGGGACGGTGGGGCGCTGTGCACCCGTACGTTCATCCCGCTCAGGCCGCACGCGGCGATCGGGGTGCTGGGCGCCATCAGCGTCGTGACGGCGGCGCTGCTTGAGCACGGGGTGGCGCGCCGCCACGCCCGGCTGCCGGCGGGCAGCCGGGTGGACGTCGAGCATCCCACCGGCCATCTGCAGGTGGAGGTGGAGCTCGACCTGTCCACGAGCCCGCCCACGGCGGTGCGGGCCGCGAACGTCCGCACCGCGCGCAAGCTCTTCGACGGCACTCTCTTCCCCCGTTCCTGACCCGGCTCCCGCGCGCGCCGGGGCTTACTTCGCCGGGCCGACCGTCCAGGTGGGGTGCTCGCCGGGGGCCAGTTCGACGAAGTCGGGCAGGTCGCGCAGCGCCTCCTCCTCACCGCCCGGCGTGTACGTGGCGATGATCCGCAGCGGCCGCCAGCCGGTGTTGAACGTCGAGTGCAGCGTCCCCATGGGGATCCAGACGGCGTCACCGGCCTTGACCGGGAACTCCGGGTCGTCTCCGACCGTCTGGCACCCCTCCCCTTCGATGATGTAGAGGATCTCGTCGGAGTGGGGGTGCAGGTGGCGGTCGTGCCCCTTGTTCGGGTTGATCACCACCTCACCCAGCGTGGACGAGGCGCCGGGCACGCTGCCGGGCGTCACGTGCCATTTGATGGAGCCCCAGTCGAAGAGCATCGTGGGGACGGAGTCCGGTTCGCGGTGCATGTGACCCTTTCCTAGGCGGGCAGGCCCTTGAAGGCCCTGAGCTGGTCGGCGATGGCCCGTTCAGCGGGCAGGCGTTTCCATCGAGGAGGCGCCGAAGAAGCCGGCGACGCCGGAGGTGCGCTCCTGGATGTAGCGGACGTCGTCGGGCTCGGCGATGGGGCCGCCGTGGCACAGGACGATGACGTCGGGGTTCACCGCGACGGCGGCGTCACGCATCTCCTGGACGCGGACGGCCGACTCGTCGAGGGTCAGCGCGGTCTTGGCGCCGATGCTGCCCTTGGTGGTCAGGCCCATGTGCGGCACCAGGATGTCGGCGCCCGCCCGTGCCATGGCCTCCGCCTGCTCGGCGGTGAACACGTACGGGGCGGTGAGCAGGCCGCGCTCGGCGGCCAGCCGGATCATCTCGATCTCCAGGCCGAACCCCATGCCGGTCTCCTCCAGGTTCGCCCGGAAGACGCCGTCGATGAGGCCGACTGTGGGGAAGTTCTGCACGCCGGCGAAGCCCATGGCGGCCAGCTGGTCGAGGAACTGCGGCATCAGCCCCGCCAGCGAACCGCGCCCGGCCATCCTGAACCGGCCGGAGTTGTAGATGTTGACACCTCCCCCTCTGAAGGAAGGGGATTCCCACGGTCGCCCATGGGCCTTCCTGCTTCACGGCCAGTCGCCCGCCCGAGAGGGGTCTCGTTGAGGTCTTACACCGGCTCCACAGGCGTTTCAGCTCTCCGCCAGCCCGGCGGCGAGCACGTTCCTGGCCGCGTTCACATCCCGGTCATGGGCCGTGCCGCAGGCGCACTGCCACAGCCGGACGTTCAGCGGCATCGTCTCTTGCACGGTGCCGCAGGCCGGGCACAGCTTGCTGGAGGGGAACCAGCGGTCCACCACCACCAGCGTGCGCCCGTACCAAGCGGCCTTGTACTCCAGCATCGACCGCATCTCGCGCCAGCTCGCGTCCGAGACGGCGCGGGCCAGCGACTGATTGCGAAGCATGTTCCGAACAGCCAGGTCTTCCACGGCGATCACTTGATTCTCGCGAACGAGCCGTGTCGTGACCTTGTGCAGATGATCCCTTCTCCGGTCGGTGATCCGCGCGTGAGCGCGGGCCACCTTCAGGCGAGCCTTGGCCCGGTTGGCGCTGCCTTTCTCCTTGCGGGACAGCGCCCGCTGGGCTTTGGCGAGCTTGCGCCGGTCGCGGCGCTCGTGCCGGGGGTTGACGATCTTCTCGCCGGTGGAGAGTGTGGCCAGGGCGGTGATGCCCGCATCCACACCGACGTTCCGCGCGGTAGGAGGCAACGGACTGACGTTCTCCTCCACCAGGATGGACACGAACCAGCGCCCCGCAGCGTCCCGGCTCACGGTCACCGTGGACGGCTCGGCGCCCTCCGGCAGCGGACGCGACCACACGATCGCCAGCGGAGCGTCCATCTTCGCCAGCGTCAATTCGCCCTCGCGCCAGCGGAACGCCGAGCGGGTGTACTCCGCCGACGCCCGCGACTTCTTGCGGGACTTGAACGTCGGGTACTTGGCGCGTTTGGCGAAGAAGTTCGCGAACCCCGCCTGCAGATGCCGCAACGCCTGCTGAAGAGGGACCGACGACACCTCGCACAGAAAGGCGAACTCGCCACTGCGCTTCCACTCGGTGAGCATCGCCGACGACTCGGCGTAGGAGACCCGCTTGCCTTCCAGGTTGTAGGCGCGGGTGCGCTCTTCGAGGGCTTTGTTGTAGACGAGACGGACGCAGCCGAACGTCCGGGCAAGCTGCGAGGCCTGCTCGGAGGTCGGGTAGAAGCGGTATTTGTAGGCCCGCTTCACGATCTGCGCCACGCCCTGCATCCTACCAAACGATCAAGGACAATTCGCGCGCTTGTTCGATACGACGGTTCGGCTGGTGGCGAATCATCTGTTCCTGCGCTGCTCCGCAGGGATCCGGTTTCTCCTCCGCCTGAAGGCGGGGGTTTCCTCGGAGGTTTCTGATGATCAGGTCCACGCCGCCGGCCTCGGCCGCCTTGGCCGACAGGCCGGTGGTCTGTCCGGCCGCCATGATCAGGTCACGGACGTGGGCATACTCGGCGCCCTGGGTGTCGAAGGTCCCCAGCAGCAGCACGGCCATGTCCGGCCTCCTCGCGGTCTCGGGTTCTCCGCCCCCTGTGGCCTCCCCCGGCCACACGCGCGGTCACGCCTCCAAAGACGCGCGCGCCCGTGCGCGCGCTCCCCGGCCGCGCCCGTGCGCGGCTCTCGTCCGCCGCACCCACGGGCCGGCCGTCCCGAGCGGTCAGCGGGCGTGGACGATGAGCCAGGTCGCGACCGCCGTGACGGTGGCGGAGCGGTTGCCGATGCTGTGCGGCCGGTCGCACGGGAACGTGATCGAGTCGCCCACCCCCAGGGTGACCACCTCCGACTCGAACTCGATCGTCAGCTCCCCCGCCGTGACCGTCCCGACCTCGTAGCCCTCGTGCCGCAGGAAGCTCCCGTGGGCGGTGGAGACCGCGTGCGGCGGGTACGTGGACTCGAAGAACTCGACATCCGGCGTCGCCCCGGGCGACAGCCGGCGGAACGTCACCCCGCCGCCGAGCACGATCGGCGCCACCTCCCCGGCCCGCCGCACGGCCAGACCGGGCACGGACCCGGACCCCGAAACAGCGGCACCCGAAAAAGCGGACCCCGATACAGCGGCACCCGAGCCAGCGGACCCCAAGGCGGGCTCGTGCTCGTCGAAGACAGCCGACAGCGGCACGCCGATGGCGGCCGTGTAGGCGATCAGCCGGCTGACGGACGGCCGCATCGTCCCGCGCTCGATCTGCGACACCGCGCTGGCCGAGATGCCCAGCTCACGGGCCACCGCCCGCAGCGACTTGCCCGACCCGGCGCGCAGCTCGCGCAGCCGCCGGCCGAGATGTTCGCCGCCGAGCGCTTCCAGGTCCATGGGCCCCCATCGCCAACTGTTAACACGGACGCAATCAGCGCCCGGGTGTCCGGGCATACATTCGACCTAAGTGTTAAGCCATCACTTAACACTCCGGCGAACCCACCCCCCAAGGATGCCGCAGATGACACAACCCGCCACCACCACGTCCCCGCCGTCCTACGACCCCCGGCTCACCAACGAGGACCTGGCCCCGCTGAAGAAGCAGAGCTGGTCGTCGTACAACATCTTCGCCTTCTGGATGTCCGACGTGCACAGTGTCGGCGGCTACGTGACCGCGGGCAGCCTGTTCGCGCTCGGCCTGGCCAGCTGGCAGGTGCTGTTCGCGCTGCTCGCGGGCATCGTCATCGTCAACGTCTTCTGCAACCTGGTGGCCAAGCCGAGCCAGGTGACCGGGGTGCCGTACCCGGTGATCAACCGCGCCGTCTTCGGCGTGCTGGGCGCGAACATCCCGGCCATCGTGCGCGGCGCCATCGCGATCGCCTGGTACGGCGTGCAGACGTACCTGGCCTCGCAGTCGCTCATCATCATCTTCCTGAAGTTCTGGCCCGCCACCGCGGCGCTGAACGAGCCGACCTTCCTCGGCCTGTCCGTGCTCGGCTACATCTGCTACGCCATCCTGTGGGTGGCGCAGGCGGCGGTGTTCTGGCGCGGCATGGACGCGATCAGGCGCTTCGTGGACTGGGCCGGACCCGCCGTGTACGTGGTCATGCTCGTGCTGGCCGGCTACCTGGTCAGCCAGGCGGGCTGGGAGAACATCAGCCTGGACCTGTCGCAGGGCGACAGCCTCGGCTTCGCCGAGTCGATCCCCGTGATGCTGAGCGCCATCGCCCTGGTGGTGTCGTACTTCTCGGGGCCGATGCTCAACTTCGGCGACTTCTCCCGGTACGGGCGCAGCTTCGAGGCCGTCAAGCGGGGCAACTTCCTCGGCCTGCCGATCAACTTCCTGTTCTTCTCCCTGCTCACGGTGATCACGGCGTCGGCCACGGTGCCGGTCTTCGGTGAGCTGATCACCGACCCGATCCACACCGTGCAGCGCATCGACACGCCGTTCGCGATCCTGCTCGGCGGCCTGACGTTCGTCGTCGCGACCGTGGGCATCAACATCGTGGCGAACTTCATCTCACCGGCCTTCGACTTCTCCAACGTCAGCCCGCAGCGGATCAGCTGGCGTACCGGCGGGATGATCGCGGCGGTCGGCTCGGTGCTGCTCACGCCGTGGAACTGGTACGGCAACCCCGACGCCATCCACTACACGCTCGGCCTGCTGGGCGCGCTGATCGGGCCGCTGTTCGGCATCCTGATCGCCGGCTACTACGTCTGCGCCCGGCAGCGGGTGTCGGTGGACGAGCTGTTCACGATGGACCCGGGCGGGCGCTACTGGTTCAGCCGCGGCTACAACCCCAACGCGATCTGGGCCACGGTCGCGAGCGGCGGGCCCGCCATCGCGTCGGTGCTGGTGCCGAAGCTGATCACGGCGGTGGACGTGACCTGGATCGCCGACTACAGCTGGTTCATCGGCTGCGGGCTGGGCTTCGCGGCCATGATCGTCCTGGAGCGCCGCAACCCCAGGATCACCGCCGCATGACGCACCTCAAAGTGATCAACCCGAACACCGCCCTGGCCATGACCGACGCGATCGGTCGTTGCGCCAGGGCGGTGGCGTCCCCGGGGACCACCGTGACGGCCGTCAGTCCCTCCATGGGCCCGGAGTCGATCGAGAGTCACTACGACGAGGCGCTGGCGGTGCCGGGAGTGCTGGCGGAGGTGGCGGCGGGCGAGCGGGAGGGCGTGGACGCGTACGTCATCGCCTGCTTCGGCGACCCCGGCCTCGACGCCGCCAGGGAGCTGGCCACCGGGCCTGTGCTCGGGATCGCCGAGGCCGCCATGCACGCCGCCACCATGCTCGGCCGCGGCTTCAGCGTGGTGACGACCCTGTCCAGGACCGTGGGCCGGGCCTGGGACCTGGCCCACCACTATGGCTTCGCCACCGCCTGCAAGGGCGTGCACGCCTGCGACATCCCGGTCCTCGACCTGGAGCATCCCGACGCCCGCGCGGCGGTGATCCGGCTCTGCGCCGAGGCGGTCGAGCGGGACGGCAGCGATGCGGTGGTGCTGGGGTGCGCGGGCATGGCCGACTTCTGCGCCGAGGTGTCGCGGGCGACGTCGGTGCCGGTGATCGACGGCGTGAGCGCGGCCACCCGGTTCGCCGAGTCGCTGGTGGCGCTCGGCCTGCGGACCAGCACGCGCGGCGAGTACGCGCCCCCGCCTCCGAAGCGATACTCCGGCTTACTACGCGACTTCACATATTGACGGCATCCCAGACAGGAACTACGGTCGGTCTCATAACTTAAAGGAAACTTTCCTAATAGTTGGCATCCTTCACCCCTCACACCCCCCAACCGGATGTCGGAGCGTCATGAGACACAAGATCCTGAGCAAGCTCCTCGCGGTGCTGGCGGCGCTGGCACTTCCCCTCACGGCCCTGGCCGCCGCGCCGCCGCAGGCGCTGGCCTCCGCCCAGGCCGTCTTCGCCGACTGGGCGGCGTGGACGGCCTACTCGGCGGGCACGCGCGTCACGTACAACGGCGTCGAGTACGAGTGCGTCCAGAGCCACACCTCCCAGCCCGGCTGGGAGCCCCCGAACGTCCCGGCCCTGTGGCGGCCCACAGGCGGCGGAGGCGGCGACACCACGGCGCCGTCCGTGCCCGGCAACCTGCGCTCGACGGGCGTCACCAACAACAGCGTGGCCCTGGCCTGGAACGCCTCCACCGACAACGTCGCCGTCACCGGCTACGAGGTCTACCGAGGCGGCACCCTCGTCACCACCGTCACCGGCACCACCTACACCAACACCGGCCTGAACGCCGGCACCGCCTACACCTTCACCGTCCGCGCCCGCGACGCCGCCGGCAACCGCTCCGGCGAAAGCAACAGCGTCAACGCCACCACCACAGGCGGCGGAGGCGGCGACACCACCGCGCCCTCCGTGCCCGGCAACCTGCGCTCGACCGGCGTCACCAACAACAGCGTCGCCCTCGCCTGGAACGCCTCCACCGACAACGTCGCCGTCACCGGCTACGAGGTCTACCGAGGCGGCACCCTCGTCACCACCGTCACCGGCACCACCTACACCAACACCGGCCTGAACGCCGGCACCGCCTACACCTTCACCGTCCGCGCCCGCGACGCCGCCGGCAACCGCTCCGGCGAAAGCAACAGCGTCAGCGCCACCACCACGGGCGGCGGAGGCGGCGGGGGCAACAAGGTCCTCGGCTACTTCGTGCAGTGGGGCGTCTACCAGCGCGGCTACCACGTCAAGAACATCGACACCAGCGGCTCGGCGGCCAAGCTCACCCACATCAACTACGCCTTCGGCAACGTGCAGAACGGCCAGTGCACGATCGGCGACAGCTACGCCGACTACGACCGCTTCTACCAGGCGAACGAGAGCGTGGACGGCGTCGCCGACACCTGGGACGCGGGCGCGCTGCGCGGCAGCTTCAACCAGCTGCGCAAGCTCAAGCAGAAGTACCCCCACCTGAAGGTGCTGTTCTCCTTCGGCGGCTGGACCTGGTCCGGCGGCTTCGGCCAGGCGGCCCAGAACCCGGCGGCCTTCGCCAACTCCTGCTACAACCTGCTGGAGGACCCGCGCTGGGCGGACGTGTTCGACGGCATCGACATCGACTGGGAGTACCCGAACGCCTGCGGCCTGACCTGCGACAGCAGCGGCCCGGCCGCGTTCAGGAACGTCATGTCGGCGCTGCGCTCGCGCTTCGGCTCCAACTACCTGGTCACCGCCGCGATCACCGCCGACGGCACGAACGGCGGCAAGATCGACGCGGCCGACTACGGCGGCGCGGCGCAGTACCTCGACTGGTACAACGTCATGACTTATGACTACTTCGGGGCTTTCGCCCCGCAGGGCCCGACGGCTCCGCACTCGCCGCTGACCTCCTACAACGGCATCCCGACCCCGAACTTCCACTCCGACGCCGCGATCCAGAAGCTCAAGAGCAAGGGCGTGCCGGCCAGCAAGCTGCTGCTCGGGATCGGCTTCTACGGCCGCGGCTGGGCCGGGGTCTCACAGGCTGCGCCGGGCGGCTCGGCCTCCGGGCCGGCACCGGGTACGTGGGAGCAGGGCATCGAGGACTACAAGGTGCTCAAGACGCGCTGCCCGGCCACCGGCACGGTCGGCGGGACGGCGTACGCGTACTGCGGCAACCAGTGGTGGAGCTACGACACGCCGGCCACCATCGGCGGCAAGATGAGCTACTCGAAGAACCAGGGCCTCGGCGGCGCGTTCTTCTGGGAGCTCAGCGGCGACACCACGAACGCCGAACTGCTCACGGCCATGAAGAACGGCCTGGGCTGACCGGATGTACCGTTCGGCCGGCCACGAGCCGGCCGAACGGCGGCACCGGCTGACCCGGCCGACCAGCCCACCGGCTGATCGGCCGGCCGGCCGGTCGCGGGATCGGCCGACCAAGCGATCGGCCGATCCCTATACGGGCCGGCCCTCCGTCCGGGGAGGGCCGGCCCGCCCAGCCGAGCCCGCCCGAGCCCGCCCGACCGAGCCCGCCCGAGCCCGCCCGAGCCCGCTCAGCCCAGCTCGCGCAGGTGCTCGTCCGTCAGGGTCACGGTCGAGGCGCCCAGGTTCTCCTCCAGGTGCGCGATCGACGAGGTGCCGGGGATCGGCGCGACCACCGGCGACCGGGCCAGCAGCCAGGCCAGCGCGACCTGCGAAGGCGTCGCCCCCACGGCCTTGGCGACATGCTCGACGGGGCTGCCGGACCCGGCCAGCGCCCCCTTGGCGACGGGGCTGTAGGGGATGAACACGAGCCCCTCCCGCTCGCAGTGCTCCAGCACGTCCTCGGAGTCGCGCAGGGTGAGGTTGTAGCGGTTCTGGACGCTGGCGATGCCGACGACGCGCCGCGCCCGTTCCAGCACCTCGACGGTCACCTCCGACAGCCCGATGTCGGCGATCTTGCCTTCGTCGCGCAGCGCCTTCAGCTCGCCCACCTGGTCCTCCAGCGGCACTTGCGGGTCCACGCGGTGCAGCTGCAGCAGGCCGAGCCGCTCGGCGCCGAGCCGGCGCAGGCTCATCTCGACCTCCTGCCGCAGGTACTCGGGCCGCCCCACCGGATGCCACTGGCCCGGCCCCGTGCGCACGAACCCGGCCTTCGTCGCGATCAGCAGGTCCTCCGGGTACGGGTGCAGCGCCTCGCGGATGAGCTCCTCGTTGACGTAGGGCCCGTACGAGTCGGCGGTGTCGATGAAGTTCACGCCCAGCTCGACCACCCGGCGCAGCACCCTGACGGCCTCGTCGTGATCACGCGGCGGCCCCCAGACGCCGGGCCCGGTGAGACTCATGGCCCCGTAGCCGAGGCGGTGCACGGTCTTGCCGCCGAGGGCGACAGTGCCGGTGGACGAGAGGGAGATGGACATGCGGTTCCCCGTTTCGAGTGCGACGTTCCAGGTCCGTGATGCAACGGATACGCGGTCAATCTTCCCTATCACCCCGCGGATGAATACGTTTCGGGAGCACGTGCGCATTTTGACCCGATTCACCGTCCACGTTCGAGGAGCAAGCATGCGTTCCCGCTTACGCAAGGGCGTGCTCGGCGCCGTCACCGCCGCCGCCGTGGCCCTGTCGCCCCTGGCCATCGCCTCCCCCGCCGACGCCCGCGTGCCTGGGCATGGGCCCGGACACGGACACGGGCCCAAGGACGCCGTGGACAAGCTGGTCAAGGCGGTCTCCGGCAAGAACGTCAAGAAGCACCTGAAGGCGTTCCAGGCCATCGCCTCCGCGAACGACAACACCCGTGTCTCCGGGACGCGCGGCTTCGACCGGTCCCGCGACTATGTGGCCGGCAAACTGCGCCACGCCGGGTACGACGTGACGATCCAGCCCTTCGAGTTCACCTTCGAGGGCTACATCACGCCGCCCGTGCTGCAGAAGACGAACGGGACGCCCAAGTCGTACACGTACGGGTTCTTCAGCGACTACGTCGCGATGGTGGACTCGCCCGCCGGTGGCGTCACCGGCACCGTCCAGGGCGTGGACCTCGTGCTGCCGCCTGGGGCGCCGAACTCCTCGACCTCGGGGTGCGAGGCGAGCGACTTCGCCGGGTTCACCGCCGGCAACGTCGCGCTCATGCAGCGCGGCACCTGCAACTTCCGCGTCAAGGTGGACAACGCCATGGCCGCCGGCGCCTCCGCCGCCATCGTCTTCAACGAGGGGCAGGAGGGCCGTACGGAGGTCGACCTCAACCCGACGCTGGGCGGGCCCGGCGTGACGATCCCGTCGTTCTTCACCAGCTTCGCCGTCGGCCAGGAACTGGCCGCGGCCGGCAGCACGGTCAAGATGAACTGGGACCCGATCGTGGAGACCAGGACCACCTACAACGTGATCGCGCAGAGCAGGAAGGGCGACCCTAACAACGTCGTCATGCTCGGCGCGCACCTGGACAGCGTCCAGGAGGGGCCCGGCATCAACGACAACGGCTCGGGCAGCGCCGGCACCCTGGAGGTCGCGCTGCAGATGGCCAAGATCAAGCCGAAGAACCAGCTGCGCTTCGCCTTCTGGGGCGCCGAGGAGTTCGGCCTGCTCGGCTCGCAGCACTACGTGGACTCGCTGACGCAGGAGCAGCGGGACAAGATCACGTTGTACCTGAACTTCGACATGATCGGCTCGCCCAACTACACGTTCGGCATCTACGACGGCGACGGTGACGCCTTCGGCACCGCCGGGCCGCCCGGATCCGACGTGATCGAGGAGGACTTCGAGAAGTTCTTCGCCAGGCGCGGGCAGCCCTTCACGGCGACGGCGTTCACCGGGCGCTCCGACTACGGGCCGTTCATCGCGGTCGGCATCCCGTCGGGCGGCCTGTTCACCGGGGCCGAGGTGCGCAAGACCGAAGAGGAGGCGGCGATCTTCGGCGGCACGGCCGGCATCCCGCTCGACCCCTGCTACCACAGCTCCTGCGACACGATCAAGAACATCAACGACAAGGCGCTGGACGTGAACTCCGACGCCATCGCGACCCTCGCGGGCCGCTACGCCTTCGACACCGGCACGATCGGCATCACCCCGCCGGCGCCGACGGCACGCAGCGGCGACGCCCGGGCCCACACCCACGGGCCCGCGATCTCCGCGAGCTGACCCCCGGCCGCCCCGCGCCTCCCCCATCCGGAGGCGCGGGGCGGCTCCCCCCAGCGGTGCGGCTGTCAGGGGCGGGGCTGGTGGCCGTAGCGGACCGGTTTCGGGCCGCGCAGCCGTACCTCGGGATCGGGCATCGCCTGCTCCCGCCCCGCCCGCACCACGGCCGGCTCGACGACCGGCTCGGCCTCCCCCGCCGCCACGATCCGCCGCACCAGCCGCTCGCGCAGCCCGGCCGCGACCTCGGCGTGCGAGCCGTACCCCGCCAGGTTGACCAGCTCGTACGGATCATGCTCCAGGTCGTAGAGCGCCTGCTCGCGATACCGATCGGCGGCAGGGACGTCCCACGGGTCGGCGCCCTCGGCCACGGCGTAGTACTTCCACCGCGACGTACGGATGCCGCGCCCCACCTCCGACTCGCTCACCTGGAAGAAGACCTCCTCGGGCCAGCCCGCGCGGGAGTCGCGCACCAGCGGCAGGAACGAGCGGCCCTGCATCTCCTCGGGCACGTCAAGCCCGGCGGCGTCCAGCAGCGTCGGCGGTAGGTCGAGCGTGCTGACCGGCCGGCCGATCGCGCCGCCGCCGTCGAAGCCGGGCCCGCGCAGCGCCAGCGGCACCCGCAGGGAGGCGTCGTGGCAGGAGCGCTTGTACTCGCCGTTGCGGGTCTTGAAGTGGTTGCCGTGGTCGGAGGTGTAGGCCACGATCGTGTCGTCCAGCAGGTCCATGCTGCGCAGCGCGTCGAGCAGCCGGCCGAGCCCTTCGTCCAGGCGTTTGACCTGACCCAGGTAGCCGCCCATGTGCCGGTGCGCGGTGCCGCCGAGCGCGGCCAGGTCCGGCGGCATCCAGCGGCCCTGGTAGCGCTCCTCGTAGCCGTCGGGGGCCGGGTAGTCGTCCGTCTCGTTCTGGTGGTGCGGCTCCAACAGCGACAGGAAGAGGAAGAACGGCTCGGCGGCATGATCAGCGTGGTCGGCGACGAACCGCACGGCCGCGTCGAACAGCGCGTCGGAGCGGTAGCCGGGCAGCAGGACGGGCTCGTTCGCCTCGTCGTAGACGATCGTCCGGTAGGCGTCGGAGGTGTGCTCGAGCGCGTTGGCCCCGAGCCACGACCGGTAGCCGCCGCGCCGCTCCTCGGGCACCGGCTCGGTGCCGGCCAGGTGCCACTTGCCGATGTAGCCGGTGGCGTAGCCGGCCGCGCCGAAGTGGTGCGCCAGCGTGCGCTCCTCCGGCGGCAGGACGCGGCCGTTGCGGTGCACGCCGGTCGTGGTCGGGTAGCGGCCGGTCTGCAGGGCCGCGCGGGCGGGCGCGCACACCGGCTGCGGGGTGATCGCCACCGTGGCCTGGGTGCCGTGCCTGGCCATCCGGTCGAGGTTCGGGGTGAAGGGACCGACGGTGTCCCACCGCTGCTGGTCGGTGAAGACGACGATCACGTTCGGACGCAAGAGTGAAAGCTCCTTGTGTGGGTTACTTGAGGCCGGTCAGGGCGATGCCGCGGACGAAGTACCGCTGGGTCAGGACGAACAGGACGGCCGTGGGAACGAAGAGGATCACCGAGCCGGCCGCCGTGAGGTGCCACAACGTGAAGTACTCCTGGTTGAACAGGGTGAGCCCGACCGGGATGGTGCGCATCTCGGGCGTGCTGGTGGCGACCAGCGGCCAGAGGAACTCGTTCCACTGGAAGACGAACGTGAACAGCCCGAGCACGGCGAGGGCCGGCCGCGTCTGCGGCAGGATGACACTGCGGTAGATCCGCAGCTCGGAGGCGCCGTCGATGCGGGCCGCGCTGATCAGGTCGTCGGGGATGGGCTGGATGAACTGCCGCATCAGGAAGATGCCGAACGCGTCCATGAGGAACGGGGTGATGAGCCCCTGGTACGTGTCGAGCCACCCCAGGTTGGCCATCAGCACGTACAGCGGGATCATCCGCACGAAGAACGGCACCATCAGCGTGGCCAGCAGCGCCACGAACAACGTGTTGCGCAGCGGGAAGCGGAACTTGGCGAAGACGTACCCGACGAGCGGGTCGAACAGCAGGTGCGCCAGCGTGATGCAGCCGGCCACGACGAGGCTGTTGACGATGAAGTTCCCGAACGGCGCGCGGACGAACAGCTCGGCGTAGTTGCCCCACTGCGGCGAGTCCGGCCACAGGACGGCGTCGGCCGACAGCGTCTCGGCCTCCGTCTGGAGCGACAGCGAGACCATGTAGAGCAGCGGCAGCACCGTGGCCAGGCAGGCCAGGCCGAGCAGGGTGTAGAGCAGCGGCCTGCGCATCAGTACGTGACCTCCCCGCGCCGCCCCGCCCTGAGCTGGATCAGGGTGAACGCCACGATCACGATCAGCAGCAGCACCGACTGCGCCGAGGAGTAGCCGAAGTCCCTGGTACGGAAGGCGACGTTGAAGATGTGGAAGACCGACAGGTCGGTGGCGTCGCCCGGCCCGCCGCCGGTGATGATGTACGCCTGCCCGAACGCCTGCAGCCCCGAGATGACCGCCATCACCGACACGAACAGCGTGGTCGGGGCGAGCAGCGGCAGCGTGATCCGCCAGAAGCGGCGCCAGGCGTCGGCCCCGTCGATCTTGGCGGCCTCGTGGTAGGTCTCGGGGATGCCCTGCAGCCCGGCCAGGAACAGCACCATCGTGTAGCCGACGCTCTGCCAGAGGGTGACGGCGGCGATCGTGAGCAGCGGCGCTGTGTTGAGCCAGGCCTGTCCCGGCAGCCCCATCGCGCCCAGCACCCGGTTCAGCACGCCGAGGTCGGGGTCGAGGATGTTACGCCACAGCAGGCCGACGATGGCCACCGAGGTCAGGTACGGCACCAGCAGCAGCACCCGGAACACCACCCGGCCCCTGAGCGGCTGGTCGATCGCCATGGCCAGGGCCAGCCCGAGCACGATCGACCCGATCACCACCATCACCGCGAAACCGGCCGTGATCAGGAACGAGTGCCGGACGGCCGGATCGGACAGGGCCTGACCGTAGTTGCCCAGGCCCGCCCACTGGTCGGCCATCGGGCCCGTGCGGAAGCCGGTGGCCACCACGTTGCCGATCGGCAGGTAGAAGAAGGCGGCGAAGAACAGGATCGCGGGCAGCAGGAACAGGTAGGCGGTCCTGGCGTACCGGCCCTGCAACGTGCGGGGCGTTGCAAGGCTTCGCAGGGTGCGGGGGCTCACTTCAGGAAGCCCTCGGCGTTCGCGGCGAACCTGCGCAGCGTCTCGTCCGCCGGCCGGTTCTGGATGAGCACCTGCTGGTACATGACCTTCAGCTCCTCCTCCCATTTGCCCAGCTTACCGGTCAGGCGTACCTGCTGGGAGGAGTCCTTGGCGCCCGGGAGCGCGTCGGCGAAGACCTTGAGCGCCGCGTCCGAGCGCACCTCGGGCAGCTCGGCCCAGGAGACGCGCGGCATGAGCATGCCGGTCTCCTTGGTGGCGGCCCGTTCGACGTCGAGGGTGGTGATGCGCTTGATGAAGTCCCACGACAGGTCGGGCCTGGTCGCCTTGGCCGGCACGAACATGCTGACCCCGGCCGCCTGCGTGGCCGCCACCTTGTGCTTGAGCGGCGGCGCGACGCCCAGGTCGATGTCCGGGCTGGTCTTCCTGATCGGCTCCAGGTCCCAGGGGCCGGTGAGGATCATGGCGGCGCGCCCGGCGGAGAACAGCTTCTGCGGGCCCGAGTAGTCGGTGCCCGACACCGGCACGGGGGCGACCTTGTGCTTGTGCACCAGGTCGGCCTGGAACTGCAGGGCGGCGACCGCGTCCTCGATCGGGGTCATCACCTTGCCGGTCTGCGGGTCGTACGGGGTGACGCCGGCCTGCACCATCCACGGCCACAGGTAGGTGTAGTCCTGGTTGAGCGCGACGCCGTGGACGCCGTCCTTGGTCAGTTTCTTGGCCGCGTCGAGGAACTCCTCCCAGGTGGCGGGCACCTCCACGCCCGCGTCGCGGAGCATCGCCTTGTTGTAGAGCAGCGTGTTGCAGGTCAGGTGCAGCTGCACCCCGTACACCTTGCCCTGGTAGGAGTTGCGCTCGACCGTCACCGGCTGCCAGTCCGAGGGGAAGCCCATCGCCGCGCCGTCGCGGTCGACGTAGTCCTGCAGCGAGCGGGCGTTGCCGGAGACGGCGAACTCCTGCACCCACCCGCCGGGCTCCTCCACCAGGTCGGGAACGGTCCCGGAGGCGAAGTCGGCCAGCAGCCTGGTCCGCAGGTCGGGCCACTGGTACTTCTGCAGGTTGACCTTGACCTTGTTGGCCTGCTCGAACTCAGCGATCATCTTGCGGTAGGCCTGGTAGTCGTGGCCGGCGTTCCAGTAGACGGTGAAGGTGCCGGGGGCGGCGCTCTGCGTGGTGGGCGCTCCCGCGCAGGACGCCAGCACCGGCACGGCGGCGGCCGCCCCGGCGAGACGGAACAGGTCACGGCGTGAGGGGTGGGAATGCATCTCGGGGTTTCCCTTCTAGGACGAGCCCCGCCGGATGAAGGTCCACGAACGGACGATCTCGCGGGCGGGTGGCGGCTCCTCGGCCTGGAGGCGGTCGAAGAGCAGGCGTACGACGTCGGTGTAGTCGTGCCGGAGCGGGCCGACGGTGCTGAGCGGCGGATTGCTGATGAGACCCTCGTCGATGTTGCCCGCGCCGACGATCGCGACGTCCTGCGGCACGCTCAGCCCCAGGTCCCTGGCCGCCCAGATGGCGCTGATCGCCGCCCGGTCGGAGGCGGCGAAGATCGCGTCGGGCCGGTCGGGCGAGCTCAGCAGCTCAGTCGCCGTCTGGTACGCCGAGACGCGGTCGTCCGCGCCCCCGGTGACGATCCGCTCCTCGACGCCGTGCCGGTCGAGGGCCGTGGTGTAGCCGAGCAGCCGCCCGGCGGGCTTGTCGCGGTAGACCTCGTGCCGGTGCGCCATGAACGCGACGCGCCGGCGCCCGCCCGCCAGCAGGTGCTCGACCGCCTCCGCGGTCGCCTCGGCCTCGGGGGTACGGACGACGTCGCAGCCTTCGAGCCCGCTCTCGTTGCTCATCACCACCATCGGCAGCCCGGTGGCGGCCAGGCCGGAGAGCAGGTCGCGGGTGAGGTGGTCGCCGACGAGGTTGATCAGGACGCCGTCGGCGATGCCGCCGCGCAGCACCTCGACCGCGGCCTTCGCGCGGGCCTCTGAGTAGACGGACAGCGACACCACGGAGTAGCCCCGCGCGTCGGCCATCTCGTGCAGGTCCGTGGCGAGGCGCTCGTCGCTCGGCACGCCGCCGAACGAGCTGAGCACCAGGCAGACCCGCTGGGTGCGGCGCTTGCGCAGGCTCCTGGCGGCCTGGTTGGGGGTGTAGCCGAGCTGTCTGGCGGCGTCGAGCACCCGCTGCCTGGTCTCGGCGGCGACCGGACGGTCTTTGCCGCTGAGCACGTAGGAGACGGTCGCCACTGACACGTTCGCCAGTTCGGCCACTTGTCGCGCTGTTGGTCTCATGTTAGTCGAATAACCTAGCATTCCCTACAGGAGATTAGGGTAATTTCGGAGGCTGGATCTCGGCAGGCAGGTCGGCGCGTGGAGGGATGTCACGCCTCGGCTCGCGACCGATGTGAATCGATTAACACCGTATGCCGCACCCTCCACCCGGATCAAGAGCCGATTCCGGATGAGCGTCACCGGCCGGGGGCGGAGGCGGCCCGCGTGCCGCTGAAGCGTGGCGCGCGGATTTCTTGATCACTCTCGGTTACCTTGCCAGGTGGATGGGGGGATCTGTTGTGAATGGTTCGGCACGCGCGCGGGGTCCGGTTTCTCGCAGGTTGTTCGTCACCGGCATGTTCGCCGCCCTGGGCGCCACACCGGCCGCCGCAGGGGCGGCCACCGGGGGCGTCGGGGGCGTCCAGGGCGTCCAGGGCGCCGGCGGCATCGGCAGCAGGGTGGCGCGGCCGTCGCGCGGGGTGACGTTGCGGGCGCGTCCCGCGTCGGTCTCGCTGGGGCGGCGTACCGTCTCCACCTGGGCGTACGGCGAGTCGCTGCCCGGGCCGCGCATCGATGCCACCGCCGGCGGCGTCGTCAGGGCCAGGCTCGTCAACGACCTGCCCGCGCCGACCACCGTGCACTGGCACGGCATCAGGATCGACCCCCGGATGGACGGCGCCCCCGGCTACACCCAGCAGCCGACCCGGCCTGGCGGCACATTCGACTACGTCTTCGAGGTGCCCGACCCGGGCACGTACTTCTACCACTCGCACGTCGGCATGCAGAACGACCGCGGCCTGTACGGGCCGCTGATCGTCGAGGACCCGCGCGAGCCGCTCGGGTACGACGAGGAGTTCACGGTCCTGCTCGACGACTGGCTCGACGGCGTCTCGGGCACGCCCGACGACGCGCTGCGCCGGCTCAACGCCAGTACCGAGCACGACGACACGCTGCGCAGCGACCTGCTGGGCGGGGTGGTGGGCGAGTTGCGCCATCCGTACCATCTGGTCAACGGCCGCACGCCGGACGCGCCCGCGGTCTTCACCAGCCGTCCGGGGCGGCTCGTCCGGTTCCGGGTGATCAACGCGGCGGCCGACACCCCGTTCCGGGTGGCGCTCGGCGGTCACCGCATCGCCATCACCCACACCGACGGCTTCCCGTGCCGGCCGGTCACGGTGGACACGTTCCTCATCGGCATGGGCGAGCGGTACGACTTCCTCGTCCGGCTGGGGCCGGGGGCGTTCCCGCTGGTGGCGGAGGCGGAGGGCAAACAGGCGCGGGCGTTCGCCGTCGTCCGTACGACGAAGCTCGCCTCCACCCCGAACAGGAACGTCCGGCTGCCCGAGCTGAACGGCCGCATCCTCACCTACGCCGACCTGGAGGCCCGCGACTCCGACGAGCTCCCGCGCCCGGCCAGGAGGGTGACCGTCACGCTCGGCATGCGGCCGTCGGGCAACGAGTGGACGATGAACGACCGGCTCGCGAACGACCCGATGCGGCTGCGCGTGGAGCGGGGCGAGACGATCAGGATCGTCCTGGACAACCAGTCGCCGATGTGGCACCCGATGCACCTGCACGGCCACACCTTCCAGCTGCGCGGCACGGGGTGGGGCGGGCCGCGCAAGGACACGGTGAACATCAAGCCGCGCGAGCGCCTGAACATCGACGTCCAGGCCGACAACCCCGGCGAATGGATGTTCCACTGCCACAACCTGTACCACCAGGAACAGGGCATGATGGGCACCTTCGGCTACGGCCCCCAACCCCCCGGCCTCGGCCACAGCACCCACGGCAGCCAAGGCAGTCGAAGCGACCGCGGCGGCAATGGCTCCCCTGCCGGTCACGGTGGCAAGGACGCTCACGGCGGCCGATCCGGTCGCGGTGGCAACGGCGGTCGCGGCGGCGACGATGGCCGCGACGGTCGAGGTCGCAGCGGCCAGGGCGCTCGCGGCGATCGCGGCGGCGATGGCGGCGGCGATGGGGGTCGCGGCGATGACGCGCGGGGCGGTCAAGGCGGTGCCGGCAGTCGTGGCGCGAGCCGGCCCGACCAGCCGGCCGAGCGTCCCGCATCCCGCCGTCACCGGGGCGAAGGCGGCAGCTGAGCCGCCGGCATCTCCCGCCGTCCCCCCGCACTGCGGCGATACACCGCTCTGTCCATGGACCGCCGCGTCCCGGCGGGTTACGCTCCGCTGGCGACCTGTCGGGGGACGAACCGATACCGATGGGGGGCCATCATGACTTACACCCTGATCCGCGGCAGCTTCGTGATCCGGTATCCGGACCGGCCGCGTCAGGGCCCCGAGCCCGACGGCGACACCGTCAAGTTCCTGCCCGACACGCCCGCCCTGGTCGAGGCGCTGCCACGGCGCTCCGGCCGGCCGGCGGCGCTCACCGCGCGCGGTGTCTCCGCGCGGCTGGAGGCGATCGACGCCCTGGAGACGCACTTCGCGGAGAGCCATCAGGAGGAGGACGGCGCCTACGCGGCCCGCGACGAGCTGCTGCGGCTGCTCGGCTTCACGAACGTGACCTTCTGGGAGGACCTGCCCAACCGGGTGCGCTCGGCCGACCAGGACTCCCTGCGCGGCCACGTGCTCTCCAACGGCATCGACGCCAACGGCCGCATGATCGCGTTCTGCTACGCCGGGGACCATCCGGACCCGGACGGGACCAGCGTGTTCGTGGACGTCCCGCTGGCCGATCGTTCCGTGAACGCGCAACTGCTGGCCGCCGGGCACGCCTACCCGGCGTTCTACGCGACGTTGCCCGCGGACCTGCGCACGCACCTCGCGGAGGTGTCACGGACGGCCAGGCGCAAGGGCTCAGGGCTGTGGCCGCGCTCGGACGCCGACCCGGAGGGCGCGGCCACCGTGCGGGACCTGGCGGAGCTGGAACGGCTGGTGATGTGGCCGAAGCTGTTCCGGCGCATCGTGCCGTACCTGGCGGCGGGGTTCGCGACCTTCGACGGCTTCGACGGCTGGCTGCGCGCGGACCCGGTCAACCGGGACGACGAGCTGTTCCTGATCCCGAAGCTGGAGCGGGGCAACCTGCACGACGTCGTCATCGGGGCCGGGGCCGGGATCCAGCTCACGATGTGGCCGGAGGACTTCATCATCAGCCCCGACCCGCCCGCACCAGGCACGCCCGTCACCCCGCCACCGGACGCACTCCCCTGACCAGCACGTCTGTGGCGCCACCGGGCACGCCGCCGCGGCCCGGTCCACTCGTGGCGCCGACGCCGTGGTGCGCCGGTCGCGGGTGCCGGGTTGATCCGGCGCGGGACCCGTCGGAGACTGGGCGTTCCGACAGCCGACCGAAGGAGTCCGTATGTTCTCGCTCGTGCCGCGCTCGGTGTTCAGGCTCGCCGCCGGAGCGGCTGCAGGCTACCTGTTCGCACTCCGGCCCTGGCAGCTGCGCTGGGGCGCCGACGAACGCGAGGTCCACGCGGAGATGCCCGGCGACGACCTGGCCGCCCGCGCGCAGTACCAGGCCACCCGCGCGATCACGGTGGCGGCTCCGCCGGCCGGCGTCTGGCCCTGGCTGATCGAGCTCGGCGGCCATCGCCCCGGCGCCGCACCCGACCGGCCCGCCGCCTCGGCCGGCGCCGCCGGGGAGGAGGCCGCCGGTCAAGGGCTCAAGGTCGGTGACGTGCTGCTCGGCCGGAACGACGGCAGCGCGTTCATCGTGGAGCAGCTCGACCCCCCGCACACGCTCGTCCTGGCCATGCGCGGCGCCGACGCCACCACCACCTGCTCCATCTCCCTGCGCGAGGTGGACGGCGCGACCCGGATGATCTTCCGCACCCGCGTCCGCGCCGAGCCGGGCGTGCGCGGCACCACCTACCTGGCGACGACGGACCTCGGCGACTTCCTCACCACGCGCCGCCAGATGCTGGCCATCAAGGAACGCGCCGAGTCCACGCACCACTAGACGGCGAGTCAGGAAAAGGCCCTCGGGGCGGCCCGGCCGCCAATCCGCACTTGACGGCACTCATTGACGGGGGCGCCTTCGCGAGTTTACGGTTCCGGCGATCGACGAAATCTATCGGTCACGACCCCGAAACTTTCGGAGGCGCCATGTTACGAGGACTCGTCGCCATCTCGCTGCTCGGCCTGCCCGCCGTGCACCCCACACCCCCCGCCGGCCCGCCGGCCATCACCGTGAACGACCGCGTCCGGCACCAGGAGATCGACGGCTTCGGCATCTCCCAGGCCTTCCGCCGCAACGAACTGCTCGCCGCCCTGTCGCCCGCCCAGCAGCGGGAGGTCCTCGACCTGTGGTTCGACCGCACCAAGGGAGCGGGGCTGAGCATCCTGCGGCTCGGCATCGGCTCCTCCCCCGCCGGCAGCCCGTACGACCACATGGTGTCGATCCAGCCCGAGAACCCCGGCGGCCCCGACGCCCCGCCGGAATACGTGTGGGACGGCGACGACAACAGCCAGGTCTGGGTGGCCAAGGAGGCCAAGCGGTACGGCGTCGAACGGTTCTTCGCCGACGCCTGGAGCGCCCCCGGCTACATGAAGGACAACGGCGACGACAAGAACGGCGGCACCCTCCTGCCCGAGTGGCGCCGCGCGTACGCGAACTACCTGGTCGCCTACACGAAGTTCTACCGCCGCGAGGGCATCAAGATCACCGACCTGGGGTTCACGAACGAGCCCGACTGGACGGCCACGTACGCCTCCATGCGCTTCACCCCCGAGCAGGCCGCCGAATTCGTGAAAGTCCTCGGCCCGATCGCCAAGGACGTCAAGCTGACCTGCTGCGACTCCTTCGGCTGGACCGAGTCGAAGGCGTACACGGCGGCGATCGAGGCCGACCCCGAGGCCCGCCGCTGGGTGAAGACGCACACGGGCCACACCTACGCCAGTCCGGTGGACGGCCCGCTGCCGACCACCAGGAAGACCTGGATGTCGGAGTGGAACCCCAACGGCGACACCTGGAACGAGAACTGGGACGACGGCAGCGGCTACGACGGCCTGACCATCGCCCGGGCCGTGCACGACGCGCTCACGCTCGGCCAGGTCAGCGCGTACGTCTACTGGCTGGGCGGCTCGCGCGGCGCGACCAGGGCGCTGCTGCAGCTCGACGACGAGGCCAAGCAGTACCACGTGTCGAAGCGGCTGTGGGCGCTGGCCGGTTACAGCAGGTTCATCCGTCCCGGCGCGGTGCGGCTGGAGGCGTCGGCGGCCGATCCGGCGGTGAAAGTTTCAGCGTTCCGCAACCGTGACGGCTCGCGGGTGGTCGTGGCGCTCAACACCGGCACCGCTCCCGTCACCTGGCAGGGCGTGCGCGGCCGGGCGGCGGCGTACGTGACCGACGAGACCCGCTCGCTCACGCCCGCCCCGGTCAAGGGCCGCACGGTGACGCTGCCACCGCGGGCCCTGACCACGATCGTCACCAGGTGAGGCGCGCGCCCACACCGAGCGGAGCCCGGCTCAGCCCTTGCTGCCGGTGTGGGCGACGCCCTGGATGAACTGCCGTTGCAGGAACACGAAGACGGCGATCACGGGCAGCGAGGCGATCAGCGAGCCGGCCATCAGCACGGGATAGTCGGTCTGGTACTGCCCCTGGAGCGCCGCCAGCCCCGCCGACAGCGTCATCTTCTCCGGATCGGTGTTGACCACCAGCGGCCAGAACAGGTCGTTCCACGCCCACAGCAGGGTCAGAATCCCCAGCGCGATCAGCCCTGGCCGGGCCAGCGGCAGCATGACCGACCAGTAGATGCGCACGGGGCCGGCCCCGTCGAGCCGGGCCGCCTCCTCGATCTCGCGCGGCAGGCCGAGGAAGAACTGCCGCAGCAGGAACACCCCGAACGCGCTGAACAGGCCGGGCACGATGATCGCCTGGAGGCTGTTGAGCCAGCCGAGCGAGGACATGATCTGATATTGCGGGATCACGAACAGCTGCGGCGGCACCATGAGCACCGACAGAAAGACGCCGAACAGCAGGTTCCGGCCGGGAAAGCGCAGCCGGGCGAAGGCGTAGGCGGCCATCGAGCAGAACAGCACCTGCCCGGTCACCCGGCCCGCGGCCATGATCACGGTGTTGAGGAACTGCTCGCCGAACGGCAGCAGATCGAAGACCTTGCCGTAGTTGTCCCAGCGCCCCTCGGGCAGGAACGTCGGCGGCACCGCGGTGGCGCTGCTGAGCGTCTTGAGCGAGGTGATGATCTGCCAGGCGAACGGCGCCACCATCAGTAGCGACGAGATGGTGAGGACGGCGTGCACGCCCAGCGGGCGGCGCTCAGACATAGTGCACCCACTTGCGCTGGAGGCGGAACTGCGCGACCGTCAGCGCCGCGATGAGCACGAGCAGCGCGATCACGATGGCGGCGGCGTAACCGCGGTCGTTCGTGACGAAGGCCCGCTCGTAGAAGAGCTGCACGACGGTCTGCAACCGCGAGTACGCCGGGTTGGCCCGCGCCGACTGGCCTGACCCGGTCATCACGAAGACCAGGTCGAAGAGCTGCAGCGAGCCGATCACGGACACGATCGAGATGAAGAACGCGGTCGGCGACAACATCGGCAGCGTGATCTTGAAGAACTGGCGGACGCGGCCGGCGCCGTCCATGGAGGCGGCCTCGTACAGCTCCTTGGGGATGCCCTGCATGCCGGCCAGGAAGATGATCAGGTTGTAGCCGACGCTGCTCCAGATGCCGACCACGACCAGGGCGTACATGGCGGTGGCCGGGTCGGCGATCCAGTTGGGCCCGTCGATGCCGGCCACCGAGAGCACCTGGTTGACCAGGCCGTAGTCGCCGTTGTAGAGCCAGCGCCAGAGCATCGCGACCGCGACCGGCATGGTGACCACCGGCAGGAAGAACGCCGTGCGGTAGACGCTCACCCCGCGCAGCCCCGGCCGGTTGATCAGCGCGGCGAACACGATGGCGACGGGGATGCCGAGCAGGCCGAGCACGGTGTACATGAGGGTGTTGAGCACCGCCCGGCCGACCTCGGGGTCGGCGAACAGCCGCGTGTAGTTCTCCAGGCCGACCCAGGTGTGCCCGCCGAACGCGCCCCACTCGGTGAAGGAGAAGTAGACGGTCTGCAGGACGGGCCACAGGTAGAAGACGGCCAGGCCGAGGCCGGTGGGGGCGATGAACGCGTACCCCCACAGGGCCTCGGTGCGCGGCCCGCGCCGCTTCGCCGCGTGGGCGGCTCCCGCGGACGAGCGCGGGGGCCGCGTTCCGGCGGTGGTGGTCACGTCACTCCTTGGCCAGCAGGTCGTTCATGCCGGCCGCGAGGTCCGCGGCGGCCTTCTCGACCGGCACCTCGCCGGTCCACGCCTTGGTGAGGTGGGTGAGCTCGGCCTCCTGCCAGGCGGCGGTGTTCTTGGAGACGGGGTACGGCACCGCGTACGAGACCGCGTCGAGGAACGTCTGCAGCTTCCACTCGGGATGGGCGGCCACCCAGTCGTTCTGGGTGTCGTTGTAGGCCGGGATCGGGCCCTTCTTGCCGAGGATGTCGGCGGCCGGCTTGGAGCCGAGGAACTTGACGAACTCCAGCGCCTCGGCCGGGTGCTCGGTCTTGGCCGACACCACGTTGGCGACGCCGTGGATGATCGTGGCCTGCTTCTCGCCCTTGGGCAGCGGGGCGACGTCGACTTTGTCCTTGGTGTAGTCGTTCTTGCCGAACTCGGCCACGTTCCAGGACCCGCCCCAGTACATCGCCAGCTTGCCGGCCTCGAAGAGCTGCAGCGGGGCGGTGTCGGTCATGGTCTTGAGGTCGGGCGACTGCTTGGCGGCGATGAGGTCGGTCCAGAACTTCAGGCCCGCGATCGTCTTGGGGTCGTCGTAGCCGGACTTCTTGCCGTCGGGCGAGATCACGTGGCCGCCGGCCTGGTAGATGGTGTTGTACTGGTATTCCTGGAAGCTGGTCAGCTCGGCCCCGACGGCGTAGACGCCCTTGGCGGGGTCGGTGACCTTGGCCGCGGTCTCCTTGAAGTCGGCCCAGGTCCAGTCGTCGGCCGGATATTTCACCTTGGCCTGGTCGAAGAGCGTCTTGTTGTACCAGACGCCGACGGTGTCCATGTCCTTGGGCAGGCCGTACAGCTTGCCCTCGTAGGTGTAGAGGTCCACCAGCGCCTTGGGGTAGACGGAGGTGTCGACCTGCTCCTCGATCGGCTTGATCACGCCGTTGGAGGCGTAGAGCTGGAAGTTGGGGCCGTTCATCCAGAAGACGTCGGGCGCGGCGCCGCCGGTGACGGCGGCCTTCATCTTCGTCCAGTAGTCGGCCCACGGCGTGAGCTGGACGTTGACGGTGACGTTCGGGTGCGTCTTGGTGAACTCCGCGGTCAGTTCCTGCATGACCGCCTGCTGGGTGGCGTCCCAGACGCCGTAGGACAGCGTCACCTTTTCTCCGGGCTGCGCGTCCGTGCCGCCGGCCTGCTCACCGCCGCCGCAGGCGGAGGCGAGCAGTGCCGCGCAGAGGAGGGCCGCACCGCTCCGTGCCGACTTCCACATCTCCCAGTCCTCTCCTAGAACGTGGGAGTAATGATGGAGTCCAGTGAAATAGTTGGCAAGAGCTGGGCGTGTTACAGATGGCTCACGAGCGGGCTGCGGCCGTCGAGCACCCGGTCCTCGACGTCGTCGAGCGCCAGCCGGACGGCGCCGAGCACCACGGCCTCGTCGCCCAGCGCCGACATGCGCACCTCTGGGGTGCGGATGCACCAGCGGTCGAGCTCCCGCTTGAGCGGCTCGATGAGCACGTCGGCCGAGCGCGAGTAGCCGCCGCCGACCACGACCATCTGCGGATCCAGCGTCAGGACCAGCGCCGACGCCCCGAGCGCGAGGTCCTTGACGTAGCGGCGCACGGCCGCGACCGCCGCCTTGTCGCCCTCCCGCGCGGCGGCGAACACGTCGCCCGCCTCGCCGCTGGCGGCCACCAGGTGCTCCTGGGCGCGGATCCAGCCCAGCACCGGCAGCGCCCCGATCTCGCCGGAGGCGTTGGCGAAGCCCCTGTGCAGCTTGCCGTCGATGATCAGGCCGGCTCCCGTACGCAGCCCGGCCAGCAGGAACACCAGGTCCTTGGCGTAGCGGGCCACGCCGCGCCAGCACTCGGCCAGGGCGGCGAGCTTGCCGTCGTTCTCGACCAGCACCGGGGCGGGGCACATCCGGCGTACGTGGGCGGCCAGGTCGACGCCGGTCCACTCGGGCAGCGCGTCCGACAGCAGCACCCGGCCGGCGCCGTCCACCAGGCCGGTGGTGCCGACGCCCGAGGCCCACACGTCGCCGCCGGTCAGCCCGGCGCCCTCCAGGCACTCGGCGACCGCCCGGTCCACCGCCGCCAGGCGTTCGAGCCGGCCCATCTCGGGCGGCACCGCGACCCGCGCGCTGTGCAGCACCTCGCCGTCGAGGTCGGCGACCACCGCGCGGATCTTGTGCCCGCCGATGTCCACGCCGAGCACCCGGCCCGCCTCGGACCTGAACCGATAGCGCCTGGCCGGGCGGCCGACCCCGCCCGCCGTGGCGCCCGCCTCGGCGACCCAGCCCTTCTGCAGCAGCTCGCGCACCACGTCCTCGGTCGACGCGCGTGACAGCCCCGTGCTCCTGGCCACCTCGGTCAGCGTGAGCGACGAGCTGCCCTGCAACACCTTGATCACGGCCTGCGCGTTGAGCTGCCGCAGCCTGGACAGGTCGCCGCCGGTCACATCCCCGGCCATCGCCCCCCCTTGCTGTCAGCTATCCAGAACCGAATAATGATGGTCTCCATGATATTTGTTCGGGGGGAAGGTTCCAATGACTGAGGTGACTCTAGCCGTCGTCGGCGGCGGCCTGCGAGGGCTGACGTACGCGCGCCGCGCGCACGCGACGGGAGCCGGGCGGGTGGTCGCCGTGGCGGAGCCCGATCCCGTGCGGCGGGCGGCGTTCGCGGCCGAGTTCGGGATAGCGCCCGAGCGGGTGCACGAGGACTGGAAGGACCTGGCGGCGGCCGGCCGGCTGGCGGACGCGGCCGTCATCGCCACCCAGGACCGGATGCACACCGACCCCGCCGTGACGCTGGCCGGCCTCGGTTACCACATCCTCCTGGAGAAGCCGATGGCCACGGAGGAGCCGGAGGCGGCCGCCATCGCCGCGGCGGCCGTGCGCAACGGCATCATGCTGGCGGTCTGCCACGTGCTGCGCTACACGCCGTACACGCGGGTGGTGAAGGACCTGCTGGACGAGGGCCGGATCGGCCGGCTGGTCAGCGTGCAGCACCTGGAGCCGGTCGGCTGGTGGCACCAGGCGCACTCGTTCGTCCGCGGCCACTGGCGGCGCGCGGACACCTCGGCGCCGATGCTGCTGGCCAAGGCCTGCCACGACGTGGACTGGCTGGTGCACCTGTTCGGCCGGCCGCCGGTCCGGGTGTCGTCGTTCGGCTCCCTGTCGCACTTCCGCGCCGAGGAGCGGCCCACCGCCGCGGCCGACCGGTGCCTGGACTGCCCGCTGGAGCCGTCCTGCCCGTACTCGGCGCCGCGGCTCTACCTGGGCTGTCTCGGTGACCCCGAGAGCGAGTTCTGGCCGCTCGGGGCCGTCACGCCGGGGCGCACCGAGGCCGACGTGCTGGAGGCGCTGCGCACCGGCCCGTACGGACGCTGCGTGTACGCCTGCGACAACGACGTGGTCGACCACCAGGAGGTGGTGATGGAGTTCGACGACGGCGGCACGTGCTCGTTCACGATGAGCGCGTTCACCCCGATGGAGCACCGCCGCACCCGCCTGTTCGGCACCCACGGCTACATCGAGGGCGACGGCGGCACCCTGCGGGTCGTGGACTTCCGCACCGGCGAGGAGGAGACCGTCACCGTCGCCGAGGCCGGCGGCCCGTCGGCGGCCGACGGCCACGGGGGCGGCGACGAGGGGCTCACCGACGCCTTCCTCGCCGCCGTCGCCTCGGGCGACGCCACGCTCCTGCGCTCGGACGCGGAGCAGAGCCTGATGACGCACCGCGTCGTCTGGGCCGCCGAACGCGCCCGCCTCAGCGGCACGGTGGTGACGCTCTAAGCGCTGCCCCACACCTCCTGGGCGGTCTCGACGATGAGGCGGAGCTTGGCGAACTGCTCGTCGGCGGTGAGCTCGTTGCCCTCCAGCGTCGAGGAGAACCCGCACTGCGGCGACAGGCAGAGCTGGTCGAGATCGACGAACTTGGCCGCCTCGTCGATCCGCCGCTTGAGCGTGTCCTTCGACTCCAGCTCGCCGCGCTTGGTCGTGACCAGGCCGAGCACGACCATCTTGCCGGGCGGCACGTACCGCAGCGGCTCGAAGCCGCCCGAGCGCTCGTCGTCGAACTCCAGGAAGAACCCGTCCACGTTCAGCTCGCCGAACAGCGCCTCGGCCACGAAGTCGTAGCCGCCGGCGGCGGCCCACGAGGAGCGGAAGTTGCCCCGGCACATGTGCGTGGTGATCGTCATGCCGGCCGGCTTGGCGGCGAGTGCCGCGTTGATCTGCTTGATGTAACGCAGGTGCATGTGCTCGGCGTCGTCGCCGCGCTCGCTCAGCTCCGCGCGCTGCGCCGGGTCGTTCAGATAGGCCAGGCTCGTGTCGTCGAACTGCAGGTACGTGCAGCCCAGCGCGCCGATCCTGCGTACCTGCTCGGCGTAGGCGGCGCTCAGGTCCCGCCAGAACTCCTCCACGTCGGGGTAGACGCCGGGGTCGATGGAGGCGGGGCCGCCGCGGTAGTGCACCATGCTCGGCGACGGGATGGTCAGCTTGGGCGTCACCCCCGGTTCCACCGTGTCGCGCAGGAACGCGAAGTCGTCGGCGAAGATCGGCTCGTTCAGCCGGATCCGGTCGTGCACCCGCAGGGCGGCCGGGGTGAACTCGATGTCGCCCTGCTCGTTGTGGAAGCGCACCGTGATCTGCTCGTCGGCGGCCTGGCCGATGCCGCCGAGCTGGTAGATGAAGTCCATGTGCCAGGAGGCCCGGCGGAACTCCCCGTCGGTGGCGCTCTGCAGGCCCGCCTCACGCTGGCCGCGGACGACCGCCCTGATCGCCTCGTCCTCCACCTCGCGCAGCGCCTCGCCGGTGAGGGTCTGCCGGGCACGCAGCAACTCCGGCGGGCGGAGCAGGCTTCCGACGTGGTCGGCACGGAAGGGCGGTGAGGTACGCATGGGCGATCATCCTCCGTAGAGCTCTCTCAGCGGGGCCTTGAGCAGCTTGCCCGCCGCGTTCTTAGGCAGTTCAGCCACGAATTCAACATATTTCGGGATCTTGTAGCGGGCCAGGCGGCCGTCCAGGTGCTTCAGCAGTTCCTCCGGCGCGGCCGTGGCGCCGGGGCGCGGCACCACGAGCGCCTTGCCCACCTCGCCCCACTTCTGGTCGGGCACCCCGATCACCGCGCACTCGGCCACCGCGGCGTGCTCGTACAGGGCGCCCTCCACCTCGGCGGGGTAGACGTTCTCGCCGCCGGAGATGATCACGTCCTTGATCCGGTCGGAGATACGCACGTAGCCGTCCTCGTCGGCGACGCCGACGTCGCCGGAGCGGAACCAGCCGTCGGCCGACAGCACCTCGGCGCTCGCCTCGGGCCGCCGCCAGTAGCCGGGCATGACGTTGGGGCCCTGCACGTAGAGCTCGCCCGGCTCACCGGGCCTCGCGGGCGAGCCGTCGGGGGCGACCAGCCGCACGTCGGAGAAGAAGTGCGGCACGCCGGCCGTGCCGGCCTTCTCGACGGAACGCTCGGCGCCCAGGAAGAGCGCGCCCGGCGCGGCCTCCGTCATGCCGTAGCCCTGGAGGAACAGCAGCCCGCGCTCCTGGTAGGTCCTGATCAGCGGCTCGGGCACGGGCGCGCCTCCGCACAGCAGGTGCCGCAGGCTCGACAGGTCGGCCTTGTCCCAGCGCGGAGAGCCGGCGAGGAAGCCGAACATCGACGGCACCCCGAACATCACCGTCACCCGTTCGGACTCGATCAGGTCGAACGTGCGCTCCACGTCGAACGACGGCTCCAGGACGACCCGCCCGCCCTTGAGCACGCTCGGCACCAGCGTCTGGGCCAGCGCCGCGATGTGGAACAGCGGCGCGCTGATCAGCACCACCTCGTCGTGCGCCAGCGGCACGTCCACGAGCAGGTTGAAGGTGTTCCAGGTGAGGTTGCCGTGGGTGAGCACGGCGCCCTTGGGATGACCCGTGGTGCCCGAGGTGTACATGATCAGGCACACGTCGTCGTGGCCCACGGGCTCGTCGACGGGCTCGGGCGACCCCGACGCCAGCAGCGCCTCGTAGTCGCCGGCGGTCAGGTGCCGGCCCGGCAGTCCGTCGCCGTCGCGTTCCTCGCCCAGCACGAGGACCGACGGCTCGGCGTCCTGGAGGACGTAGCGCAGCTCGGGCGGGGCCAGCCGGGTGTTGAGCGGCACGAACACGGCCCCCAGCAGCCCCGCCGCGAAGAACGTCTCCACCGCCGAGGGCTGGTTGACGCCGAGGAAGGCGACCCGGTCGCCGCGCCGCACCCCGAAGCTCGCGGCCAGCGCGGAGGCCAGCCGGTTCACGCGTTCGCACAGCTCGCGGTAGGTGTGATCGCGCCCCCGGTACGACAGCGCGACCCGCTCCGGCGTCATACGTGCCCTGCGCGCGGGCCACGACCCCATCCCCTGATTCCGCATCGGCACTCCTCCGCGCTCAAGCCCTCAAGTTAGGCCACTATGCGATCGCTGTCACCGTTCTGCCCAAGTTTCATCGGGCACGGTGTCGAGGAGCCCCGCCACCACCCGCGCCGCCTCCGGCCGGAACCGCTCGTGCAGCGTGTGGCACACCCGCTGCGCCTTCTCGGCCGGCCAGTCGTGCGGCAGGTGCCGCAGCGGCAGCCGCGGATCGGTCCTGATGATCTCCAGCCAGTCGGTGAGCAGCGTCAGCGACCTGGCCAGGTCGTCGGGGGCGTCAGACGCCGGATCGGCCTGGTCCCAGCGGCGCAGGAAGTCGCGGTAGCGGGCGCCCAGCCCGGCCAGGTCGTAGGCGTCGGCGACCAGGGCCTGCATGTCCGTCGGCGAGCGCGGCTCGGCGGAGAAGACCCGGACGTTCGCGCCCAGGTCGTCGATCACGCCGGCCGCGTCCACCTCGCCGGGAGCGATCCACAGCCCGTTCCGCAACGGGCCGAACCCGGCCCAGACCAGCCGGGAGCGCAACTCGTGCCGCTGCCGCTGCCAGGACTCGGGCAGCGAGAAGCCGATCAGCGTCCACCGGTCCTCGTCGGCGTCGTTGACCACACCGCTGTGCCAGATCCGCCGCTCACCGTCCTTGAGCACCTCGGTGCTGGTCGGGGTGAGACCGAAGTACATGCGCCGGCCCGAGCGCTGCCGGCGCAGCAGGCCGCGCCGCACCATCCGGGTCAGCGTCGAGCGGGTGGCCTCCTCCGAGATCCCGACCCTGGCGAACGCCTCGATGAAGCTGCCCGACGAGACACAGACCCCGCGGCCGTATACGTGGTCCCCGAGGAAGGTCAGAATCACCGATTGGGGCCTCATAACAGCTTGTCTCCCGAAATTCGGCACTCTATTGACAGCCGTAATGTACCTGCCTACATTCGGGGCCACATCGCCCGGTCCAGGAGGTCCAGATGCGCAGGCTTCTACCGTCCCTGGCCTGCTTGCTGCTGGCCGTGACCGCGTGTGGCGGAGGCGGAGGCGAGCAGAGCTCCGGCGGCGCCGACCCGATCAAGGTCGGTCTCATCGTCTCCCTGACCGGCAACTACACCCCGCTCGGCAGCGAGGACAAGAAGGCCGTCGAGCTGGCGGTCGAGCAGGTCAACGCCCAAGGCGGGCTGCTGGGCCGCAAGGTCGAACTGGTGACGCGCGACGACAAAACCGCTCCCGACCAGGGCATCGTGGCCTACAACCAGATCAAGGGCGAGATCGACGCGGTGATCGGCCCGGTGTTCTCCAACTCGGCGCTGGCGGTCGAGCCGCTCGCGCAGCGCGACAAGATGCCGTACCTGTCGCTGGCGCCGGCACAGGAGCAGGTCGAGCCGATCAAGTCCTACATCTTCGTCACCCCGGCCCTGTCCAGCATGTACGCCGAGCGCTACCTGCAGTACATCCAGGCCGAGGGCATCAAGACGATCGCGGTCGGCTGGGACTCCAAGAGCGCCTACTCGGTCTCAGGACACAAGGCGATGGTGGCCCTGGCACCCAAGTACGGCGTGACCATCGCCGTGGACGAGCCGTACGAGACCACCACCTCCGACTTCAGCCCCATGTTCACCCACGTGCGCGACTCCAAGGCCGAGGCCCTGGTGTTCTGGGGCTCGGGCGCGCCCGGCGTGACGGCGGCCAAGCAGTACGTGGCCTCGGGGCTGAAGACGCCGCTGTTCCTGACCGCGTCGCAGGCGAGCAAGCTGTGGCTGGAGCCGATGGGCGCCGCGGCCGAGGGCATGACCGTGCAGAGCGCCATCGGCGTGGTGGGCGACCACCTGCCGGAGGGCAAGCAGAAGCAGGTCATCGACCAGATGGCCAAGCCGTACCAGGAGAAACACGGCTATCCGCCCCCGCAGTTCGCCCAGGACGGCTACAGCGCCTCGCTGCTGCTGTTCGAGGCCATCAGGAAGGCGAACAGCACCGACAAGACCAAGATCCAGCAGGCGCTGGAGAGCATGGACCTGATCACGCCCAACGGCCGCTTCCGCTACTCCGCCACCGACCACTCCGGCCTGTCGCCCGAGTACATCTCGGTCAACACGGTGAAGAACGGCCAGTTCGTCCCGACGGAGTGGGCCAAGGAGCAGCTCACCAAGACCGTCAACGCGGCGGGGTGAGGCGTGCCGGACGAAAGCGCGCTCTCGGTCAGTGGGGTCTCCCGGAGCTTCGGGGGCGTCTACGCCGTCCGCGACGTCTCACTGAGCGTCGCGGACGGCGAAGTCTGCGGGGTGATCGGCCCGAACGGGGCCGGGAAGTCCACCCTGTTCAACCTGATCACCGGGCATCTGGCGGCCGACCACGGCCGGATCACGTTCCTCGGGCACCGGGTGGAACGGCTCGCGCCGCACCGGCGGGCCCGCCTCGGCATGTCGATCGTCTTCCAGGCGGCCCGCGTGTTCCGCGGCATGACGGTCAGGGAGAACGTCATGGTGGGCTCGCACGGGCGCACCACGGCCGGGTTCGTCTCCGCCGCGCTGCGGCTGCCGCGCCACCGGCGCGACGAGCGCGAGATCGCCGCCGAGGCCGACGTCGCGCTCGAACGCGTGGGGCTGGCCGAATGGGCGGACCGGCCCGCCGACCGGCTCCCGATCGGCCAGCAGCGGGCCCTGCAACTGGCCCGCGCCCTGTGCGCGCGGCCCCGCCTGCTGCTGCTCGACGAGCCCGCCTCCGGGCTGCGCGGCGAGGAACGCGAACGGCTGGCGACGCTGGTGGAGGAGCTGCGGGCGAGCGGGCTGACGATCCTGCTGGTCGAGCACGACGTGGCGTTCGTGACCCGGCTCGCCGACCGCGTCGTGGTGCTCGACCTGGGCCAGGTGATCGCCGACGGCCCGCCCGCCGAGATCCGCGCCGATCCGCTGGTGCTGGCCGCCTACCTCGGACAGGCCTCATGATCGAGGTCCAGGACCTGGTGGTCTCGTACGGCACCGCGACCGCGCTCGACCACCTCACGCTCACGGTCGGCGACGGCGAGATGGTGGCCCTGCTCGGCCCGAACGGCGCCGGCAAGTCCACCCTGGCCAACACGCTGGCCGGCCTGATCGCCCCCGCGTCGGGCATGGTGCGGATCGGCGGGCGGCTCGCGCTCATCCCCGAGGGCCGCCAGCTCTTCCCCGACCTGTCCGTCGCCGACAACCTCGCCCTCGGCGGCTGGCGTTCGGGCCTGCGCGACCCCTCCCACGTCTACGAGCTGCTGCCCCGGCTGGCCGAGCTGGCGGGGCGGCGGGCGGGCGTGCTGTCCGGCGGCGAGCAGCAGATGGTGGCGTTCGGGCGGGCGATGATGTCGCGCCCGGAGGCGCTGGTGGTGGACGAGCTGTCGCTCGGGCTCGCCCCCAACGTCACCGCCGACCTGGCCGCGCACCTGGCCGAGCTGAACCGGACGCAGGGGCTGACGGTGCTGCTCATCGAGCAGAACGCGCGGCTGGCGTTCGAGCTGTGCTCGCGGGCGTACGTGCTGGAGTCCGGGCGGCTGGTGACCGAGGGGGCCTGCGCCGAACTGGCCGGGGACCCGCGGGTGGCGGCCGCCTACCTGGGCGGTGCCGTCACATGAGCGCGTTCCTGAGCTATCTGCTGAACGGTCTGGCGGTCGGCTGCGCCATCGCCCTCATCGCCAGCGGCCTGGTCACCATCCACCGCGTCACGGGCGTGGTGAACTTCGCCCAGGGCACGTTCGCCGTCGTCGCGGGCCTGTGCACCTCCTCCCTGCTCGGGCTCGGCTTCCCGCACGGGCTGAGCGAGCTGGCCGCCGTGCTCGCGGCGGCGGTGGCGGGCCTGCTGACCGGGCTGGCCGCCATCGGCAAGCCCGGCACCACGCCGCTCGCCTCACTGATCGTCACGCTCGGGGTGGGCGTGCTCGCGTACGCCGTGGAGATCGTCCTGTGGGGCGACCAGCCGCGCTCGGCCCCCGGGCTGGCCGGCTCGGTGACCGTCGCGGGGGCCCACATCCAGACCCAGCACCTGCTCGTCATCGGCGTCACGGCGGCCACGTTCGTGCTGCTCGCGCTCTTCTTCGGCCGCACCTACCTGGGCAAGGCGCTGACCGCCTGCGCCTCCAACCCCTACGCCGCCCGCGTCGTCGGCATCGACGTCCGCAAGATGGGGCTGCTGGCGTTCGCGCTCGGCGGGCTGCTCGGCGGCATCGCCGGGGTGCTGGTGACGCCGCTGCGGCCGATCTCGTTCGACACGGACGTGACGCTCATCGTCAACGGCTTCGCCGCCGCCGTCTTCGGCGCGCTCACCCGGCCGGTGATCGCGCTCTTCGGCGCACTGCTGCTCGGCGTGGCCGAGACCATGGCCGCCGGGTACGGCTACGGCTCCCACCAGCTGGAGGTGGCCCTCGGCTTGATGATCATCGTCATGATCGTGCAGGCCGGTCGCCGCTCCGCCATCTCGGAGGAGACGGTATGACCAGGTATGTCAGACCGGCCGCCGTCGTCCTGGTCGCCGCCGTGACCCTCGTGCTCCCCGCGACGCTCGACGACAGCGCGCTGGCCGTCTACATCCTGCTCGGCCTGGCCGCCATCGTCACGGCCGGGGTCTCCCTGCTCATGGGGTACGCCGGCCAGGTCTCCCTCGGGCAGGGCGCCTTCTACGCCATCGGCGCCTACACCGCCGCGCTGCTGTCGCTGGGCGGCGTGCCCCCACTCGTCGGTCTGCTCGCCGCCCCCGTGGCCGCGGCCGTCTTCGCCCTCGTCATCGGCACGCCGCTGCTCCGCCTGCGCGGCCACCACCTGGCCTTCGCCACGCTCGCCATGCAGCTCATCCTGCTGTCGCTGGCCGGGCAGCTGGAGTTCACCGGCGGGGACATCGGGCTGCAGGCGATCCCGCAGTTCGGCGTGGGCTCGTTCGAGGCCGACGGGGCGGCGGCGTACGCGTACCTGACCTGGGGCGGGCTGGCGCTGGTCATGCTGATCACGCACAACGTGATCTCCTCCCGCCCCGGCCGCGCGCTGCGCGCGCTGGCCACCAGCGAGACGGCCGCCGCCTCCTCGGGCATCCCGGTGGGCCGCTACAAGCTGGTGGTCTTCGCCCTGTCGGCCACCTTCGCCGGACTCGCCGGGGGCATCTACTGCTTCTACACCGGGTACGTCGCGCCCGGGTCCTTCCCCGTGCTCATCTCCATCCAGTACATCGTGATGGCGGTGGTCGGCGGGCTGGGGACGATCTGGGGCGCCGTCGTCGGGGCCACCGCGATCACGCTGCTGGTGCAGGGGCTGGACCGGCTGGCCTCGCTGCCGGGGATGCCGACGTACGCGCCGAGCGTGCTGTCGTACGCGGTGTATGCGCTGGTGCTCATCGTGGTGGTGCTCTTCATGCCACGCGGCCTGGTGCCGGCCCTGTCACGCCGTCCGGACCGGAAACCGCGCCGCTGACGCATCTCATGACAAGGAAGACGGGGTGCCTGGCCGCCTCCGGCCGGCGCGCCGCCCAGACCGGGTCCGGCTCGGGCTCGGCCAGCTCGTCCAGCCACAGCTCGTGACGGCGGAACGTGTTGACGTACGTCGCCAGCGTCCGGTGGTTGGCGCCCACCTGGCGGCGCAGCGACGAAAGCTCGCCGTCGGCCCGCCACCAGCCCTCGGCCCGGTAGCTCGCGTGGGCGGGCCAGGAGCCCGAGACGCCGGGGCCGCCCGGGAAGCACGGGTGCAGGATCGAGCAGACGAAGAGCCCTCCCGGGCGCAGCGCGGCAGCGGCGGTGGCGACCGCGCCGTCCAGGTCGTCGATGTCGGACAGGCCGAAAGCGCACACCACCGCGTCGAACGTGCCCAGCTCGCGCAGCCTCCCCTCGGCTGTGACGTCGGCGTGCAGGTAACGCACGCCCAGCGGGGCCGCGTGCTCGGCGGCCTCGGCCTTGCCGATCAGGGCGGCCGAGATGTCGGCCCCCACGACCTCGGCGCCCCTGCGGGCCAGCTCGCGGCTGATCCGGCCGTGCCCGCAGGCGAGCTCCAGCACGCGGCGGCCCGCGATCGGCTCCAGGAGGGCGAGCAGGCGCAGTGAGGCCGGGTCGTCGATGGTGTCGCTCCAGCCGGACGCGTAGAAGTCGGCGATCTCGTCGTAGCGCGCGACACCCTCCATGGCTCTCACGGTACGCGTGCCGTGCCCGGCCGGAGGAGAGCTGTTCGTCCAGCGCTGAACCCGGCGGGCAAAGATCACGTCATGGAGGCGCATGATTGCGGTCTGACCGGCCTTTTCGCCCGTCCAGAGGGAGGAGGATCGGCCCCGGGCCGAGCACGTACGACGTCGGGGGTAGGACATGGGCACGCCCAGATTCGGGGCGATCACCGCACTGGCCGCGCTGGCCGCCACTTTCTGGCCGGCCCCGGTCACAGCGGTGGCCCCACGGCCACCCGCCCCCGTCGCCGACGACTCCCGGCTGCTCTGGCCCTCCGTCCGCGATCCGCGCGAGCCTGGGCCGCCCTCCATCCGCGAGCCGCGCCAACCTGGGCCGCCCTCAGCCCGTGACTCGCGGCGTCCCGGGCGGCCGGGCGGTGAGGCGGGGAACTCCGGGCGTTCGGCCGCCGACCTGGCCGTGCCCCCGCCGCCGCCGGACAGGAACGCCATCCTGCGCGTCACCGACGTCCTCACCCCCGACCCCCTGATCGCCGGCGCGAGCGCCGTCTACGCCGTGACCGTGGCGAACAGCGGTGACCGGGACGCCGACGACGTCCTCGTCACCGGTCTGCTCGACCAGGACCTCGCCCTCGGCCTGCTCCCCGCCGACTGCTCCGCGACCGGGCACACCGTCGTCTGCGGCGGCTCCGGCCTGACGATCGCGCCGAGCCGCGAGATCACGTACGAGATCCCGGTCACGACCGGCCCCGAGCTCCCCGACGGCACGAACCTCACCAACCGCGCCTACGTCACCTCCCCGAACGCGACCGCCGACGAGGCGCAGCTCATCGTCCGGGCCCGGTCCGTGGCCGACGTCGAGATCGTCAAGCACGCCCCGGCCACGGCCCCCGCCGGCAACCATGTCGCCTACCGGCTGACGGTCGTCAACCACGGCCCTTCGCAGGCGGTGGACGTCACCGTGCAGGATCATCCCGGCGGCGACGGCTCCACGATCGCGGAGCGGCCCGCCGAATGCCCCGCCACGGGGCCGGCCCTCATCTGTCCTCTCGGCGAGCTGGCCCCGAACGAGCGCAGGACGTTCACGTACACCGTCATTCCGGGTGTCTCCGGACTGATCGAGAGCTGCGCCACCGTGCACACCGGCGGGCGCGAGGAGAACACGGCGGACAACCGTTCCTGCGCCGGCACCACCGTCATCAGCACCGCGCCGTCACCGGACCCCACACCCACCACCGACGGGGTCGCGGAGGAGGAGACGGGTGACGGGGCGGCGCGCAGCCGCGAGCACCATGATCGCGAGGAGCACAAGCAGGCCGGGCCGATCGGGTCCGAGATCGCCGACGGCCAGGGCGAGCCGATGGCCCCCGCCGCCGGTGCCGAGGTGCCGGCCCCCGCGCACCACCGGACCCAGTCCCTCCCCCTGACCGGCGCGTCGCTCTGGATGCTCGGCCTGGGCGTCGCCGTGCTGCTCGCGATCGGCCTGCTCGTACGCTCGTTCTCCCGCCGCGACCCACGCCCCGGGCGAACCCGCTGACCTGCTCAGGGCACCTCCCGGAGCCCTCAGGGGACCGGCGCGTCCCTGGTCCACGAACCGAGCACCAGCAGCGTCTTCGTCCCCGTGACGTCCCCCGCCCGGCGCAGCCGGTCGATGACCTTCTGCAGGTGCCCCAGGTCCCGCACCCGTACGTGGATCAGCGCGTCCGGATCACCGGCGATGGTGAAGACGGCCTGCACCTCGGCCACGTCCGCCGCGGTGCGGATGATCTCGCTGACCGGCGTCGTGCCCGGATAGCGCAGCTCGGTGAACGCCTCGATCCCCCACCCGAGCTTGGCGTAGTCGATCTGCACCGAGAAGCCGGTGATCACCCCGAGCTCGCGCAGCCGGTCCACCCGCCGCTTGACCGCCGCCACCGACAGCCCGATCCGCTCGGCCATCTCGGAGAACGTCCTGCGCCCGTCCTCCCGCAGCAGCCGCAGCACATGGTGATCGATCTCGTCGATCTCAGGCACGGAGAACGCCTCCTTCGGGCGCAAACAAATCGAGCCGGACACCCCGTCAACTCATATTGTTTGCGTCTTCGACCCACTTTCCCATCTAATACTTGCGCACATCCTGCCCGGGTTGCTGTGCTGAGAATCTCACGTAAGCGCCCAGCACGTACGACAGCCAGGAGGTTCGAGCGTGAGCGAGACTCCCGCCCCCGTATCGCTCGACGACAAGTACACCTCGTCCGACGGCCGGGTGCTCATTTCCGGCATCCAGGCCCTGGTCCGCCTGACGCTGGAGCAGCGCCGCCTCGACGAGGCCCGCGGGCTGGACACCCGGGCGTTCGTCTCCGGCTACCAGGGCTCGCCGCTGGCGGGCGTCGACCTGGAGATGGGCCGGGCGAAGCCGTACCTGGACGAGGCGGGCGTGGTGTTCCAGGCCGGGCTGAACGAGGAGCTGGCCGCCACGGCGGTGGCCGGCACCCAGCTGCTCGGCCAGGTCCCCGGCCGCAGGCACCAGGGCGTCACCGGCTTCTGGTACGGCAAGAACCCCGGCCTCGACCGCGCCGCCGACGCGATCAGGCACGCCAACGTGGCCGGCACCGCACCGCTCGGCGGCGCGGTGGCCTGGATCGGCGACGACCCCGGCTGCAAGTCCTCCACGCTGCCCAGCTCGTGCGAGCCGATGTGCCAGAGCCTGTCGCTGCCGCTGCTGGCGCCCTCATCGGTGGCCGAGATCATCGAGTACGGGCTGCACGCGGTGGCCATGTCGCGGGCCACCGGCCTGTGGGTGGGCCTGAAGATCGTCGCGGACATCGCCGACGCCTCGGCCACCGTCGACCTCGGCCCGCTGCGCGCGGGCGTCCCCGTCCCCGGGCAGGAGTCCAGGGGTCCCTCCCCCATCCTGCTCGGCGCCGCCGCCCTGGACGCCGAGCACGACCTGCTCACCCGCCGCCTCGACCTGGCCCGCGCCTACGCCCGTGCGCACGGCCTCAACCGGATCATGTCCGGCGCCGGCAACACCACCCTCGGTGTCCTGGCCTCGGGCGCCACGTACGCGATCGTCGAGCGGGCGCTGTCCGACCTCGGCCTCGACGAGGCGGCCCGCGACGAGCTGGGCCTGCGCCTGATCAGGCTGGCGATGCCGTTCCCGGTCGACGCCGGCGAGCTGGCCGCCATGACCTCCGGCCTGGACAAGGTGCTGGTGGTCGAGGACAAGGTGCCGTTCCTGGAAGGGCACCTGAAGCAGGCCCTTTACGGCGGCGAGCGCGTCCCCGCCGTCGTGGGCCGCGAGCTGCTGACCGCCAGAGGCACGCTCAGCGCCGAGGACGTGGCCAAGGCCATCGCCACCTGCCTCGGTCTCACCCCGCCGCGCCGGGAACGCCGGCGCGGCCTGCTGCCGGTGGTCGCCGCCCGCACCCCGTACTTCTGCTCCGGCTGCCCGCACAACACCTCCACCCGCACCGCGGACGACACGCTGGTCGGCGTCGGCATCGGCTGCCACGCGATGATCGCGCTGGACGGGCACGGGCGCGGCACCCAGGTCGGCATCACCCAGATGGGCGGCGAGGGAGCCCAGTGGATCGGGCTGGCGCCGTTCACCGAGGACCGGCATTTCGTGCAGAACATCGGCGACGGCACCTACCACCACTCCGGCTCCCTGGCGATCAGGGCCGCCGTCGCGGCGGGGGTGACGATGACGTACAAACTGCTCTACAACGACGCCGTGGCCATGACGGGCGGGCAGCGCGCCGAGGGGCGGCTGGACGTGCCCGCGCTCGCCGAGGAGCTGGCCGTCGAGGGCGTCCGCAAGATCGTGATCACCACGCCTGAGCCGGAGACGTACCGCGGGGTGCGGCTGGCGCCGATCGCCTCCGTACGGCACCGCGACGACCTGCCCGAGGTCGAGAAGGAGCTGGCCGCGGCCGGCGGCGTGACCGTGCTCATCCACGACGATCGCTGCGCCGCGGAGGAGCGGCGGCTGCGCAAGCGCGGCAAGGCGCCCGTTCCCACCGAGAAGGTGCTGATCAACGAGCGGGTCTGTGAGGGCTGCGGCGACTGCGGGGACGTCTCGACGTGCCTGTCCGTGCAGCCGGTCGAGACCGAGTACGGCCGCAAGACCCGCATTCACCAGGCGTCCTGCAACACGGATTTGAGCTGTCTCAAGGGCGACTGCCCTTCGTTCCTCCTGATCGAACCGGGCACCAGCAAGCCGCGGCCGACCCCGCCTCCCCTCACCGTCCAGCTCACCGACCCCGCGACCCAGCATGGGGACGAGGTACTGGTCAGAATGCCCGGCATCGGCGGCACCGGCGTCGTCACCGTCTCCCAGATCCTGCAGATGGCCGCCCACCTCGACGGCCTCCATGCCGCCGGGATCGAACAGACCGGCCTCGCGCAGAAGGGCGGTCCCGTGGTCAGCGACGTACGCATCTCCAAGGATCCGATCTCCGGCTCCGTACGCGCCTCGCAGGGCGGCGTCGACGTCATCATCGGCTTCGACGTGCTCGGCGCGGCCGCCGACGCCACCCTCGCCGTGGCCTCCCCCGAACGCACCGTCGCCGTGCTCAACACCGCCGTCGTCCCCACCGCCGCCATGGTGACCGGCCGCGTGCCGGTGCCGGGACACGCCGACGCGGTCACGCGGGTGGCCTCGGCCACCAAGGAACAGGTCTGCGTGGACGCTCACGCCCTGTCCGAGGCGCTGTTCGGTGACCACATGCCGGCCAACCTGCTGCTGCTCGGGGCCGCGTACCAGCGTGGCTGCCTGCCGGTCGGTGCCGATGCGATCGAGCGCGCCATCACCCTCAACCGGGCCTCCGTCGAGCAGAACCTGGCCGCCTTCCGCTGGGGGCGGGCCGCCGTGGCCGACTCGGAGGCCGTCCGCCGGGCGGCGCTGCCCGGCTCGGAGCCGGAGGCGCCCCAGAAGCTGGAAGAGCTCGTGGCCACCCGGGTCGCCGACCTGACGGGCTACCAGAACGCGACCTACGCCCGTACGTACGCCGACGACGTCCGCCACGTGACGGCGCTGGCCGTCGAACGCGCGGGCGCCGAGCCCGGCGCCGCCATCGCCACCGCCTACGCCCGCGGCCTGCACAAACTGATGGCCTACAAGGACGAGTACGAGGTCGCCCGCCTCCACCTCGACCCCGCCGAGGTCGCGCGGCGCGAGCGCGAGTTCGGCGCGGACGCCGTCGTGTCGGTGCTGCTGCACCCGCCGGTGCTGCGCGCGATGGGCATGAAGCGCAAGATCCGCCTGCGCCGCTCGGCCGGCGTCCTGTTCCGCGGCCTGCGCGCCGCCCGCGTCCTGCGCGGAACCGCGTTCGACGTCTTCGGCCGCGCGGAGGTGCGGCGGGTCGAACGCGAACTGGTCACCGAGTACCGCGAACTGGTCCACACCGCCTTGACCCGCCTCAACCCCGGCAACGCGGTGGCGGTCGAGGAACTCGCGGGGCTGCCGGAGCTGATCCGGGGGTACGAGGACATCAAGCTCGCCCGCGTCGCGGAGTTCCGCGACCGCGCCAAGAAGACCCTGGAAACCCTGTAGCCCCGCCGGCGGACCGACGGAGCACAGCCGAGGCCCTCCACCGCACCGACCAGAACAGCTAACCTCCACCCATCAGCCCAGAACACTCGACGTACTACCCCACAAGAGTTGACCTCGACCGCCACCAGGAGCTCGAACCGTGACATCTGCCCCAGTTGACCGGCTGCTACCCGACCAGGACTCCCGCGACCTCATCGAGCTCACCAGGGAGATCGCCGACAAGGAGCTGGCGCGCCGGGTGGACGAGCACGAGCGGGCGGAGACGTACCCCGAGGGCCTGTTCGCCACGCTGGGCGCGGCGGGCCTGCTCGGCCTGCCCTACCCGGAGGAGCACGGCGGGGGCGGGCAGCCGTACGAGGTGTACCTCCAGGTCATCGAGGAGCTGGCGATGCGCTGGGCCGCCGTCGCGGTGGCGACCAGCGTGCACACGCTGGCCTGCTTCCCGGTGGCGACGTACGGGACGCCCGAGCAGCAGGAGCGGTGGCTGCCCGACCTCCTGGCCGGCCGCCTCATCGGCGGCTACAGCCTCTCGGAGCCTCAGGCCGGCTCCGACGCCGGCGCGCTGACCTGCAAGGCGGAACGGGTCGAGAGCGGCTACCGGATCACCGGCAACAAGGCGTGGATCACCCATGGGGGCATCGCCGACTTCTACGCCCTGTTCGCGCGGACGGGCGAGGGCTCCCGCGGCATCTCCTGCTTCCTCGCCCCGGGTGCCGCCGACGGCCTGACGTTCGGCCGCCCGGAGGAGAAGATGGGCCTGCACGCCATCCCCACGACCAGCGCCCACTGGGGCGGGGCGATCCTGGACGCCGACCGCCTGATCGGCGAGGAGGGCCAGGGCCTGCAGATCGCCTTCAGCGCCCTCGACTCGGGCCGCCTCGGCATCGCCGCCTGCGCGACCGGCCTGGCCCAGGCGGCCCTGGACGAGGCGGTGGCGTACGCGAAGGAACGCCAGACGTTCGGCAAGAAGATCATCGACCACCAGGGTCTCGGCTTCCTTCTGGCCGACATGGCCGCGGGGGTGGACACCTCCCGCGCCACCTACTTGGACGCCGCCCGCCGCCGCGACGCCGGCCTCCCGTACAGCCGCCAAGCCAGCGTCGCGAAACTGGTGGCCACGGACACGGCGATGAAGGTGACAACGGACGCGGTGCAGGTGCTGGGCGGGTACGGGTACACGCGGGAGTTCCGGGTGGAGCGCTACATGCGCGAGGCCAAGATCATGCAGATCTTCGAGGGCACCAACCAGATCCAGCGCCTGGTGATCAGCAGACACCTGGCCAAGTAGCCACTGACCCAGCGGCCCCGAAACCGACACGACACCACGAACAATCGCATACGGTGCGTATACCTTTAGCTTACAGATCGTGACCGTTCGCGGTAGAATGAAGACTCGACCATGCCCCCACATCGCCATTCAGGTTGGCGGGGTCCTGGGCGGCGAGGTATCCTGTGGTCATTGCTCCCCGCCGTCCTCCGGGATTGGCGGGGCTTTTTCATGCCGGGAGGCGTGATGACAGACCGCGTTGTGGTCTTCTTGGACTATCAAAACGTCCATCTTGGAGCGCATGAGTGCTTCGGCGCAGGCCTTGAACCGTACACGACCTTGGTCCACCCACTGTCTGTGGCCGAACGGATCGTCGCCAAGAGGAAGCACGGCGGAACCCTCCAAGAAGTGAAGGTGTTCCGGGGACAGCCGAACCCTCAGCATGAGCCGACGCTTGCCGCCGCCAACGATGCCCAGAGCGCGGCCTGGAGCCGCGATCCACGTGTCACGATGGTGCGTCGCCCGTTGAACTATCGGGGATGGCCCAGCGAGAGGCCGCGTGAGAAGGGCGTGGACGTCGCCCTAGCCATCTCACTTGTTGAGACTGCCCTGCTTGCCCAGTATGACGCCGCGGTGGTCTTCACTAACGACACAGACCTGCTTCCGGCTATCGAGATGGCTTTCCGCAGGACACGGCCGATGATCGAAATCGCAGCCTGGGTCGGGAAGAAGCCCTTGTGGTTCCCTGAGGAACGGAAGATGAAGCGCTATCTGCCCTTCTGCCACTTCCTGTCTGAGGTCGACTTCGAGGACGTACGCGATCGCGCTACGTACATCTAGCATCCATCCTGAACCGTCGACCTGGTGATCGCTTGCCACTGATCACCAGGTCGACTGCTTTTGGGAAGCCGTGCGATCAGGCGTCTGTCAGCCGTCGCCGTTCGCCGTGCCGCAGTTGCTCGCCCAGTGCCCGCAGATTGGTCAGCCCGCCCTCCGCCGGCTCGCTCGCGGCCACTTCGTCGTCGGCCACGGTCAACTCGAACTCGGCGTCGATCCCGGAGAGGTCCACATCCAGCATGGTGACCACCAGGTCGCGCGCCATCTCCTCGGCCTGCTCCAAGTGCTTCACCTGGGTGTGATGACTCCGCCTGAGGCCGGGTCCGGAGACGGTCAAAGGGTGGCGCTGCCGGTGTATTCGGGGAGTTCGGCACCAGGATGGCGATGTCGGGGGCGGTGGCGTCGCGGCGGCGGTGGATTTCGGCGATCTTGGTGCCGATCTCCGGGTCCGGGTCGTCGGTGATGTCGAACGAGGCGAATCTGTCGACCAGTGCAGCCCGTTGCGGTCCACCTCGAGGTGGACGGGGTGGCCCATCATCTCCGCGTAACCTTCCAGGTCCTCGATCACGGAGATGGAATCGCCACTCCGCGCGACGGCTTGGGGCGACCGTCCGCCCTGGGGTGCGCCCCTCCGTTGCCCATCTTTCGACCTCCTCCATCTAGAGCAGTGCTCCGTTTAGTTATAATCTCTAACTTAACTGAGCATCTATCACGACCGCGCGCTCTGTCAAGAGATGCTTGAAGTGCTTGGCGTTCGCGGAAGATCCGTCGTGGACGTGGCGTGGATGGCATGGAGGGCAGGGATGGTCGCAGGGCGGCGCCGGATCCGCTCTCTCAGTGGATGCACCGAGGACCTGGGTCACTGAGCTGCGGGATCGCCGGCCTGTTCACCTCGTTTCCGACCTACCGGTCACTTGCATAACTTTTTCTGCAGGATTTTTTCTGCAATACTCCCTCGTGGTCATCCCCCGACAGCGGGGCGCCAGCTTGGGAGCGTACGAAATGACATCACCCGAAAACCGGCACCCGACAGGACGGCGTACACGCGTCACCGGCCTCATCGCACTGTGCGTGCACGTGCTGATCGGCATCGCTGCGATCTGGGACATCACCCCCACCGCGGTGAGCCCCGCCGACGCCCCCGACCGGACGTTCAGCGCGCAACGCGCCTTCACCCAGGTCGAGCGCATCGCCGTCGCCCCTCATCCCGTCGGCACGGCCGAGCACGCCCGGGTCCGGGACTACCTGGTCGGCGAACTACGCCAGCTGGGCCTGAAGCCTGAAGTGCAGGAGGCGGTGGGCGTCGCACCCCGCAGCGAACCAGGCGAACCTGTCACTGCCGGGCGCGTCTTCAATATCGTCACGGTCATACCCGGGACCGCTGCCACCGGCCGGGTCTTCGTCACCGCCCACTACGACTCCGTCCCCGAAGGCCCCGGCGCCAACGACGACGGAGCCGGCACCGCCAGCGCCATCGAGACGGCCAGAGCACTGGTCGCGGATGGCACCCGGCTGCGCAACGACGTCGTCTTCCTCATCACCGACGCCGAGGAGACGGGGCTCCTGGGATCGGAGGCGTTCGTCAAGGAGCACCCGCTCGCCCAAGGGCGGAACGTCGTGCTCAACAACGAGGCCCGCGGCTCCAAAGGGCCGGTGCTGATGTTCCGCAGCACGGAACCGAACGCCGGCCTGATCTCCACGTTCGGATCGGCGGCGCCCATGCCGGTGGCCGACTCCGTGTACGCCGAGCTCATGAAACTGCTCAACAACGACACCGACTTCACCGCCTTCAAGCCCGGCGGGATGGCCGTCCTCGACTCCGCGTACGCCAACGCCGGCACCCTCTACCACAGCGTCCTCGACGACCCCGCCCACGTCGACCTCGCCGCACTCCAGCAGATGGGCGACAACACGCTCGCCCTCGTTCGCGCCTTCGGCGACGCCGACCTCGCACAGCTGACCACCAGGAACGACAACCTGGTCTACTTCAACCTCCCACCCGGCCTGCTGATCCGCTACCCGGCCTGGGCGGCCACCGGACTGGCCGCCCTCGCCCTGCTGGCGGCACTCGCACTCATCCTCCTGGCCCGCCGCCGCGGCGTCGTCACATTGCGGCGCACCCTCCTCGGCACCGCACTCGCCCTGATCCCGATCACGGCCGGGGTAGGCGCCGGCGTCTACTTCTGGGACCTGCTCAAGACAATCCGCCCCGCACTCAACGGCACCGCCACCACCACGCCCTACCGCCCCGAACTGCTGTGGCTCGCCGTCCTGACCCTCGCGACCACCATCCTGATCACCTGGTACGCCCTGCTCCGCCGCCGCATCGGCACCACTGAACTAGCGCTCGGCATCCTGACCTGGACAGCCCTGATCGCCCTCGCCCTCGGCATCGTCTCCCCCGGAGCCGCCCACCTCGCCACCTGGCCCACCCTGGGCGCAGCCCTCGGCGGACTGACCGCACTCCATTGCCCGCCGCGCTGGCGCACCCTCGCCCTCACCACCGGCCTCATCCCAGCCGCCCTCATCCTGCTGCCCACCGCATGGAACACCCTGCCCACGGGCCTGCAGTACGTCGGCTACGCCCCCATCCCCCTGATGATCCTCTTCACCGGCCTCCTGCTGCCGCTGATCGAGATGACGTGGCCACGCAGACGTTCCCTGCTGATCCCCCTGACCGCGCTGGCCATGTCCATCGCCCTAGTGGCAGCGGGCCTGCTGGCCGAACCCTTCGACAAGGATCACCCCCGGCGCACCAGCCTCGCCTACGGCCTCGACACCGACACCGGCCAAGCCGTCTGGCTGACCTCCAAGAACCCCGACCAATGGGCCCGCCGCTACAGCAGCACCAGCCACCCGCCGACCGGGCCATGGGCCGACGAACCCAAGCTCTCCAGTCCGGCAAAAGCCGCCCCTCTGCCGCCACCCTCACTACAGGTGCTCACGGACACGACCTCCAACGGCGAACGCACCCTCCGCGTCCGCATCCGTTCGGAACGCGGAGCGAACACGATCGCCCTACGAGTGGACGGGGACACCACGACAGTGCGCGCCCTGACCGTCGAAGGCCGCACCATCACCACCGACCCAGCCGGCTTCGCCTTCCACGCCCCCGACCCAGCAGGCGTAGAGGCAACACTCACCGTAGCCGCCACCAACGACAAGATCCGGCTCCGAGTCACCGACATCAACCCGAGCCCCAGCGAAATGTCCACACTCCCCGGCTTCATCCCCCCACCGGACTGGCTTTTCCTCGGCGACACCAAAATCTCCGTCACCAAGGCCTATCCCCTGTGACAACTATCGCGCCGCACAGAGCCCATCCCCGCCAACGAACAACTCGAAAGTCTCGCGCTTGCTCACTGCTCCCCCTGCTCCTTCGCCACCTCAGCAAGGATGCTGTGGATCATCACCGCAGGCCCCCGAAATCGCCCAGTCCAAGGCGGCTAGGGTTGCAGAGCCAGGCCGCTGGCACACATCTCGACCGGCGGGCGGCGCGACTGCTCACCGACCCAGGGTTCGCAGACTGGTCCCACGCCATGTCCACGGTGACCGGAAAGCACGAGTTCCTCATCCACCGCCTGCGGGAATGGACCCTGCTCAGGGCGATCGCCATGGACGCCCCCTGGAGACCGGAGGAGGTCGTCGCCGCCTCCGACTGGTGCCAGCGTACGGCCGTGCAGTTCCTCACCTCACCGGCCGCACTGCGCCTGCTCGCCGGGGAGGGCAGAACCCGACGCGTCCGCACGGCCGCCGACCGCTGCGCTGACCCATCGTGGCCGGGTGACCGGGACCACGGTGAGCAGGTGGTCCAGGCCCTTGAAGTCCTTGGGATTGCAGGTGTAGAGGGGGAGGCGGTTTGCGATGGCCACGCAGGCGATCATCAGGTCGGCTGTCCGCGGCCGAGGTTTGCGTCCTGAGGCGATGACGGAGGTCCACAATTGGCCGTACTCGCGGGCGGCGGTGTCGTCGAAGGGAAGAGGGTCGAACTCGGCCTCGACAGCTTGCAGGGTCTTCATTCGCTGGGCGAGTTCCTGCGTCCCGGCGGCCACCAGCACACCGACCGACAGTTCGGCGGTGGTGATGGCGCTGATCATCATCTCGTCGGGCAATTCGTCAGGGTTGATGTCAGCCCGCAGGATGAGGATGTTGGTGTCGAGCAGCCCATGAGTGAGGGTCATTCCCCGCCCTCTGCGAACTCGCCCCTGCCGTAAGCGCGGTCGTAGGGGTCATAAGGGTCGTCGTTGACGTAGCGGTTCATGTCCTCGCGGTATTTCCGGTCGTCCAGCCTCGGCATGCCGCGGGACATGGCGGCGAACTCGGCGCGCGAGACGGCCCGGCGGCGACGGCGAATGGGGACCAAGTCGCCGATGTGGTGGCCGTTGCGTGTGACGGCGTACCGCTCGCCGCGTTCAAGGCCGTCCATGATCTCCGCTGACCGGTTGCGCAAGTCGCGTTGGGAGATCTCGTGCGGGTGGTCGGCTTCAGGAGTGCTCACTCGTCAACTCTATCTCGACGTGCTATCAGGTGCCACCGGGTGGCACCTCGTCGACGCACCGGATCGACACGGTTGGCTCGGCGTGGTAGTGGACTCCTTTGGAGGGGCCGCGTCATTGTCGGGCAACCGTCGTTCTTACGGTGTGGTGAGCAGTTCGTTCTGGTGCGCCGAGTGCAGCAGTCGCACACCACCTACCCCTGGTACGGCGGCAGGTTGAAGCGGGTGCGGATGGCGCGTTGGACGGTGGTCTTGTCGGACCGGGCGTCGATGGTCATCACGTACTCCTTGCGCCGGAACAGCTCCAGCACCGGATCCGTCTTGCTGTGATAGTCACGAAGCCGCCGGGCCAGTGCGTCCGGGGTGTCGTCCTCCCTCGTGACCAGGTCCCCGGCGCACACATCGCACCTGCCCTCCACCTCCGGACGGTGGGCGATGAGGTTGTAGTCCATGCCGCACCGCGCGCACAGCCGTCTGGCCAGGACGCGGCGGCGGACCTCGTCGTCCGGCAGGTCCAGGTGGATCACCCCGTCGAGGTCGTAGCTCTCCAGGAAGAACTCCGCCTGGGGGCGGTTGCGGGGGAAGCCGTCGACGACGAAGCCGTAGTTCCAGTCGTGAAGCTGGAGCCGGTCCTTGACCACGTCGGCCACCAGGTCGTCGCCCACCAGCTCGCCCGCCGCCACCAGGCGGCGGACTTGGGCGCCGAGTTTGGTGTGGTTTTTCACGTGCCAGCGGAAGATGTCGCCCACGCTGATGTGCACCAGGTCGAGGTCGGCGGCCAAGAGAGCGGCTTGTGTGCCTTTTCCGCTGCCTTGGACGCCCATAATCACATATTTCCGCATTCGTCCAAACTCCTTGCCTCGTAGTCATGCCACCCTCCCATCGAGGCCCGTACGACGGAACCGCGCCGATACGTAGATCTGCGGATGCTTTGCCAAGCCCGTCGTGCCTAATCTCGGCGGCGACGACCGGGTTCGGAGAAGGTGGGTCCATGCGTGCGCTGACCGTGTTCCTGTCCACCCTCGCCCTGGTCACGACGGTGGCGGCCCCGGCGGGCGCGAAGCCGGCCGCCGTCGTTCCCGACGTCGTCTTCCACCGGGCCGACTTCGCCACCGGCACCCGGGAGGGCACGACCCATGCGGACGGGCTGGCGTTCGGCTCGGCGGCGGGCACGGTCACCCACACCGACGCGCTCGGCACCAAGACCTGGGAGTTCGCCCGCTGGACCGGCCCCGAGCGGGCCATCGGCTTCGCCGCCACCGAGCTGATCGCCTCCTGGACGGCGGACGTCCCCCGGGGTAGCTGGCTGCGGGTCGAGGCCCGGGTCAGGAACGCGGAGGGGCTGACGAAGTGGTATTCGCTGGGCCGCTGGTCCTACGCCGAGGGTGACGTGCTGCGTACGTCGGTGCCCGGCCAGGGCGACGCCGACGCCAAGGTGGCGGTCGACACGCTGGTCGCGGCGGCGGGCAGGCCGATGAGCGGCTACCAGCTCCGCCTCACCCTCTACCGCCTGCCGGGCTCGGGCGTGACGCCGCGTGTGCGCACGTCCGGCGTGATGAGCTCCAACGTGCCCAGCCGTAAGACCGTGCCGGTCAGCCCGGGCGGGGGCGCCTGGGGGAAGGAGCTGGCCGTGCCGCGCCGCTCCCAGAACGTGCACCAGGGCCACTACCCCGAGTGGAACGGCGGCGGCGAGGCGTGGTGCAGCCCGACCTCGACCACCATGGTGATGGGCTACTGGGACGTGTGGCCGAGCGAGCGCGACACCGCCTGGGTCGACCCCGCGGACCCGAACCCCGAGGTTGATCACGCCGCCCGGCACACCTACGACCACGCCTACGCGGGCACGGGCAACTGGCCGTTCAACACCGCCTACGCGGGCCGTTACGGCCTCGACGGGTTCGTCACGCGGCTGCGGTCGCTGACCGAGCTGGAGCTGCTGATCAAGGCGGGCGTCCCGGTCATCACATCGCAGTCGTTCAAGAAGGCGGAGCTGCCGGGGGCCGGGTACGGCACCGACGGCCACCTCATGGTGGTCGTGGGCTTCACCGCGACCGGCGACGTGATCGCCAACGATCCCGCCTCGCCGAGCAACGATGCCGTACGGCGGGTCTATCCGCGGGCGGCGTTCGAGAACGTGTGGCTGCGGAGCTCCAGCAGCGGTGGCGTGGCCTATGTCATCCATCCGCCGGGTCGCCCGTTGCCCGCCACGACGCCCGGTCTGCCCGCCAACTGGTGACGCTCCGTCAACCCCTCGACGCGCGGCCGAGATCTGCGTACCGTAACAACCGGGCAACGGGGGGTTGACCGCGCCCTGACCTTCCCTGCCACCATGGCCGCAAGCATTCCCACGTTGTGGAGCGCCGGATGAGCGAGGACGAGTCGACGACGATCGAGAAGACCCGGCTCGTGCGGCCCCCCCGGTGGAACGGTCCACCACTGCTGCTGTCCGCGGCGGAGGCCAGGGTCGTGGTGGCGGGCACCGGCGCGCATCGGCCCTCCTCACGGCTGCCGCAGGTGCCGGCCGTGCCGGCCACCGTCACCGATCTCGGTCATGCTCTGGTCGAACGGGCGGGCCTGGCGCCGGCCAACCTGTCCGTGCTGCTCGATCCGGCGACCCCGGCGAATCTGGGCGAGGCGCTGGAACGGGCGGCGAGCGAGGCCACCGGCGTGCTCATGTTCCACTATGTCGGGCACGGGCTGTTCGGTCCCGGGAACGAGCTGCACCTGGCCACGCGGGCCACGACGGATCTCACGGAGGGGGTGCCGGGCTACCAGGCGCTGCCGTACTCGATGGTGCGCCGGATCCTCGCGTCGTCGCGGGCCGAGCTGGTCGTCGTGATCCTCGACTGCTGTTTCACCGCCGGCCCCAGGCCGGTGCCGGCCAAGGCCATGGAGCAGGCGCTCGACGTGTCCGCGCGGGGGGCGTACGTGCTGGCGTCCTCCAGCAAGGACGAGAACGCGTGGGCGCTGCCCGGCGTCAGGCACACCGCGCTGACCGGCGCGCTGCTGCGGCTGCTGAACGAGGGCGACCCGTCAGGGCCACCGGCGTTCACCCTCGACCACGTGCACCACCACCTGTCCCGGGTGCTGCCCGAGGCCGGGTTCCCCAAGCCGCGGCGGCAGGCCGGAGCGCTCAAGGAGCTGCCGCCGCTGGCCGTCAACGCGGCCCACGACGCGCCCGCCGGCCGGACGGGCCCGCCGACCGGCTCCCCCGGCGACCTCAACAGCCCCTACCGCGGGCTCGCGGCCTTCGGGCCCGAGCACGCCGGGCTGCTCTTCGGCCGCGAGGAGCAGACGAGGTCGCTGGTGACGCGGGCGCGCCAGGCGCTGCGGACCCCGGGGCCGCCGGTGGTGATCGGCTCGCAGGCGTTCGAGACCGGCGGGCCGCTGGTCCTCACCGGCCCTTCAGGGTGCGGGAAGACCTCGCTGCTGCGCGCCGGGCTGATCCCGGCGCTGGCGAAAGAGGGCGGCCGGCAGGTCGTCATGACCCCGGGCGCGCGGCCGGTGGCCGGGCTGGTGCGGGAGCTGTCGGCCCTGACGGGCAACGATCCGGAACGGCTGCGCGCGGTCATCGAGTCCGATCCCGGCTCGGCCGGGCGCGGGCTGCCCGCCCGCACGCTGCTGGTGGTGGACCAGTTCGAGGAGCTGTTCACCGTCTGCACGGACGAGCCCGCGCGGCGGCGTTTCGTCGAGGCACTCGTCGCGGTCTCGCGCTCCGCGGCCGTGGTGATCGCGGTCCGGGGCGACTTCTACGGGCGCTGCGCGAACTATCCCGGCCTGCTGGAGACGATGCGGCGGCCCGAGATCGTCGCTCCCATGACCCCGGCCGAGCTTCGGGCGGCGATCGAGGAGCCGGCCGTGCGCTCGGGGCTCTCGCTGGAGCCCGGGCTGGTCGAACTGATCATGGAGGACGTCCAGGCGGTCGAGGACGACCTGCTGCCCAGGCTCTCCCACGCGCTGCTGGCCACCTGGCAGCGGCGCAGCGGCGGCGTGCTCACCATGGCCGGCTATCGCTCCGCCGGCGGGGTGGCGCGGGCGGTGGCGATGAGCGGCGAGGAGACGCTGCGGCGGCTGGGCGCGGAGTCCGAGCCGGTGGCGCGCGGCCTGCTGGTCCGGCTGGTGCACGTGGACGAGCGGGGCGGCGGGCTGCGGCAGCGGGTTCCGGTGAACGAGCTGAGCCCTGGGCCGTCGTCGATCGAGGGGCAGGTGCTGGCGGAGTTCGTCCGGGCGCGGCTGGTCACGCTGGACGGCGCCCAGGCCGAGCTCGCGCACGAGGCGCTCATCCGCGCCTGGCCCCGGCTCGGCACCTGGGCGGAGACCGGGCGGGCCCAGCTGCTGGTACGGCGCCGGCTGGCCGAGGACGCGCTGATGTGGCAGCGCGACGGCCAGGACGCCACTTACCTGTACGCCGACGACCGCCTCGCCATCGCCCAGGCGGCCGTGACCGCGTCGGCCCCCGGTGTCCAGGCCGGCGTGACCGCGACCGAACCCGGCCGAACCGCGCAAGCCCCCATGGCCACGAACGCCCCCGCGACACCCGCCGCCGGCCGAACCGCGCAAGCGCCCGCGGCACCCGGCGCCGCCCCTCCCCTCACCCCCGTCGAGCGGGACTTCCTGGCCGCGTCGCGGAGCCGGCAGGCGCGGCGTTCGCTGATCGCGCGTGCCGCCATCGCCTCCCTCGCCGTGCTGTTCCTCGTGGCGGCGGCGGGCGGCGTGGTGGCGCTGGTGCGCAGCGGGCAGGCCAACCGGCTGGCGAACGAGGCCGCCGCGCAACGCGACCAGGCCCTGTCCCGGCAACTGGCCGCGTCCGCGAGCACCGTCAGGGACACCTCGCTCGGGTCCCAGCTCGCCCTGGCCGCCTACCGCGTCTCGGCCACCCCCGAGGCCAGGGGCGCGCTGCTCGGCTCCCTGTCCCGCCCGGTCGGCGCCCGCATGATCGGGCACACAGGCCCGGTCGAGCGGGTCGCCTACCGCCCCGACGGCCGCGTCGCCGTCACCGCCTCCGGCGACACCACCGCGCGGCTGTGGAACGTCACCGACCCCCTGCGCCCGAAGGCCATGGGCGTGGCGAAGGGGCACACCGGCGGCGTGCTCGCGGCGGCGTTCAGCAAGGACGGCAAGACGCTGGCCACGGCGTCGGCCGACGGCACGGCCCGGCTGTGGAACGTCTCCGACCCGGCGAGCCCCCGCGCCCTGTCCACGCTCAAGGGGCACAAGGAGCAGGTCACCTCGGTGGCGTTCAGCCCGAAGGGCGACGTGCTGCTCACCGCGTCCGCCGACGGCACCGGCCGGCTGTGGAACGTCAAGGACACCGCCAAGCCCGCCGCCGTCTCCGTGCTGAGCCGGCAGTCGGCCCTGACCAGGGCGGTCTTCAGCCCGGACGGCCGCCTGGCCGCGCTGGCCGGCACCGGCGGCACGATCGCCATCCTCGATGTGCTCACCCCCGCGCAGCCGAAGAGCCTGGCCACGCTGACCTCGCAGGAGGGCGCCGTGCGCGGCGCGGCCTTCTCGCCCGACGGGCTCAACCTGGCCACGTCCTCCGCCACGGGCGCGGTGCAGGTGTGGGACATCACGGCGACCAAGCTGCTCGGCACGGCGCGCGGCCACTCCGCCTCCGTGGACGACGTCGCCTACAGCCCCGACGGCAGCGTCCTGGCCAGCGCCTCGGCCGACGCCACCGTGCGGCTGTGGAGCATGGAGTCGCCGAGCGAACCCGAGCTCACGGCGACGCTGGCCGGGTTCCCCGATCCGGTGACGGGCGTGGCGTTCAGCCCGAACGGCCAGAACCTGGCCACCTCCGCCACCGACGGCATCGCCCGCCTGTGGAACGTCTCCAACGCCTCCCGCGTCGCCCCGCGAGCCAGGCTCGACCGGCACACCGCGCCGGTCAACGGGATCGCGATCGCCAAGAGCGGCCGCGTCCTGGCCACGACCTCGGACGACATGAGCGTCAAGCTCTGGGACCTGGCCGACCCGGCGGTGGCCGTCCCGCAGTCCACGCTGTCGGGGCACACCGGGAAGATCATGGCGGCCTCGTTCAGCCCCGACGGCCGCCGCCTGGTCACGGCCTCGCTCGACAAGACCGCCAAGCTCTGGGACGTCTCAGAGCCGGCCACCCCGAAGCTGCTCGGCACGCTGAGCGGGCACACCGACGGGCTGCGCTCGGCCTCGTACGGACCGGCGGGCAAGACGGTGGTGACGACCGCCCGCGACGGCCGGACGATGGTGTGGGACGTCGCCACTCCCGCCACCCCGAAGCGGCTCTCCACGCCGGGCGCCGCCGACCGGCGGCTCAACACCGCCGTGTTCAGACCTGACGGCCGCGTGGTGGCGACGGGCTCGGGCACCTCGTCGGTACGTCTCTGGGACGTCTCCAAGCCCGCCAAGCCCGTGTCGCTGAAGACCTTCTCGGCGGCCTCCGGCGGGGTGCTCGACCTGAGCTTCAGCAAGGACGGCAAGACGCTGGCCGTGGCCGCCTCCGACGGCACGGCGCGGCTGTGGGACGTGTCCCGCCCCGCCCAGCCCAAGGCGCTGGCGAGCCTGCCCGGGCACACCGCCGACGTCTCCGCCGTCGCGTTCGCCGCCGACGACCGCACGCTCGTCACCGCCTCCCAGGACCGTACGTTGCGCGTCTGGAACGTCGCGGACCTCGCGCGGCCCTCGCTCTGGGCCGTGTTCGCCGGCACCGAGGCGGCCGGCGACGTGGAGCTCGGCCCCGACGGGACCGTGCTGGCCAGCGCGTCCGGCACGGCCGCCCAGCTCTGGGGGCTGAACGTGGAGCAGGCGAGCGCGAACGTCTGCGAGGCCGCCGGCACGCCGGTCACCAGGGCCGAGTGGGCCCAGTACGTCCCCGGCCGCCCCTACACGCCGCCCTGCCCTGCCACGACCGCCACCCCGGCCGCCGGCTCGTAACGCCACCCGGGCGGGGCCCGCCGGACAGCGCCCCCGCCTGGACGGCACCCACGCGCGATGCTCTGCTGTCGAATGCGAGTGTCGAATGCAACCGCTTGCCGAGCTCTGCCGAGGTTGCGCATGCGACGCCTCATCCTCCCCCCACTGATCGTCCTGACGGCACTCGCGACGGCCCCTCCCGCGACGGCCTCCCGGTGCCGGCACCACCGGCGGCTCGGCTGCCCGCCCCGAGGACGTGCACGTCGTACGGCCCAGGGCGCAACTGCTGGCCGCGCTGGGCGATCCGGCCGACAACACGCCCAAGATCATCTACGTGAAGGGCTCCACAGACGTCGACACCGACGCCGCCGGCAACCCGCTGACCTGCGACGACTACGCCGCAGACGGCTACAGCCTGCCCGCCTACCTGGCCGCCTACGACCCGGCCGTCTGGGGCAGGACGACCGTCCCGTCAGGGCCGCTGGAGGAGGCGCGCAAGGCGTCGTACGCCAGGATGGCCGAGCACGTCACGATCACCGTCGGCTCCAACGTCACCCTCATCGGGGCCGGCCGGGACGCGGCGCTGAAGAGCTTCGGCCTGCGCGTCATCGGCGCCGACAACGTGATCATCCGGAATCTCACCATCACCGACACCTCCGACTGCTTCCCGCAGTGGGACCCGAGCGACGGCGCGGAGGGCAACTGGAACGCCTCCTTCGACAACGTCGAGGTCTCCGGCTCCACGCACGTCTGGATCGACCACAACACGCTGAACGACGGCGACAACCCCGACTCCGGCCAGCCGTCCTACTTCGGCCGTCCGTACCAGGTGCACGACGGCCTGCTCGACATCGTCCGCGGCTCGAATCACGTCACCCTCTCCTGGAACCACCTCAGCGGCCACGACAAGGTGCCCTGATCGGCAACACCGACAACCCGGACAGGTACGGCGAGCAGGACAAGCTCAAGGTCACCCTGCACCACAACCACTTCGAGGCGCTCGGGCAGCGCACGCCACGGGTGCGCTTCGGGCAGGTGCACGTCTACAACAACTACTACCGAGGCGGGGACGGGCACGGCTACAGCATCGGCGTGGGCTTCGGCTCCCAGGTGTACGCCGAGGACAACGCCTTCGAGGGGATCGAGGCGGCGAAGGTGCTGACGGTGTTCAACGGCACGGCCATCACGGCCAGGGACAACCTGGTGGACGGCGTGCCGGTGGACGTGGTGGCCGCGTACAACGCCGCCAACGGCACGACGCTCGGCGACGACGCCGGCTGGATCCCGACGCTGGTCCCCCGGCGGCATCCGGCCAAGGTGCTGCGGCACCTGGTCCCGGCTGGCGCGGGAGCGGGCCGGCTCCGCTAGCGCCGGCGCCGCCGCGCCGGGAGCCGCGCTGCCGGAGGGTGGGTGTGGCGCGGCCACCCTGAGCCTCCCGACCTGCTCTTTTCTGGCCTAGCCTCGAAGCATGGACACGGAGAACCTGCTCGGGCAGTTCCTGCGGGCCCGCCGCGAGCTGCTCCAGCCCGAGGACCTGGGCCTGCCGGTCGGCGTCCGCCGCCGGGTGTCGGGCCTGCGCCGTGAGGAGGTCGCCCAGGCCGCGGGCGTGAGCACCGACTACTACGTACGGCTGGAGCAGGGCCGCGAGCGCCACCCTTCCGCGCAGGTGATCGACGCGCTGGCCCGCGCCCTGGAGCTGGAGGAGGACGCGGCCGCGCATCTGCACGAGCTGGCCCGCCACCGCGACGGCCGGCAGCGCGGACAGGGCGGCTCAGGTCAGGGTGGCGGCCCCGAACAGGTGAGCCTTCGCCTGCTGCGCATGATGGACGCCTGGCCGCACACGCCCGCCGTGGTGATCGGCCGCCGGATGACCGTCCTCGCCGCCAACATGCTGGGCGAGGCCCTGTTCGCGGGCCACGCCCACAGCGGTGACCTGGTGCGGCTGGTGTTCCTCGACCCGGACGCGCGTACGTTCTACCCCGACTGGGACCGGGTGGCGCTCAACACCGTCGCCGGGCTGCGCCAGTCGATCGGCACCGACTACGACGACCCCGCGCTCGTCGAGCTGGTCGGGGAGCTGTCGCTCAAGAGCCGGCTGTTCCGCGAGCTGTGGGCTCGGCACGACATCCGCCAGAAGACCCACGAGACCAAGCGTTTCCGCCATCCGCTGGTGGGCGAGCTGACGCTGCACTACGAGTCGCTGACCGTCAACAGCGCGCCGGGGCAGCAGCTCGTCGTCTACCAGGCCGATCCGGGCAGCGCGTCGGAAGAGGCACTCGGCCTGCTGGGCAGCCTCAGCGCCTGAGCCCACCGCGGGGCGGCCGCACCGCCTGAGCCGGGCGGCCGCAACCGCCTGAGCCATCCCGTCCACCGCGCGGCGACCTTCGCCGGCGCGCCATACGACCATGCCGCGAAACCATCAGAAAGCACCTCACACCATGCAGGACACCCACGTCTGGTTCATCACCGGTTGCTCGACCGGCCTCGGCCGTGCGCTGGCCGCCGCCGTCCTCGATCGCGGCCTGCGTGCCGTGGTCACCGCCCGAGACCCTGATCAGGTGGCCGACCTGGTCGAACGCCATCCCGGCCGCGCCCTCGCCCTGCCGCTCGACGTCACCGACGCCAAGCAGATCGAGTACGCCGTGGCCGAGGCGCACCGGGCGTTCGGCCGGATCGACGTGCTGGTCAACAACGCCGGCTACGGCTATCTGGCCGCGATCGAGGAGGGCGAGGACGAGCAGGTGCGGGCCCTGTTCGACACCAACGTGCACGGCCTGGTGGACGTCACCAAGGCCGTGCTGCCCGGCATGCGCGCCCGCCGCTCCGGCCACGTCGTGAACCTGTCCTCGCTCGGCGGCCTGGCCGCCTTCGGCGCCACCGGCTACTACCACGCGACCAAGTTCGCCGTGGAGGGGCTGTCGGAGTCGCTGGCGGCCGAGGTCGGGCCGCTGGGCATCAGGGTCACGATCGTGGAGCCGGGCGCGTTCCGTACGAACTGGTCCGGGTCGTCCATGCGGCAGTCCGGGATCAGCATCGGCGACTACCTCAAGACCGCGGGCGCGCGCCGCGCGTCGACCCTGGCCACCTACGGCCACCAGCCCGGCGACCCGGAACGCGGCGCCGCGGCGATCATCGCCGCGGTCCAGGCCGACGAGCCGCCGCTGCGGCTGCTGCTCGGCAAGGTCGCCTACGACGTGGCCACGGCCCGGCTCGGCACGCTCGCGACCGTCTTCGACACCTGGCGCGAGCTCACGCTCAGCGCCGACTACCCCACCCAGGAGGGAACATCATGAGCAAGGTCGTTCTGATCACCGGCGCGAGCAGCGGCATCGGCGAGGCCACCGCGCTGCGCCTGGCCGCCGACGGCCACCGCGTGGTCCTCGGCGCGCGCCGCGAGGACCGGCTGGCCACGATCGCGAAGGCGATCGAGGCGGCGGGAGGCGAGGCCGACGTGCGCCGCCTCGACGTGACCGACCGGCGCGACGTCGCCGCCTTCGCCGACGCCGCCGCCGAGCGGCACGGCCGCATCGACGTGATCGTCAACAACGCCGGCGTGATGCCGCTGTCCCGGCTGGACGCGCTGCTGGTCGAGGAGTGGGACCGGATGATCGACGTGAACGTGCGGGGCCTGCTGTACGGGATCGCCGCCACCCTGCCGCACTTCCAGCGCCAGGGCGAGGGTCACTTCGTCACCGTCGCCTCGGTCGGCGCCCATGAGGTGGTGCCGACGGGGGCGGTCTACTGCGGGACGAAGTACGCCGCCTGGGCGATCACCGAAGGGCTGCGGCAGGAGCTGGACCCGGGCATCCGGGTCACCACCCTCTCCCCCGGCGTGGTGGAGTCGGAGCTGGCCGACTCCATCACCGACCCGCTGGCCCAGGGGGCGATGCGGGACTTCAGGAAGGACACGATCCCGCCCTCCAGCATGGCGGACGCCATCGCCTACGCGATCGGCCAGCCGGCGGACGTGGACGTCAACGAACTCGTCATCCGCCCGGCCCGGCAGCGCTGAGCGGGCGCGGGTCTGCCGGTCCTGGGCCGACCGGAGAGCCGGGGCGAGGGTCAGCTCAGCGGGCCGCCGTTGTGCAGGCCCTCGCCTTCGGGTTCGAGCGCGTACGCGATGCCCGCGTCGATGTCACTGTCGAACCCCGTCTGGTAGGCCACCGTGTACGCGTTGTCGCCGAGCAGGTCGCGGGCCTGCGCCTCGCAGCCCTTCCTGGCCGCCACCCACGCCGCCACACTGGCCTGGGCCTGGCCGTGGGTGCTCCAGATCCGCTGGGCCAGCCCGAGCAGCCGCGCGGCGCGCATGGCCCGCCCGGCCGCGCCCGCCGCCAGGGCCAGCAGGTCGACGGTCATGCCGATGCCGAAGCTGTCGTGCAGCCGCCGCTTGGTGCGCAGCGCCGCCTGCCCGTAGGAGACGGCCGCGTCGAGCCGCCCGGCGCTCAGCTCGGCCTGGCCGCGCAGCAGGTCGCCGTGGGAGCGCATCAGCTGCTCGCCGCGTTCGTCGCAGAGCGAGCGCAGGTCCTCCAGCACGGCGATGGCGTCGTCGATGCGGTTGTCGACGGTGTAGGCGTGGCCCCGGCACAGCAGCGCCAGCAGGCCGGCGATGGTCAGCGGCTCGCCGCTCCAGCGAGCGGTGTACGAGGGCTCAGACTCGGCCATCGCCTGCACCAGGTTGCCCCTGATCACCCCGGCGGAGGCGCGCAGGGCCCTGACGCACGTGGCGGCGTAGGGGTCGCCTTCGGGGGCGGCCAGCTCGCACTCCGCGGCCCTGGCCTCGGCCGCGTCGGCGTCACCCTGCGTGGCCGCGAGCAGGCCGTCGGCCCACAGCGCCTGCGCGAGCGCGGGTCCCGGCCTGGTGTCCAGGTCGAGGGCCTGGCGCAGGTAGTGGCGGCCCTCCTTGGCGTAGCCGCAGCCGTACCAGAAGAAGGCCAGCGTCCCGGCCAGCTCCAGCGCGGGCAGGCCGTCCTTGACGCCGAGGGCGACCTCCATGGCGGCGCGCAGGTTGTCGTGCTCGCCGACCATGCGGTCGTACCAGGAGATCTGGCCGGGGCCGAGCCAGCCGGCGGCGCCCTTGCTCGCCAGCGACAGGTAGTGCTCGCGGTGGCGCTGCTTGAAGCGCTCTTCCTCGCCGAGGCCGCGCAGCCAGCCCGCGCCGTATTCGCGCAGCGTGTCCAGCATGCGGTAGCGCTCGCCCGCACCGGTCGGCAGCCAGGTCAGGATGGACTCCTCGGCCAGCGCGTCGAGCAGTTGCCCGATGTCGGCCTCCGCGAGCAGCTCGTCCGCGCACACCCGGCGTACGGCCTCGGCGTCGAAGTCGCCGGCGAACACCGACAGCCGCGCCCACAGCAGCCGCTCGGCGGGCTCGCACAGCTCATGGCTCCATCCGATGGCGGTACGCAGCGCCTGGTGCCACGGCGGGCCGGTCTCGCCGGACGCGCCCGGCGTGGCGGGATCCGCTAATGCGGCGGGGTCGGCTGACGCGGCGGGGTCGGCTGACGCGGCGGGATCGTCGCGGAGCGTGGCGAATCGGTCGTCGAGCCGGTCGGCCAGGTGCTCGACCGGCATCTCGCGCAGCCGCGCCGCCGCCAGCTCGATCGCCAGCGGGATGCCCTCAAGCCGCCGGCACAGCCGGATGACGGCGTCCTGGTCCTGGTCGGCGAGGTCGAAGCCGGGCACGGTCTCGGCGGCGCGCTCGGCCAGCAGCGCCACCGCGTCACCGAGACCGGCGCTCGTGCCGGGCGGCGGGACCGGCAGCGGGTCGACCACGTGGACGAGCTCGCCGGGCACGTCGAGCGGGCGGCGGCTGGTGGCCAGCACGCACAGCCCCGGCACGGCGTCGAGCAGCGTCTCGACCGTTGTGGCGCAGGCGCCGACGAGGTGTTCGCAGGTGTCGAGGACGAGCAGGACCTCCCGGTCGAACAGGTGCTCGGCCAGCACCTCGACCATCGGGCGGGTGGTCTGGTCGGTGAGCCTGAGCGCCTCGGCGATGGCGTGCGGCAGCAGCGAGCCGTCGACGAGCGGCGACAGCTGCACCAGCCAGGCTCCGCCGCTGAACCGGGGCCGCAGGTCGGCGGCGGCGCGCAGCGCGATGCGGGACTTTCCGACACCGCCCACCCCCGTGAGGGTGACCAGGCGGGAGCGCCGGGCGGCCTGGCGCACCTGTTCGAGCTCGGCGCGGCGGCCGATCAGGCTCGTCAGCTCCGCCGGGAGGTTGCCTGCCTGCCACTTGCCCACCATGCGATCGCCACCTATCGGCCGGATTTGTTACAGCAGCTTGCCCGACGACGCCGCGCCATGTCACCGAAAGTGAGAATGTCATTACCCCGATGCACGCGATCGTGCGCCCGCGGCGCGGGTGCCGTCAAGAGGAGGAGCGCCCCCGATATCGGGAGCGCTCCTCGCGTTGGCACCTCAGATTCCGTAGGCCCTGACCTCCAGCAGGCCGACGGAGCTGGTGCCGGTCCCGGTGAGCAGCACCCGCAGGCGGGTGGTGCCGGTGGCGGTGAAGGTGACGGAGTTGTAGGCGTTCTTGGTCAGCGGGTACGCCGAGGCGCCGGGCACGTCCACGTACGCGCTGCCGTTCCAGTACTGCAGCTTCCACGACGCCGGCATGTCGATGCCCTGCTCGTCGTCGAAGAAGTACACCTCGGCCCGGTTCAGGGTGCGGGCCGAGGACCAGGTCAGGTCCACCCACTGCTGGCCGGTCTGCGGCCAGCAGCCCCAGCGCGGGTTGACCGTGTCGTTGGAGGAGGGCGGGTCGATGCCGTCGTTGACGGCGGCCACGCTCTCCCACGACGAGGTGTAGGACGCGGTCGGCGTGGCCGCGGCCGCCAGGTTGGCCGGCGGTGGCGTGCCGCCCCGGTTGTGCGCCTTGATCTCGGTGAGTCCGGTCCGCGCGCCGGAGGCGGCCGTGGCCAGCACCCGTACCCGCTGGGCGGTGACGGCGGGGAAGCGCACGAGGTTGTAGTTGGCCCGCGGCGCGGCCGGGGTCTTGGTCTGCGCGGGCACACTGACCCAAGCCGAGCCGTTGTGGTATTGGATGTCGTACGACGCGGGCGCCCGGTAGGTCGAGTTGGCCGGGCGGCTGTCCTTGAAGTGGAGCCGGATCTCGTCGAGGGTGCGGGCGGTGCCGAAGTTGAGCTCGTACCAGTCCTGCCCGGCGGTCGTGCCACCCCAGAACGGCTCGTTGATCGGGAAGCCGTCCACGGCGCCGGCGGCCGAGCTGCCCGAGGCTGTGGTGGAGGCCGTGGCGGTGGCGCCGGCGGCCAGGTTGGGCAGGTCGGCGGTCAGGTCGACGCCGGCCTTGGCGAGCAGGTCGACCATGCGGGCCCCGCTGTGGACGACCTGGGCCGGCGAGCGCAGGCCCGGGACGGCGACGTGGTGGGTGACGGTGCCGCTCGTGGTGACCGTTCCGGTGGCCGGGTCCCAGGTGAAGGGCACGAGTGAGGAGACCGTGGCGGCGCGGGTGCCGTTGACGTAGATCGAGTAGCCCTCGGGCACGCCGGGGTAGCGGACGACGCCGTCGGCCGGGTCGTCCCAGACGATGGTCAGGTCGGCGCCGCGGTAACGCAGGTTGTTGACGGTGAAGTGGGTCCAGCCGATGCCGATCGGCGAGAGCTCCACCTTGGCGTCGTTGCGTGGCCGCAGCCCGGCGACGTCCTCGATCACGGTCCAGTTGCCGCTGCCGAGGATGTTGTGGTGGATCCAGGAACGGTAGGTGATAGAGGAGCCGTTCCAGTCGGCCCAGAACTCGTTGGCGTCCGGCCACTGGGTGTTGCCGCCCACGTACTGGGCCCAGACGTTCCAGTAGAGGAGCTTCTTGTACCAGGTCGCGTCGATCCACTCGTTCGGGTAGTTACGCAGCACCGAGGAGAGCAGGCGGAACTGCACGGTGGAGTTGATCGTGGAGAAGTTGTTGCTGCCGGTGCCCGAGGCCGCCTTGTCGGCCTGGTTGGCGGTGTAGAAGGGGAAGATCGGATACTGGGCCGGGTCGTCGAAGAGGCGCAGCGCCTGCTTGTAGGTGCTGGTGTTGGGGATCGCGCCGACAGCGAACGGGTAGTAGTTGTTGATCTCCTTCCACGGCACCCATTCGTTGGTGGACTTCAGCCGGTGCTCGAAGAGCTGCCGGCCCGGGTTCCACAGCACGTTGACGATGGCGTTCTGGATCTGCGTGGCGAGCGTGCGCATCTCCGCGGCCTTGGCGGTGTTGCCGACCGTCTCATACGCCTGGGCGGCGGCCAGCGCGCCGCTGTACTGGTAGGCGCTCTCGGCCCGGTCCATCCGGCCCGGCTTCCAGTGGAAGGAGACGGCGTCGGCGTCGTTGCCGGTCAGGGCGCCCCAGTCGTACTCGATCAGCTTGTTGTTGTCGGTGTCGTAGTGGGACAGCTGGCCCTTGACGTCCTGCTCGGCGTAGCGGGCCAGGTTGGCGGCGATGCCGGGCTGGCCGCCGTGGATCTGGTAGCTCTTCCAGGCGGCCTCGCCGATGTACTGGGTGTAGCTGTTGGACCAGTTCTCCGGATCACCGGGGTTGTCGAGGAAGCGGCCGTTCTTGGAGGTCTGCCCGACGCTCAGCCAGTCGCCGTAGGAGTAGATCGGGTCGCGCAGGTACTTGAGGTCGTCGATGTGCATGGGCTGGGTCAGCGCGATGGCGTTGTTGTAGCCGAGCACGCCCTCGGTCGAGGTGGGGAACTGGAAGGTCTGGCCGGGGATGTCGGCGTCGAGGTGGTTGAAGCGCATCAGCCACCAGCGGTAGTAGATGTTCTTCTTGATGGCCGGCTCGGGCACGTCGATGTAGGGGACGTTCTCGGCCCACCAGCGGTTGTAGGCGCGCACGTGGGTGGCGAACGCGGTGGCGGCGGAGTAGCCGGCGTAGGCGTCGTACTCGGTGCGGGAGGCCGGGATCTCACTGGTGACGAAGCCCATGACGACCTTGACCGTGACGGTGGCGCCGGCGGCGATCGTGAGCGAGCGGTTGAGCCCGCCGCTGGAGACCGCGCAGCCGTCGCAGGTGAGCCGCGGGTAGAGGGTGGTCAGGTTGTTGTAGGCGTTGACCTGGCCGGTCAGCTCGGCGCCCGAGCCGGTGGTGGCGTACGGGGAGGTGGCGCGCAGCTGCAGCGTGGTCGTGCTGGCGCCGCCGTTGGTGACGGCCAGGTTGGCCACGGCCACGTTGTTGTCGGTGATGAACTTCGTCTGGTTGACGGTGATCGAGCCGCTGGTGTGCCGGCTCTTCCAGTGGCTCGGCGCCTGCCAGCGCGAGCTCACCTGTTCGGTGAACGTGCCCGGCGTGAGCGCGACGGCGAAGGCGTGGTTGTTGCTGATGCTCTCCCAGTACGCGGCCTGCCCGGCGAACCCGAGCGTGCCCGGCGTGTGCGTCTTCATGAACAGCGCCCGGCCGCGCGACATGAGCCAGGTGCCCGCCGGGTCGTTGCCGGGCCTGGCCAGCAGCCGGTCCATCCAGAAGTCCGTACCGGAGCTCTCCGCGTCGTAGATGGCTCTCATCATGTCGCCGGTCGTGTACGCCCCCGGCGGCGCGGGGACGGCGGGGCCGCCGAAGGAGGGGTAGCCGATGGTCTGGTCGGCGTGCGCCGGGGCGCCGGCGACGAGTAAGGCCGCGATCAGCAGCAGAGCGGACAGGACGCGCCTCATGAGAAGGCCCTCCATTCGAGCACGCCGGTCGAGTAGCCGGTTCTGGAGGTGATGTTCAGCCGCAGCCTGGTCGTGCTGACCGGGCTGAACGTGGTCGGGTTGAACGTGTTGCCGGCCACGCCGCAGCCGGGCAGGTCGACGTAGGCGCTGCCGTTCCAGTACTGGAGCCGGCAGGAGGCGGGCAGGTCGATGCCGAGGTCGTCGTCGAACCAGTACACCTCGGATCTGGAGATCGTCCGGGCGGCCGGCCAGCGGTATTCGAGCCACTCGGTGCCCTGGTGGTTCCAGTTGCCGTAGGCGCCGTGGCTGTGGTCGGCCGAGCTGACCGGGGTGTGGCCGTCGTTGATCGCGCCGAGCGTCTCCCAGGGCGAGACGTACGAGGTGGACGGGGTGGCGCTCGCGGCCAGGTTGCCCGGGGTGACCGGGCCGCCGGTCTGCACGACCTTCCGCATGGTGCCGTCGGCGTTGAAGAAGAGCTGGTCGATCGTCACCGAGCGGCGGAAGTCGCCCCCGCCCGGACTGGCGGCGTTGTGGTAGACCATGTACCACTGGCCCTTGAACTCGATGATCGCCGGATGGTTGGTCGTCGAGCTCACCTGGTCGAGCACGATCCCGCGGTGGGTCCACGGGCCCATCGGGTTGCTCGCGGTGGCGTAGCGCACGCACGCGTAGCCGGGCGCCGAGCAGGCCGAGTCGTTGGCCGCGTAGGCGAGGTAGTAGACGCCGGCGCGCTTGAACATCCAGGGGGCCTCCCAGAAGTTCGACACGCCGCTCGGGGTGATGACCGGGCCGTTGATCGAGGTCATGTCGGCGTTGAGCCTGGCCGCGCGCAGCCCGTAGTAGGAGCCCCAGTAGAGGTAGACCTGGCCGTCGTCGTCGGTGAAGACGGTCGGGTCGATGTTGAGCGGGGAGGAGTTCGGGGTGCTGTCGCTGACCAGTGGGCCGCCCTTGGCGTCGGTGAACGGGCCGAGCGGGCTGTCGCCCACGGCCACGCCGATGTCCATCCAGCCGGGGCCTCTGCCGTTGACGGAGGCGTACCAGTAGTAGCGGCTGTCGGCGCCGCGCTCGACCTCACTGGCCCAGGCGTCCCCGCCCGCCCACGGGAAGGTCGCCAGGCTCAGCCGGGCGCCCTGGTCGGTGAAGGTGGTGGCGTCGGAGGTGGTGAAGACGTGCCAGTCGCGCATGACGAAGTTCGTGCCGCCGGTCGGGGCCTCGTCGTGGCCGGTGTAGAGGTACAGGGTGTCGCCCGCGACCAGCGCGGCCGGGTCGGCCGTGTAGATCGCGGTGGTGATCGGCGGGCCCGCCAGTGCGGGCCGCGCGGTGCCGGGGAGGAGCAGGAGTGCCGCGGCGAGGGCCGCCGCCCATCGTCGTCTCATGAGTGGCCCCTTGTGGATGTGAGCGCTAACATGATGAGCCCGGGACTACCTAAAAGGTTTTCGGGAACGTAGATCGCCGAGGCCGGGTCTGTCAATCGACTCCTGCACGTTGTTGCAAGTGTCATGACCTGCGGAGAGGCGAACGCGGCGGCGCTGATCAGCTCAACCGTTTTTGGTTACAGTTTCGTATCATCGAAAAGGGTTTCGGCGACTTTCTTCGTCCGATGTCATGACGTGGCCGTGCCGCGCGCCTGCGCGGAAAGTCCACCGGCGCATGAGAGGTTCCGAGGAGTAGCTCCTGATCTCCAAGGAACTTCCGTGGTACACGAACGCGAAGACCGGCGGGTCAGCCGGCGACGGCTCATCACCGGAATCGGCACCATCGGCCTCGGCGGCCTGCTCACCGCCGGCGATCCCAGCTTCGGCGTCACCCTGACGGACGACCCGGCCACCGTCTTCGACCCCGACACCCACGCCAAGGCGGACGCGTTGTTCGCCAAGGCCAGGACGTGCCGGCTGGCGCCCAGCACGATGCAGGGCCCCTACTACTTCGAGACCGGCGCGATCCGCAGCGACCTGCGTGAGGACCGGGAGGGCGTCCGGCTGCGGCTGGCGATCAAGGTCCAGGACGGCTCCTCCTGCCGGCCGCTGCCCAGAGCCGTGGTGGAGATCTGGCACTGCGACGCCGCCGGGCTCTACTCGGGCGCCGAGTCCGAGTCGCTCGACGCGCTCAAAGACAGGGGCAAGGACGGCAAGGCGAAGATCAATCCGGACACGAAGTTCGCCGACCTGCGGCCCACGGACCGCAAGCGGTACCTGCGCGGGGTGCAGATCGCCGACGCGGGCGGGGTCGTCCGCTTCACCACCATCTGGCCGGGCTGGTACCCGGGACGTACCGTGCACATCCACGCGATGGTGGTCGTGGACGATCGGCGTGCTCTGTGCACGGAGCTCATGTTCGACGAGAGCCTCAACCGGCGGGTGCTGACTCAGGCTCCTTACCTTGGGCACGACCAGGCGCGCGACACCTTCAACGGCAACGATCCCGTCTTCAAGGACGACATGCTGGCTCATGTCGTGCAGGACGGAGACGGGTACCTCGCCGTCGTCGTGGTGGCCACCGATCCCGACCTGCGGCAGGTCTGACCGTCCGCCGCCCCCGAGCCGCCCATGGGGTGCGGGCGGCACGGGGGCTCTGGGGGACGGGCCTGGGCGCGTCAGACCCGGCGTGCCACGTGCAGCAGGTACTCCTTCCGGTCGAGCGGGTTGTGGTCGGAGCGCGGGCGGCGCGGGATCGGGCCGCGCACGGGCTCGTACCGGTCGAAATCCGACTCCAGCACGGCCTCGCCCCTGGTCAGCCCCGGCAGCCGCCGCTCCAGCTCGTGCACCCTTGCCGCCGGGATCAGCCCCTCCACCAGGGAGGAGCGCTGGGTGCGCGGGGTCGCGCCGAGCCGGGCCAGCACGGGCAGCATCGGGCCCAGCGTGTCGGGCGGCAGTTCCAGGCGGAAGCGGTGCATCGGCTCGTACACCGTGCTGCCTGCCCGCCTCAGCGCGTCCATCAGCACCAGCGGGACGAGGTTGCGGAAGTCGGCCGCGACGCTCGACGGAGGCGAGTATCCCGCGTGGGTCAGCGTGACCACGCAGTCCAGCACCTCCCAGCCGTGCAGGCCCTGGTGGAGGGTCTCGTGCACCGTCTCCTCGATCGCGCTCATGAACGCGTACGGCAGCGACCCCAGCTCCACCTCCAGCCGGAACTCCACTCCCCCGCCCGTCGGGTCACCCGCCCCGCCCGGCTCGACGCGCAGGCCGACGGTCGCGACGAACGGGTTGGGGTCCTTGCCGAGCACCTCCAAGGCCGCGCCCGTGCCGGCGGGCCGTTCGACGCAGATGGTGGTGGTCTCGCGGAAGGTGACCTCCAGGCCGAAGTCGTCCAGGAGCGTGGCCTGGATGACCTCCTTCTGCACCTCGCCGTAGAGCGAGACCGACACCTCCTGGCGCAGGTCGTCCTGGCGCAGGCCGATCAGCGGGTCCTGCTCGGCGAGCCGGCTCAGCGCGAGGTGCAGCGCGGCCCGGTCGGCGGCGCGACCGGGCGACACGACGGTCTCCAGCGTGGGCGGCGCGAAGTGCCCTGCGGAGGCTCGCCTGGCGCTGGGGCCCGCGTCCGCGTCCTGGTCCTCCGGGCGGGTCAGCCGGTCGCCGATACGGACGTCGGTCAGGCCCCAGAGGCGGGCGATCCGGCCGGCGGGCACGTCCTGGCAGCGCACGGACGTGCCGCCGTCGAAGACGCTGATCGCAGTGACCCTGCCCTCACGTCGGTCGTCGAAGTGGAGCCGGTCGCGGGTGTGCAGGGTGCCGCCGAAGATGCGGGCGTAGGCGACCTTCTCCCCTGCGGGACCCCGTTCGATCTTGAAAACGGTGCCCGAGACAGGATCGTTCGGGTCGTCCTGGGCGGGTGGCAGCAGCTCCCTGACGCCCGCCATCAGCGCCTCCACGCCTGCCCCCATGACGGCCGAGCCGAAGAACACCGGGTGGACCAGCGTCCGGCCGGTCTGGTCGGCGAGTTCGGCGCGCAGGCGGGCGGTGGAGATCGAGCTCTCGTCGTCCACGTACGCCGCCAGCAGCGCGTCCTCCTGCGCGGCGAGCACGTTCACCAGGTCCTCGGCGAACGCGGCCTGGCCGTCGAACGGCGTGAACGCGGCGGAACCCGTACCGAGGCCGGAGACCGCGCCCATGGCGACGACGGAAGGGGACAGCTTGGCGGCGAGCTCGCGCAGGACGCCGTCGTAACGGGCGCCACGGCGGTCGATCTTGTTGACGAAGACGAGCGTGGGGATGCCGAGGCGGCGCAGCGTGCGCATGAGCACGCGGGTCTGCGCCTGCACGCCCTCCACGGCGGACACCACCAGGACGGCGCCGTCCAGCACGCTCAGCACCCGCTCCACCTCGGCGATGAAGTCGGGATGGCCCGGCGTGTCGATCAGGTTGACCGTGGTGTCGCCGACGGCGAAGGACACGACCGCCGACTTGATGGTGATGCCGCGCCTGCGTTCCAGAGCAAGGGTGTCGGTCTGAGTGTTGCCGTCATCGACGCTGCCGACCTCGTCGATGACCCCGGCGGCGTGCAGCAGCCGCTCGGTCAGGCTGGTCTTACCGGCGTCTACATGCGCCAAGATTCCCAAGTTGAGCATACGCAACGAACGTCATGTCCTCTGATCGGCCGACTCCTTCTTTCGTGTGGGACATGGACGCCTGGCGCATCGGGGCTCCTCCGGGTCGTTCGGCCACGACAGTGATCGCCACGGTCGCGGCAGTGGGCGTTCGGCCGCCGGAAAGCACATCAGACCGTCTCCCCGAACGGCAACCGATTTACGCAGCGCCGGTCCGCCATGGGGTAATGTTTGGACAGTTGCCCAAGTCGATCGCCCAAGCCATCCGTCCAAAGAGGAGACCATGGCGACCCACTCCGCCGAACGCGGCAGAACCACCCGGCAGCGGTTGCTCGACGCCGCCGTCGCCCTCGTCCCCGAGGTCGGCTGGGGCGGCGTCACGACCAGGATGGTCGCCGAGCGGGCGGGGGTGGCGCCCGGCGTGGTCCACTACCACTTCGCCTCCGTCACCGACCTGCTCGTCGCGGCCGGGCTCGGCTTCGCCGCCGGCCTGCTCGACGGCCTCGCCGCCGAGCTGGCCGCACGACCGGACATCGGCGAGGGGATCGACTGGCTGCTCGGCGAGCTGTCGCGGTACAGCGGCGCCGACCCGGCCTCGCTGCTGATCCTGGAGATGTTCCTCGCCTCGACCCGGCTGCCGGAGCTTCGCGAGCGGCTCGGGGTGCAGATCGGCGGCTTCCGCGCGGTCGTGGCGTCCTGGCTGACCGCACGCGGCTACCGGGGCGACGCGGAGGCCGCGGCCGCGCTGCTGGCGGCCTCGCTCGACGGGATCATGCTGCACCGCGCGCTCGACCCCGGCCTCGACCCGGCCGCGCTGACCGGGCCGCTGCGCGCCATGTTCACCGCAGGACAGACCGCTCCCGACCCGGCGAGCGGTCCCCGTACCAGCACGAGGAGGACGGAAGCGTGAAGGCTCTGATCTGCGGCGCCGGCATCGCCGGGCTGACGCTGGCCTGGCATCTCGAACGCTCCGGCTGGGAGGTGGAGCTGGTCGAGCGGGCGGGGGCGTTCCGCGAGGGCGGCTACCTGATCGACTTCTACGGCCCCGGTCTTGAGGTGGCCGGGCGCATGGGGCTGAGGGAGCGGCTGACGGAGGCGCGCCACCCGGTCGACGAAGTCCGTTACGTCGACCGTTCCGGGCGGCCCAGCAGCCGGCTCAAGCTCGGGGCCGGGCTGGAGGGAGTGCTCAGCCTGCTCCGTGGCGACCTGGCCCGGATCATCGCCGACGACGTGCGCGCGCCCGTCACGTACGGGACCAGCGTCGAGGCCGCCGAGCAGGACGGCCGCCGGGTATCGGTGCGGCTGACCGACGGCACATCGCGCGAGGTGGACCTGCTGGTGGGCGCGGACGGCGCGCGTTCGCGGGTGCGCGAGCTGGCGTTCGGCGACGTGGCCCCGCGCTATCTCGGGCATCAGGTGGCGGCCTGCGTCCTGACGGACGCGGAGCTGAGCCGCCGGGTGGGCGTCCGCTACCAGATGCTCACCGAGCCGGGTCTCATGGCGGGCGCGTACGCGCTCGGCGACGACCGGCTCGCGCTGCTGTTCCTACGCCGCGAGCCCGAGCCCGAACTGCCCGCCGACCCCGCCGCCGCGCTGCGCCGCCACTTCGGCCACCTCGGCTGGATCCTGCCGGACGTGCTGGCGCGCTGCCCCGAGCCGCCCGATCTCTACCACGACCTGGTGACGCAGGTGGTGATGGAACGCTGGCACCGGGGCCGGATCGTGCTTCTGGGCGACTCGTGCCAGGCGGTGTCGCTGTTCGCCGGGCACGGGGCGTCCATGGCCATGGCGGCGGCGTGGGTCCTGGCCGACGAGCTGACGTCTGCCGAGGTGGATCCGGCCGACGCGCTGGCCCGTTACCAGGAGCGGATGACGCCGGTCATCTCGGAGGTGCAACGGTTCGGCCGGCGGTTCATACAGTGGATGGCCCCCTCACACCGCTGGCGCATCGTGGCCCGCGACCTGATCCTCAGGCTGGCCGGGCTCCCCGGCGGCGAGCGCCTGTTCGTCAACGCGCTGAGCCAGGGCGGGCACAACCTCATCCCGCCACGCCACACCACCGTCTCACCCTCCTGAGCCCGCGCCGCGCCCCCGGTCTCGCCCTCCTTCGCCCGCCGCCCAGCGGATGCGGAGCCAGCTCAGTGTGGCTCGCCGGGAGTGTTCGCGTCGCTGCTGGAGGTGCGGGGCGTGCGCGGGGCCCGGGAGGGCGGCCGTACGGGTCCAGTAGCCGGCCAGCGCCACCAGCAGCGCGTCCACCCGCTCGGGGTCGGCGGCCCGGCCGAGCGGGCGCGGTGAAGATCTCCTCCGGATCGGGGGTGCCGAGGTCGGACTCCAGCAGCAGGCAGACCAGGTCCGTCCAGGCCGGTCCGACGCAGGCGCGGCCCCAGTCCACATAGCGGGCCGTGCCGTGCGCGTCGATGACGATGTTGTCGAAGCGCGGGTCGAAGTGGAGCAGCGTGTCGCCGGTGACCAGCGACGTCCAGGTGCGCTCGACCGCCGCCAGCCGGTCCAGGTGCGCACGCTCCCAAGCACCCATCTCCGGAGCGGCGCCGATCCCCGGAGCCCCGGCCCGAGCCCGGTCTCCGTCGCCTGCCGCCCCGCCGTTCGTGGCGAGGGCGTGCCAGAGTTCGCAGCGGCCCGCCATTCGCTCGGCCACCGTCGGCAGGCCGTCCACGGGTGCGGGGGTGAGCGGGGCCGCGCAGGCGGTGAGCAGGTCGAGCGCCGCCGCGAGCTCCGCGGGCCGCCAGGGCTCGTGCGGCACCCGGCCCGGCGCCTCCTCCGAGCAGAGCAGCACCCAGCCGTCCCGTTCGCAGGAGAACAGCAGCCGCGGCGTCGGCACCTCGGCGGGCAGGGCGGCGCTGATCACCGCCTCCGACCGGTAGTCGCCCGCGTGGTCCGCGTCCGCCGGCGTCGGCTTGACGAACACGCGCCGCCCGCCGTCGAGGGTGAGCACGCCGAGGACGCCGTACGAGAAGCCGCCCCGCCGCGGCTCGAACCCCCGTACGGCGCCCAGCCGGCGCTCGGCCTCCGCTACCAGCGGGGCGGGCAGGTCGGCCCAGTCACGCCGCGGGCCCCATCTCGCCGGGCCGCTCAACCGCCTCCTCCCGGTCCTTGTGCTCCAGCGCCTGCTGGGCGTTCCTGAACCGGGCACAACGCGCTTCGAGTTCGCGCTCGTCTTCGAGCATCCACTGTTCGATCATGGTCCTCGACGGGATCACACGCCACCCGGCCCGCGCGAGCGACTTGGCGGGAACTTTTCACGCCAGCAACTCGACCGTGCCGCGTTCCCCGTCCACCCTGATCCGGTCGCCGTCGCGCAGCCGCATGGTGGCGTTGCCGGTGCCGACCACGGCGGGGATGCCGAGCTCGCGGGCCACGATCGAGGCGTGCGACAGCGGAGCGCCCATGTCGGTGACGACGGCGGCGGCGCGCGGGAACATCGGGGTCCAGCCCACGTTCGTCAGCGTCGTGACCAGGATCTCGCCCGGTTTGAGCCGGTCGCCGTCCTCGGGTCCCGAGAGCACCCTGGCGACGCCCTCGACCACGCCCGGCGCGCCGGGGAAGCCGGTCACGGTGTCGCTCACCGGCGCCCCCGGGCCGCGCGCGTCGTAGACGTCGGCCCGGCGTCCCGGGTCGGCCGCCCAGCGCACGGGGTCGAAGTGGCCGACGATCAGCACGGGGTAGGGCGGCAGGGAGGCGTAGCGCTCGTGGGTGACCCGCCGCGACGGCACCCGCTCCAGCGCGGACCGGTCGCCGCGCAGCAGATCGAGCAGCTCCTCCAGGTAGAGGTGGAACACATCGTCGCCGGCCCCGGTCAGCTCGCCGGCCCGGACGGTGAAGGCCCGCAGCACCCAGAACGCCCGTATCGTCTCCGACCGGGTGCTCTCCCGATCGCGTACGACGGCGTTCCAGCGCCGCACCCTGGCCCGCATCCGGGCCTCCTTGCCCGGATGACGCCGGGCGAAGCGCGCCCAGGCCGCCTCGCGCGCCTCCCGCTGCCGGGCGAGCAGGGCCTGGGTGTCGGCCCCGAGGTCGCGCAGGCCCGCGAGCTGGGCGTCGATCCAGCCGGGGTCCTCGCCGGGCCGCGGCACGGAGACCTCGAACTCGTGGGGTCCGCGATGCCCGTACGCGCGGGCGAACTCGTCCCTGGTGATCTCGCCGCGCGCCAGCCTGGACAGGCCGATGACCGGGCCCATGCTGGCCAGCTCGCCCTCGGCGTTGACGCCGGTGAGCATGGCCTCGGCGTCCGCCTCGCCCATCATCCGGTAGAGCCGGTCGCGGGTGTAGACGAGGGTGGCGCCGCCCTGGCGGCCGGCCGCCTCCAGCATGCGGCAGGCGGTGATCAGGTGCGGCCTGATCTCCCGTTCCCACAGCTCGGCCAGCTCGGCGCCGGACGTGGTGCGGGCCACGCGCTCGCGCAGCTCCTGCCAGCGCTGCTGCGAGGTGTCGAGGAACGCGCGCATGCCCTTGAGGTTGCGCCGCACCCGGAGTCGCAGGCGTACGGCCATGGGCAGGACGCGTTTGACGATCTCCCAGCGGGACGCCGGCACGCGCGGCACCTCCAGGCCGGGCGGCAGCTTGCCGAAGACCTGCTCGACGGCGGAGAGCCGGCCGCTCATGCCCAGCGCGCCCGCGATGGAGTGGACGACGCTCAGGTTCATGTAGAAGCGGCCGCCGATGTTGCCCACCAGGTCGAAGCCGGGGATCGAGGCGGCCGACATGGCCTCGTGGATGAACAGCCGCACGTACGACCAGGTGATCGGCGTCATCACGTCGGGGATGGCCTCGCCCAGGTTGCCGCCGGTCCACAGGTAGTCGCCCTTGAGGCTGTCGTTCCACTCCTCGAACTGCGGCTTGATGCCGGTGATCGGGCGGGCCTGGACGATGGCGAACGCGCCGTCGCGCCGGACCCATTCCACGTCCATGGGGGTGCCGTACAGGTCCTGGATGCGTGCGCCGAGCGCGGCCAGCCGCACGGCCTCGGCGTCGTCGAGCACGGCAGCGCCGCGCAGGCCGGCGGGGACCGGCCGTTCCTCGGTACCCGACTCGGTCCGTACGGTCATGACCTGTTTGTCGCCGACCCGCGAGGAGGTGACCGCGCCGCCGGACACCACGATCGTGTCGGGCGTGACCTGGCCGCCGACGACCGCCTCGCCCAGCCCCCACGAGGCGTTGATCACCGTGTCGTCGCGGGCGCCGGTGACGGGGTCGGCGGTGAACATGACGCCGGCCGCGTCGGCGTCGACCAGTTCCTGCACCACCACGGCCAGGGCCACGTCGTCGTGCGGCACGCCGTTCGTGTCGCGGTAGGCGATGGCGCGCGGGTTCCACAGGGAGGCCCAGCAGCGCCTGACCGCGTCGAGGAGGGCGTCGCCGCGGATGTTGAGGTAGGTGTCCTGCTGGCCGGCGAACGACATGTCCGGCAGGTCCTCGGCGGTGGCCGACGAGCGCACGGCCACCGGGACGTCCTGGCCGAGCTCCTCGTACGCCCGCAGGATCTCGTCGGCGATCGGGCCCGGCACCTCGTGGGCGGCGAACAGCGCCGGGATGGAACCGGGGTCGGTGACGGCGGCGCGCAGGATCGCGTCCTGGAACCCGGCCACGAACGCCCGGTAGGCGGCGGTCGTGACGTGGAAGCCGCCGGGCACGGGCAGCCCGGCCCTGGTCAGCCTGGCCAGGGAGGCACCCTTGCCGCCCGCGGTCGCGAGGTCGGCGGCGGCGTCGCCGAGGGGGATGACGGTCTTCACTTCGCCCGCCTCCCTGTGCTCACGGGCTCGGTGCCCAGGGACGCCGCGAGCTTGCGGCCGGCCAGCTCGGCCGCGGCGTCGAGGAAGGCGAGAGTGGCGTCCGCGACGGCCTTCTCGGCGGCGGCGTCCAGTGGCTTGCCCGTGCTCATGGTCCGCTCGATGGTGTCGGCCACCAGGTCGGCGACGCGGTCGTCGGACGGCCGGCCCCCATCGGCCGGCCCGTCAGACAACTCGCCTGGCGGCCCTGCGGTCAGTCCGCCGGGCAGGAACAGGAACCCGTAGACGATCGAGGTGATCACCCGCACATGGTGGCCGGGCTCCTCGCGCACCGCGCCGAGCTCGATCAGCCGGGCCGTGTACGCCTCGAAGGGACCGTCGATCCGCAGCCGCGCCGCGTTCTCGCGCTTCTGCCGGGTGAGCTTGCCGAGCACCTCGGAGTCACCGCTCAGCACCACGTGCAGCAGCGGCCGGCGCAGCAGCGCCCGGGAGAACTCGCCGAACAACTCGCTCAGCGTGGCCGGCTCCCGGTCGCGGACCGCCTCGACAAGGCTGACCCGCTCGCGCCGCAGCAGCGCGGCGAAGATGTCGTCGCGGGTCTTCCAGTGCAGGTAGATGGTGCCCTTGGCGACCCCGGCCCGCTGCGCGATGTCGTCGATCGTGGTCTTGTCGTAGCCCCAGCGCAGGACCAGTTCGGCGACCGCGTCGAGGATCCGGTGCGCCCGCTCGATCTGGCGCGCCGGATCCTGCGGCGGTCTTCCCGCTCGTGCCATCCGTCTCACCCCATTTGTTTGACTGGATGAGACTATTTGGTCATTTAATTAACGGCAAGTTTGCCCAGCAGCGCCTCGGCCTGAGGAGCGAAGGAGGCGTCCCCGGTGTCGACGGCCGTGGTCAGCAGCCGGCGGGCCAGGTCGAGGTCGCCGCGCTCGTACCGGATCTCGCCGAGCCGGTACGCGGCCTCGGCCACCAGGTCGTCCTGCCGGCTCAGCCCCAGCGTGAGCTCGTAGTACCGCAGTGCCCCGTCGCGGTCCCCCAGCCAGTAGCACAGCTCGCCCAGGTGCGCCGCGGCCATCCCCGACTCCGAGTCGCCCGAGTCGATGACCCGCTGGTACCAGGTCAGCGCCTCCGGGAAGTCCCGTGCCCGCTTGGCCAGCGCGCCCAGGTACATCGCGGCCACCGCGCCGGTGTGCCCCTCGCCCTCCTCGACGGCCCTGCGGTACCACCCGCGCGCCTGTTCCTCGTCCTCGTCGTGGTAGGTCTGGCCGAGCGCGACCATCGCCCGCGCGGCGAGGTCGGCGTCGCCGGCGTCCAGCACCCGCAGGTACACCTGCCGGCCCTCCTCCACCTCCCCGGTCTCGACGAGCGCCTGCGCGAAGAGGCTCAGCGCGGTCGGCTCGCCGCTCTCCGCCGCCGCGCGCAGCGTGCGCAGCGCCGCCTCGGTGTCACCCTGCTGACCTTGCAGCATGCCGAACAGGCTGCCGAACACCCCCTGCCCGGGGCTGTCGGCGTCGCCCGCCTGCCGCTCGGCCAGGTCGTAGAAGGCCGCGGCGTCGCCCTCCTCGTCGAGCAGCGACAGCAGCCTGCCGCCGGCCACGAACCGCACGTCGGCGTCGTCGTGGTCCTTCAGCCCCTCGTAGATCGCGCGGGCCTGGTCCGTCTGCTCCAGCTCCTCCAGCCGCTCGGCGATCCGCAGCTCGGTGAAGGGTCCGGAACCGGCCAGCTCGTAGTACGCCCGCACGGCCACCGGGTCCTCGCACATGTCGCCCAGCTCCCTGGCCTGCTCCCTGAGCTGCGCACCGGCCTGTTCGCCCGTCGGGCCGGCCATCGACAGCACCTCGACGGCCAGCGCGTGCTCGCCGCGCCGGCACGCCTGGTAGGCGAGCGCGTCGAGGTTGTTCATGGCGGTCTGGGTGAAGTCGCCGTCGCCGCTCACGGCCACGGCGGCGAACGCCCGTGCCGCGCCGAGGTGGTCGCCGTCCTCGTGCAGCCAGACCCCCAGCAGGACACCGGCTCGCGCCGCGGTGCCCTGGTCGCCGGACTCCACGGCCAGGCGCACCTCCCGGTCGGCCCCGGCGGCATCGCCGAGCTGGCGCAGGGTCAGCGCGAGGTCCACCCGGATGCGCGGCGTGATGCCGGGGAATCCGGTCTCGACGCCCCTGACGTACAGGAGGGCCGCGTCCGGCAGGTCGCCCATGGCCTTGCGGGCGTCGGCCCAGGTCCAGTAGCCCAGCGCCACGGTCTCGGGGTCGCCGGTGCCGACCGCCTGCTCGGCCTGGGCCACGAGGGCGTCGAAGTCCTCCCGCTGGAGCAGGTGGACGAGCAGTCTCTGGTGGCAGTCCAGGTCGCCGGCCGCCGCGCCCTCGGTCAGCAGCCACCGTGCCTCGTCGTACGCGCCGCGTTCCTCCAGCAGCTCGGCGACGAGCGAGGCGGTGGCGGGCAGGGCGGCGCGGGCGGCCTCGATCGCGCCGCCGAGGTCGCCACGACGGCGGCGGACGGTGGCGAGGTAGCGCCAGGCGGACTCGGCCGTCGCCTCGACCTCGGTCGCCGGCAGCAGCCACAGCTCGGCCCGGCACTGGTCGCCGGCGTCCGACAGGATCTCGCTCAGCCGGATCCCGGCCATGGCCGCGAGCTCGGGCTCGCCCAGCTCGGCCACCAGGCGGAAGATCGGCTCGGCCGTGCCGGCGTCCGACTCCAGCGCGTGCGCCAGCAGCTCGCGCAGGGCCTCCGTCCGGTCCTGCACGGGCAGCTCGGACAGCGGGCCGCGCAGGTCTCCCACCTCACCGGCCTGGATCGCGAGCAGCACCTTCGCCACGAGCTCGGACCCGGTCCGCTCGGTCAGCGCCGCCAGCGCGCCCTCCCTGTCGCCCTCCGCCGCCAGCACCCAGGGCAGGTCCTCCTCGTCACCCCGGCCCAGCAGGTACGCGGCCACGGCGGCGCGGAACGGGTCCTCCTCCTGCGCCGCGGCCCGCTCCAGCGCGAAGCGCGCGGCGTCGGCCTCCGGCGTCTCCATCAGGCAGCGGCCGGCGGCCAGCATCGTCTCGGGCTCGGACCCGGGATCGACGGCCGCCCCCAGCTCGAACGCCGCCTTCGCCCCTTCCAGGTCTCCCGTCTCGGCCAGCAGGCCGCCGAGCAGCCGCTGGGACTCGCCGCTCACGCGCGGCGGCGCGGCCTTCATCGCCGCCAGCGCCGCCTGAGGGTCGCCGTGCTCGCGCAGGAAGATGGCCAGGTGCAGCGTCGCGTCCGCGCCGAACGTCTCGGTCAGCAGCTCGCGCGCCTCCTCCGCCCGGCCGCAGGCCACGAGCGAGTCACCGATCATCAGGGTCAGGCCGGGGTCGCCGTCCGCTCCCCGCAGCCGGGTCAGCGTCTCCACCGCCTCGGCGTGCTCGCCCAGCTCCCGCAGGACCTGACCGGCCGAGCGCAATGCCACGTCGTTCAGGCGCTCGTCCTCGCCCAGAGCCCCCAAGAACGCCGCCACCGAGCCGCGCTGGTCCCCCGCTTCGCCGCGCAGCGCGCCGAGGAAGCAGCCGGCCCGCTGCCGTTCGTCCCGCGGCTCGCCGACCGCGGCGACCAGCGCGAGCGCCCCGTCGGCCGCGACCGCCGCGCCCGTGCGCTGCCAGGCGTGCGCGCTCTCCATGGCCAGCGCCGTCGCCATCGCGGCCGGGGCGTCGTCCTGCGGGAACGCCCGCCGCGCGGCCTCGAAGTCCTGGTCGAGCAGCAGCGCGCCGAACGCGCCGACCTCGTCGGAGGTCAGGGCGAGCGCGGCCCGCGCGGCCTCGACGTCGTCGAGCCTGACCCGGGTGAACGCCAGCGGCAGCGCGGCGCGGTCCTGCCTGCCCTCGGCGATCAGCCGCTCGTGCAGGCGGCAGGCGGCCAGCAGGTCGCCCTGCCTCTCGTACACGCCGACCAGCCCGGCGGCGGCCTCGACACGCAGCCCCTGGTGCGCGCACTCCAGCACCGACTCGTACGCGGCCCGCGCCTCGGCCGGGTCGTCCTCCTCGACGAGCCCGCCGAGCTGGTACGCCACCCACGGCGCGAGCACGGGATGCCCCTCCGCCCTGGCCCGGCGCAGCAACTCGACCGGCTGGTCGGCACCCGTGGGCAGGTCCTTGCGAATCAACGCCGTGTACGACAGCGCCAGCGGGTCCCCGCTGTCCGCCGCCCGCGCGAACATGGCCGCCGTCTCCGACAGGTCGTACCCGAGCACGGCCAGCATCTGCGCGAACACGGCGGTGCCGATCGCGGAGACCGACAGGTCGGGATGCTCGGTGGCGGCCTCGTAGCGGGTCAGGCCCTCCTCCCTGCCGAGCCGCTGGTGGGCGAAGATCGCGGCCAGCACGGGGTGCGGCTCCTCGCCCGACTCGCGCAGCAGGTGCAGCAGGAACGTCGCGTGCAGCCCCTGGGCCACGTCGTCGCCCTCGGCCACGTACGTCAGCAGCTCGTCGGCCTGCTCCCGGTCGCCCTCCCCCAGCTCCAGCTGGGCCAACGCCACCATGGCCCGCGACGACTCGGCGGGCGCCTCGGAGTCGACGGCTCCGCGCAACAGCCGCCTGGCCTCGCCCAGGTCTCCCTCGCGCAGCCGGGCCAGGCCGTCGTCGATGTCCTGGAGCGCCTGCTCCGCGACGGGGTCGGCCAGCGGCTGCTGCCTGGCGGCGTGCTCGAGCAGCAGCGCGGCCTTGAAGGAGGTGTCGGGGTCCTCGCTGGCCGCGGCCAGCCCGGCCAGCTCCACGACCTCGTCGCGTACCTCCTGATGAGCGTCGTGCAGCATGCCGAGCAGCGCGACGCAGATCGAGGTCCACTCGTTCTCGCCGGCCTCCAGCACGGCGCGCAGCTCGGCCAGTGCCTCGGCGCTCTCGCCCGCCTCGGTGTGCATCTGGGCCAGGCAGGCGTGCGCCTGGACGGCGTACTCGCGCTGGCCGCTGGCGATCACCCGGTGGAAGATCGCCTTGGTCTCGGCCACGTCGCCGAGCTGCGCGGTCGCCTTGGCCAGCTCGATCAGCGCGGGCAGCCGGAACTCGGGCCTGGGGTCCTCGGCGGCCACCCGGTAGGCGGCGGCGGACTCGGCGTACTCGCCCAGATCCACCAGCACCGCGCCGAGCAGGCTGTGGGCCATGGCCAGGTGATCGGGATGGCCGACGGCGATGGCGTGCTCGCACACCTCGCGGGCCGCGCCGAACTCCCCTTCGTCGGCGTACGCCTGGTAGAGCTTGAACGCCGACAGCGACACCACCTCAGGGTCGCCGCAGGTCAGCAGCGCCCGGTAGTCGTCCTCGGTCTCGGCCACCTCGTACAGGTCCCTGGCCGAGGCCGGGTCCTGCTCGAAGTCCGGCAGCTCCAGCCGGGCGGCCAGCTCCGCCACGGAAGGGCTGTCACACCTGCGGGCCCGCTCCAGCGCCTCCTGCGCGCCCGGCTCGTCGCCGAGCTGCGTGAGCACGAGCACGAGGGCGGTGTCCGCGAGCGCGGCCACCTCGAAATCCGCCCCGTCGGAGGCGATCATCAGCACCCGGTGCGCCGCCGCCCACTCCTTGGCCGTCACGAGCATCATGCCCATGGCGATGGCCGAACGCTGCCCGAACACGGGGTCGCCCGACTGGATCACCGACCTGTGCGCCGCCTCCGCGCCCTCCAGGTCCCCCTGCTCCATCAGCAGCCCGGCCAGCAGATGGGACGCCTCCGGGTCACCCGTGGCCGCGATCTGCCTGAACAGCACGGCGGCCTGGTCGAGGTCTCCCGCTTTCCAGTGGCTCATGGCCGCGTCAAGCTGCTCCGACGCCATCATTCACTCCAAGGTCATCCAACAATGTGAAAAAGCTACACATGTGTCACGCGCGTCACAGGGCATTCCGAGATCTCCCGTCCTCACGCGTAGAACCCGGGGAGCGCCGTAGCGTAGTGCTCATGGGCAAGGCGTTCTGGATCGATCAGGAGTTCGACAGGGACCGCGACGGGCGCTATGCCGTACACGTCCGCAAGAACCTGGACGAGTTCGAGTGGGGTGACATCGCGCCGGTGCGTTTCGCCTGCACGGCGTGGCGGCTGGCCGCGCCGCCGTTCCTCGACCCCGGCTACGTGCGGTGGGACCGGCGCATCCTGGAGGCGACCTGCCACCGCAACACCTGGGACGGCACGCTCTACGCGCGGGTCAGGGTCGTCTCGCCGCTGCCGGAGGAGCTGCGGCGCTCGCGGACGTGGTGGCGCGACCGCGGCTGGCTGGGCTGGCAGGAGACCTTCGGCCAGTACGTCGAGCCGACCCAGCAGGACCTGGCCAGGATCCCGTTCCTGCGCGCCTCCCTCCTCGTCGAGGCGCCGGTGCCGCTGGACGACCTGCCGCCCGAGCCCGAGGGGCCGCACGAGGAGGTCGAGCAGAGCGCGCACCGGGCGGTGACGGTGCTGGCCCGCGAGCTCAACGCGCTGGTGTCGCCGGTGCTCGACCAGCTCGGGCCGATGTACTGAGCCTGTTGCGAGGACCCGGCGGCGAGCATGCCTGATGCTCCTGTGGGTAACAGAGGCCCATGAGAACGCCTCTCGTGGTGCTGACGCTGCTCCTCGTGCCGGTCTCGGCCTGCGCCGTGGACACCGCGTCCCCCGCACGAGCGGCCGAGCGCTTCCACGCCGCGATCTCCGCCCACCAGGAGCGGGCCGCGTGCGCGATGCTCACCCGCGAGACCGCCGACAGGTTGCCCGCCCGCGGTCAGACCTGCGCCGACGCGCTGAGGGAGCTGGGGCTCGGCCCCGGCGGCGGGGTCACCTCGGTGAGCGTGTGGGGCGACGAGGCTCAGGTCCGTCTGCGCGGCGACACGCTCTTCCTGCGCCGCTTCACCGACGGCTGGCGGATCAGCGCGGCGGGCTGCAGCCCGGTGCGCGACCTCCCGTACGAGTGCGAGGTGGAGGACTGATGCGGGTGATGTTCGGGCTGACCCTGCTGGTGATCGTGCTCGGGCTGGCGAGCTTCTTCGCGATCGGATGGTCGAGGCTGTGAGATGGGTCAGGGAGAACGCGCTGTCGCTGACGTTCCTGGTCCTGTTCCTGCTGGCGCTGGGCGGGCAGGCCGTGGCCGGACTGCTGCAGTTCAACGACCAGCAGCTGGCCGAGGGCGCCGAGCCGGTCTCGCTGCTGCGGTTCGTGACCTCCTCGTCGTTCGCGGTGGACGTGGCGGAGAACTGGCAGTCCGAATACCTGCAGTTCTTCCTGTTCATCATGCTCACCGTCTGGCTGGTGCAGAAGGGCTCGCCCGAGTCCAAGGAGCTCGGCGAGGAGGGGCCGGAGTCGGACGAGGAGCAGCGGATCGGGCCGCACGCCGGGCCGGGATCGCCGCGCTGGGCCAAGGTCAAGGGGATGCGGCTGTGGCTGCTCAGCAACTCGCTCGGGATGGTGATGGGCGCCGTCTTCCTGCTGTCGTGGCTGGCGCAGTCGGTGGCGGGGCAGGCGGCGTACAACGCGGAGCGGCTCAGTGACCTGCGCGATCCGGTCACCTGGGGCTCGTACGTGACCTCGCCGGAGTTCTGGAACCGCAGCCTGCAGAACTGGCAGTCGGAGCTGCTGGCCGTGCTGTCGATGGTGGTGCTGTCGATCTATCTGCGTCAGCGGGGCTCACCGGAGTCGAAGCCGGTCGGGGCGCCGCACGCCTCCACCGGGGTCGAGGGCTGACCGGTGACCACGGCGACGACGCGTGTGCCCGGCGCGAGGACGCCCCGCCGGGCGAGGTCGACGATGCCGTAGAGCATCTTCGCCACGTAGATCCGCTCGACCCGATGCCGCTCGGCGAACGCGTCCAGGGCCGGCGTCGATCTCGCGTACCCGCCGAAGTGGTAGCCGAGCTCGATCGACCAGTTCGGCCACGTACGGCCGAAGGCCTCCCGCTGCAACCTGGCCACCTCCTCCCGCAGGAAGGCGCCGCCCTTCAGCACCGCGAACCCGAGCGCCCGCCGCCCCCCGTCGAGGCCCGCCGAGATACCCGCCAGGGTGCCGCCGGTGCCGACGGGGCAGCAGATGACGTCGTAGTCGCCGTCGATCTCGCCAGGCAGCTCGGCGCATCCGCGTACGGCCGCCGCGTTGCTCCCGCCCTCCGGCAGGATCACCACGTCCTCGCCCCACCGCGCCCGCAGTCCCGCCTGCACCTCCTCGGCGTGCTTGCGCCGGTAGGTGGCCCGGTCGAGGTAGGTGAGCGTCATGCCGCAGGCCGCGGCGCGGGCCAGTGAGGGGTTGAGCGGCAGATGCTCCTCGCCCCTGATGACCCCGATCGTCTCGATGCCGTGGCGCGCCCCCGCCTCGGCCACGGCCCTGATGTGGTTGGAGTAGGCGCCGCCGAACGTGAGCAGCCGCTTGTGCCCGAGGTTGTACTTGAGTTTGCGCGGTTTGTTGTCGTCGTGCCGCAGGAACACGCGGACCTGACCGAGCCCTGGGTCCAGCAGCTCCTCCATGGCGCTAGTCTACGGTCGGGCCTTTGTTGAGGAGTGTTCGATTATGAGCGTTGTTGAAGCTTTCCGTGCCGCGTACGGCGCGTCCCCCCAGACCGTCTGGCGTGCACCGGGACGGGTCAACCTCATCGGCGAGCACACCGACTACAACGACGGCTTCGTGCTCCCGTTCGCGGTGCCGTGGGGCGTGACGGCGGCCCTGACCCCGCGCACCGACGGCACCATCCGCCTGCTCTCCCTCCAGGCCCCCGGCGAGCCGGTCACCCTGGCCACCCGCGAGGAGTCCAAGGGCTGGACCCGCTACGTCGTCGGCGTCCTCGCGATGCTCGGCGACCGGGTCGAGGGCGCCGACATCGCGATCGACGGCGACGTCCCGAGCGGCGCGGGGCTGAGCTCCAGCGCCGCCCTTGAGGTGGCCGTCGCCTCCGCGCTCAACGACGTGCACGAGCTGGGCCTGACGCCCATGGAGCTGGCCCTGCTCAGCCAGAAGGCGGAGAACGACTTCGTCGGCATGCCCTGCGGCATCATGGACCAGGCCGCCTCGGCGCTGGGCAAGGAGGGGCACGCGCTGTTCCTCGACTGCCGCTCGCTCGGCTCCCGCAACATCCCGCTCGACCTGGCCGCGCACGGGCTGAGCATCCTCATCATCGACACGCAGGTGCACCACGAGCACGCGGGCGGCGAATACGCCAAGCGCCGCGCCGAGTGCGAGTCCGCGGCCCGCAAGCTCGGCGTCCCCGCCCTGCGCGATGTCACCGACCTGGCCGGCGCCCTCGACCAGCTGAAGGGCGACGAGCGCAAGCGCACGATGCACGTCGTGACGGAGAACCACCGCGTCGAGGCGCTGATCGGACTGCTGCGGGCCGGCCAGGTCACCGAGATCGGCGCCCTGCTCAACGCCTCCCACCTGTCGCTCAGGGACCAGTACGAGGTGTCGTCGCCCGAGCTCGACCTGGCGGTGGAGGCCGCGATCCGGGGCGGGGCGCGGGGGGCGCGGATGACGGGCGGCGGGTTCGGTGGCTCGGCCATCGCGCTGGTGCCGGACGAGCGGCTGGAGAACGTCCAGCGGTCGGTGTCGGACGCGTACGCGGAGCGCGGGTTCCAGGCGCCGCGCTTCCTGCCCGCCATCCCGTCCGCCGGCGCCCACCGCCTCTCCTGACGCCGCCTTTCCTGATCGCCCGCCTCTCCTGGCGCCGGTTCTCTGATCGGTGTCCGGTTTCGCCTAAACTAAGTGGAGCGTCGTTCCGATCGATCGATTGATCGCCGGAGCCCGTTCCGCTTCGTCGGCGAAGGAGAGCACGGTGCCCACCACAGGCCAGCCCACCCCCGCGCAGCCCGGCTCCGAGCGGTTCGGAGCCGAGCGGCCCGGCGCGGCGCCGGTCAGGAACAAGCGGGCCGACGCGCGGCGCAACCAGCAGACGCTGCTGGCCGCCGCCGCCGAGGTGTTCGTCGCCTCGGGCGTCGACGCGCCGATCAGGGAGATCGCGGCCAAGGCGGGCGTCGGGGTGGGGACGATCTACCGCCACTTCCCGTCCCGGGCCGACCTCATCGTCGCCGTCTACCGTCACCAGGTCGAGGCCTGCGCGGAGGCCGGCCCGGCGCTGCTGGCGGAGACCGGCTCCCCGTACGAGGCGCTGCGCCGGTGGATCGACCTCTTCGTGGACTTCCTGGTCACGAAGCACGGGCTGGCCAAGGCGATGCAGTCCGACAGCAGCGGTTTCTCGACGCTGCACGCCTACTTCCTCGACCGCCTGGAGCCGGTCGCCGCCCACCTGCTCGACGCCGGGGTGGAGGCGGGCGAGATCGAGCCGGGCACGCGCGCGTACGAGCTGATGCGCGGCGTCGGCGACCTGTGCGTGGACCACGGCGGCGACCCGCGCTACAACCCCCGCCACCTGATCGACCTCGTCTTCAGAGGGCTGCGGCGCACTCCCTGAGCACCGCGGTCACGGCACGGCGAGGCGCCGGCCGCAGCGGTCACGGCACGACGACGAGGCGCCGGCCGCGCAGGTCGGTGCGCCGCCAGGCGGACTCGACCGCGCTCAGCGGGACCCGCTCGATCTCGAAGGTGAGCTCGCCGGAGCGGGCCCAGTCCACGATCCGCCCGTACGCCTCGCCCATGCTGTCGGGGGTGAGGTTTCTGGCCGCGCCGTAGATCTCGACCCCCGAGGTGCGCAGGCTCTCGGCGGAGAGGGTCAGCCCCGCCCCGGCCGATTCGCCGACCTGCACCACCCGGGTCGTCTTCGGGAAGGCGAAGGAGTCGGGCGTCAGCGCGCGCAGCAGGATCTCGGTGGGCCTGCCCCAGAGGAAGTCCACGACGACGTCGTAGCCGTCGCCCCTGGCCTCGACGAACGCCCGCACCAGCGCGTCGTCGGGGACGGCCGTGTTGATCACCGTGTCGGCGCCGAGGTCCCGCACCTCGCGCAGTTGCCCCTCGTCGCGGCCGGTGGCGACGATCCGGCCGGCGCCGAGCAGCCGGGCGAGCTGGACCGCGAGCCGCCCGGCCACTCCCGTGGCGCCCTGCACCAGCACCGTCTCCCCCGGCACGAGGCCCGCCGCGGTCGCCATGGACATGCCGGTGACGGCCGAGCCCAGCACGGCCGCGACCACCGGCTCGATCCCCTCGGGGACGGGGACGTACGCGCCGCGCGCCACCACGGTCCGCTCGGCGAGCGCGCCGTAGGGTGCGCGCGGGCCGCCGAAGCCGACGAGGGTGCCGTCCGGCAGCGTCCCGATGCCGTCGAAGACGGGGATGAGCGGGAGCCGGGCGAGGTATCCCCCGCCGGCGTAGTGGGTCCCGGCCGCGAACGCCTTGTCGACGTTCTCGATCGCGGCCGCCTTGACCTCGACGATCACCTCGTCCGCGCCGGCCACGGGGTCGGGGAAGTCCTCGAACCGTGGCACGCCGCCGATCTCGTGGAGTACCGCTGCCTTCATGTCCGCTCCTCTCTATCACTGATAGGGAGGACCCTAGCACTGATAGAGTGCGCTGGGAGGTGCCTACTTTGGCCTTGGACAGACAGCGGATCGTCACCGAAGCGATAGCACTGCTGGACGCGGAAGGTCTCGACGGCGTGACCACCCGCAAACTGGCCACCCGGCTCGGGGTGAAGTCACCGACCCTCTACTGGCACTTCCCGAACAAGGCGGCCCTCGTCACCGCGATCGCCGAGGAGATACTCGGGCAGCAGTTCCCCGAGCTGACGCCGCCGGAGCCGGAGGAACGCTGGCAGGACTGGCTGAGCGGCCTGGCCGCCCGGCTGCGCCGTGCGCTGCTGGCCCATCCCGACGGCGCCAGGATCGTCTCGGCGGCCCAGCTCTCGCTCAAGATGGCGGCGATCTCGGAGCTGGCGATGAAAACGCTGGTCGAACGCGGCTTCGCGCTGCGGCAGGCACGCCTGATCGTCCTGACGGTGGAGCGCTTCACCATCGGGTTCGTCCTGGAGGAGCAGTGGCCCCGGCCGGAGCCGGGCAGCGGGGAGGAGGTCGACCTGGCCGCGTACCGGGAGATGTTCCCGACCGTCATGGCGGGTGTGACCGACTACTTCCAGCCCGGCCGCACCGTGGACGACCTGTTCCACGACTGCCTGCGGATGGTCGTCGAGGGGCCCCCGGCAGCGCCCGACCCCGCACCCTGACCGGCGGCACCGTCGCAGGGCCGTCGCAGGGCCGTTACAGAGCCGTTACAGGGGCGGGAAGTTCGGCGGGCGGCGCTCCAGGAAGCTCGCCACACCCTCCGCGAAGTCCGGCCGCTCGAAGGAGGCGAGCATCTCCTGGGTGGCCGCCTTGGCCGACTCCTCCAGCGTGGTGTCCCAGTCGTGCCACACCTGCCGCTTGATCACCGCCATGGACGCCGGCGAACTGTGCACCGCCAGTTCCCCTGCGTAGGCGCGGGCCTGCTCCAGCAGTTCCTCCCCCGGCACGGCCCGGTTGGCCAGCCCCAGCTCGTACGCCTCCCGCCCCGAGAACACCCGCCCCGACAGCAGGATGTCCATGGCCCGCTGCTGCCCCATGACGCGCGGCAGCACCCAGGACAGCCCGTACTCGGCGACCAGCCCGCGGCGCGGGAAGGCCGTCGTCCACTTGGCCTCCTCGGCCGTGAAGACGAGGTCGCAGACGAGGGCGTGCACGATGCCCAGGCCGGCGCAGGCCCCGTTGACGGCGGCGATGATCGGCTTGGCGATGGTCGTGGGGAAGGTGGTGGGACGGGGGTCGGGGGCCTCGTCGTACGAGCCGGTCTGGATGGCGGTCAGCGTCTTGAAGTCGGCTCCCGAGCAGAACCCCTTGCCCGCGCCGGTGACCACCACGGCCCGCACCCCGGGGTCCCGCTCCGCCTCCGCCAGCAGGTCGAAGTAGCGCCGCCCCATCGCGTCGGTCCACGCGTTGAGCGTGTCCGGCCGGTTGAAGGTCAGCGTGAGCACGCCCTTGTCGTCGAGCGTCGAGAGCACCAGTTCCGCCATGCCCTAACAGAACCATGTTCTAGCCTGGGAAGGCAAGGATACGGTGGTCCCATGGAGCGGCATCTGGCGTGGGAGGGCTGCCACAACGTCCGCGACCTGGGCGGCCTGGCGACGGCTGACGGGCGGCGTACGCGCTGGGGGGCGGTGGTGCGTTCCGACACGCCCGACCGGCTCACCCCGGTCGGCTGGGCGGCCGCCGCTGCACACGGCGTACGGACGATCGTCGACCTGCGCACCCCCGGCGAGCATCGCGCCGCCCCCGGCCACCGCCCGCCCGGGATGACGATCGTCAGCGTGCCCCTGCACCGCCACGACGACCCCGCCCTCGCCCGGTACGGCGGGACCCCGCTCTACCTGGGCCCGTTCCTCGACCGGCGGGCCGACCTGTGCGTCCTCGCCCTGCGCGCCGTCGCGCGGGCCGAGCCCGGCGGCGTGCTCGTCCACTGCGTGGCCGGCCGCGACCGCACCGGGCTGATCGCCCTGCTGCTGCTCGCGCTGGCCGGGGTCGGATCCGCCGACATCCTGGCCGACTACGCCTGCTCGGCGGCCCGGCTGAGCCCTCTGTACGCCCTGCTGGGCGAGCCCGACGACGACCTGCGCGTACGGGCACGCCTGGAGGAGGCCGGGACCACCACGGAGGAGGTCGTGCTGGCCCTGCTGGCGCGCCTCGACGTGGAGGCGCGCCTGACGGCGGGCGGCCTGACCGCCGCCGAGATCACCGCACTCCGCGACCGCCTGACCGAACCACCCGCCTGACACCTGGCGAGCGCCCCGCGACGACGGACGACTCGGGGCGGAGGACTCGGGGCGGAGGACTCGGGGCGGACGACTCGCGGCGGACGACTCGCGGCGACGGGCGGCGGACGGGCGTGGGGCCTGCCCTGCCTCCGCTCCCGACACACCTCCTACCGATGGTGGACGAAGGCGGGGGTCAGGACGCGGGTGTCGTAGTAGCGGTGGAAGACGGGCGTGGCGCTGCCCGACAGCGGTGGCACGATCCACGACCAGTCCGCCGGGCAGACCCGTCCCGCCTGCTCCTCCCGCGACAGATGCGTCAGGAAGCGCCGCGACTCCGTGTGGTGATCGGTCATGCTCACCCCGGCCCGCTCGAACGAGTGCAGCACCGCCACGTTCAGCTCCACCAGCGCGTGGTCGCGCCACAGCGTCCGCTCGCTGGAGGTGTCCAGCCCGAGCCGCTCCGCCACCACCCCGAGCTGGTCGTACCTGTCCGCGTCCGCCAGGTTGCGCGCGCCGATCTCGGTGCCCATGTACCAGCCGTTGAAGGGCGCGCAGGGATAGCAGATTCCGCCGATCTCCAGGCACATGTCCGAGATGGCCGGTACGGCGTGCCAGCGCAGGCCGAGCTCCTCGAACCAGGGATAGTCGGGATGCGTCAGCGGCACCTCCAGCACGGCGTCCCCCGGCAGGTTGCACAGGAGCGGCTCGCCCGCCGGGGGCCGGATGACGAGCGGCAGCACGTCGAACCGGCCGCCCCGGCCGCGCCAGCCCAGACCGGTCGCCGTCTCGGTGAGCGCGACGTTGGCCGGATCGCCGCGCACGCCGTCCGGAGTGCGGTATCCGGCATAACGGATGAGCTGGTCGTTCAGGATGCGGAAGCCGGGCAGGGCGGGGGTGTCGGGCGGCAGCACGGTGACCGTGGGCCTGATCTTGCCTTCGCCCGTGGCCTCGCGCAGGTGGGCCACGCATTCGAGGGCGACCCCCTCGGCCGTGCCCACCTGACGGCGGTCACGTACCTTGAGCGAGCGCCAGTACAGCCGCCCGATGCACCGGTTGCTGTTGCGCCAGGCCACCCGGGCCCCGAACTCCAGTTCTTCGTACGTGTGCGTGTAGGTCCCGCGCCGGGCCACCTCCCTGGCGACGTCGCGCAGGCGGGCGTAGGCGTTGCCGGCGGAGGGGTTCTCGGCGTGGAAGAGCCTGATGAAACGCTCGGCCTCGCCGAGGTCGGTGGTGCGCCTGACCACCGTGCGGGCGGCGGGCGCGTCGAAGGGTCGAAGAGATTTGATCCAGGTAGGCACGCGGCAGTCAGCACTTCTCCGTCAGCGGAGCGCCCCGCCGATTCCGGGTCGGCGACACGTCCTGGTGGCGCCCTCTCCACGCCTCCGTCACGGTTCCCGCGGCTCCGGCCCGAACGACCGGCCCTTCCATCCTTGCGTGCCATGCCTGCCTTGTCCCAGGAACGGGAAAACGGGTGATGGTCGAGTCACATAGCGTGAAACGCCACGCGCCCCCGGGAACCCTGCCGGGGGCGCGTGACAACGGCCGGGTCACCGGCGGGCGCGGCCCTCCCACACGCAGGTGAGTTGGATGACGCGCGTGTCACGCCACCGCTTGCCGGCCTTCCCGCGCCCGATCTCGCGTGCCGGAACGCGAATCGTCAGCCGCTCGGACGTCCCACGTACCTCGTCCTCGACCGCCCGCGCGGGCCGTACGTCATCCTGCGCGGCCCGCGCGGGCACGACCTCGGCGTACTCGCCGTCGATCAGCTCGACCGCCCTGGCCCTGGACAGACGCACAACCTCACCGTCACTCGTCCAGCACACGAGCCTGGCACCGCGCGGCGCACGCTCGATGTGCCGGTCGCGCCGGTCGTACTCGCCGTGCCCGTCGTGCCCGTCGTGCCCGTCGTGCCCGCCGAGCACCCTGACGGGCCCGTCAGGACGCTCATCGGCCAGCGCGGGCCCGGCCATGCCACCGAGCCCGAGCGCCGCCACCGTGGCGACGATCGCCAGGTGTCGCTTCATCATTGGGATCTCCCTCCCCGAAGGGTTTCGACACCCCCGAGGGTCGCCCGCGGCACCTGAAGCGAGCCTTAAGACACCCGAAGCGACCTTCAGCTTCAGGGCCGGCGGCGGGCCACCACGATGGCCACCAACGCCTGCACCAGGGCGAAGAACATGCCGAGCAGAATGAACGCGAAGCCGGCGAGCAGGTTCCAGTTGCCCAGTTCGGCGATGCCGGGGAGAGCCGGGTTCACGTAGAACACAACGATCCACAGAACGCCGACGATCCAGGACAGACCCATCGCCAGCGACGGCCACATGGGGGTGCGCTGGGGACGCCGCGACGAGCGGCCGGGCGAATCGGGCGAAGAGGCCACTCGTTCACTCCTCTGGTGGGGAGTCGTCGGGGAACGCACCAGTCCGAACCAACGCCATCAAAGCACGGCGCCTGCGGTTCCGTCCCCCTCCGGCTTCACGCGTCTCGGGGGTACCCAAGCAGCTCCATGGCCGCGGCGTTGTCGGGGCGGGACCAGAAGAGCCGGTGCAGCTCGTCCGGCAGTTCGTCCGCGTGCGTACGCGTATGACCTCTCCTGAAGAAGCCGCCGTCGAGCTGGCGCAACTCCGCGAAGGTCGGGATCCGGGCGTCGGGCAGCGGCCGCAGGGACGGCACCAGCGTGGCCACCAACCGCTCGACGGCCCGGCGCGGCTCGCGGATCAGGTCCTCGTAGCGGAGCGGCACGCGATGGGGCGCGGGTGGCCGGAGCCAGCTCAGCACGTTCCGCCCCCAACTGCCCGTGCCCACCGTGTCACGGCGGTCGATGATCCTGCGCACCTCGGCCTCGAAGTCGAGCGCGCCGTTCAGCCGGGCCCATGAGGTGATGGAGTCGCGGCCGTCCCGGACGAGGCAGATCGCACGGTCCTCCTCGCCTGCGCGCTGCCGGTGCGTCTTGACGAAGTGCGGCCGCTCGGACGCGCGCATCTCCTCGATCGACGAGGGCCGCTCCTCGAACCCGATCAGCTCGGGCCCGAGCCGCTCGGCCACGCCGTCCACGTCGTAGACGGTGGAGGTACGCACGCCGTACAGGTAATTGAGGATGATGCGCAGGAAGGTGTTGCCCGACCGGGGAAACGAGGCGACCCAGATGATCACGCCTCCGACCGTACATTCCGCCCCCGCCGCGCGTCGCGCATCCGGCCGCGCCTCTACGATCGCCATCGTGGGCGCGGGCTTCATGATCGGCGCGGTGGCCCTGGCCATCGGATCGGACCCCCGGGACCGCAGGCGCCCGCAACGCAAAGACCGGCCGACGCACCCGAGCCATGGGGTGAGGCTGTGAGCCCCCGACGATCACGGGTTGACCCGCCGGGCTCCCGTAACGACTCAGGCCCCCTTCCGGAGGAAGAGGGCCTGGATGACTGGCTCCCGCGATAGGACTCGAACCTATAACCTGCCGGTTAACAGCCGGCTGCTCTGCCGTTGAGCTACGCGGGATCGATCTGTTTGCCCACCTCGCCGGGGGTCTGTGCCCCCGTCGCTGTGCGCAGGAATAGATTAGCGCACTCCGGGAGTGCGTGTCGCATCGCCAGCGGGGTAGGCCCGGAGACAGCGGAGGTGCGAAATGCGTTATCGACTGACATTCGCTGTCGGGCTGGCTGTCGGCTACGTGCTGGGCAGCCGGGCCGGGCGCGAACGGTACGAGCAGATCAAGCGGACCGCGCAGCGCGTGGCCGACAATCCCCGGGTGCAGGAAGCGGCCGGGGTGGTCGGGGCGCAGGCGTCGAGGTTCGCGGGAATGGCCAGGGCGAGGGTGGGTGACACGCTGCAGCAGCGGATCCCGTTCCTCCATTCGGAAGAGCACGGCACGGGCAACGGCACCGGCTGGCCCGACGAGGAGGCCGCCGAGCGGAAGGCTCGCGAGAGCGGCATCCCCTACTGAGGCGTACACACGCGCCTCAACAAACGCGCCGCAGGCGCACACCTGAGGCGCACATCGATCGGTAGGGGATTGAGCGGCCGTACACCCCCGCGAGCCTGCGGCCGCCCCCGCACCGGCGCAGAAGATCAGACGCCCATGCTGCGGCGTACGCCTTCCAGAGCCTGTTCGGCCTGGGCGCGCAGGCCGGGGTCGGCGGGGTCGAGGCCGTCGTCGAAGACGAGGGTCCAGCCGAGCATCTCGCCGCCGGGCCTGCGCCTGGCCACCAGCCGGACGCCGCCCCTCCCGGGCAGTTGCACGTGCTTGTTGACCACGATCGTGGAGTTGACGCGCTCGCGCACGGTCTCGGGCATCATGCGCGGCTCGGTGACCCGCTCGAAATGCCGGACGCCGCCCGTGGTGATCACGAGCAGGCCGTCCTCGTCCCACGAGGCCCGGTCGATCTCCTCGTACGGCAGGCGGGTGCCCCCGGGCAGGTGGAGCGCGAGGTTGGTGGCCACCAGGTGGCCCGCCTCGGCGGCGGCGAACGTCAGCACCCGCTCCCCCTTCGCAATGTCCAGGGAACGGCGCACGTCAGCGGGCAGCCGGCGGAAAAGGCTCATTCGACCACAGTATCCGCGAGCAGATCCAGGGTGAGCGCCGCACTCCAGGAGAAGTCCCTGCAGCCCCGCCCGCTGCCGTCGAAGGGGTCGAAGCACTCGCGGAAACCAGCCTGGCGGACCAGACGTAAGGTGCCGTTGGTGAGCTGCTGGCCGAGCTGGTCGAGCGAGTGCACGGCCGCTGCCCTGCGCAGCAGCCAGTTGGTGTTCACCCAGGAGGGGCCGCGCCAGTAGCGGGTGCGGTCGAACTGGGTGGCGCGAATCTCGCAGCTGGGCACCGGATAGCCGGTCGCGCCCATGAACCTGGCCGACTCCAGCACGTCCACGGCGGCCCGCAGCCGGTCGGCGGGCAGGCCGGGGTCGAGCAGCGGCCCGAACGCGCCGACCGTGCAGACCCGGATGAGCCGGTCCGCGCGCAGGTCCCTGGCGTAGAAGCAGCCGTCCCAGAGGCGTTCGAGCAGGGCCCGCCTGATGCGTTCCGCCTGCTCGGCGTGCGGCGCGGGATCGACGCCCGCGAGCGGGGCGAGCTCCGCCATGGCCTGGCAGGACGCGAGCCAGATCCCGTTGAACATCGGGTCCTCGATCGCGAACGGGTGCTCGTCGCGCAGGTAGTCGGGGCTGTAACCGGCGTCCCGGTAGCGCATCGCCAGCCAGACGTAGCGGTCGTGGTCGCTGTCGGGGTGGCGTTCCTCCATCTCGACGTGGTGGTAGCCGTACCGGATCGAGGGCAGCGCGTTGAGCGGCTCGTCCCAGGCCGGGCTGTCGTCCATGCCCGACTCCCAGGGGTGCACGATCGCGGCCAGCCCGGCGCCGCCCAGGTCGCGGGCGGAGGCGAGGTAGTCGTGCTGGGCGGCCAGCGCCGGGTACGCCTGCCTGACGAACGCGGCGTCGCCCGTGTGGCGGTAGAGCCACCACAGCGCCAGCCCGTGCAGGGGCGGCGCGGTGAGTCCTGAGGTGAGCACGCGGGGCGCGGCCTTGTGCTCCTGCGATCGCCACACGGAAGGGCCGGGGAAGTACGCTTCGCGGGTATGGAAGACGATGTGCGGCACCATTCCGGTGGCCCACTGCCCGCGCAGCAGGCTGAGCAGCTCGTCGCGGGCCCGGTCCGGCCGGTGTCTGGCCAGGCCGATGACGACGAACGCGGAGTCCCAGCTCCATTGGTGCGGATACAGCCCTGGCGCGGGCACGGTGCCGGTGCCCGTCCAGTTCGCCTCGAGCACGGCCAGGGCCTCGCGCCCGAGCGCGGCATCGTCGACCGCGGGCCGCGCCTCCATCACCTCACTATGACTGCGGATGCCTCAGGAAGCTATGTCCGCTTGAGCCACTTCGAGGCGAACATGACGGCGAACGCGACGGCGCCGATGACGAGCCCCCACTTGAGCAACGTCAGGGCGAAACCCACGAGGGGGCCGAGCAGCACGAGCGCGGCGATGACGGCCGCGACGATCAGAAGAATTCGTCCCATGACCACCACGCTAAGAGATCGTTAAGTGCTTTGCAGGCGAGGCAGGGTTGAATCAGGGACAAGTCAGGGGTCACCCCGAGCCAAAGGAACTAAAGCCCTTCAACCCGCCGTTGAGGCGGTATAAACGGGGCAGCGGGGGGCCTCTTCACGGGGAGCGTGATGAGCCTGGGACCACCAATGAGCAGGGAGGGCGCCGAGCACGCGCTGCGCGCTCGGGCCGACGAACGTGACCGGATCTCCGGCGACCTGCTCGATCTCGAATCCCACACCACCTACCAGTTGCTGCGCGGCGCCTCCTTACGCGGGGCGACCGAGCGGCGCTGGGCCGCCGCGCAGGAGGCACTGGCCGGGCTGTGGGCGCTCAACGACGCCTACCGCGCCGTGCTGCGCGACGCCGAGCAGATCCGGGCCTCCCGTCCCCGGCTCGGCGCCGACCAGCTCGCCCGGCTCACCGAGCTGCTGTCGGGCCCATCCGTGGTGCTGCGGGCCGCCGCCAAGCCGGTCGAGCAGCGTTCGCTGCGCCCGCAGGCCGACACGCGCCTGACGCTCGACGAGACCGTGACCCGGATGGACGCCGCGTTCGGCGAGGTCACGGCCGCCCTGAACGACATCGACGCGGTGTGGAACGCCGTGCTGCCCCGCCTCGACGAGGCCGACGCCCGCCTGCGCCGCATCCGCGAGCTGGAGAGCCGGCTGGGCGAGAGCTCCGACCTGGCCGCCCAGGAGGCGGAGCTGCGGCGGATGCGCGCGGCGGCGGTCGAGGACCCGCTGGGGCCCTCCGTCGCGCAGGAGCTCGACCGGATGGCCAAACTGCTGGCCGGCTCGCTGGCGGAGGTCGAGCTGGCGCTCGTGGTCAAGGACGAGTACGCCAGGCGCAGAGAGGACCTGGTGGCCGCGCTCGACCGGGTGCGGGCCGCCGAGAGCGAGACCCGGCTGGCCCACGGCTCGGTCGTGGTCAAGATCGCCCTGCCGCCGCAGGCCCAGCCGCGCAGCAGGGTGGAGGCGCTGGCCGGGGAGCTGGACGCGCTCGACGCCTCCGCCGATCCCTGGGTGTTACGGGCCAAGCGGCTGGCGGCCCTGGAGGAGGAGACCCGCAAGGCCGCCGACCAGGCGTACGCCACCGCCAAAGCGCTTTACGGCCTCGTCGCCCGGCGCGACGAGCTGCGCGGCCGGCTCGGCGCCTGCCAGGCGATGGCGGTGCGCAAGGGCCTGGCCGAGGACCCGGTGACCTCGGAGCTGTACGAGCGGGCGCGCGTGCTGCTGTGGAGTGCCCCCTGCGATCTGACGAGGGCGGCCGAGGCCGTCGAGAACTACCAGCGCGCGATTTCCGGAGGTAAGCGATGACCCGCTGCGCGCAGCCCGGCTGCACAGGGACGATCGAGGAGGGCTACTGCGACCAGTGCGGGCACGCGGCGAGCCCGTCACCGCTGCCCCCGTCGTCGGCCCCCTTATCGGCACCGTCGTCGGTGCCGTCGTCGGGTCCTCTCAACACGCAGCCGGTCAGCAGATCGATGAGTTCCCCGTCGAGCAGCGGCAGGTCGCGGGCCGGGGTGCTGGCCACGATCGCCGACCTGCCGTCGGTCCCCTACCGCGACCCGTCCACCGCGGTGATGGCCAACCCCGAGGTGCCCGAGGAGAAGCGCCACTGCGCCAACCCCGACTGCGGCAAGCCGGTGGGCCGCTCGCGCGAGGGCCGCCCCGGGCTGACGGACGGGTTCTGCCCGCACTGCCGCACCCAGTTCTCCTTCGCCCCGAAGCTGGCCAAGGACGACATGGTCGCCGGCCAGTACCGGGTGCTGGGCTGCCTGGCGCACGGCGGTCTCGGCTGGATCTACCTGGCCTCCGACGAGAACCTGGACGGCCGGTGGGTGGTGCTCAAGGGCCTGCTCAACACCATGGACGCCGAGGCGCTGGCGGCGGCCGAGGCCGAGCGGAAGTTCCTGACCACCGTCGACCACCCCAACATCGTCAAGATCTTCAACTTCCAGCGCTCGGCCGGGCTGGGCTACATCGTCATGGAGTACGTCGGTGGCCAGTCGCTGCACGAGCTGCGCCGCCAGGGCCCGCTGCCGCTGCGCGAGGCCCTGATGTACGGCAGGGAGATCCTGCACGCCTTCGGCTACCTGCACGAGAACGGCCTGGTCTACTGCGACCTCAAGCCGGCCAACGTGATCAGGGTCGGCCGGCGGCTCAAGCTCATCGACCTGGGCGCGGTGCAGCCGTTCGGCTCGCCGGTGGGCTCGTCCTGGGTCACCGTCGGCTACCACGCCCCCGAGCTGGAGACGCAGCCGTCGTCGATCGCCTCCGACCTCTACACCGTGGCCAGGACGCTGGCGGTGCTGGCGATCCCCGGGTTCAGCCCGGCCTCGGGCGGCGTGGCCAACCCGCTGCCGGCCGACTGCGGGCATCCGTCGTTCACCCGGCTGCTGCGCAAGGCGACCGCGGCGAACCCCGCCGACAGGTTCCAGAGCGCGTGGGAGATGGAGGAGCAGCTCGTCGGCGTGCTGCGCGAGGTCAGCGCGCTGGAGAGCGGGGTGCCGCACCCGGCGCTGTCGACGCTGTTCGGGCCGGAGCGCACGGCCGTCGGGACGGCGCTGTCGCAGCGCGAGGGCGAGGTGTTCGAGCCGCTGGACCCGGTGGCGGTGGCCCGCGCGCTGCCGGTGCCGCTGGTGGATCCGGCCGACCCGGCGGCCGGCGCACTCGCGGGACTGCTCGGACGCGACGGCAAGGAGCTGCTCGACCAGCTCGCCGCGATGCCGGCGACCCCCGAGACGAAGCTCATGCGGGTCAGGCTGCTGGCCGAGTCGGCCGCGGCCGAGACCCCCATCGCCCTGAACGAGCTGGACGGGGAGCTGCCGCGCGACTGGCGGCTCACCTGGTACCGCGGGGTGCTCGCGCTGGTCACCGGGCAGGCGGACCAGGCGGTGTCGCTGTTCGAGGCGTGCCTGTCGCACCTGCCCGGCGAGACGGCGCCGAAGCTGGCGCTGGCGTTCGCGCTGGAGTGCGCGGGCAAGCCCGCCGCCTCCTGGTACGACCTCGTCTGGCGCACCGACCACACCTACGTCAGCGCGGCGTTCGGGCTGGCCAGGTCGGGCCGGATCGGCGTGCTGGACGAGGTGCCCGCCTCGTCGGTCCACCGGGTGGCGGCGCAGGTGGCGCTGGCGGCCTCGGTGGTACGCAGGGCCGACCTGAGCGTGCTGAAACCGGACGAGCTCGTGGGCGCCGCCGACCGGGTCGCGAAGCAGGCCGACCTCGACCCGCGCCGCCGCGACCTGCTCACGGCCGAGGTGCTGGGCGGGGCGCTGGCCTGGCTCGACAGCAACCCGCCGCCGCAGGGCTCGCCGCGGCTGGCCGACGCGCCGTTCACCGAGCCGGGGCTGCGCAAACGGCTCGAATCCATCTACCGCAGGCTGGCCGTGGCGGCGGAGACGCGCCAGGAGCGCCACGCGCTGATCGACCAGGCCAACGCCGTACGACCGAGGACGTGGTTGTGATCTGTCCCGTTTGCGAGGCTCCCGTGGTGGCCGGAGACACGTACTGCGAGGCGTGCGGCCACGCGCTGGGGGCGCCCACCTGCTCCTTCTGCGCCGCGAAGGCCGTGGACGTGGAGGGCTACTGCGAGCGGTGCGGGCTGCGCCAGCCCACCGGCCGCGACCACGCCGAGATCGTGCTGGCCGGCGGCGCCGCCGCGGTGACCGACAGGGGGCTGCGGCGCGGCCGGAACGAGGACGCGGTCGCGCTGCTGAAAACCGGCGGCCGAACCAGCGACCAACCCGGCGGCCAACCCGGCGACCCCACCGGCAACCTCTCCGGCGGTGCCACCGGCAGCCCCATTGGCGGCCCCACCGGCGGAACCGTGGTGACCGTCGTCTGCGACGGCGTGGGCAGCTCGCCCAGGGCCGACGAGGCGTCGGCGGTGGCGGTGGAGACCGCGGGCGCGGCGCTGGCCAGGGGCCTGTCGCAGGAGGAGGCGTTCGAGCTGGCCGGGCGGGCCGTGGCCAAGCTGGCGACGTCGGTGGACGACGCCCCCGCCTGCACGTACGTCTCGGCCGCGGTGGCGCCGGACGGCCGGGTCACGCTCGGCTGGGCCGGCGACACGCGGGCGTACCTGCTGCCGGGCGGCGACCTGCTGACCGAGGACGACGTGGTGGAGACCGGCGAGATCACCGCCTGGCTCGGCGCCGACGCCGGCGACGTGGACCTCCACCTGCGTGCTTTCACCCCGCAGCGGCCGGGGCTGCTACTCGTCTGCAGCGACGGCCTGTGGCGCTATCTGGACGGCTACGCCTTCCCCGCCACCGGCACCCCCATCGAGATGGCCCGTGAGATGCTGCGCCACGCGCTGGACTCCGGTGGCCAGGACAACGTGACGATCGTTTTGATCCCTCTAGGAGAGTCGCATGGCTGACCAGCCCGTTTTCACGCTGAACGTCGACCAGAACAAGTACCTTCCGCTGGACGGCCGCGAGGTGCACGCCATTCTCACCGTCACCTCCCCTGGCGGCTCCACGGGCGGCGCGACCGTGCAGGCCGCGCCCACCGAGGCGGCCGAGGTGATCATCATTGACACGTCGGGCTCGATGAGCGGCAGCAAGATCCGTGAGGCGCGGCAGGCGGCCGCGACCGCCGTGCGGACGCTGCGCGACGGCGTCTACTTCGCCGTGATCGCCGGTACGGAGTCGGCCAGGGTCGTCTTCCCCGGCGGCCACGCCAACCTGGTCAAGGCGAGCCCGGCCACCAGGGCCGAGGCCGAGCGGGCCATCAGCCGGCTGACCGCGCACGGCGGCACCGCGATGGGCGAGTGGCTCAAGCTGGCCGGTCATCTGCTGACCGCACATCCGTCGGCGATCAGGCACGCGCTGCTCATGACCGACGGGCAGAACAACGAGCGGCCCGAGGTGTTCGCCTCCGTGCTGGCGGGCTGGAGCGGCAAGTTCGTGGCCGACTGCCTCGGTGTCGGCGACGACTGGGTGCCCGCCGAGCTGCGGAAGGTGGCCGAGGCGCTGCTCGGCACATTCGACTTCGTGCGCAATCAGGGTGACCTGCCGGAATACTTCCGCAGGCTCACGCAGACGTCGATGAGCAAGACGGTGGCCGACCTGTCGCTGCGGGTGTGGGTGCCGCAGACGGCGCGGCTGAAGTTCGTCAAGCAGGTCTCCCCCACGCTGCTCGACCTCACCGGCAAACGCGCCGACGTCAATCCGCTGACCGGCGACTATCCCACCGGCTCCTGGGGCGCCGAGGAACGCGAATACCACATCTGCGTCGAGGTGCCCCCGGCGCAGGTCGGGCAGGAGATCAGGGCGGGCTGGGTCAAGCTCGTCCGCCCCGACACCCAGGAGACGGTGGCCTCCGGCAACGTGCTGGCCCAGTGGACCGACGACCTGGCGCAGTCCACCCGGATCAACAGGAAGGTCGCCCACTACACCGGCCAGGCCGAGCTGCACGAGCTGATCCAGGAGGGGCTCAACGCCCGTTCCATGGGCGACGTCGACACCGCCACCGCCCGCCTGGCCAAGGCGCGGCAGATCGCCACCGACTCCGGCCGGGAGGACACCGCGAGGCTGCTGGAGAGGGTGGTGGAGGTCGATCCGGCCACCGGCACGGCCCGGCTGCGCAGGAACGTGGACAAGGCCGACGAGATCGAGCTGGACACCGGCTCCGTGCGGACGAGCCGGCTGCGTAAGGAAGGAAGCTGATGGCGACCTGCCCGCAGGGGCACGCGTCGGGCGCCGACGACTACTGCGACACCTGTGGCGCCCAGATGGCCGGCCCGCCCCAGGCCGTGTCCCCCCAGACCGTGTCCCCCCAGGTCACCCACTCCGTGCCCCAGCACGGATCCCCGTCCCAGGGGCAGGCCGCGGAGTCGTGCCCCGTCTGCCAGACGCCGCGCGCCGGGCAGTTCTGCGAGGTGTGCGGCCACGACTACAGCGGCAACAGCGCCGCCGTCCCCCTGCCCGCGACGGGAGCACGATACGAGGCCGTCACCGGTGCCGACCGCACCTACTACGAGAAGGTCATCGCCGAGGGCGGTCCCGACGCCGCCGCGATGGCGTTCCCGCCGTACTGCCCCGAGCGCTCGTTCGCGCTGCACGGCGAGCAGGTACGCATCGGGCGGCGCAGCCGGACCAGGAACGCCTCCCCCGAGATCGACCTGGCCGGGCCGCCCGAGGACCCGGGCGTCTCCCACCTGCACGCCGTGCTGCTGGGCCAGCAGGACGGCTCGTGGCTGCTGGTGGACCCCGGCTCGTCCAACGGCACCCAGCTGAACGGCCGGCCCCTCGCGGTGAACGTCCCGGTCAGGGTCGGCCCCGGCGACCGCATCCACCTGGGGGCGTGGACCGTGATCACGATCAGGGAGGGCACGCCGTGACCATGGTGCAGGTGCGGCCGGCCCCCGCCCCGGCCCGCCGGAGCGTGCCGGGCCGGATCCGCGTCATCTCCGGCATCACGGTCGCCTCGCTGGCCCTGCTCTTCGCGGCGCTCGCGGTCGGCAGCTCCAGCGCCCGCGACGGCCTGCGTGTCATCGGCCGCGACGCGGGCCCCCAGGTCGTCGCCACCGCCGGGCTCTACCTCGCGCTGAGCGACATGGACGCGCAGGTCGCCAACCTGCTCGTGATCGGCAAGGACTACGAGGCGCAGCGGGCCGAGGCGCTGAAGCAGTACGACGCGCGGCGGGTCGAGGCACACCGGGCCCTGCTGGAGGCGTTCGAGCTGTCAGGCGACAACGAGGCCGAGCGCAGGACCGTCCAGTCGGTGCTCGACGGGCTCGGCCGCTACGAGCGGCTGGCCGGGCAGGCCCTGCTGCTGAACGACCAGGCCGATCACGCCGCCGGGCCGCCGCCGGACAACGTGGTGCGCACCTACCGCACGGCCACCGACCTGATGCGGCTGGTGCTGCTGCCGCAGGCGTACAACCTGACCCTGGAGAGCGGCACGATCGTGCGCCGCACCGCCGACGAGAAGAGCCTCATGGTGCCGCTCGTGCGGCTCGCGGTGGTGGTGGCCGGGCTGGTCGCGCTGGGGTGCCTGATCTGGCTGCAGGTCTTCCTGGCCCGGCGCTTCCGCCGGGTCTTCGGGCCCGCGCTGCTGGCGGCCACGGTGACGACGGCGGTCGCGCTGATCTTCGGCGTGAACGTGCTCTCCCGGGACGACCAGGCCCTGCGCACGGCCAAGTCGGACGGGTTCGACTCGGTGCTGACACTGGCCAGGGCGCGGGCGATCAGCAACAGCATGCAGGGCGACCAGAGCCGCTACCTGCTGGACAAGGATCGGGCCGACACCTACGAGCACACCTACCTGGACAAGTCGCTGTCCGTCATCTACTACGAGGCGGGCAATCTGAGCACCTACCACCAGCGGGTGTCCAGCGGCTCGACAGGAGGGCTCGGCATGCTGGGGCCGGAGCTCGTCGGCAGGGAGGGCGAGAAGGTGATGCGGGCGTACCAGGACTTCCAGCGCGCCGACGCGGCCTTCCGCCGGCTCGCCGCGAACGGCCAGACCAACGAGGCGGTCGCCGAGCGGCTCGGCCGCACCATGACGGCCTTCGCCTCCTACGACGAGGCACTGCAGTCCATGGCCGCCTCGCACCAGAAGGTGTTCGAGCGGGCGATCAGCACCGGCGAGAGCGCGCTGGACAGCCTGTGGCGGCTGATGCCGTTCGCCATCGGCGCGATCGGGGTGCTGGTGATCGCCGGGGTGTGGCCACGACTCAAGGAGTACCGGTGAAGCGGGTGCTGGCAGTGGCGCTGGTCCTGGTCGCCCTGGCGGCCGCGGGCTGCGGGATGAACGGCCGGGAGTCGATCCTGGACAAGGACGAACTCGTCATCGCGGTGCGGACGGACCTGCCCTCGGTCGGGTTCCGCGCCGGCGGCACGTTCGACGGCTTCGACGTGGACGTGGCCCGCTACGTCGCCGGCCGGCTGGGCAAGGAGGTCTCCTTTCTGGGCGTGCTGGCCGCCGACCGGGAGAAGGTGATCTCCCAAGGGCGGGCCGACCTGGTGGTGGCCACGTTCACGATCGACCAGGACCGGAAGCAGCGAGTGCTGTTCGCGGGGCCGTACCACATCTCCTACCAGGACATCCTGACCCGCGGCGACGACACGATCACCAACGTGCGCGAGCTCAAGGGCCGCAAGATCTGCGAGGTGGAGGGCGCGAACGCGGCCAAGCGGGTCGTCGAGGAACGCGGGGTGGCGGCGCAGGTCGTCCCGTTCCCCGACTACAAGAGGTGCCTGGCGGCGCTGAAGGACCGGCAGGTGGACGCGGTCACCACCAACGACATCATCCTGGCCGGGCTGGCCGCCGAGGACGGCTCGGGGCTGCGGCTGGCCAACGCGCAGTTCAACGAGCAGCGCTCGGGGATCGGGATGGCCAAGGGCGACGTGGCCGGCTGCGAGGCGGTGAACCGCTCGATCACCGACATGTACCAGAGCGGGACGGCCGAGAAGCTGCTGACCAAGTGGTTCGGCAGGTCCGGGCTTGATCTGTCCACGATCGCGGTGCCGCAGTTCGAGGGCTGTTCGTGATCGGTGAGCATGAGTCTGGGGACTGAGTGCGGGGACGACCGATGGCCGTCCCCGCACTTCGCGCTCAGTCGAGGTAGTCGCGCAACATCTGCGCCCGCGTCGGGTGGCGGAGCTTGGCCAGGGTCTTCGACTCGATCTGGCGGATGCGCTCCCGCGTGACGCCGAACTCCCTGCCCACCTCCTCCAGCGTGCGCGGATGCCCGTCGGCCAGGCCGAACCTGAGCTGGATGATGCGCTGCTCGCGGTCCGACAGGGTGGCCAGGATGTCGTCGAGCTGGTCCTGCAGCATGATGAAGGCCGCGGCCTCCATGGGCACGACGGCGTCGGCGTCCTCGATGAAGTCACCGAGGTCGGAGTCCTCCTCGCCGATCGGCGACTGCAGCGACACCGGCTCCTGGGCGATGCGCTGGATCTCCACCACCCGATCGACGGGGAGATCCATCTCCTTGGCGATCTCCTCCGGGATCGGCTCGCGGCCGAGGTCCTGGTGGAGCTGGCGCTGCACCCTGACGAGCTTGTTGATGGTCTCCACCATGTGCACGGGGATGCGGATGGTCCGCGCCTGGTCGGCGATGGCCCGCGTGATCGCCTGACGGATCCACCAGGTCGCGTAGGTGGAGAACTTGTAGCCCTTGGTGTAGTCGAACTTCTCCACGGCCCGGATGAGCCCGAGGTTGCCCTCCTGGATCAGGTCCAGGAACAACATCCCGCGGCCGACGTAGCGTTTGGCGATCGACACCACGAGCCGGAGGTTGGCCTCGATGAGCCGCTGTTTGGCCCGGGTGCCCTGCCAGACGAGCTCCCTGAACTCCGGGAAGGCCAGACGCGAGACCCCGTTGGCCAGCTTGTCCTCGGCGAACAGGCCGGCTTCGATCGACTTGGCGAGCTCCACCTCCTCCTCGGCGGTCAGCAGGGGCACCCGGCCGATCTCCCGCAGATAAATCCGGACGAGATCACTGGTCGGCGCCCGCTTGCCTACGTCTTCCTCATCGGCGCGGGAGGTCTCCTCGTCGCCCTGGGGCTCAAGGACCTCCACACCGTTCTCGGCGAGCATCCGCACGACGCGTTCCAGCGCGTCGGACGGCAACTCGGATCGGTCAAGCGCGGCTGCGACGTCATCGACGGTTACGCTCCCGCGCTCCCTTCCCTTCGCGACGAGGTCCGCCACCTGATCTACCGATGGCGGTCCGCTTGGCAGCACCGATGCACCCACGGGAGACAGTCTGCAGTATTGGTTCCATCAAATGGCAGACCCATTTTTGTCACCGAAGGTAAGACGATCGTCCTTACCGAATTGAGATCGCAATAAGGTTTAGCCCGAGTTTGATCAGGAAAGTAAAGTCAATTACGCGGTCTGGATTCACGCGCCCGGCGACACCCCCCGGTCGGACGCCACCGTTTCGCTGCCCCGACGTGGCCGTCCTCGCCTTGTGGCGGATTTTGGACCGGGCCAAGTTTCCGGGTCAACCACCCTGATTTGTGGCTGCGATCGCGTCCTAACTGTTACCGAACGCGAGTGATGAGACGGCCCGGCAGAGCCGTTCCGACGGCGTTCCGGAGGCGCTGCGGCGGGCGTCCAAGCGGCGTCGCGGCGGGCCGTCGTGGGCCGGCCGCCGGCCGCGGAACAGCGCGCCGTCGCCGGTCAGCTGCCGGCGGCGCGGTCGCGCAGGACGCGGCGCTGCTGCTCCAGCGCCACCAGCTCCCCGAACAACTTGTTGTACTCCTGCTGCTCCTCCACCGGGTTGAGCCGCTGGATCCGCGACTTGACCTGGGCGATGGCCCGGTCGACCGCGATGGCCTCGATGGCGGCCAGCATCGCCCCGGCGTAACGCTCCTCGGCGTGGGCGTCGGCCTGGATCGGGTCGACCGCGAACCGGGTCACCAGCGCCCGCGCTCCCTCCTCGTGCGCGTGCTCCAGCAGCCGATCGACCCACTCGCGGCCGCCGTGCCCGGCCGCCGCGAGCCCGCCCGCGGCGGCGATGACCTTGTGCAACATCACGTGCTCAGGAGCGGTGAACGCCTGCGCGTCGAGCGCGTCGAAGCGCGGCCCGATCAGCGCGGGACGCTGCACGGCCAGCTTGAGCAGCTCGCCCTCGACCCGCACGCCCGGGTCGTGCGGGGCCGCCTTGGGGGCCTGCCTGCGCCGGCCCTGCTGCTGGGCGCCGGACACCTCGGAGATGCGCTGCATGACGAAGCGCTCGTCCATGAACCCCAGCCACCGGTCCAGGTCGATGGCGTAGCGCTTGCGCAGGCCCACATCCTTGATGCCGGCCACGATCGGCGCGGCGGCGTCGAGCGCGGCGATCTTGCCCTCGTTGCTGCGCAGGTCGTAGCGGGAGATCGTGCTCCTGATCGCGAACTGGAAGAGCGGCTCGCGGCTGGCGATCAGGTCGCGCACGGCCGCGTCGCCCTGCTTGACCCGCAGATCGCACGGGTCGAGCCCGTCGCCCTGCACCGCCACGTAGGTCTGGGTGACGAACTTCTGCTCGTCGGCGAACGCGCGCAGCGCCGCCTTCTGGCCGGCCGCGTCGCCGTCGAAGGTGAAGATGACCTCGCCCCGGAATTCGGCCTGATCGAGCAGGAACCGGCGCAGGATCTTGATGTGCTCCTCGCCGAAGGAAGTGCCGCAGGTGGCCACGGCGGTCGGCACGCCGGCGAGATGGCAGGCCATCACGTCGGTGTATCCCTCGACGATCACGGCCTGCGCGCGCTTGGAGATCTCCCGCTTGGCAAGATCAATTCCATAAAGAACCTGGCTCTTCTTGTAAAGCGGGGAGTCAGGCGTATTCAGGTATTTCGGGCCGTCGTCGGAATCGAGCAACTTGCGCGCGCCGAAGCCGATCACGTCGCCGGTGGCGTCCCTGATCGGCCAGATCAGCCGCCCGCGGAACCGGTCGATCGGGCCGCGCCGCCCCTCCCTGACCAGCCCGCCCTTGACCAGCTCGTCGGCGCTGAAGCCGCGGCCCAGGAGATGGCGGGCCAGCGCCTCCCATTCGGCCGGCGCGTAGCCGACCCCGAACGTCTCGGCGTCGGCCCGCTCGAACCCCCGCTCCGACAGGAACCGCCGCCCCACCGCCGCGTCCGGCGACATCAGCTTGTCGGCGTAGAACTCCGCCGCCACCCGGTGCGCCTCGATCAGCCGGGCCCGCTCGCCGTGGTCGCGCCTGGGCACGTAGCCGCCCTGCTCGAACTGTAGCTGGATGCCGGCCCGCTGCGCCAGCCGCTCGACGGCCTCGCTGAACGACAGGTGCTCGATCTTCTCGACGAACGTGATCACGTCGCCGCCCTCGGAGCAGCCGAAGCAGAAGTACATCCCCCGCTCGGGGGTGACGTTGAACGACGGGCTCTTCTCGTCGTGGAAGGGGCACAGGCCCTTGAGGTTGCCCCCTCCGGCGTTGCGCAACTGGATGTGCTCGCCGATCACGTCGGCGATGGGGGAGCGCTCGCGTACGAGGGCGATGTCGACATCACGGATCCGGCCAGCCACGCCGGGAAGTCTATTCCGCCCCACCGACGGTTCCCGACCGGCCGGGTGTCCCCGGTATGGGGAGCGGGGAGGAAGCCGGAGGTTACCTCTCGGCTGCTAAAGGGGGAAAGCGGCCATGCGGGGGCTCCCGGTCGGCTACAAAGGTAAAGGTTGTCGGTGGAAAACGGTGACACGGGTGGAGAACATGCGATCGGGGCATATCGGACGATGGGCGGCCGTCACAGGCGCCGTGCTGCTGACCGGCGCGTGCACCCAGGCCACCGGGCTGGCGGGCGTCGGCGCCGGGGCCGGAGGAGTAGCCGGATCGCCCTCCGCGGTCGCCGTCTCGGGCACTCCGTCGGCCACCGCCACGACCCCGAGCCCGACCCCGCAGCCGCAGGCGGCCGAGCAGCCGCCCCAAGCCGACGACCCGGTGAACGTCCCGCCGCCGAAGTTGTCGAAGTACAGCTACGCCTTCCCGGTGAAGGGCTGCAAGACCACCTACCAGCGCAAGCTGCTCGTGCTGCCCAAGACGACGATCTGGGCGCCGCAGGGCTGCTCGTTCGTGGCGCCCGTCGAAGGCGTCGTGGACGAGGTGAACACCCAGGACAGGTGGCAGCCGGGCACCGACGCGGGCGCCGACCGCGAGGGCAGGTTCGTCACGATCATCGGTGACGACGGCGTTCGCTACCTGGGCGGCCACCTCGACTCGATCGCCGACGGCGTCAAGCCGGGCGCCAAGGTCAAGAAGGGCCAGCTGCTGGGCAAGGTGGGCCGCACGGGCAACGCCCGCGACACCGGGTCCAACCTCTACTTCGCGATCTCGTGGAAGACCGGCCCGGCCTTCTGGTGGGTGCGCAGGGGCATGGTCGAGCCGTGGGACTACCTCGACGCCTGGAAGAAGGGCAACCGCACGTACTCCCCCCGGGAGGAGACGATGAAGCTGCGCGGCAAGCTGGGCGAGACGCCGCCCTGCTCCGTGCAGTGCGCGTCGCGGCAGGCGACGACGCCGCAGAGCGGCAAGCCGACCAAGACGCCGAGGCCGCGCAGGAGCTCCGACAGCGACGCCGAGCGCAACCCGACGGCGACGGACCCGCTGACCGACGGCGGCGTCTCGGCCGGCTGAGCACGGCTGAGCACGGCTGAGCACGGCTGAGCACGGCTGAGCACGGCCGGGGGTGCGATGAACAGGGCCGGCCGGGGCGCATAGGGTGTGCTGGTGACTGCCAGCCGAGGCCGCCGTGACCAGCTCAAGGAGTTCCTGCGGGCCAAGCGGGAAGCGCTCACCCCGGCCGAGGCGGGCATGCCCTCCGGAGGGCGTCGCCGTACTCCCGGTCTGCGCCGGGAAGAGGTGGCGGTGCTCGCCGGTGTGGGGGTGTCCTGGTACACCTGGCTGGAGCAGGGACGCGACATCAAGGTCTCCGATGCCGTGCTCGACGCGGTCGCCCGCGCGCTGAGGCTCGACGAGGCCGAGCGGGCGCACCTGTACGTGCTCGCCGGGCTGAATCCACCCGACCCCGCGGGCCGGCCGGGCGCGCCGGTGAGCGAGCAGCTGCGCGCGGTGCTGGACGCGTGGATGCCCAATCCGGCCCACGTCCTGGACCGGCACTACAACCTGGTGGCGATGAACGACGCGGCCAGGTGGGTGTTCGGGTTCGACGACGACGTACGGAACTGCATGGTGGCGTTCTTCACCCACCCGACCTACCGCGGCAGGTTCACCGAATGGCACGAGTTCGCCCCTGACATGGTGGCCGACTTCCGTGCGAGCGCGGCCCGGTATCACGACGATCCGGTCTTCGGGCTGATCGCCGCCGACCTGTGCGCGGCCAGCGCGGACTTCGCCGAGCTGTGGGCGCGGCCGGACGTCCGTTCCCGCTCCCAGGGGATCAAGGCGATCACCCACCCCGAGGCCGGGGAGCTCACCTTCGAGTACTCGCTGCTGCGGCTGCCGGACCGCGCCGACCTCAACGTGGTGCTGCACACGCCGCGTCCCGGCACCGGCACCAAGGAGAAGGTGGAAAGCCTGGTGGTGGCAGACCCAGGATGAGCTGACACTGCCATGACGGAGGCCGTCCCAGCACGATGGACGGCATGAGAGCGATCACGATTCCCGAGTTCGGCGGCGCCGACGTCCTGCGCCTCGACGAGGTCGAGGTTCCCGAGCCAGGACCGGGGCAGGTCTCCATCGACGTGGCCTACGCGGGCGCCAACTTCGCCGAGATCCTCTACCGGCGGGGCGTGGTGGACGTCCCGCTGCCGTTCGTTCCCGGCATCGAGGTGTCCGGCCGCATCAGGGCGCTCGGCCCCGGCGTCGAAGGGCTGCGCGGGGGGCAGCCGGTCGCCGCGCTGACGATCGTCGGCAGCGGCGGCTACGCCGAGGTGGTGACCACCTCCGCCGCCCTGGTGGCCCCGCTGGACGGCTACGACCTCGGGCTGGGCCTCGCGGCGGCGCTGCCCTCCAACAGCGCCACCGCGTTCCTCGTGCTCGACCGCGTGGCCCGCATCGCGCCCGGGGAGGACGTGCTGGTGCACGCCGCCGCCGGAGGCGTGGGCAGCCAGCTCGGCCAGGCCGCAAAGCTGCTGGGCGCGGGCCGCGTGGTGGGCGCCGTGGGCAGCCCCGCCAAGATCGAGGCGGCCAGGGCGTTCGGCTACGACGAGGTGGTGCTCCGCGATGAGGTGGCCGCGGCCGGTCGGTTCGACGTCGTGGTGGACATGGTCGGCGGTACGGCCCGCCGCGGCAGCCTGGACCTGCTGGCGCCGATGGGCCGGATGGTGGTGATGGGCAACGCCTCCGGCGCCGAGGACGTCGGGATCTCGGCCAATGAGCTGTGGTTCACCAACAGGACCGTTTCCGGGTTCAATCTCGCCGCGTTCTCCGCCGCCTTCCCCGAAGAGGCGGGCCGGGCGCTGCACCGGGCCGTGGCCGCGGCCGCGAGCGGAGAGCTCCGGGTGCGGGTCGAGTCGCTGCCGCTGGAGCAGGCCGCGCAGGCGCACCGCCGCATCGAGACCGGCCGCACCACCGGCAAGCTCGTGCTCGAAGTCGAACGACTCTGAGGCGGCCGGCCGGCGGTGGCCACCGTGCTCAGCCCGACGACAGCTCCTTGACGTCGACCTGGGCGCCTGACCTGATCAGCTCCTGGATGCCGTCCACGACGTCCCACGTGTTGACGTTCATGCCGGCCACCACCCGGCCGTCGCGCAGCCAGTAGACGATGAACTCCAGGCTCTCGGGGTCGCCCCGGTAGACGATCTCGTCGTGGCCCTCGATGTCGCCGGAGAACTCCATGCCCAGCTCGTACTGATCGGTGAAGAAGTAGGGCAGCCGGTCGTGGACCACTTCCTGACCGAGCATGGACCGCGCGGCCACGGGGCCGCCGTGCAGGGCGTTGGCCCAGTGCTCGACGCGGATGTTCCGGCCGTACACCGGGTGCAGGAACTCGGCCACGTCGCCCGCCGCGTACACGTCGGGGTGGGAGGTGCGCAGGGAGGCGTCGGTGCGGATGCCCTGGCCGACGTCGAGGCCCGCGTTGCGGGCCAGGCCGACCTCCGGTGCGGCTCCGATGCCGGCCACGACCAGGTCGGCGCTCAGGCGCTCGCCCGAGCTGAGCCGCACGCCGTCCTCGGTGATCTCCGCCGCGGCGATGCCGAAGCGCAGGTCCACGCCCTTGCTCGCGTGCAGGCGGGCGAAGAGGGCGCCGAGCTCGGGGCCGAGCGCCCGGTTGAGCGCGGTGGGCTCGGGCTCGACGACGGTGACCGCGCAGCCGGCCGCCCGCGCCGCTGCGGCGGTCTCCAGGCCGATCCAGGACGCGCCGACGACCAGCACGGAGCCGCCCTCGGCGAAGCGCCGCCGCAGTGCCTCGCTGTCTCCGACCGTACGCAGGTAGTAGGCGGGTCCGGGCAGCCGCCTGGGCACGGCGCCGGTGGCGATCAGCAGCTTGTCGTACGGCTGCCGGGAGCCGTCCCCGAGCCGCACCAGGTGGTGACCCAGGTCGATCTGGGTGACCGGCGTGCCGAGCCGCAGATCCACGCCGTTGTCGGCGTACCACTCGGGGGCGTGGACGAAGATGTCGTTCCGCTCGCTCCTGCCCTGGAGGTACTCCTTGGACAGGGGTGGTCTCTCGTAGGGCCGTTCGCTCTCGGCGCCGATCAGCACGACCTCGCCGTCGAAGCCTTCTTCACGCAGCGTCTGCGCCGCCTTCGCCCCGGCCAGTCCGGCACCGACGATCACATATGTGGCCATGGGCGCAGTATCCGCCCGGCGGGGGTCCTCGCGAAAGCGGCTCGTCCCGGAGAGCCCGGCTCGTTGACGAAGCCTTAACCAGAAGATCGGCCGCAGAGGCCCGATCAAGGGCCTGATCAACGGCCTGATCAAGGGGGTCGGTCAGAGTGGATCGGTCAGTGGGAGAGCCGGCGGTGCCAGCTCACCGCCGAGGTGTCGGTGAGCGAGGCGATCTGGTCGATCACCACGCGCACGCGGGCGGCGTCGTCCGGCGCCTCCAGGAAGGCGGGCCTGAAGGCGGGCTCAAGCGTGTCCGGCGCGCCGAGCGTGATCAGCGAGGCCAGCTCGGTGATGAGGTCGCGCTGCCTGGCCTGCTTGGCGTGATGGTCGTCGGTGGTCATCACGTAGTGGGCGGTGACGCCCTTGAGCAGCGCGCACTCCAGCCTGGTGGCGTGCGGCACGACCAGGTCGGCGCGGTGGCGCGAGCCGTGCACCTCCCTGGTGGCGGCCTGCGCGGAGCGGCAGAAGCGGCCGATGAGACCGCTGGTGAGGGCCTTGAGGCCGGCCAGGTCGGCGATCGTGGCGGCGAAGCGGCGCGGCCAGAGGGGGTCGTCGATCAGCTTGGTGAAGACCTCCTCCAGCTCGCCGAGGTCGGCGCCGGGGGCGTACCAGGTGCGGGTGATCTCGCACACCTGGGCGCGTTCGGCCGGCGACTGGAGCGCCTCGGGGGTGACGTGGCCGGAGTGCAGGGCGTCCTCCAGGTCGTGCACGGAGTAGGCGACGTCGTCGGCCCAGTCCATGATCTGCGCCTCGAAGCTCACCCGCCCGGCCGGCGCGCCCTCCCTGATCCACTCGAACACCGGCAGGTCGTCGTCGTACACCCCGAACTTGGGCGATTCGCGGCAGGTCCACGGATATTTGATGGAGGCGTCCAGGACGGCGCGGGTCAGGTTGAGACCGGCGCTGCGCCCGTCCTCGGTGAGCACCTTGGCCTCCAGCCTGGTGAGCAGGCGCAGGCTCTGGGCGTTGCCCTCGAAGCCGCCGCACGAGCTCGACAGCGCGTTGAGCGCCACCTCCCCGTTGTGCCCGAACGGCGGATGCCCCAGGTCGTGCGCCAGACAGGCGGTCTCGACCAGGTCGGGGTCCACACCGAGGGTGGCGCCCATCTCCCTGCCGACCTGGGCGCACTCCAGGGAGTGGGTCAGGCGGGTGCGGGGGATGTGCTGGCCGCCGCCGAGCGTCTCTCCCGGGCCGACGACCTGCGTCTTCGCGGCCAGTCTCCTGAGCGCGGCGCTGTGCAGGACGCGGGCACGGTCCCGCTCGAACGCGGACCGTTCCGGATTGCCGGGAAGTTCCGGAACCCAACGCTCTTGGTCATGCTCGTCGTAGTACGGCATCAGTGAAGCGATTTTATCCAGTTTCCCGTCTCCGCTAGTGTCGAGCCTCGCGAGAACCCCTTCCCCGGGAGCCCTCCCCCATGACGACAGCGTTTCGAGCAGTGCTGGCTTTTACCCTGCTCGCCGGCTTCTACATCCTCGTCGGCCTCATCGTGGCCGCCGCCATCTTCCTCGACGTCCTGCTCATCATCGACTTCCACGCCACCGCGCTCAAGTTCGCGATCGTGCTCACGCTGGCGGCGGGCGCTCTGGTCAGGACGCTGGTGATGGTCAGCCGCCGCCGTGACGGCGAGCAGCCCGGCGTGCCGGTGGGACGCGAGCACGAGCCGGTGCTGTGGCAGACGGTCGAGGAGCTGGCCCAGCGCGTGCGCACGGCCCCGCCCGACGAGATCCGCCTGGTCCCCGAGGTGAACGCTGCCGTCTCGGAGGACACCCGCTTCCTGGGGCTGAAGGCGACGCGGCGGCGCATGTTCATCGGGCTGCCGCTGCTGCAGACGCTCACGGTGGACGAGCTGCGCGCGGTGCTCGGGCACGAGCTCGGCCACTACAGCGGCGCCCACACGCGCCTGGGCGCGCCGGTCTACCGGGGCCGGGTCTCGCTCATCGCCACCGTCCAGGGGCTGCGCAACCATCCGTTCGTGCAGCGCCTGTTCACCTGGTACGCCAAGCTCTACCTCCGGGTCTCGCAGGCCGTCTCGCGCAAGCAGGAGCTGGAGGCCGACCGCTTCGCCGTCGCGATCGGCGGCCGGCAGGCCACGTCAGGGGCGCTGCGGAAGATCCGCCTGACCGCGGCCGGCTGGGAGACCTACGTCGACAGCTACCTGATCCTGACCGGCGCGGGCGGCACCAGGCCGGCGACGGTGTTCGGCGGCTTCCACGCGCTCATGAGCGACCCCGAGCGGCAGGCCGAGCTGGCCAGGCTGAGCGAGCAGCCCGAGGAGGTCTCACCGTACGACTCCCACCCCAGCATGGCCGAGCGCCTGGCCGCGATCGAGCACCTCGACGAGCCGCAGCAGGTGCCCGACCCGCGCTCCGCCCTGACTCTGCTCATCGACCCGAACGTGGCGGTGCAGGCCGTGGAGCAGTCGATGTGGTCGCCCGACGCGGCGGCGACGCTGCGGCCGGTGCCGTGGGAGGAGCTGGTCTCGCACGCCATGTACGCCGGCCGCAACGCCGACGCCCTGCACGACCTGGCGGTGGCCGGGCAGCAGGTGATGGGGGCCTCGCGGCCGTACCTGGACGCGGCGTTCGAGGCCATCGCGCGGGGGCGGCAGGCCGAACTGGAGGCCAAGCTGCTGGAGAGCGGCTGGAACCCCTCCCCTACCCTGCTGGCCGGGGTGCTGGGGCAGGCGCTGGAGGCGGTGCTGATCCAGCTCGGCGAGGCCAAGTGGACGCTGTCGTGGTCGGGGCCGGCGCGGCTGCTGTTCGACGACGGGGAGGAGGTGGCCCTGTCGGAGTACGCGGCCCAGGTGGCGACGAACCCGGAGGCCGTGGGCGGGCTGCGGCAGTGGCTGGGCGACCACGGGATGCGCCACGACTACGTACCGATCGAGGAACCGCCCGCCCCTGACCCTGCCGCCCCGCAACCGGCCCCGGCGCCACCAGCCCTGGCGCAACCGGCCCCGGCCGACCTGCACCACCTGCCGAGCTGACCGGCCGCCCGGAGCCGGCGGAGGACTCGTCCGAGAGCCCCGCCGCGCTCGTCGGGCGTCAGCGGAGGGCTCGCCCGAGAACCAGGTCGGGCTCAGCGGAGGGCTCGTTCGAGGTCGGCGCGCTGTGCGGCGACCCAGTCGCGGGCGGCGCCCACCCGCTCGACGACCCCGTCCGCGACCAACCGGACGGCGTGCGGCAGGCCGGCCGCCGCGTCCGCCACTATGCCGTCGCGGCACCGCTCCTGCCACCACAGCACGGTCGGCACCACCTCACCGCGCTCCGCCAGTCCGTAGCCGTCGCAGATCACCCGCATCCGCCGCGCGGCCACGCCCGGCTCCGCGCCGGGCCCGAGGCCGGCGTACTGCCAGCACACGTGGGCCACGTCGTGGATCCGCCGCCCCGGCCCGGCGAGGTCCCAGTCGATGAACGCCACCGGCCGCAGCCCCGCCCCCTCGTCCCGGTAGACGGTGTTCTTCGGCGACAGGTCGTTGTGGCAGACCACCTCGTCGTCGCCGGCCTGCGGGGTGCCCGCGGTCAGGTCGTGGAACTCGCGGACGAGGGCGGCCACCCGGGCCAGGCTCTCGTCCGAGCCGACGCCGTCCGGCTGGACCTCCTCCCACGCGACGTGCCCGTCCACGTACCCCAGGATCTCGCGGCCCTCGCCGTCGAGGCCGAGGAAGCGCGGCGCGCCCCGCCAGCCGCTCCGCTCGAACAGGCGCAGCACCTCGTGCACGTACGCGGCCCGCTCTGAGGGACGGCGGCGGACGGTGTCGCCGACGCGGACGACGGCGTTGACGAACCCTCCCGGAAGTGGTGTCTCAGGCATGAGTCCCAGCCTGCCCGATCACCACCCGCCCGCGCGACGCCCGCTCATCCTCGGCCGATCGTGCCAAGATCGATCACCTCGGGTGACGAGTCTGTGGCATCGCGGCGGATGAGGCGGAAAGTCGCGCGCGGGAGGGCCGCGCGGCAAGAGTTTTTCCCGACCGTCTTGCCACACTCCGATCAGTGGCCTTACGGTCACCCTTAGCATTCGCCCGGACCAAGGAGGCGCTGTGAGCAGGCATGACGGCGGAACCCGGCAGGGCTCTTCGATGCTGCCCCACATCGCCTGGCGACTGGAGGCGATGATCGCGGCCATCGCCGAGCGCCGCGCCCCCGCCACCGGCCCGATCGCGCAGGCGCTGCGGAAGGTGCCGCGCCACTGGTTCGTCCCCTCGCAGGGCCTCGCGCTCGACGACGACGGCGGCGCGGTGCCGATCGACCGCGACACCGATCCGCACGGCTGGTGGGACGCCGTCTATTCCGGCAGCCCGATCGCCACCCCGCGCCCCTCCGAGCGCGGCGGCACCGCCTACACCTGCGTCAACCCCGCCCCCAGCGCCGTGGCCGACCTGCTGGAGCTGCTCGAGGTCGGCCCCGGGCAGCGGGTGCTGGAGGTCGGCACGGGCAGCGGCTGGGTGACCGCGCTGCTGTGCCGGCTGACGGGCGAGGCGGGCGGCGTCACGTCGATCGAGAGCGATCCGGCGGTGGCGGAGGCGGCGGGCCGCAACCTGGCCGCCGCGGGGATACGGCCGCACCTGTTCGTCGGCGAGGGGGCGCGCGGGTGCCCGGAACGGGGGCCGTACGACCGCGTGCTCGTGCTGGCGGGCTCGCCTGAGTCGTGGACCGGGCAGACCCGGCCGGGGGCGGTGATCGTGGACGCGCGCGACGGGCACGCGGGGCACACGGGGCACGCGCACAGGACCGTCACCCCGTCGGTCGAATATTACTCGGGACTCCCTGATTATTAAAGCTCCACCCCCGACCACTACCAGCTCTCGCTGACCGGGGTCTTGACTTAATTCGCATGGATTCCATGATTAGTCGCAAGCAATCCGCGAACATCCCGCCGGCCTGCCTGCCTCTAGGAGCGCCATGCCCAAGCTCGCACGCGGTCTCACCCTCCTCCTCTTCCTGTGCGCGTCGGTCCTCGTCGCGCCCTCCCCCGCGCTGGCCGCCATCACCGGCCAGTCGGCCACCGACACCGCCACGACGGTGACGTACCAGTTCGGCTACACCGGCAGCCCCGCCTACACCCGCACGTACGTCGACACCGACCGCAATCCCGCGACCGGCTTCGCCCAGGGCGGAGCCGGCGCCGACTTCTTACTGGAGAACGGCTCCCTCTACCGCCACAACGGCGGCGGCTGGAGCTGGACGCTCGTGGGCACGGTCACCCACTCGGCCACCGGCGGCACGGCCAGGTGGACGGTGCCACGCGCGAGCCTCGGCGAGAGCGCCACCCCCAACGACGCCGACCTCGTCTTCCAGGTGGAGTCGCCGCTGGAGACGTCCGCCAAGTACACCCACGTCTACAGCGGAGGGGGTGGCGGCAACGGCACCGTCACCTACACCCCCACCAGCGCCGACTTCGCCAACCCCGAGCGCGGCCTCTACCACCACACCGGAGACTGCGACAAGAACGACTTCTCCCTGGCGACCCTGCAGAGCTACCGCACGAGCCAGAACATCTCCCTGGTGATGTGCGTGTTCTACCTGGCCGAGTTCAAGACCGCCCCGATCGGCGCGGCCGCCCTGCAGCAACTGCAGCAGCAGCTCGACACCGTACGGGCGGCGGGCCTGAAGATGATCCTGCGCTTCGCCTACACCACCTCGACCGACGGCGCCGACGCCGCCAAGGACCGGGTGCTCGCCCACCTCGACCAGCTCGCCCCCTACCTGAGTGCCAACAGGGACGTCATCTACCTCATGCAGGCCGGCTTCATCGGGGCCTGGGGCGAGTGGTACTACACCCAGAACTTCGGCAACGCCGGCACGGTGACCGCGGCCGACTGGGCCAACAGGAAGGCCGTCGTGGACAAGCTCCTCAGCGTCCTGCCGTCGACCCGGATGGTGCAGCTGCGTACGCCGAAGTTCAAGCGCACGATGTACACCACCAGCCCGGTGACCTCCGGCCAGGCCTACGGGGGCTCGGCCGTGGCGCGGCTCGGGCACCACAACGACTGCTTCCTGGCCAGCCCGGACGACTACGGCACGTACGAGGACCCGGCCGTCGAATATCCCTACCTCGGCTCCGACACCGCGTACGTCGCCATGGGCGGCGAGACCTGCAACCCCAACCCGCCCCGCTCCGACTGCCCCACCGCCATGGACGAGCTGTCGCGCTTCCACTACTCCTACCTGAACACCGACTACCACACCGGCGTGCTCGGCAGCTGGAACACCGGCGGCTGCCTGGCCGAGATCACCCGCCGCCTCGGCTACCGCCTCGCCCTGACCACCGGCACCTATCCCGCCACCGCGACGCGCGGCGGCGGCCTGCCGGTCAGCATCACCCTGCGCAACGACGGCTACGCCGCCCCCTTCAACCCGCGCGGGCTGGAGCTGGTGCTGCGCAACACCGCCACCTCGGCCCTGCACCGCTTCCCGCTCACCGCCGACCCGCGCAGGTGGCAGGCCGGCGCCACGAACACGATCACGCAGACGGTGCCGCTGCCCGCGTCCCTGCCGGCCGGCACGTATGCACTGCTCCTCAACCTGCCCGACCCGCAACTGCCGTCCAGGCCGGAGTACGCGATCCGGCTCGCCAACGACGGCGTCTGGGAGGCCACGACCGGCCTGAACAGTCTCCGCCACACGGTGACCGTGAACTGACCCTCACCCGCCGGCCCGTCACCCTCCGGGGCGGTGACGGGCCGGCCCTCACCCAACGCCTGCCGACGCCGGCGGCGGGCTCCACAGCCGATCGGCGGGACGAGCGCGTTCTGGCCCATCGACCTCGCGAAGTGTAATGATCGTCGGGTGGTGAAAAGGGTTTGACGGGGTGTGGTGGGGGTCTGGACGATCGGGTCTGTGAACGTTGAATTCTCTCGGTTCTCCCCCGACGACGCCGATGCCCTGGTCGAGTTTCTGACCGGCGAGGAGTGGCCCTTCCATGCGAGCGTCCAGGAGGAGACGGCCATCCGGCGGCGGGTCGCCAACGGCGTCTACGACGACGCGGACAACCGTACGTTCTGGCTGGTCTCCGACGGGGAGCGGGCCGGGCTGGTGCGGCTGCACGACCTGACCGACTGGACGCCCATGTTCGACCTGCGGATCCGGGCCGCGTGGCGAGGGCGGGGGCTCGGTACGGCGACGCTGAAGTGGCTGACCGGCTACCTGTTCGAGCAGTTCCCCGCGTTCAACCGGATCGAGGCGAACACGCGGCAGGACAACCTGGCCATGCGGGCCGTCTTCCGCCGCTGCGGTTACGTGAAGGAGTCGCACTACCGGGAAGCCTGGCCGGCGCCGGACGGCCCGGTGTACGACTCCGTGGGGTACGCGATCCTGCGGCGGGACTGGGTCTCCGGGACGACCACCCTGCCCGACTGGGACGACGAGCCGACGAGCGTCGCCTGATCAGGCGGGCAGGGTGAGGTGAGGGAAGCGTCCGTCACGTGACGGCTCAGGTGCCCCAGTGGTCGGCAGGGCGTCCGTCACGTGACGGCTCAGGCGGCCCCAGTGGTGGCAGGGTGGCGGACAAAACGCCCCTGACGTGACAGCTCAGGCGGCGGGCAACGTGGTGAGGAAGACGTCGCCGTTGCCCGGTGCGGTGCCGCCTGCCGGGGTTCCGTAGGTCAGGCCCGTGACGGCCACCTGGCCCGAGGGGGTCGGGGTGGCGTACAAACCGGGCTCGGCGAACGGGTCCACGCCGTCGTCGCGGGCCGTCCCGAGCTGGGTGGCGGCGCGCTGGGCCCCCTTGGCGTCCAGACGCAGCACCAGTACGTCGGCGCCGCCCGCCGGCACGCCGACCCGGCCCCGCGTATAACCGACGACCTGCACCTCCCCGCCCGCGAGCGGGGTCACGGCGGCGCCCTCGTCGGCCTGGGGCGTGGCCAGTACGTGCTGCCAGCGGCGCGCGCCCTTGCCGGTGTAGGCGACGGTGAGCGCGTCCTCTGCCGACATGCCCGTGGCGACGGTCAGGCCGGTGGTGGTGACGGTGACCGCGTTCAGCCGGTCGTCCTCTGGGCCGCCGGCGGTGGTGGCCCACTGCCGGGTGCCGTCCGTGGTGTAGGCGGCGATCCAGCCGTCCAGGCCGCCGAGGGCGGTCGTGCCGGGCAGGGCGGCGGAGGCGCTGCCGGTCACGTGGACGGCCGAGGTGCCTACGGCGATGCCGGCCGCCTTGTCCTCGCCGGGGCCGCCGTACTGGCGGATCCAGGACAGCGCGCCGTCCGGCGTGAGGCGGGCGACGATGGCGTCCTTGTCGCCGGCGTTCTGGCCGTCGAGCGACCCCTTGGTGTAGCCGGCGACGTACGCGCCCCCGTCGGGAGCGGCGCTCAGCGCGTAGAGGCGGTCGGCCGCGGCCGGGTCGCCGAACTGGGTGAGCCAGCGCACCTCGCCGGCGGCGTCCAGCCGGACCACGAAGGCGTCGTCGGCGGCGTTGCCCGGATGACGGCCGTCCAGGTCGCCCTTGGTGTAGCCGGCCGCGAGCACGCCCCCGTCGGGCAGGGCCGCGACGCCGTACAGGCGCTCGTCCGCCGCCGTGCCGAGCTGCCTGGTCCAGCCGCCGGTGTCGCCGGCCTCGTCAGGCGGGGCAACGGCATCGTCCGTCACCGTGCCGGGCTGCGTGCCGGGCTGCGTGCCGGGCTGCGTGCCGGGCTGCGTGCCGGGCTGCGTGCCGGGCTGCGTGCCGGGCTGCGTGCCGGCCCGCGTGCCGGTACGGGTCAGGACGGCGTCCAGGCGGCCGGCGTGCGGCTGCCCCTCGACCGGGCCGCCGGCGGCGTACCCGAGGGTCAGGGAGCCGTCGGCGTGGGCGGCCACGCCGCCGGCCCAGTCGGCGGCGGGCGTCCCGTGCAGCGGGGCGGGCAGGCCGGTCGGCGGGACGACGCTCAGGCCGGGGCCCAGCTCGGCCATGGCCTGCTCGAAGGCGGGCGCCCAGACCGACCAGTCGTGGCCGCCGTCCATGACGCGCAGCTGCGCGGAGATCGCGGGCGAGCGCCTGGCCGCGTTGTAGAGGGCGGCGGACTCGAAGTCGAGGTCGTGGCGGGCGTCGGCGGGGTCGGGGTTGGCGTACTCGTCGTCGCCGACCGCCACGAACAGCCGGACGGGCAGGTCCTGGTCCCGGCCGGGAAGCAGGGACGGGTAGTTGAGCTCGCGGTAGACGTCCTCCGAGAACTTCGCATCGCCTTCGCCGAAGGCGCCGTAGTCGCGGGCCGAGGAGTCGGACGGCGGCAGCGGCGCGTACACGGCCGGGCTGAGCACCGCGGCGGCGCCGAACAGGTCCTGGTGCGCGAGCGCGAACCGCAGCGCGCCCGCGCCGCCCATCGAGTAGCCGCCGACCAGGCGGGCCTGCCTGATCGGGGCCGTGCGGTAGGTGGCGTCCACGTGGGCGATCAGGTCCCTGGTCAGGGCGGTCTCCACCGGGCGGCCGGGGAGGTCCGTGCCGGTGTAGCGCGAGTCCACGTACCAGTTGCCGCGCTCGTTCCACGGCGCGTCCGGCATGACGGCGATGACCGGCGGGATGCGCCGGGTGCGGATCATGTCGTCCAGCGTGGTCTTGACGCGGGTCCACGCCTGCATGGTGTCGCCGCGGCCGTGCAGCAGGTAGAGCACGGGGTGGCGGTCCTTGGTCCGGTCGTAGCGGGCCGGGAGGTAGACGTTGTAGGCGATGTCCTCGCCCAGGGCGGGCGACGGGGCCGAGCCGGTGACGATCCGGCCCTCCGCCCGTACGCCCGTCTCACCGGGCCCGGCCGTCAGGCTGAGCGCGGCCACGACCGTGAGCGCGGTGGCGGCGATCCATCGGGGTAAGGGCATCGGACTCTCCTGTAAACGTTTACCGCATGCTGGCGACAGCACGCGTGTTTCGGGAGAGTTTCGTGGGGTTTGTGGGGCTCTGTCAACAGCCCCACCAACCCAACGGGAACGTCAGCGGGTGTCGGAGTCGGTGTCGGTCAGGGCGGCGCGGCCGGCTTCCAGCCGGGCCACCGGGATGCGGAACGGGCTGCAGGAGACGTAGTCGAGGCCCACGTGGTGGCAGAAGTGGATCGAGGCAGGGTCGCCGCCGTGCTCGCCGCAGATCCCCAGGTGCAGATCGGGCCGGGCGGCCCTGCCCTCCTCGACGGCGATCTTGACCAGGCGGCCCACGCCCTCCTCGTCCAGGGACTCGAAGGGGGAGACGCCGAAGATGCCGAGGTCGAGGTAGCGGGAGAAGAAGGCCGATTCGACGTCGTCGCGCGAGAAGCCCCACACCATCTGGGTCAGGTCGTTGGTGCCGAAGGAGAAGAACTCGGCCGCCTCCGCGATCTGGCCCGCGGTCAGCGCCGCCCTGGGGACCTCGATCATGGTGCCGACCAGGGCCTGCACGCCGGCCTCCGCAAGGATTCTGACGGACTCCTCGCGGACCGCCTCCAGCTCCTGTACGGCGGCCACCAGCGGGATCATGATCTCGGGCCTGGCCCCCGGCACCTCCTTGGCGGCCTGGGCGATGGCCCTGACCTGCATCGCGAACAGGCCGGGGATGACCAGGCCGAGACGGACGCCGCGCAGGCCGAGCATCGGGTTCTGCTCGTGCAGGCGCTTGACCGCGGCCAGCAGTTTGCGGTCCTTGTCCGTGGCAGTGTCTGTGGCGGCCTTGACCGACAGGTCCACGATGTCGGGGAGGAACTCGTGCAGGGGCGGGTCGATCAGGCGGATCGTGACGGGCGCACCGTCCATAGCCTGAAATATGCCGATGAAGTCGGCTTTCTGGAGCGGCTCCAGGGCGTCCAGGGCCTGCTGGCGGGCCTCGTCCGTGGTGGCCAGCACGAGGTCCTCGACCAGCTGGCGGCGCTCGCCGAGGAACATGTGCTCCGTACGGCAGAGCCCGATCCCCTCACCGCCGAAGCGGCGGGCGCGGGCCGCGTCCTCGTTGGTGTCGGCGTTGGCCCTGATGCCGAGCCTGCGCGCCCCGTCGGCGTGCCGCATGATGCGGTCGACCGCGCGGACGAGATCGTCGCCCGGCTCGGAGGCGCCCTCGAAGTACTCCACCACGGCCGAGTCCACGACGGGCACCTCGCCGAGGTAGATCTCGCCGGTCGTCCCGTCGATCGAGATGACGTCGCCCTCGGAGACCACCACGCCGCCGGGGGCGGCGAAGCGGCGCTCGCCGGTGTGCACCTCCAGCTCCTCGGCCCCGCACACGCACGTCTTGCCCATCCCCCGCGCCACCACGGCGGCGTGGGAGGTCTTGCCGCCCCTGCTGGTCAAAATGCCCCTGGCGGCGATCATCCCGGCCAGGTCGTCGGGGTTGGTCTCGCGGCGGACGAGGATGACGTCCTCGCCCTGCCCGGCCAGCTCGACGGCGCGCTCGGAGGAGAAGACGACCTTGCCGACGGCGGCGCCGGGAGAGGCGTTCATGCCCTTGGCGATCTTCCGCTTGGGGGCACCCGCGTCGAAGCGGGGGAACATGAGCTGGGCGAGCTGGTCGCCGGTGACCCGGGTGACGGCCTCGTCCATCGTGATGAGGCCCTGGTCGACGAGCTGAGTGGCGATGCGGAACGCGGCCCCCGCCGTGCGCTTGCCGACCCGCGTCTGCAACATCCAGAGCTTGCCGCGCTCGATGGTGAACTCGATGTCGCACAGGTCGCGGTAGTGGTTCTCCAGCACTTCCATGATCCGCAGCAGCTCGTCGTACGAGTGCCGGTCGATGTTCTCCAGCTCCTGCAGCGGGATCGTGTTGCGGATCCCGGCCACCACGTCCTCGCCCTGGGCGTTCTGCAGGTAGTCGCCGTAGATGCCCTGCTGTCCCGTGCCGGGGTCACGGGTGAAGGCGACGCCGGTGCCGGAGTCGTCGCCGTAGTTGCCGAAGACCATGGCCATGATGTTCACGGCAGTGCCGAGGTCGGCGGGGATGCGCTCCTGGCGGCGGTAGAGGATGGCGCGCGGGGCGTTCCACGAGTCGAAGACGGCCATGACGGCCAGGCGCATCTGCTCGCGCGGGTCGGCCGGGAAGTCCTTGCCTGTCTGCTCGCGGACGATCCCCTTGTAGGTCTCCACCAGCCCCTGCAGCTCGCCCGCGTCCAGGTCGGTGTCCTGGCGCCGGCCCTTCAGCGTGTCGAGCGCCCGTTCGAACAGGTCGCCGTCGATGCCGAGCACGGTCTTGCCGAACATCTGGATGAGCCTGCGGTAGGAGTCCCAGGCGAAGCGGTCGTTGCCGCCGGCCTGCTTGGCCAGCCCTTGGACGGACTCGTCGTTGAGCCCGATGTTGAGCACGGTCTCCATCATCCCCGGCATGGAGAACTTCGCCCCTGAGCGGACGCTCACCAGCAGCGGATCGCCGGCCTGGCCGAGCTTCCTGCCCATCCGGGCCTCCAGCGCCTCCAGTTGCCCGGCGACCTCCTGGTCCAGCCCCTCCGGAACGGAGCCTTCCGTCAGGTAGTGGCGGCAGGCCTCGCTGGTGATCGTGAATCCAGGGGGAACGGGCAGCCCGAGGTTCGTCATTTCGGCGAGGTTCGCACCCTTACCGCCGAGAAGATCTTTCTGATTCCTGTTGCCCTCGGTGAAGTCGTAAACGTACTTGGCCACCACACGCTCCAATCAAACGCCTCTGTCCCGGACTCTACCGGGGGAATTGATGATGAAACTGCACTCCCCTCTTAAGTCACCGTTTGCGCTGGTAAAGGGCACATGAAAGGTCTAATCCAATTATACGACCAGCAGGTATGAAATTGGATTAGACCAATTGGTTTAAACCAATTCTTGAGAAAGGCGGCCTTCGGGTGCAGAATCGGATCACACCCCCACCAGGAGGCCCCCATGGCCACTCCTACCAAGCCCGGACGGCGGGCCCGCGTGCTCACCGGCTCCGCCAGGGCCGCCGTCGGCTCGGCGCGCTACCTCGACGACCGGCTGCCGTTCGGGCGCTGGTTACGGCCGCAGCTGCGCAAGCTCTTTCCCAGCCACTGGTCCTTCCTGCTGGGCGAGCTGGCGCTCTACTCGTTCGTGCTACTGATCCTCACGGGCACGTTCCTGACGCTGTTCTACAAACCGAACCCCGACGTGGCCTACGAGTCGGTCGTGGAGATCAGCGTGCAGGTGCGCGGCGGGCTGCTGATGCGCCAGCTGCACCACTGGGCGGCGACGGTGTTCGTGCTGGCGATCGTGGCCCACATGTGCCGGGTCTTCTTCACCGGGGCGTTCAGGAAACCTCGCGAGCTGACCTGGATGCTGGGGGCGCTGCTGTTCGGGCTGGCCCTGTTCGAGTCGTTCCTGGGGGTCTCGCTGCCCGCCGACCAGCTCGCGATGACGGGGCTGCGGCAGGCGCAGGGGCTGCTGCTGTCGATCCCGCTGGTGGGGACGTACCTGTCGGCGTTCGCGTTCGACGGCGGCTTCCCCGGCCAGGTCATCCCGCGCGTGTTCGTCACCCACGTGCTGCTCGTGCCCGGCATCCTGCTCGCCGTGGTGCCGCTGCACGCGCTCATCCTCACGTGGCGGCAGAAGCACACCGAACGGCGCGCCACGGCCGCCGGCGAGCAGACGGTGACCGGCGGGCCGTTCTTCCCTTACTTCGCGGTCAAGAACGGCGCGACGGCGCTGTTCACGATCGGGTTCATCGCGCTGCTGGCCACGTTCGTCCGGGTCAACCCGGTGTGGGAGCACGGCGCCTACCGTCCGGGCGGCGCGCCGCCGTCGGCGCAGCCGTTCTGGTACGCCGGGGTGCTGGAAGGGGCGCAGCGGCTGGTTCCCGCTTGGGAGGTCACGGTCGGCGGCTACGTGCTGCAGTTCGGGCTCTGGGTCCCGCCGCTGGTCCTGACCGTCTTCTTCGGCGTGCTGCTGTTCTACCCGTTCCTGGAGCGCCGGTTCACCGGCGACCACGACGTCCACCACCTGCTCGACCGGCCGGCACAGGCGCCCGCGCGGACGGCGCTGGGCGTCGGGGTGATCACGTTCTTCACCGTGCTCTGGGCGGGCACGTGGGTCTCGGCGCCGCCGCCGGTGATGAGCTCGGCGCCCGGGTTCCCCGCGCCGCCGCCGCCCGCGCCCGCGCTGCTGACGGTCCCTCCTGAGACCTACGAGCTGGTCGTGCTCGGCCTGCGGATCGCGGTGGTCGTGCTGCCGGTGGCGGCCTTCCTGCTCACCAGGGCCTGGTGCCGCCGCAGGCCGGACTAGGGTTTCCCGAGCTTCAAGTGTTCCCGAGCAGGCCCGTCTCAGGCGTTCCCGAGCAGGGCGGTCTCAGGCGTTCCCGAGCAGGTCGGCGAGGGGGTTGTGGCCGGGCGGCGTGCCGGGCACGCCGCCGCGCGGAGGCAGCCAGAGCACGAACGTGGACCCCTGGCCCAGCTGCGAGAACACCGCCACGCGGCCCCCGTGCGACTCCACGATCTGGCGGACGATGGCCAGGCCCAGGCCCGTGTGCCGGTCCCTGCGGCTGGACTCGCCGCGCCAGAAGCGGTCGAACACCCGCGCCTGGTCGGCCTCCCGTAGCCCGGGGCCGTCGTCGCCGACCGCCGCCCAGAGCCAGCCCTCGTCCCGGCCCGCCGAGGCCCTGATCGTGCCGCCGGGCGGCGAGAGGCGTACGGCGTTGGAGAGCAGGTTGGCCACGGCGCGGCGCAGCGCGTCGGCGTCGCCGGTCATCTCCAGCCCCGAGCCCAGGTCGCGGACGATCGCGATCCGGCGCGCCGCGGCGGGGGCGGCGTACTCCTCGCACGCCTCCCCCACCACCCTGGCCAGGTCGAGATCGGCGTCGGCGAACGCGGTGCCCTGCCGCCTCGCGGTGGCCAGCAGGTCCTCGACCAGCCGGGTCATGCGGGTGGTCGCGCGGTCCACGATGGCCACGGCCCTGACCCGCTCCTCCTCGCTGGCGTCGGGGGCGGCCAGCACGGCGTCCACGTTCGCCCTGATGATGGTCAGCGGGCTGCGCAGCTCGTGCGAGGCGTCGTCGATGAGCTGGCGTTGCGCGCTGAACGCCTCCTCCAGCCGGTCGAGCATGGTGTCGATGGTGTCGGCCAGGTCCTTCAGCTCGTCGCGCGGTCCGTCCAGCTCGATGCGCCGCTTCAGGTCGGTGGCCTGGATCTCCTCCGTCGTACGGGTGATCGCCCTGACCGGCCGCAGCACCCGCCCGGCCAGCACCCAGCCGATGCCCAGGCTGGCCACGTACAGGGCGGCCAGGGTGTAGAGGGAGTAGTCGCGCAGCGTGGCCATGGTCTGGACGTTGACCTGGTTCTCCACCTCCTCGACGAAGACCACCTCGCGCTTGCCGAGGTATTGGTTGCCGCTGTACGCCTTCGCGAACTCGGTCGTGACCGGCCGCTGGTCGGTGGTCTTGGACACGGCGAGGTAGATGCCGCCGAGCACGAGCGCGGCCAGCACGAACAGCAGCCCCGAGTAGAGCACGGTGATCCGGAAGCGGATGGTGTGGATCACGACGGCTCCTTCAGCCGGTAGCCACGGCTGATCACGGTCTCGATCAGGCCCTCTTCCTGCAGCTTGCGGCGCAGGTTGCCGACCGTGACGCGGACGGTGCTGGTGAACGGGTCGGTGTGCTCGTCCCAGACGTGTTCGAGCAGTTCCTCGGCGGACACGACGTGGCCCGGCCTGGTCATCAGGTAGTGCAGCACGCCGTACTCCTTCGGGGTCAGCGCCAGCGACCGGCCGTCGAGCGACACCTCCAGCCTGGCGGTGTCGATCCGCAGCCCGCCGACCTCCAGCACGGAGGTGCCGCCCCCGGTGTCCCTGCGCAGCAGGGCCCGTACCCGGGCCAGCAGCTCGGGGAAGGCGAACGGCTTGACCAGGTAGTCGTCCGCGCCCTCGTCGAGGCCGCGGACCCGGTCGTCGAGGCGGTCGCGGGCGGTGATCATGATGATCCGTACCCCCTGGCCGGCCGAGCGCACGGTCCGGCAGAGCTGGAAGCCGTCGCCGCCGGGCAGGTTGAGGTCGAGCAGGACCAGGTCGTAGGTGTTGACCTGCAGCTTCTCGTGCGCGGAAGGGGCGTCGTAGGCCACGTCCACCGCGTACCCGGCCCGGACCAGGCCGACGCGCAACGCGTCGACCAGGTCTTCTTCGTCCTCCACCACCAGCAGTCGCATATTTCGAGCCTAGTTTCGGATGATGCGGTCCGCGATGGGCGCCGCCCGGTCGATGGGGATGGCGAACCCGATGCCGATGTTGCCGCCTCCCCTGCCGGACGCGATCGCGGTGTTCACGCCCACGACCTCGCCCCGGCCGTTCACCAGCGGGCCGCCGGAGTTGCCCGGGTTGATGGAGGCGTCGGTCTGCACGGCCGTACGGGAGAAGCCGCCCAGGCGCACCTCCCGGTCCAGCGCGCTGACGATGCCGGCGGTGACCGTCCCCGACAGGCCCAGCGGCGAGCCGATGGCCAGCACCTGCTCCCCCACGGACAGGTCGGAGGACCGGCCGAGCGTGGCCGGGGTAAGCCGGCTCGGGTCGTCCAGCTCCAGCACGGCCAGGTCCTCGCCGTCGTCGGCGCCGGCGACGCGGGCGGGCAGCCGGCTGCCGTCGCTCAGCACCACCGTGACCTGGCTGCTGCCCCTGACCACGTGGGCGTTGGTGAGGATGTGTCCGCGTTCGTCCACCGCGAAGCCGGAGCCGCCGCTGCTGCGCGTCTCGATCTGGACGACGCTGGGCAGCACGCGGGCCGCCGTCGCGCTCAGGCCGGTCAGCCCGGCGGAGGGGACGGGTGCCGCCCTCGGGAGGGCGGCGACGGGGGCCGGCGCGGGCCCTTCGAACAGCCCGGCGCCGGCCGTGGCCACCGCCGCCCCGCCGAGCGCGCCGGTCAGCGCCGCCACGAGCCCGGCCGCCACCAGCAGCCGCCCCCGGGGCGACTCGGGCGCGCTCCGCCCACCGTCCGTCCCCGGGACGGACACGGCCGGTACGGGACGCGGCGGCGGCCCGATCAGCGGCGGCAGCACGGGCGGCGGTGAGACAGGCGGCGGGCCGCCGGCCGGGGGCTCCAGCCGGGCAGGCGGCGGGCCGCCGAAGGCCCCCCGCCGGGTCGGCGGCGCGTCGTCGGGCTCCGGCCGGGCGCCCGGTGCCGGGCTCAGGAAGTCGGGCCCCTGCGGGTTGCCCATGCCTCTCACGGCAGCCTCGAGAACCACAACATCGACGTCATCGCCGCGATGAGCGCGAAGATCAGCCCCGCTCCGACGAACCACTGCCAGACCTCCTGACGCTCGATCCGATACCCGACCGACGTGCCGATGTCCTCATAGACCGCCTGCAACTCGTCGCCGCTGGCCGCCTCGTAGAAGCCGCCGCCGGCCGCGTCGGCCAGGCCGCGCAGCGCGGGCCCGTCCACCGGCACCGGCACCTCCTGTCCGCCCAGGCTGATGGTGCCGTCCGCCGTTCCGTAGGCGATGGTCGTGACGGGGACGCCCCGCGAGGACGCCTGCGCCGCCGCGTCGGGCACCGTGCGGCCGGTGGTGTTGGAGCCGTCGGACAGCAGCACGATGTGCGCGGGAGGCGCCTCCTCCTCCGAGTCGAGTGCGGCGATGGCGTCGAGAGAGGAGAAGACGGCCTCGCCGATGGCGGTGCCGGAGCCGGTGCTGAGCCGGTCGAGCGCGCTCAGCACCGTACGCCGGTCCGTGGTGGGCGGCACGGCGACCGAGGCCGACGCCGAGAACGACACCAGGCCCAGGTTGAACCGCTCCGGCAGGCCCTGGACGAACTGCCTGGCCGCCTGCTTGGCCGCCTCGAACCGGTTGGGCGAGACGTCGGTCGCCCCCATGGAGGCCGAGACGTCGAACGCCACCATGATCGTCGCCCGTTCGCGCGGCACCCGCACCTCGGCCGTCGGCCGGGCGAAGCCCACCACGAGCAGGGCGAACATGAGCAGCAGCGCCGCCGCGGGGACGTGCCTGCGCCAGCCGGGCCGCCGCGGCGCGACCTTGTCCAGCAGGTCGAGGTTGGTGAAGCGGACAGCGTAGGAGGTCCTGCTCCGCAGCGCCATGACCACGTACGTCACCGCCAGCAGGGCCACGGGGACGAGCAGCAGCAGCCACAGGGGCGCGAGGAGGCTCACGCGGCGTCACCTCCGCCCTCCGGCGGCCGCCCCTGCCGGGTCGGCCCCGTCGCCAGCGCGGCGAGGCGCCGCTGGCGCATGACGTGCCTGACCAGGTCGCGCACCCAGTCCCGGTCCGTACGCAGCCGCAGGTGGGCGGCCCCGGCCCGGCGCAGTCCCTGGGTGACGGCGTCGCGCTGCCCGGCCGCCGCCTCGGCGTACCTGCGCCGCAGCCGCGCGCTGCCGGTGGCGACCTCGCGCCGCCGTCCCGTCTCCGGGTCGACGAGCGTCAGGATCCCCACGTCGGGCAGGCTCAGCTCACGCGGATCGACCACCTCCACGGCCAGCAGCTGGTGCCGGGCGGCGAGCGCGCGCAGCGGCTGCTCCCACGTCGGCGGCGGGTCGAGGAAGTCCGAGACGACGACGACCAGGCCGCGCCGGCGTGCCGTCCGGCCGAGCTGGTCGGCCGCCACGCCGATCAGCGGCTCGCTCACCCCCGGCTGGGTGCGCGGCAGCGCGAAGGCCGCCTGGAGCAGCGCCATCAGGTGCGGCCGGCCCGTCCTGGCGGGCAGCGCCTTGACGCCGCCGCCGTGCAGCAGGTGGACGCCGATCCTGTTGCCGGTCCGCTGGGTGAGGAAGCCGATCGCGGCCAGGGCCGACAGGGCCAGCTCCCGCTTCTCCATCGCCACGGTGCCGAAGTCCATGCTGGCGGTGGCGTCGAGCAGGGCCCAGATCTCCAGTTCCCGGTCGGCGACCAGGTCCCTGACGTGCGGTTCGTTCGTGCGGGCGGTGACGTTCCAGTCCATCCGCCGCACGTCGTCGCCCGGCTGGTAGGGCCGCGACTCGGCCGGCTCGCTGCCCGGACCTGGCACCAGGCCGAGATGTTCGCCCTGGAGAAGTCCATCGAGTCTCCTGGTGATCGTCAGTTCGAGCCGGCGCAGCGCGGGCTCGGCCATCAGGTACGGCCTCATGCCACGGCCTCCTGCTGCGGGGCGATGACCGGCATCGGCACGGCCGCGAGCACGCGGTCCACGATCTGCCGGGGCATGACCCCGTCGGCCAGGGCGTCGAAGGAGAGCACGAGCCGGTGTGCCATGACGTCGTGGGCGAGGTCGCGTACGTCCTCGGGCAGCACGTACTCGCGCCCGCGCATGAGCGCCAGCGCCCGCCCGGCCGCGAGGAGGCCGAGTGTGGCCCTGGGGCTCGCCCCGAAGGCCAGCAGCCGGTCCACGTCCTGCACGCCGTAGCGGCCGGGGTCGCGGGTGGCGTAGACGAGGCGGACGGCGTACTCGGCGACCGCGTGGTGCACGAAGGCCTCCTCGGCCCGGCGCTGCAACGCGACGACCTGCGCCGGGCCGAGGATGTTCTGGGGCACGGGCGGGTCCACGCTCATGCGGTAGACGATCGCCAGCTCCTCCGACTCGCTGGGATGGTCCACGTCGATCTTCATGAGGAAGCGGTCCCGCTGTGCCTCGGGCAGGTGGTAGACGCCCTCCGACTCGATCGGGTTCTGGGTGGCCAGCACCAGGAACGGATCGGGCACCCGGTGCGTGACCCCGCCGATGCTGACCTGGTGCTCGGCCATGATCTCCAGCAGCGCGGACTGCACCTTCGCGGGCGCCCGGTTGATCTCGTCGGCGAGCACCAGGTTGACCATGACCGGGCCGAGCTCGACGTCGAACGACTCGGTGGAGGGCCGGTAGATCCGGGTGCCGATGATGTCGGACGGCACCAGGTCCGGCGTGAACTGGATGCGGGCGAACGTCCCCCCGACCACGGTGGCCATGGTCTCGGCGGCCAGGGTCTTCGCGATCCCGGGAACCCCTTCGAGCAGGCAGTGCCCCTTGGCCAGCACCGCGACGAGCAGCCGCTCGACCATGTGGTCCTGGCCCACGATCACCCGCTTGACCTCGAACAGGGCCCGTTCGAGCAGCGCCTGGTCCGTCATGGCCGCAGGCTTCCGTAGTGGCAGTCGTCCATGACGACCCGCAGCTCCAGAGCGGTCGGCTCCGGATCGGCGAACGCGGCGCTCCCCGTCGTGAACGACGTCATGAGCAACGCGACGGCCGCGAGAACCACCAGAGCGAAACGTGATGTACGCATTGGATTCCTCGTCCCTCGTATCGGCTTACGACGAATGTCATCAAGAGACCGCGAAAACCCGCGTAACCGCCGCCTTTACACGATCTTTCGGTCTCTCACCGCACGAAACGGCCACCCCCTGAGCGGAGGTGGCCGTTCCGTGTGGTGCTCAGCCGATCAGCCGTTCGGCAACGCGGCCGCTCAGCCGATCAGGTACCGCAGGATCTTCCGCAGTGACGCACTACGCGCCGCGTCGCTGCCGAGCTGCTCCAGCCCGAAGCCGAGCAGCACCGTGTCCTTGGTGGTCACGGCCGCCGTCCGGTCGGCGGAGGCGCGGACGAAGTCGCCGCCGCCGGTCGGGCTGCCCGCCGGAGGTCCGGGGGTCGCCCAGGCGCCGAGCCCGGTCTCGAAGCCCTCGGCCTGGGTGGTGCCGCCGATCGTGGTGAGCCGGGTGTCGTCCACGAACGCGCCGACGCCGCCGGTGGCGGGGTCGGTCACGTAGCTGATCGACACCTCGACCTGCTGCCCGGCGTAGGCGGACAGGTCGAACGCCACCTGCTGCCAGCCGCCCGAGTCGCCGGTGAACCGGTTCCACGATCCGCTGCTCCCCGTCGGCTGACAGGGGTTGCCGCGGGTCAGGTAGTGCTCCAGCCACGGGTGCTCGTCCAGGTAGAAGTCGGCCTCGCACTCGGACGGGACGCCGGTGTCGGTGCCGCCGTTGAGGTCGGGCAGCGTGGTCCAGTTCTCCTGGCCGACCGTGTGGGCCTCGACGATGACGTTGTCGTAGCCGGGCTCGGTGTCGAAGGAGAGCTGGAAGGCCAGCCGCGGCTGCTGCGCCGCCGTCACGGAGCCCAGGTCGATCGTCCTGGTCAGCCGCATGTACGAGTCGTCGACGTGCGGCCCGGCCATGTACCAGGCGCCTTCGACGGGGTCGAACGGTCCCGGGGCGCCGAGCGCGTAGTCGGCGGCCGGGGTGCCGGTGAACCTCGGGAAGTCCGTGCCCATGGGGAACAGCACACCCGCCTCGTCCACCGGGTTGTCCACCGTGGCGGGGCCGCCGAACGTGCCACTGGTCCCGGCCAGCGGGCCGGTGCCGGTGAAGCCGCTGGGGTTGGCCCGCGGCAGCCGGCCGGCCAGGCCCATGTAGTACTGGGTGAAGTCGTCGGCCAGCAGCAGGCACTCGTCGAACAGCCCCTGGATGGTGGTGACCACGCAGTCGCCGTCGGGGTTGCCGTCGATGCCGTAGTAGATGCCGCCGACGATGGTGTCGAGAATGCCGTAGTACGCGGCGGTCTCGCCGGTGTAGAGGAGCTTGCCGCCCTCGTTCAGGTAGTCGCGGACGGCGATGGTCAGGTCCTGCTGCGAACGCTTGACGTCGGCGTCCGGCAGGTTGCCGAGCGGGGTCACGGTGACCACGTCCTGCTGGTCCATGGACAGCCGGTTGTCGCCCAGCTCCCACACCAGGCCCTTGAAGTGCGACAGCACGCCGAGGTGGTGCGGCACGCCCTGGGCGTCCACGTCCCACGTCTCTGAGGAGTACCCGGCGGCCTGGAGGGCCTGCTTGTACCGGGTGGCGTACTTGGGCGCCGTGACGCTGTCCGGATAGTCCGGGTTGAAGCCGGTGTAGTCCTCGTTGGCCAGCACCAGCACCTTGGCTCGCGAGTCCTTGGCCAGCCGGTAGGTGAAGTGCTCGCTGGAGACGACGCCGGCGCCGGGCTTGACGCCCTGGAACCAGACCTCGACCCGGTCACCCGGTCGCGCGCCGGTCACGGTGGCGCGGTACTCGGCGAAGTAGAGGTCGTTCTCGTCGCCGTAGCGCTCGCCGCCCTTCCACTCACTCAGCGGCTTGACCCGCGCGGGGCCGCCGTTGATGCGGTAGCGCAGCACCTTGTCGCGCAGGGACCGGCGGGCGGTGACCGCCACCGGCTGCGGGTCGCCGTATGAGACGGAGAAGGAGTCGGGCTGGAAGTCGGGCACGGTGCGCCCGACCACGGAGACCGGCTTGTCCGGCGTGTGCACGGACTTGGCCGCGGCCAGTGCCAACGGCACGTTGCGCAGGAACTCGTCCTGGATGAGCGCCTCGCTGTCGGGGAAGGTGAAGCCGAGGCCGCCCGCGCAGTCCGCCAGCGTCCACTCGTCGTTCGGGTCGCGCTCGACGGCGTCCTCACACGTGGACATCTCGGGCGTGATGGACATGATCTTCCGTACGTTCGTCATGTGCCCGTCGAGCTCGCCGTTGGTGGTGTAGAGCTCGGCGCCGATGTCGGGGTCGTAGCCCTGGACGGCGGGGTTGGCGTCGTCGCCCAGCAGGGCCTCGAAGATCAGGTCGTCGGGCGACGGGGTGGCCTGCTGCCAGCCGACCCCGTACAGGAGCAGCATGGCGGCCGAGTGGTAGTTCAGCAGGTACGTGAACCGCACCCGCTTGGCCAGGTTGTCCAGCGCCACGGTCTCCGGCTCCGACTGGGCGGCGGCACCGCGGTAGGTCTGGCTGGAGGCGAGGCTGGAGGAGCCCTCGTCGTCGTAGCGCCACTTGTAGGAGAAGTTGCGGTTGAGGTCCACGCCGTCGTTGCTGGTGAGCTGCCCGTCGCCGTCGTTGTCGCGCAGGTTCTTGCGCCACAGGCGGTTGTCGGGGGTGAAGGTGTGGTCGTAGCCGTCGGGGTTGGCGACCGGCAGGAACCACAGCTCGGTGGTGTTGATCAGCTTGGTCAGCTCGGCGTCGGCGCCGTAGCCGTTGAGGAAGTGGTGCAGCAGGCGCCGCACCATCTCGGGCGTGATCCACTCGCGGGCGTGCTGCGCGGCCGAGTACAGCATGGCCGGGCGCTTGCCGTCGCCCAGGGTCCTGGCGTTCTTGGTCACCTTGATCGCGGTGATCGGCGTGCCGTTGAGGCTGTTGCCGAGCTCGACGACCTTGGCGATGCCCGGCTTGGCGTTCGCCGCCGCGACGATCTCTTCGCGGATGCCTCCGGCGCCCGCGTACCGCTTGAAGACCCCGTCCGCCTGGAGTGACCGGCGGGCGGCGGTGTTCTGGGCGCGGAGGGTGACGCCCTGGCCGGCGAGGGAGTCGGCCAGCGCGGAGGCCAGGATCACCTCGACGGTGACCTTGCCGTCCGCCCGTTTGACGATCCGCATCTCCTCGCGGTCCACGCCCGCGGCGACCAGCTTGGCGAGCTGGTCGGCGGTGAGCTCACCGCTGTAGACGAAGACGCCGTCGGGCCCGCTCTGGGGTGGTTTCGGCACCGCCGAGGCGGGCGGGATGGTGAACGAGCCGAGTAACAGGAGCATGCCGGCGAACATGATCAGTGCGCGCTTCATCGCGCCTCCGAAGAGTCAGCCCCCGAATTGCCGCTAAGGATGCCCGCAATGTCCGCGTATGCCGGGGGCTTGTCAATCATGACGGCCACATCCGGTCAAACATTTGACGACTTGGCCCGCAGCACACTCTCGCCCGGACGGACAGCGCGACCGGAACGCGGCGCACACGCCGACGGGCCGCCCGCCGAGAAGTCGGCGGGCGGCCCGTCAGGTCAAGCGTGGATCAGTCGTTGAGGTGCTGGCGGAGGTAGGCGTCCACACCGTCGATGGAGATGCGCTCCTGGGCCATCGAGTCACGCTCGCGGATGGTCACCGCGTGGTCCTCAAGGGTGTCGAAGTCGACCGTGATGCAGAACGGCGTGCCGATCTCGTCCTGGCGGCGGTAGCGGCGGCCGATCGCGCCCGCGTCGTCGAACTCCACGTTCCACCGGCGACGCAGCTGCGTGGCCAGGTCGCGGGCCTTGGGCGACAGGTCGGCGTTGCGCGACAGCGGCAGCACCGCGGCCTTGACCGGCGCGAGCCGGTGGTCGAGCCGCATGACCGTGCGCTTCTCCAGCACGCCCTTGGCGTTGGGCGCCTCGTCCTCGCTGTAGGCGTCGAGCAGGAACGTCAGCGTGGCGCGGTCGACACCGGCAGCCGGCTCGATGACGTAGGGGACGTAACGCTCTCCCGTGTCCTGCTCGAAGAAGCTGAGGTCGGTGCCCGACGCCTTGGAGTGGGCGGTCAGGTCGAAGTCGGTGCGGTTGGCGATGCCCTCGAGCTCGCCCCACTCAGAGCCGGTGAAGTTGAAGCGGTACTCGACGTCGACCGTGCGCTTGGAGTAGTGGGAGAGCTTCTCCTTGGGGTGCTCGTAAAGGCGCAGGTTGTCCTTGTTGATGCCCAGGTCGGAGTACCAGCGGAAGCGCTCGTCGATCCAGTACTGGTGCCACTCCTCGTCGCTGCCCGGCTTGACGAAGAACTCCATCTCCATCTGCTCGAACTCGCGGGTGCGGAAGATGAAGTTGCCCGGCGTGATCTCGTTGCGGAACGACTTGCCGATCTGGCCGATGCCGAACGGGATCTTCCTGCGCGCCGACTGCTGCACGTTGAGGTAGTTGATGAAGATGCCCTGCGCGGTCTCGGGCCGCAGGTAGGCCAGGCCCGACTCGTCCTCGACCGGGCCGAGGTAGGTCTTGAGCAGGCCGCTGAACTGCCGGGGCTCGGTGAAGGTGCCCTTGTTGCCGCAGTTGGGGCAGGTGATGCCGGCCAGGCCGCCCTCGGGCTCCTTGCCGTTCTTCTCCTCGTAGGCCTCGATGAGGTGATCGGCGCGGAAGCGCTTGTGGCAGGACAGGCACTCCGTCAGCGGGTCGGTGAAGGTGTCGACGTGGCCGCTGGCCCGCCACACCTCGGGGGCCAGGATGACGCAGGAGTCGAGGCCCACCACGTCGTCGCGCGACTGGACCATCGACAGCCACCACTGCCGCTTGACGTTGTTCTTCAGCTCGACGCCCAGAGGACCGTAGTCCCACGACGCGCGCAGTCCGCCGTAGATCTCGCTCGACGGGTAAACGAGCCCGCGGCGTTTGGCGAGGCTGACGATGGTGTCCATGACGTCGGTGCGTCGTGCCATTTGGTTGGTTCTCTTTCCGGCTGGAGGTCGGCGAGTGAAATCGGTGAGATCCCAGCTTAGGGGACGGGCGCCGCTCTCGCGCGCGACTAGGGCTATGCCCCGTCGCGGAGGTAGACGTCCTCGTACGCGCTGGGTTCGTGGACCATGAGGATCATCAGCGGATACATCACCATCCTGGACGCGGAAAGCGCTCTTCGGTAGAACCCCGCGCCCTCCCATTCCGACACCAGCGCCCACAGATTGGGCTCGTCCACCGAGCGGGCCAGCCTGCCCCGCTGGTAGCCCGGCTGGGTGGCGAACGCGTCGAGAATCGTGTGGCCCTGCTTGACGAAGTCCTGCGACTGGGACTCTGGGACGGTGTATCGGATCACGGCGAGCACCCGACCAGCCTAAAGGCGCTCATCCCCCCTGGCGCCCCATCTCCCGTAGGCTCTGGACGTGGCCCCTCAGAACAAGCGCGGCGGCAAGCGTCCCATCCCGCAGGGCGAGCAGTTCTTCACGCCCGGCGCGACCGGCCTGCGCGCGGCGGTGGAGCGGCGCAGCGCCGTGCCGATGACGTTCCTGTTCACCCAGGTGCCCCGGTGGGTGGCGCCGGTTCTCCTGGTGATCCTGCTGCTGGTCGGGTTCGCCGTGGCCAATCCGCTGGGCGGCGTGGCCGTGCTGCCGGTGCTCGCGTTCATCGGGTGGCTGGGCTACCTGTCGTGGCCGTCGCTGAGCGTGGGCGGCAAGCTGTTGCGGGTCGCCATGCTGACGTTTCTCGTCCTGCTCGTGGCGACCCGCTTCGGGGCCTTCTGAGCCCGTCAGCCCGTCTCTGAGACTGCCCGTCGATAAGCCCGGGTCACGGGAGCAGGGTGTAGTGGGGGAAGTTGCCCGGCAGGCGCTCCGTCTCGCCGTCCCCGCCGCTCGTGGCGGCGCGGACGAGCAGGTCGCCGCCGACGAACGCGCCGCGCCACGACGCGCCGAGCCCGCCGAAGAGCTCCTCCCTGTCCCCGCGCGAGCGCGGCCTGTTGTGGCCCACCTTGAACGCGCGGATCTCGGGCGCGAGCCGGGCGAAGGTCTCCTCCCGCTCGCAGGACAGGGTGGCCACCAGTGCGCCGTTACTGGCGTTCATCGCGGCCAGCAGCTCCGCCTCCGTGTCCACCAGCACGATCGTGTCGACCGGGCCGAACGGCTCGGCGTGGTGGAGGGGTGAGGAGGGCGGCGGGTTGAGCAGCGCCGTCGGAGCAAAGTAAGCGGAAATATCCTGACCGGGGAGGAAGTGTCCGGACTCCAGGGACGCCCGATGGATCGGCACGCCGCCCCTGGCCACCGCCTCGTCCACCTGGTCGGCCAGTTCCTTGGCCTTCGAGGCGTTGACCAGCGGCCCGAAGTCCAGCTCAGGCAGCGGGTCGTCCGGATCGGCCACCGCCAGCGGATGCCCGAAGCGCAGCGAGCCCACGGCCTGGAGGTAGGCGGCCAGGAACTCGGGGAAGAGCGAGCGCTGCACGACGAAGCGCGGGTAGGCGGTGCAGCGCTGCTTGGCGTAGTCGAAGGACGCCCTGATCTGCCTCGTGAGCAGGTCCCAGTCGCCGTACTCCCACACGCCCCAGCAGTTGAGCCCCTCCTGCTCCAGCACGTGCCGGCGGCCGAGGTCGGCCAGCGAGGTGGCCACCTTGGCCCCGGCGTCCCTGCCGCCCACGAACGAGACGCACCCGAGCGAGCGCCCGGCCACCAGCACCGGCGACAGCTCCGCCCCTCCCCCGCTCACCAGCGTGAACGGCAGCCCCTCTCGGACGGCCAGGGCGCTGGCCAGGGTGAGGCAGCACAGCCCGCCGTCCGTGGGCGTCTTGGCGATCACCGCGTTGCCGGCCAGCGCCTGGATCAGCATGGCGTGCATGAGCACGCTCATCGGATAGTTCCAGCTGGCGATGTTGCTGACCGGGCCGGGCAGCGGCACCCGGCCCTCGACCATGCGGTCGATCTCGCCGACGTACCAGCGCACGCCGTCCAGGCAGCGGTCCACGTCGGCGCGGGCCGTCTTCCACGGCTTGCCGATCTCCCAGACCAGCAGCAGGGCCAGCAGGTCGCGGTGCGCCGCCATGGACTCCACCGCCGCCGACACCATGGCCTTGCGCTCGGCGAGCGGCAGGTAGCGCCAGCGGTTGTGCTCCTCGACCGCGCCCGCCGCCGCGCGGCTCGCGCCCGCCCGGTCCAGCCGGGGCAGGCCGGCGATGGCGGTGCCGTCCAGGGGTGAGAACGCCGGAACCGGGCGCCCGTCGCGGTGCCAGATGCCGCCCCAGTGGTTCAGCACCCGCTCGTCGTGGAAGGCCTCGGGAGCCACCGAGCAGCACTGCTCGTAGGCCTCCCGCCAGGATGTGCCCGGCTTGAGCCGCATGTGCATCCCTCCTCAGTCGGACCAGTCGGCGGTGATGAGCTCGGGCAGCGGCTCGAACTCCTTGATCGCCTCCAGGGACGGGCCCATGGCGGCGTTCGCCTCGCGTTCCACCATCACCTCCACCAGCACGGGCAGCCGCTCGCGCGCCGCCTCCGCGCTCGCCCAGGCCAGCGCGTCGCGGATGTCGCCGGGCAGTTCGACCCGGCGCGCCGGGCAGCCGAACGCCTCCATGGCCTTGACGTGGTCGATGCCGCCCTCGCCGTAGTGCAGGTCCACGGCGTAGTTCATGTCGTACGGAAGCTCCGCCTGCCTGATGAGCCCCAGATACTCGTTGTTGATCATGACGATGACGAACGGGATCCGGTACTGCGCCGCCACCGCCACCTCCTCCATCAGGAACTGGAAGGAGTAGTCGCCGACCACCGCCACGACCTGCCGTTCCGGATGAGCCAGCTTGACCCCCATGGCGGCCGGCACCTCCCAGCCCAGCGGCCCGGCCTGCCCGCAGACCAGGTAGCGGCGCGGCAGGTACGTCGTCTGGAACTGGCCCGACCAGATCTGGTAGAGCCCGATCGCGGTGACGAACGTGGTGTCCCTCGGGAAGTAGTCGTTCACCTCCTTGAACACCCTGGGCGGCTTGATCGGCACGTCGTCGAAGTCGTCCCTTCGCCCCAGCGTGCCGCGCAACTCCCCGACCTTGCGCACCCACTTGCCCGCGTCGCGCGGCTCGCTCCTGCGGCGGGCCTCGTCGCGCAGCGCGGCCAGCACGGGCCTGGCGTGGCCGACGACGCCGAGATCGGGCTGGAAGACCCGGCCGATCTGCAGGGGGTCGATGTCCACGTGCACGAACTTGCGCCCACGCCGGTAGACGTCGAGGTCGCCGGTGTGCCGGTCGCCGAACCTGGCGCCCACGGCGAGCACCAGATCGCTCTCCAGGAACGCGGCGTTGCCCCACCGCGTCTGCGTCTGGATGCCGGCCATGCCGGCGAAGAGCGGGTGGTCCTCGGGGAAGGCGCCCTTGCCCATGAGCGTCACCTGCACGGGGATCTGAAGGTGCTCGGCCAGCGCGCGCAGCTCGTCGCACGCCTCTGCGCCGATCACGCCGCCGCCGGCCAGGATGATCGGCCGCCTGGCCCCCTCCAGCAGGTCCATGGCCGCGCTCACCGCCCTGGGCAGGGGCTGCGGCACCTCGACGGGCAGCGGCGCGTCCACGTCGGGGTCGTACAGGCACAGGCCTCGCTGGACGTCGATCGGCAGGTCGATGAGCACGGGTCCCGGCCGACCTGAGCGGGCCCGCCTGAACGCCTCCCTGAACACCCACGGCGCCTGAGCCGGCTCCTTGAGCTGCACCGCCCACTTGGTCACCGGCCGGGCGATCTCCACGATGTCGACCGCCTGGAACGCCTCCTGGTGCAGCTTGGAGGTCATGGCCTGGCCGGTGATGCAGATCATCGGGATGGAGTCGGCGAGCGCGGTGTAGAGGCCGGTGATCATGTTCGTGCCCGCGGGGCCCGAGGTGCCGATGCAGACGCCGACGTTCCCCGTGACCCTGGCCCAGCCGTCGGCCGCGTGGGTGCCGCCCTCCTCGTGCCGTACGGTGATGTGCCGGATCGAGCTGTGCTGGAGCGCGGCGTAGAGCGGCAGGATGGCCGCGCCGGGGATGCCGAAGACGGTGTCCACGCCCTCCGACTCCAGCACCGACACCACTGCCTCCATGCAGGGCACCTTCTTCATCCGTTCAGCCTTTCGATCACCTTGAGCAGGGCGGAGTGGTCGAGCGAGCCGTGGCCCTGGGCCCTGGCCGCGGCCACGAGCTGGGCGACCTGACCGGTGAGCGGCAGGCTGACCCCGGCCTCGCGGGCGGCGGCGACGGCGATGCCCATGTCCTTGTGGTGCAGGTCGATGCGGAAGCCTGGGGCGAACTCCCGCTTGAGCATGGTGTGCCGCTTGAGGTCGAGGATGCGGGAGCCGGCCAGGCCGCCGGCGAGCACGTCCAGGCCGGGCCCCGCGTCCACCCCCGATGCTTCGAGCAGCACGATCGCCTCCGCCACCAGGCCGTAGATGCCGCCCACGACGAGCTGGTTGGCCGCCTTGACGGTCTGGCCCGAGCCCGCCGGGCCGACGTGCACGACGGTGGTGCCGAGCCGGCCCAGGACGGGCCTGGCGGCCTCGACGTCCTCGGCGTCGCCGCCGACCATGATCGACAGGGTGCCGTCGATGGCGCCGCGCTCGCCGCCACTCACGGGGGCGTCCAGGGCCCGTACGCCGGCCGCCTTGGCCTGCCTGGCGACCTGGCGGGAGGTCTCCGGCCTGATGGTGCTCATGTCGACGTACAGCAGGTCGGGCTTGCCGTACTCGACGACGAGCGGCGCCACTTCCTCGACCTGGGGGGAGTCGGGGAGCATGGTGATCACCACGTCGGCGCCCGCGACCGCGTCCACGACGCCGGTGGCGGGCTTGCCGCCCAGCTCCGCCAGTTGTTCGACGCGGGCGGCGCTCACGTCATAACCGGTCACGACATATCCGGCTTTGAGGAGGTTGGCCGCCATCGGGCTGCCCATGATCCCCAAACCGACGAACCCGATGTTCATTCCTGCCTCCAGTCGAACGCGTCCGGCCCCTCGTGCCGGTACTCCAGGCCGACGTGGCCGCGGTAGCCCGCCGCCTCCAGCCGGGCGAGGATCTCCGGGTACGGCATGTCCCCGGTCCCCGGCCGTCCCCTCCCGGGGTCGTCGGCGATCTGCACGTGCCCGAAGCGCGCGCTGTGCCCGTCGATGAGCGCGAGCACGTCCTCGCCCATCCGGTGCAGGTGGTAGAGGTCGGCCAGGAAGGCCACGTTGGGCCGGTCCACCTGGTCGATCAGCTCGAACGCCGCCTGCGACGAGGTGATCGGATAGTCCGGGTTCTCGTAGGAGTTGAGGGCCTCGACCACCACGGTCGCGCCGATGCCCGCCGCCGCGTCGGCCGCCCGGCGCAGGTTCGCCACGGCCAGGTCCCTGTCGGTGCCGGGGTCGTTGCCGTACAGGGCGTTGAGCACCGTGCAGCCCAGCTCCCCCGCGAGCCGGACCGCGACGTCGATGTTGGCCTGGAAGCGGGCCGAGCCGCCGGGCCTGGCCAGCAGGCCGCGCTCGCCCGCCGCCATGTCCCCGGCGTCGAAGTTGAGCCCGGCCAGCCGCACGCCGGCCTCCTCGATCGCGCTCCTGAGTGCGCCCAGCTCGGCGGCGCCCGGATCGGGCGAGCCGAACGGCCACCACAGCTCGACCGCGTCGAACCCGGCCTTGGCCGCCGCCGCCGGACGTTCCAGCAGCGGCAGGCCGGTCAGCAGGATGGAGAGGTTGACGTCGAAACGCACCGCGCTCACGTCCTGGTCCCGCGCGGCACGCGGTTCAGCTCGGACCGCATCAGCCGGGCCGTCTCCGAAGGGGTGCGCCCGACGCGGACCCCGACCGCCTCCAACGCCTCCTTCTTGGCCTGGGCGGTGCCGGACGAGCCGGACACGATCGCGCCCGCGTGCCCCATCGTCTTGCCCTCGGGCGCGGTGAACCCGGCCACGTAGGCGACCACGGGCTTGGTCACGTTCGCGGCGATGTAGGCGGCGGCCCGCTCCTCGGCGTCGCCGCCGATCTCGCCGATCATCACGATGGCGTCGGTGCCGGGATCGTCCTGGAACGCCTGGAGGCAGTCGATGTGCGTGGTCCCGATGACGGGGTCGCCGCCGATGCCGACGGCGGTGGAGAAGCCGAGGTCGCGCAGCTCGTACATGAGCTGGTACGTCAGCGTCCCCGACTTCGAGACCAGCCCGATCCGCCCGGCCGAGGTGATGTCGGCGGGGATGATGCCGGCCGACGACTGGCCGGGGCTGATCAGGCCAGGGCAGTTGGGCCCGATGATCCGGGTGCGGCCGCCGTTCGCCAGGGCGCGGAAGCGCACGGCGTCGTGCACGGGCACGCCCTCGGTGATCACCACGCAGAGCGGCACCTCGGCCTCGACCGCCTCCTGCACGGCCGCGGCGGTGAACCGGGGCGGCACGAAGATCACCGACACGTCGGCCCCGGTCTCCGCGACCGCCGCCGCGACCGAGCCGAACACCGGCACCGTCCGCTCACCGAAGTCCACCGAGGTGCCGCCCTTGCCCGGCGTCACCCCGGCCACGATGTCGGTGCCGGCGGCGAGCATGCGGGCGGTGTGCCGGGTGCCCTCCGCGCCGGTCATGCCCTGGACGAGCACCCGGCTGTCCTTGGTCAGAAAAATCGCCATTTACGCACCTACCGCGAGTCGAGCCGCCGTCTCGGCGGCGCCGTCCATGGTGGAGACCTGGCGCACCGCCGGGTGCCGGGCGTCACTGAGGATGCGCCGGCCCACCTCGGCGTTGTTGCCGTCCAGCCGTACGACGATGGGCCTGCCGTGGCCGCGCTCGCCGAGGAGTTCGAGCGCGGTGACGATGCCGTTCGCCACCGCGTCGCACGCCGTGATGCCGCCGAAGACGTTGACCAGCACCGAGCGCACGTCGGGGTCGGCCAGGATGATCTCCAGCCCGTCGGCCATGACCTTGGCCGAGGCGCCGCCGCCGATGTCGAGGAAGTTGGCGGGGTCGGCGCCCGCGCCCGCGACCACGTCGAGCGTGCTCATGACCAGCCCGGCGCCGTTGCCGATGACGCCGACGGTGCCGTCCAGCTTGACGTAGTTGAGCCCTTTCGCCTTGGCACGGTCCTCCAGGCTGTCGGTGCTCTCCTCGTAGTCCTCCCAGGTGTGCCGGAAGGCCGCGTTGTCGTCCAGGGTGACCTTGCCGTCGAGCGCCACGATCCGCTGGTCGGTGGTGCAGATCAGCGGGTTGACCTCGACGAGCAGCGCGTCCTCCTCGACCAGCACCCGCCACAACTGCGCCAGCACCCCTGCCGCCTGCTCGGGCAGCCCCGCCTTGGCCGCCAGCAGCCTGGCGGTTTCGGCGTCCACGCCCGTCGCGGGGTCGATCGGCAGTCTCACGATGGCGTCGGGGTCGGTGGCGGCCAGTTCCTCGATCTCCATGCCGCCCTGGGCCGACACCATGGCCAGGAACGTGCCCTCCGCCCGGTCCACCAGGAAGGCGGCGTAGTACTCCTCGAACGGGACCGTCGCGGCCTCCACCAGCACGCGGCGCGCGATGTGTCCCTTGATGTCCATTCCGATGACGCGATCGGCTTCCGTGGCGGCCGCGGCCGGGCCCGCCGCCGGTCTGATCCCGCCCGCCTTGCCCCGTCCGCCGGTCTTCACCTGGGCTTTGATGACCACGGGCGCGTCCAGCTCCGCCGCGATCTCGCCGGCCTGCGCCGGAGTGGTCGCGATCGCGCCGGCTGGTACGGGGATCCCGTGACGCCCGAAGAGCTCCTTCGCCTGGTACTCGTACAGGTCCATTCGAGCCTCCTTTGTAGACGGTATACCGTATGGAGTATCCTTCGTCTAGGGCCTCGACAGCGGTCGGTCGGCGGGATATTCCATACAGTATGGAGAATGCAATTAAGGATTGGCGGGGGCGTTCGTACTGCCCTGGACCCGTCCCGGCCGACCGTGCCCGCATGTTCCGGCTGGCCCTGGCCGCCATGGCGGCCATCGCGCCCCTGCAGTACGGCTACGCGGCCCTGCTCGCCCGCGACGCCGGCGGGCTGACCCTGCTGGCGGTGTGGATCGCCTGCCAGGCCGCCGGCGCCCTGCCCGCGCTCCACCTCGTGCGGCGCGGGCGCCTGGGCGTCCGCGCGTGCCTGGCAGCCGGCGCGGCGCTGAGCGGCCTCGGCCTGGCCACGGCCGCCCTCACCACCCCCGGACCGGCCGCACTCATCGGGTACGCGCTGCTCGGCGGGCTCGGCGGCGGGCTCGTCTACGGGGTCTGCGGGGAGGTCGTCTCCTCCTGGTATCCCGAGCGCCCGGCCGCCCGGGTCGGCCTGATCACCGGCGCCTTCGGCTACGGAGCCGTGCCGCTGCTGCTCTGGACCGGGATCGCCCCCGGCGCCACGTCCGCCGCCCTCCTGGTCTGCGCCGTGCTCGCCACGGCCGTCGTCGGTCTGGCCGCCTGGCACCTGCGGCTTCCGCCGGCCCGCTGGTGGCCCGGCGACGTCGATCCGCGCAGCCACGCCCTCGACGCCGCCCGGCTGCGCACCAGCCCCGAGGCGGTCAAGCAGTTCGGGCTGGCCCAGGCGGTGCGCACCCGTACGCTGCCGGCCCTGGCCCTGCTGCTGACGTGCGCGGGGGCGGTGTCGGTTTTCGACGTGATCGTGGTGGCGGGCACGGGCGCGTGGGGCGCGCTGGCCCTGCTCGTGGCGCTGAACGGCGCGGGCAGGTCGGTGGCGGTGCGGGCGTCGGAGCGGTTCGGCCGCCGCCGCGTGCTCGCCGCCGTCTTCGCCGCGCTCGCGCTCGGCCAGATCCTGCTGGCCGTGGCCGTCCAGAACGCGTCAGTGCAAGGGGCGACGTCCGCGGGCAGCCCGCTGCTGTGGCTCGGGGCCGTCGCGGCGGGGCTCGGCGGTGGCGCGTTCTATCCCCTGCTGGCCAGTCTCGTCCGCGAGCTCTTCGGCACCGAGCGGGCCACGGAGATCCACGCGGTGGTCTACAGTGCCAAGGCCGTGGCCGGAGTGGTGGCCGCCGTGCTGGCCCTGGTAGCGCTGACCGCTCCCGGTGCCGCCCTGCTGGCCGCCGCCGCGCTGGCGGCCCTGCCGGCCCTGGCCACGCCCCGGCTGCGCATCCCCGGCCTGCCCGTCACCATCCCGCTCTGAGGGTCTTCGGTGAATTCCCCCTAAAATCCCCCCGTTATATCCCCCTGTGATGAGTCTCACGACCATGGAGAACCCCTCCACGGTATGCTGTAGGCAGTCGACCAAAAACCTTAACTTGTCCTGGAGACGTGTCCCATGTTGCTGTCGGATCAGGCCGGTCAGACGGCGGCCGCCAAGATTCCCCGTCCGACGACGCTCCGCGAGAGCGTCATCGAGGCTATCCAAGAGCTCATCGTCTCCAGCCAGCTCAAGCCAGGCCAGCATCTCGTCGAAAGTGAGCTGGCCGAGCTGCTCGGCGTCTCCAGGCAGCCGGTCCGCGAGGCGTTGCAGCAGCTCAGCGGCGAGGGATGGGTCGATCTCCACCCGGGGCAGGGCGCGTTCGTGCACGTCCCGACGGTGGAGGAGGCCGACCAGCTGCTCGCCGTGCGCACGCTGCTGGAGACCGAGTCCGCCAGGCTCGCCGCGCAGCACGCGGGCGAGGAGGGCGTCAGGCGGCTGCGCGCGCTGTGCGCGCGCGGCATCGCCGCCGTGCAGTCCGACGACGTCGACGACGCGGTGGCGACCAACTCCGAGCTGCACGCCCTGGTCACGGACCTGTCGGGCAACAAGGTCCTGGCCGAGCTGGCCGCCCAGGTGGCCAGGCGGGTGCGGTGGTACCACACGCCGGTGGCCCGCCAGCGCGGCATGGCGTCCTGGGACGAGCACACCGCGCTGATCGACGCCATCGAGGCCGGTGACGAGCGCACGGCCGCGAAGATCATGCGCGATCACACCGAGCACACCCGGGCCTCCTACATGGAGCAGCGGGAGCACCAGCCGGCCGAGCCGGCGCCCAAGCCCGTACGCAGGCGCCGCCCGCGCCGCCTGGGCTGAACCCTCGCCGAACCTCCCTGGGCCGGTCGCGTCTGGACCGGTCCGATCTTCAGGGCGGTCTCCCTTGGGGTGGTCTCGTCCGAGCCGGCCTGGCTTGGACCGATCCCGCCCGGGTTCGACCTGCCCGGGAACACGCACGCCCGGATCCACGCCGTCCGGGGGTCGACCAGCGGTTTCCGGGTTTTGACACGGCGTTCACGTAAGTCCACATGCTCCGAAACACCTCGGGTAGAGGGTGGAGCTGTTACCGAATGGAGGTGCACGACATGAAAGCGTTCATCCGCTTTCTCTTGGGTGATCCCCTGGGCCAGTCCGCGGACGGCGGGACCATCGGCGCCGGCCTCAGTGCGGCGCTCAGGAAGCACTACTCCGCGCAGGACGCGGAGCACTACCTGCGCCAGTGGAGCGCCGAGCGGCACGACGTGCGCGACAACACGCGCCACTGAGCCGCCGGATCGGGCATGCATGCGCATGCCGATGAGCCGCGACAGGGGGGCGGCCACCCATGAGCAGCCACCGCCCCCGCGCGGCCCACGTCAATCCACCGGTGCCGGCTCCACCTCCTCGGCCTCCTTCTTGGCCGCGGCCTTGGCGTCGCGCGACGACTTGATCAGGCTCAGCACCGTGGTCACGGCGAGGGTGCCGATGATGACCCCCAGAGACACCAGGATCGGGATCTCCGGCGCCCACGACACACCGTCGTGGTGCAGCGCCTCCATGATCAGCTTCACGCCGATGAAGGCCAGCACCACCGACAGTCCCTTGCTGAGGTAGACGAGCCGGTCGAGCAGTCCTCCGATCAGGAAGAACAGCTGCCGCAGCCCCATGAGGGCGAAGGCGTTGGCGGTGAAGACCAGGTACGGCTCCTTGGTCAGCCCGAAGATGGCCGGGATCGAGTCCAGCGCGAACAGCAGGTCGGTGGTGCCGATCGCGACCATCACGATGAGCATCGGGGTGACCATCCTGCGCCCGTGGTGCACGGTGAGACGGGCGCCGTGATAGGTGTCCGTCGTCGGGAGCACCCGGCGAACGGTGCGCAGCGCGAGGTTCTCGGAGAACTCCGCCTCCTCGTCCTCGTGCCCGATCAGCTTCCACGCGGTGTAGACGAGGAAGGCGCCGAACACGTAGAAGAGCCAGTCGAACCTGGTGACGGCCTCAGCGCCGGCCGCGATGAAGCCGCCGCGCATGAAGAGGGCCAGGATGATGCCGATGAGCAGCACCTTCTGCCGATACTGCCGGGGCACCTGGAACCTGCTCATGATCAGCAGGAAGACGAAGAGGTTGTCCACGCTGAGCGAGTACTCGGTGATCCACCCGGCGAAGAACTCCCCTCCGTGCGCCGGGCCGGACAGCAGGAGCAGGCCGGCGCCGAAGGCCACGGCGAGCCCCACGTAGAAGGAGACCCAGGCCACGCACTCCTTGAAGCTGGGTTCGTGCGGGTTGCGGGCCACGAGCCAGAAGTCGAACGCGAGCACGACGCAGAAGCCGCCGATCGTGACCAGCCAGATCCACAGCGGCAGTTCCATCGCCGGCGTCATCTACGCGCCCCCTTCCGCGCGTTTCTGCGCTTGTCGACCACCCGGGCGAAGCGCAGGTACGTGCCGAGCAGGTCCTTGGCGAGCGGGTTGTCGCCGGCCCGGCGTACCAGCCAGTGCGGCATGAGCCGCTCGTGCATCCAGAGAAAGCCGATCGCGAAGCCGAGGGCGATCATCGCCTGGTAGGCCAGGAACGCCGGCACCCCTTCGGCCAGGCCGCCCGTCGGGGCCAGGACCTCCTGCGCCAGCCTGGACACCGGGAAGGCGGCCATCCAGTACAGGCCCACCGGCCCGAAGGTGCCGGGTCGGAAGACGCCGTGACCGAGCAGCATGCCGTACAGGCCGCCGAAGAGGCCGAGCGGCATGGCGAGCGCCAGGGCAGCCAGCGCGGCCATCCCGGTGGGCTGCCCCGCGAGCAGGGTCAGCCCACCGGCGATGGCACCGGCTACGGCTCCGATCGACGCCCCTGGCAGGGCGAGTTCGAGGCTGTGCCGTCCACCCATCAGCCCACGACCACGCCGTAGGCGAAGAGGCTGTAGAACAGCATCCCGAGATAGAACACCGCGCCGAAGCCGATGATCAGGTTGGTCCACCACTTGGGCCTGATCGGTTTCGGCAGCATGCGGTTGTTCACCAGGAGCAGGGTCACGCAGTACGCGCCCATGGCGAACGTCGACAGGAACGCCAGCGTGTCCAGGATCCCGCTCGGCCCGTCAGCCGGCCCGAACAGCAGGATCAGGATGCCGAAGATGATGACGCCCCAGAGGAAGATCCCGTACAGCTTCGACATGCCCAGCTTCTTCGCCCCGGGGACGAAGTGGAAGGACATGTCGGCCTGGCCACGGGAGAAGGAGTCGAACAGGCCGAGCGTGGCGTTCAGGCCGATCAGCGCGATGAACCCGAGGAAGACGGCCCCGAGAACCGAGCTGCCCGCCGACGAGACGGCGTCGGCCATCGCGGACAGCGCCACCTCCCGGTCGTCGCCCTGAATGGCCGTGCGCACGGCCGGGTTCTGGCGCACCGCCGACTGGGCGATCACCGTGAAGGAGATCGTGACCAGCATGGTGATGCCCCAGAACAGCAGCAGCGCGTCGAACGTGACCCAGCGCCGCCACCCCTTCCACTTCGCCATCTCGGCGGGGTCCTCGGTGTCGAACATGAACCCGCGCGAGGGCATCTCCTCTTCCTCGCCCGCGTGCCGCAGCCCGCGCACCTTCGGCAGGTGCACGCCCATGCCGGCGCCGGAGTCGCGCAGGTGCAGCGTGTACCACATCTGCTGCATGCCCGAGGGACCGGCGAAGGCGCACGCCCCGACGATGACGGGGAACCAGGCGGCCGACATGGCCTCCGGCGGCAGGTAGCCGAAGGAGAGCATGCCGGAGATGGTGGAAACCACGTCGCTCCACGATCCGACCATGGCCGCGACCACGGCCGTGCCGAGCACGAGAGCGCCGATGAGCAGCGACAGCACGTTCTCGAGCAGGTTGTAGATCACCTTGGCGAGGGTGAAGACCACGCCGACGAGGATCAGCCCGGCGACCGCGGTCACCACCCAGGGTATGCCGGTGATCTCCTCGAACGCCGCCGCTCCCGCCGACAGGTGTCCCGGCCAGATGTAGACGGCGATCGCCACGATGAAGAAGAACCACATCAGCGGCTTGAACACCCTGGCCGCGCCGGAGAAGATGCTCTCCCCCGTGGCCATGGCGTAACGGGCCATCTCCAGCATCACCACGGCCTGCAAGGTGACGCCGATCAGGAACAGCCACCGGATCTCCGGTCCGAACAGCAGGACCAGCCGGGGCCACATGTACGACTCGCCCATGCCCACGCCCAGGGCGACGAGGAACACCGTCGGCCCGAGAATGTGCACCGAGGGAGGCGCGTCGGGGAGCTTCCTGATGGGCATCGGCTCAAGCCGGCCCGCTTTCCATACTCGTTCATCCTCGACCGGCGGCGTGGCCGTCGCCGGTGGTGTGTTCGATGTGTCCACCTACGGACCTCCTGGGGGGTTGTTGCCTTCCTCGTGCGCCCCGAATAAGCCCCCTCGCCTGCTGCTGTCGCGCTCGGCTCTTAGCGCAACAGCCCGGCTGCCCTGGCCCAGCGGTACTTCGCACCTAGGACCGCCACGGGCTTCTCCGTCGTGTACGGGTACGCGACCACGCCATGCTCGTACAGGTACTCGCTGGCCTCCTCAACCTCGGTGTCGCCGGCGAGCGATGCCACGACCGGCTTGGTGTTGCCCTTCGCCCGCTCCTCCGCGACCACTTTCGCGATGAGCTCGGCGAAGACCATCGGCGGCGTCACGATCGTGTGCCAGTAGCCCAGGACGAGCGCGTGGATGCGGTCGTCCTGAAGGCCGAGGCGGACCGTGTTCTCGTAGGTCGAGGGGGGTTCGCCGCCGGTGATGTCGATGGGGTTGCCCGCCGCGCCGAACGGCGGGATGTAGGCGCGGAAGGCCGTGTCCAGGTCGTCGGGGATGTCCATGAGGGTCAGCCCGGCGTCCACGACGGCGTCGGAGAGCAGCACGCCCGAGCCGCCCGCCCCGGTGATGATGACGACGTTCTCGCCCTTGGGCGTGGGCAGGACGGGCAGCGCGCGGGCGTACTCGAGCATGTCGTTGAGCCCCGGCGCGCGCACCACCCCGGCCTGGCGCAGGATGTCGTCGTAGACCTTGTCGTCGCCGGCCAGCGCGCCGGTGTGCGAGCCCGCGGCCCGCGCGCCCATCGCGGTGCGGCCGGCCTTGAGCACGATGACCGGCTTCTCCTTGACGACCCGGCGGGCGGCCTCGACGAAGCCGCGACCGTCCTTGAGGTCCTCCAGGTGCATGGCCACGGCCTTGGTGTTGTCGTCCTGCTCGAAGAAGGTGAGCAGGTCGTCCTCGTCCACGTCGGCCTTGTTGCCGACGCCGACGATGGCCGAGACGCCCATCTTCGAGGTGCGGCTGAAGCCCAGGATGGCCATCCCGATGCCGCCGCTCTGCGAGGTCAGCGCCACGCTGCCGCGCACGTCGTACGGGGTGCAGAAGGTGGCGCAGAGGTTTTCCGGCGTGTAGTAGTAGCCGTAGATGTTCGGCCCGAGCATGCGCACGCCGTGCCTGCGGGCGATCTCGACGATCTCCTTCTGGCCCTCCACGTTCCCGGTCTCGGCGAACCCGGACGGGATCATGACGGCGCCCGCCGCGCCCTTCTGCCCGACCTCCTCCAGGGCGGGGGCGACGAACTTGGCCGGGATGGCGAAGACGGCCACGTCCACGTCGCCGGGCACGTCGGTGACGCTCTTGTACGCCTTGAGCCCCATGATCTCGTCGGCCTTGGGGTTGATCGGGTAGATCTGCCCCTGGTAGCCGCCGTTGATGAGGTTCTTCATGACCGAGTTGCCGATCTTGCCGTTCTCGGCCGAGGCACCGATCACGGCGACCGAGCGCGGCTTGAAGATCCGGTTCATCTGCCGCAGGATCTCCTCGCGCGACAGCCTGGTGACCTCGGGCTGCGGGGTCCCGATGATGACGCGCACGTCGGCGGCGACCGCGCCGTTCGCGTCGGCGAAGACGGGGTTGAGGTCCACCTCGACGATCTCGGGGATGTCGGTGACGAGCCGGCCGACGCGCTCGATCAGCGCCGCCAGCGCCTCCCGGTTGGCGGGTTCCGCCCCCCGGACCCCGCGGAGCACTTCCGCCGCCCTGATGTCGTCCAGCATCTTCAGCGCATCATCGCCTGAAACCGGGGCAAGACGGAAGGTCACGTCCTTAAGTACTTCAACCAGGACACCGCCCAGGCCGAACGCGATGACCTTGCCGAAGGTCGGATCGGTGACCGCGCCCACGATGACCTCGTGCCCGCCACCGACCAGCTGCTGCACCTGGATGCCGTCGATCTTGGCGTCGGGGTTGTAGGCGCGGGCATTGGTCAGGATCGTGTCGTAGCCGGCGCGTACCTCCTCGGCGCTCTTCAGCCCGACGAGCACGCCGCCGGCGTCCGTCTTGTGCAGGATGTCCGGCGAGACGATCTTCAGGACGACGGGGAACCCGATCTCCCCGGCCAGCCGGGCGGCCTCGTCGGCCGAGGTGGCCAGGCCCTCGCCGGGGGTGGCGATGCCGTACGCCTGGCAGAGCTCGCGGCCCTCGGGGGCCGTCAGGGCCGTGCGCCCTTCCGCCAGCGCCTTCTCGATGACTTCCCTGGGGCCCACTTAGATGACTCCGTTCGACTTGAGTTCAGCCAGCTCGTCAGCGCTCACGCCGAGCTCGCCGTAGATCTCGTGGTTGTGCTCGCCGAGCAGCGGCGGGGTGCGCACGTCCACCGGCGAGTCCGACAGCTGCAGGGGGCTGCCCACGGTGACGAACTCGCCGCGCTGCGGGTGATCGACCGAGACGACGATGCCCTCCTCGCGCAGGCTCTGGTCCTCCACCAGCTCCTTGGTGGACAGGATCGGCCCGCAGGGGATGTTCTCGGCGTTGAGCCGGTCGAGCACCGTCCACTTGTCGTGCCGGATCGTCCACTCCTCGATGAGCTGGAACATCTTGTCCAGCTTCGACAGCCGCGCCTCCGGCGTCGCCCACTCGGGGTCGTCGGCCAGCTCGGGCCGGCCGATGATGGCCGAGATCGGCTTCCAGCCGACCGGCTGGACGATCACGTAGATGTAGTCGTTCGGGCCGCCGGGAGCGCAGCGCACCGCCCAGCCCGGCTGGCCGCCGCCGCTGGCGTTGCCGGAGCGCGGCACCTCGTCGCCGAACGTCCTGTTGGGGTATTCACGCAGCGGGCCGTGCGCCAGGCGCTGCTGGTCGCGCAGCTTGACGCGGCACAGGTTCAGCACGGCGTGCTGCATGGCCACCTGTACGCGCTGGCCGCGGCCGGTCTGGCCCCGCTGGTAGAGGGCGGCCAGGATGCCGGCCACCACGTGGATGCCGGTGCCCGAGTCGCCGATCTGGGCCCCGGTGGCCATCGGCGGGCCGTCCTCGAAGCCCGTGGTGCTCATCGAGCCGCCCATGGCCTGGGCGATCACCTCGTACGCCTTGAACTTGGCGTACTTGCCCTGGCCGAAGCCCTTGATCGAGGCGTAGATGAGGCGGGGGTTGAGCTCCTGGAGGCGATCCCAGGAGAAGCCCATGCGGTCCACCGCGCCGGGACCGAAGTTCTCCACCAGGATGTCGGCGTTCTTCACCAGCTCGGTGAAGATCTCCTTGCCCCGCTCGCTCTTCATGTTGAGGGTGATGCTGCGCTTGTTGCAGTTGAGCATCGTGAAGTAGAGGCTGTCGACGTCTGGCACGTCGCGCAGCTGCTGCCGGGTGATGTCGCCGGTCGGCGCCTCCAGCTTGATCACGTCGGCGCCCAGCCAGCCGAGCAGCTGGGTGGCCGACGGACCCGACTGGACGTGGGTCATGTCGAGGACGCGAACACCTTCGAGAGCCTTCATCTCAAGCTTTCCCCTACTTGTACATGGTCTGGTTCATGGTTCCGGGGGCGTACACCTCTGGGTCGACCCAGACGTTGATCAGGGAGGGCTTGCCCGACTGCCTGGCCCGCTCAAGGGCGGGACGGATCTCGGCCGGGTCGCGCACCTCCTCGCCGTAGCCGCCGAGGAGCTTGGCGAACTCCCCGTAGCGGATGTCGCCGAGCGTGTTGCCCACGCGGGCGCGGTCCTCGCCGTACTTGGCGGCCTGGCCGTAGCGGATCTGGTTCATCGAGGAGTTGTTGCCGATGACCCCGATGAACGGCAGGTCGAAGCGGACCATGGTCTCGAAGTCCCAGCCGGTCAGGCTGAAGGCGCCGTCACCGAACAGGCACAGCACCTCCTTGTCGCGGCGGGCCTGCTTGGCGGCCATCGCGAAGGCCATGCCGACGCCGAGCGTGCCCAGGGGGCCCGGGTCCATCCAGTGGCCCGGCGACTTCGGCTGCACGACCTGGCCGGAGAAGGTGACGATGTCGCCGCCGTCGCCGATGTAGATCGTGTCCTCGGTCAGGAACTCGTTGATCTCGTGCACGAGGCGGTACGGGTCGATCGGCTGGGCGCCGGAGAGCTGGCGGGGCAGGCGCTTCTCGTACGCCTTGGTCTCGACCGCGCGCAGCTCCTCCAGCCACTCCTTGCGGCGGGCGGCGCCGTTCTCGACCCGGCCGCTGGCGGCCTGGGCCGTCGCCGCCAGGATGAGGCCGGCGTCGCCGACGATCCCGAGGTCGATGTCGCGGTTCTTGCCGACGGTGCGGTAGTCGAGGTCGATCTGCACGACCTTGGCCGTCGGCGACAGGCGCTTGCCGTAGCCCATCCGGAAGTCGAACGGGGTGCCGACGATGATGATCAAGTCGGCCTCGGTGAAGGCGTACCTGCGGCTGAGCTGGAAGTGGTGCGGGTCGCCGGGCGGGAGCGTGCCGCGGCCGGAGCCGTTCATGTACGCGGGCACGTTCAGAGCCCTGACGAAGTCGATGGCCGCGTCCGTGGCGCGGCACGTCCAGACCTGGTTGCCGAGCAGGATGCACGGCTTCTCGGAGTGCGCGAGCAGGTCCGCCAGCCGCTCGATGGCCTCGGGGTCGCCCTGCTGGCGGGTGGAGGCCCGGTAGTGGCCGGCCTCGGGGATGCGCGCCTTCTCGACCGGCACCTTCGCGTCGAGCACGTCGCGCGGGATCTCCAGGAACGACGGCCCGGGAGCGCCGTGGTAGCACTCGCGGAAAGCCATCGACACGATGTCGGCCACCCGTTCCGTGCTGGGCACCGTGGCCGCGAACTTGGTGATCGGGGTCATCATGTCGACGTGCGGGAGGTCCTGCAGCGAGCCCATCTTGTGCTGGCTCAGCGCCCCCTGACCGCCGATGAGCAACATCGGGCTCTCCGCCCTGAAGGCGTTGGCCACGCCAGTGACGGCGTCGGTCGTGCCCGGCCCGGCGGTGACGACCGCGCAGCCGGGCTTGCCGGTGATGCGCGCGTAACCGTCCGCGGCGTGCGCGGCCACCTGCTCATGGCGTACGTCGATGACCTCGATGCCCTCATCGACGCAGCCGTCGTAGATATCGATGATGTGGCCGCCGCAGAGCGTGTAGATCACGTCCACGCCCTCGGCCTTGAGTGCCTTGGCTACGAGATGACCGCCAGAGATCGTTTCCGACATCATGCCACCCTTTCCCGGCGACTGAACTGCCCACTGTCTGTCTTCCGCATACTGCATACCGTATGAACGCAATGGTTACCCCCTCGCGATGGGCCTGTCTAGCCCCCTGGGGGCAACTCGATCAGCTCGACCCGCTCTCCCGACCACCCCGGAGGGACCACCGCAAGTGCCCCGGCCAGGGCCGCACCCCACAAAGAGCCCGGCCGATCGTGTCCCACGGGAATCGCTCCCCGCTCGGATCCGAGCACCGGAACCAGCCGGGTGTCACGGGGATGCGGGTGCACGACCCCGTGCAGCGCGCTCGTCTCCACGGCCGCCGGCGTCCCGGTCAGCTCGCGCAGGATCGGGGCGAGCAGCGTCAGCGAGGCGGCCAGGGCCGCGAACGGGTTGCCCGGCAGACCCACCACGAGCCGGCCGTCGCGGAGACGGGCGAGGAGCTGGGGGTGGCCTGGGCGGACGGCGACGCCGTCGACGAGCACCTCGGCGGCCAGGCCGTCGAGCACGGCCCGCAGGTGGTCGGCGGGGCCCTTCGACGAGGCCCCGCACACGACCACGATCTCGGCCGCCGGCTCAGCCGAACGGCCGTCAGCGACCGCGGCCGACTCAGGCGCGCGGCCGTCAGCGACGAAGGCCGCCGGCGAATGACCGACCGCGGGAGCGGCCTGCTCCGGTGAACGGCCGCCCTCCTCGGGGGGATGTTGCCATGCGCCGGCGGTCTCGCGCCAGCCCCCGGTGAGCGCGGCGCGCAGGGGGTCGGCGCCGTCGGGGAGGCGGTCCACGGTCGTCACGCGCCCCCCGGCCCACTCCACCAGGCCCGGCAGGAACGGCCCGATCGCGTCCCTGACCCGGCCAGGGCCCGGCAGCCCGTGATCGACCACCTCGTCCCCAGTGACCAGCACGGCGACGCGCGGGCGGGGCCGTACCGGCAGCTCGTCGTGGCCGAGCGCGGCGGCCAGCCCGAGCGCCGCCGGCGTCACCACGGCGCCCTCCGGCAGCACGACCGCCCCCTCGGGGACGTCCTCACCGCGCCGCCTGATGTGCCTGCCCTCCTCGGCCGGGCCGCGAACCCGCCCGCCGGTCGCGTCCGCCCGCTCGTACGGCAGCACCGAATCGGCGCCGGCGGGCACGGGAGCGCCGGTCGCGATCTCCACCGCCTCCCCCGCCCGCAGCGGCCGGTCGTGGGCCGCCCCGCCGGCGAGCACGCGCGCCACCACGCGCCACGGCCCAGGACCGGCCACGGCGTAGCCGTCCATCGCCGAGACGTCCGTCCCCGGCACGGCGACCAGCGCCGTCAGCGGCCCGGCCAGCCGGCGTCCGAGCGCCTCCCGCAAGGGGACCGTCTCGGGCTTGGCCGGGCAGGCCGCACCGGCCGCGAGGGCCCGCGCGGCGGGCCAGGAGATCGCTTCCACCACTGGTCCATGCCACGCAACGGCCACGGGCACACTCCTTGACCCTCGTTTTTCCATACTGTATACCGAATGCACGACGGGCCGCGATTTTGCGGCCCGTCGCAAGTTACGGGCCCGTACTTGTCATCCGACGCGAGAACGGAGCGCAGCATGAAGGTCGCTGTTCTTGGCGCCGGCGCCATCGGCGCTTACGTGGGCGCCGCCCTGCACAGGGCGGGAGTCGAGGTGCACCTCATCGCGAGAGGTCAGCACCTCGAAGCCATACGTAGCGCAGGTGTGCGGGTGCTCACCCCCAGGGGCGATTTCATCGCCCATCCCCATGCCACCGACGACCCCACCCAGGTCGGTCCGGTGGACCACGTCTTCCTGGGCCTCAAGGCGAACAGCTACGCCTCGGCCGGCCCCATGATCGAGCCGCTTCTGCACGAGACCACCAGCATCATCGCCGCGCAGAACGGCATCCCGTGGTGGTACTTCCACGGACTCAAGGGCCCGTACGAGGGCTACCGCATCGAGAGCGTCGACCCCGGCGGAGCGGTGACATCCGCCTTACCCCTCGACCGCGCGATCGGCTGCGTCGTCTACGCCGCCACCGAGATCGAGGAACCCGGCGTGATCCGTCACCTCGAAGGCACCCGCTTCTCCATCGGCGAGCCCAGCGGCGAGCCGACCGAGCGGTGCGCCGCCTTCAGCGAGGCCGCCATCGCGGGCGGACTGAAGTGCCCGGTCGAGCGTGATCTCCGCCGGGACGTCTGGATCAAACTCATGGGCAACATCGCCTTCAATCCGATCAGCGCCCTCGCCAGGGCGACGATGGCCGGAATCTGCCGTCATGACGGCACCAGGGAACTGGTCGTGGCCATGATGACGGAGACCGTGGAGGTGGCCAGGCGCGTGGGCTGCGATCCGGGGATCTCCATCGAGCGCCGCCTTCGGGGGGCCGAGAAGGCGGGCGAGCACAAGACGTCCACACTCCAGGACCTGGAGAAGGGCAAACCGCTGGAGCTCGACGTGCTGCTGGCCGCGGTGGTCGAACTGGCCGACCTCACCGGGGCCGAGGTGCCGACGCTGCGCGCGATCCACGCGGTCAGCGACCTGCTCAACGAGAATGTTGTTCGTGCGGTCTGACACGGTATACCGTAGCCCGTATACACTACGGAGCCATCGTGAGCCATGACCGCCTGACCCGTCCACCCGCCTCCGTACGCGTCGAGCCGCCCGCGACCTCGCCGCACGGCAACCCCGTCACGAAAGGCGACCACAACGACAAGGAGCACCTCGGGCACCGCCATGTCTGAGGCGGTACGCACAGTGGCCCGCCGGAGCGTTGCCGACGACCCCGTCGACCTGGCGCGGCCGACCGTCGCGAGCCCGCCGGACCGGCCCCGCGCCGCCCGGCGGGCCTCCGACCGGAACGGGGGCCTGCACACGGCCGGCCTGTTCCCGGCGGACGGCGAGCCACTGTGCGTATGCGAGCACGTCGGCCGGCACGACACCATCGATCAACTGCCTGACCGATCCGAAAGACGACCACTACAAGACACCACCCTGACGGTGCCGATCCGGGGCACCGCCCCGGCGGTCCCACCGCAGGGCACCGTCCACACAGGCGACCGGCGGCACCGCACCGGCCAGAACGTCACCCCGGGCACCGGCAACGGCTCTGCCGGCGCACGACCACCGGGGTGATGACGGGACGCCGCACGGCACACCTGGCCCCCAGTGTGGCCGTGCGGCGGGCCCTGTCTAACTTGCCGCCCTGTCGGGCGGCGGAGGCTCGGTCGCCTCAATGCCGCCGCCTTGCGACGATCGAAAACCTCGCACTTCGTGCGTTGGCCCTACTCGGGGGCTGCGGGCGCCATGGAGATGGTCCAGAAGGCGGCATAGCGGCCGTCGCGGCTGAGCAGCTCCTCGTGGGTGCCTTCTTCCAGCACCCGGCCGTCGTCCAGGAAGGCGATGTGGTCGGCGTCGCGTACCGTACGCAGCCGGTGTGCGGCCATCACCACCGTCCGGCCCGCCATCAGCCGTTCGATGCCCTCGTGGACGGCCGCTTCGTTGACCGGGTCGAGGGCCGAGGTCACCTCGTCCAGCAGCACGATGGGGGCGTCCTTCAGCAGGGCGCGGGCGATGGAGACGCGCTGGCGTTCGCCGCCCGACAGCAGGGTGCCGCCCTCCCCGACTGCGGTGGACCAGCCGTCCGGCAGGCGTTCGATCACCTCGTCCAGGCGGGCCGCGGTCGCCGCCGCACGGACCTCGGCTTCTGTGGCGCCGGGGCGGCCGAGGCGGATGTTGTCCTCGATGGTGCCGTCGAAGAGGTAGACGTCCTGGAAGACGATGGCGATCCGGGACATGAGCGCCTGCGTGGCGATGTCGCGGACGTCCGTGCCGCCGATGCGGATCACACCCGTGTCCACGTCGTGGAAGCGGGCCAGGAGCTGCAGCAAGGTGCTCTTGCCCGCACCCGAAGGGCCGACGACGGCCAGCCGCCGGCCTTCTGGGAGGGTCAGCGAGAGGCGGTCGATCACCGTGCGGTCGCCGTGGCGGAAGGTGACGGAGTCGAACTCCAGGTCGTGCCGGGCCGGTTCGACCGGCTCGCGGGGTTCGGGGAGCGGCGGGGTGCGCAGGAGCGTGTCGAGCTTGGTCAGCTCGGCGCGGGCGCCCCGGAGCTGGCCGCCGATGTCGCCGAGGGAGAGGAGGGGGTCGGCGCAGCGGGTGGCCAGGACCAGGATGGTGAGCACCTCGGCGGGGCCGATGGTGCCGCCCAGCGCCAGGTAGGTGCCCAGGACCAGCAGTGCGGTGAAGATCGCCTGCACGGTGAGTGACAGGCCGAGGATGCCGGGCAGCGCCGAGATCATGGAGCGGCGGGAGGCGCGCTGGAGCTCTCGCAGGGAGTCGTCGAGCAGGCCGAAGCGTTCGGTGGTGCGGCCGCCCGCCCGTAGCACCGGCTGGGCCTGCAGGTATTCGATGACCCGACCGGCGGCCTGCTGGTCGCGGTGGTGGCGTTCGGTGTCGGCGGCGGCCGTGGCGCGTCCCGTCCAGAGCTGGATCCCCGTCACGACGGGGACGGCGAGCAGTGCGGCCAGCCCGAGCTGCCAGTTGAAGGCGAGCATCACCGCGACGATGGTGAGGGGGGTGACGGCGGCGGAGATGTAGGGCGACAGCACGTGTGCGAGCACGCTCATCGCCTGGAGCACGCCTCTGCTCGCCAGGAGCGAGACTTCGCCGACGCGGCCGGGGGCGTACCAGCCGATGGGCAGGCGGGCCAGGTGGTCGCCGAGCCGCCGGTACGTACCGCGCAGCAGAGTGGTTCCGACGCGGAAACCGGACAGGTCGCCAGCGTAGCGGAGCACGGCGTAGAGCGCGACCGCCGCGCCGAAGGCGATGAGCCAGGGGCGGGCGGCGGCGGTGTCGTCGCCGAGCAGGGCTCGCAGCACGGGGACCAGCAGGGCGTAGGACAGTCCTTCGGCGATCGCGGTGGCCGTCATCAGGGCCACGGTGCGGCGCACCGGTCGTGCGTACTGGTGTCCCAGGACGCGCAGGAGCATGCGGATCATCGGGGCTCGTCTCCTCGGTGGGATCGCCAGAACGCGGCGAACCTGCCGTTCCGGCTCAGCAGTTCCGCGGGGGTGCCGCGCTCGACGATCGCTCCGTCGTCCAGCATCACGACGGTGTCGGCGTCGGCGATCGTCTCTAGGCGGTGGGCGATGACCACGATGGTGCGATCGCCCTGCGATGTGGTCAGCGCCTGCCGTACCGCCTGCTCGGTCTGTGGATCGGCGAACGCGGTCGCCTCGTCCAGCACCAGCACGGGGGTGTCGGCGAGCAGCGCGCGGGCGATGGCGATCCGTTGCGCCTCACCGCGCGACAGCCCGGCCTCCTCGTCGAGCACCGTGTCGTAGCCGCGCGGCAGCCGCAGGATCCGGTCGTGGACATCGGCCAGTTTTGCGGCCCTGACCACCTGGTCGCGGCCGGCCCGCGGGACCGCGAGCGCGATGTTGTCGGCGACGGAGGCACGCAGGAGGCGGATGTCCTGGAAGACGAAGGAGATCGTCCGGTAGAGCTGCCCGCTGCCGAGCTCGCGCAGATCGACGCCGCCCAGGGTGATCGAGCCGTGGGTGGGGTCGAAGAACCGGGGCAGCAGCTGGATCAGGGTGGACTTGCCGCTGCCCGAGGGGCCCACGATCGCGGTGGTCGTGCCGGGTTCGAGCACCAGGTCGACGCCGCGCAGCACCGTGCGGCCGGCGTCGTAGCCGAAGCTCACGTCCCGCAGCTCCAGCCGGTGCCCGCGCGCCGCGGCCGGGCGGGCGGGCTCGGGCAGGGGCTCCACCGCCAGCACGTCCTTGATCCGGCCGACCGCGCGCCAGGCCGCCCGCATGTCGTCGAACCCGTGCCCCAGCGCCGCCACCGGAGCGGTCAGCCCCAGGCCGAGCAGCAGGAACGGCAGCAGGTCTGCCGGCGCCAGGCCGCCGCCGGCGATCAGGACGGTGCCGCCGGCCAGCACGACCAGCAGCACGAACGGCGGCGCCAGCGCCGTCTGCATCCCGGCGGCGATCGGCGCCAGCCCGCGCGCCCACCGCAGGAACGTGCCGGCGAACTCGTCCGTGGCCGTCAGGAACCTCCGGTGCGTACGCTCGGCCCCGCCGTACGCCTTGACCACCGCGATGCCCTGCACGAACTCCACGACCGAGTCGGCGATCCGCCCCATGGCCGCGTCGAACTCGCGCTGCTCCCGCTGCCGCGCCGGGGTCATCATCAACGGGACCAGCGCCACCGCCAGCAGCACCGGGATCAACGTGATCAGCGTGAGCCGCCAGTCCACCGTGAACAGGTAGACCAGCGACACCAGCGGCACCACGAACGCCGAGACCAGCTCGCCGGGCGTGTGCGCGATGAACGGATGCACCGCGCTCACGTCCTCGCCCACCACCTTGGCCAGCTCGCCCGTCCCGCGCCGGGAGAACCACCCGATCGGGACGCGGCCCAGGTGTGCGGCCAGCCGCCGCCGGAAGGCCAGCTGAACCCGGCCGTCGAGCAGATGCCCGATCCCCGACGACGCGGCGGTGAACAGCAGCCGGACCAGCAGGCCGGCCACGCCGGCGAGCACCGCGGACCAGACGTGAGCGCGATCGAGCGGGCCGGGCGACAGCAGGGCGCGCCCCACCTCGGCCACCGCCAGGAGCGGCGCCAGGCCCGCCACGGCGCCGATCACCTGAAGGATCACCAGGGCGGCGAAACCGCCCGCGTGCGGGCGGAGCAGCCCGGCCACGGTGCCGGAGTCCGGCCGGATGTCGCTCACCGGGACGCTCCCGGAGGAAGGCGGAGCACGTCCCCGCCGTGCCGCATCGTGGTGACGTCGTTCATAATCCTCTCCCCAAGTTTCGCTACCTCAGGTTTCGAAACCTACGGTAGCGCAACTTGGTATCGTGTGAGCGTGAGCACGACTTCGAGCACACCCACCCGGCCGCCCGGCCGCCCGCGCTCCGGCATCAACGACATGGTCTTCGCCGCGACGCTGAGCACGGTCCACGAGCTGGGCTACGCGCGGGCCACGGTGGAGCGCATCGCCGCCGCGGCCGGCATCGCGAAGACGACGATCTACCGTCGCTGGCCGACGAAGGGGGCGCTGATCGTGGACTGCCTGCTCGACGCGTTCGGCCCGGTGCCGATGGAGGGCGGCAGCCGGGCCGAGATCATGTCCTCGGCGGTCCGCTGGGCCGCGGGCAAGATCGCCGAGCCGGGGGTGGGCGACGCGTTCGCGGGCGTGTTCAGTGACGGTGTCAGCGATCCGGAGCTGCGCGAGATCCTCTCCTCGCGGCTGCAGGACCCCTACCGGCTCGCGCTCCAGGACGCGCTCGGCGAGCCGGAGCACCGGGTCCTGTTCTTCATCGACGTCGTCGTCGGGACCCTGCTCCACCGCATGGGCATGACCGGCGAGCCGATGGTCGACGACGACGTGGACGCGCTGGTGGAGCTGGTCCTGCCGTTCTTCCGCTGAGGACGCGAAGCCGGGCCGGAGCCCCCGGCGCCCCCGGAAGACAGCACCCCGCACGGCAGGATGGAGCGATCCAAACATTAAGGACTTTGACAACCGTTTTCATTTTGGCGCATACTGAGTTCCATGATGTCAGGATTTTCCCGGTTGCGTGCCGGCGGTCTGCTGGCCACGGCCGCGCTGTTCGCCACTGCTGCCTGCGGCGCCGGCGCCGCTGAGACCGCCCCCGACGGCAAGCCCGCGGTGGTCGCCGCCTTCTACCCCCTGCAGTGGCTGACCGAGCAGGTCGGGGGATCCGACGCGCAGGTGAGCGGGCTGACCCCGCCCGGTGTCGAGCCGCATGACGTGGAGCTGGGCATCCAGCAGGTCACCGAGCTCAAGAACGCCACCCTGGCCGTCTACGTCAAGGGCGTCCAGCCGGCCGTGGACGAGGCCGTCGAGCCTGACACGAGCTTCGACGCCGCCACCGCCGTGGCGACCATCCCAGTAGGTGAGCACGCCGGTGAGCACGCCGAGGAGGGTGCGGAGGAGGGTGCGGAGGAGCACGGTCACGAGGAGCTCCCGTACGACCCGCACCTCTGGCTCGACCCCTCCCGCCTGGCCACCGTCGCCACCAAGCTGGGCGAGCGCCTGGCCACGGCCGACCCCGCGCACGCGCAGGGCTACAAGGACCGCGCCGCGAAGACGGCCGCCGCTCTCACCACCCTCGACCAGGAGTTCACCAAGGGGCTCACCACGTGCACGACCAGGACGCTGGTCACCGCGCACGAGGCGTTCGGGTATCTGTCGGACCGTTACAAGCTCAAGCAGATCGGCATCACGCTCGACCCCGAGACCGAGCCCTCCCCCGCCCGCCTGTCCGAGGTCGCCAAGCTGGCCAAGGCCGAGGGCGTCACCACGATCTTCACCGAGGCCCTGGTCAGCCCGAAGGTGGCCGAGGTGCTGGCGAGCCAGGTCGGCGCCAAGACGGCCGTGCTCGACCCGCTGGAGAGCAAGCCCTCGGGCGATTACCTCTCCGCCATGCGCGATAACCTCAAAACCCTACAAACAGCACTGGGGTGTACAGCATGAACGAAACGGCCTTCGCGATGACCGACGGCCGGGTCTCCTTCGACGGCAAGCCCGTCCTGCGAGGAATCGACCTGACCGTCTGTCCCGGGGAGGTCGTCGCCCTGCTGGGCGCCAACGGCTCGGGCAAGTCCACGCTGGTGCGCACCCTGCTCGGCCTCACGCCGCTGACCGGCGGCAAGACCCTCGTGTACGGCACCCCGCCCGGCCGCTTCCGCGACTGGTGGCGCATCGGGTACGTGCCGCAGCGGCTCCAGGTCGGCGGCGGCGTGCCCGCGACCGTGCGCGAGGTCGTCGCCTCGGGCCGGATCGCCAGGCAGAGCCGGCTGCGCAGGACCAGCGCGGCCGACCGGGCGGCGGTGACCGGCGCGCTGGAGGCCGTCAGGCTGGCCGACCGGGCCGGCGACCCCGTCCAGTCGCTGTCCGGGGGGCAGCAGCAGCGGGTGCTCATCGCCCGCGCGCTGGCCGGCGAGCCGGACACGTACGTGATGGACGAGCCCACCGCGGGCGTGGACGCCGAGACCCAGCAGTTGCTCGCCGACACGCTGGCCGGGCTGGTGACCGGCGGCAAGACCGTGGTGCTCGTGGTGCACGAGCTGGGCCCGCTGGAGCCGATCATCACCCGCGGCGTGGTGATCCGCGAGGGCCGCGTCGCCCACGACGGCCGCCCGCCGCGCCCCGAGGGCGAGTGCGCGCGACCGGGGCACGAGCACCAGCACCCGCACGCCGACGAGGCCGCGGCGGGCCCGCTCACCGGGTGGCAGGGGGAACCAAGGTGATCTTCGAACTTCTGCAGGAGCAGCTCTTCCAGCTCGCGCTGATCGCGGCGCTGCTGGTGGGGCTCTGCGCGCCCGCCGTGGGCACGTTCATCGTGCAGCGGCGCCTGGCGCTGCTCGGCGACGGCGTCGGGCACGTGGCGCTGACCGGCGTGGCGCTGGGCTTCCTGACCGGCACCGCGCCCGTGCTCACCGCCGTCCTCGTCTCCATCGCCGGCGCCGTGGCCATCGAGCTGGTCAGGGCACGCGGCAGGACCAGCGGTGACGTGGCGCTCGCGCTGCTGTTCTACGGGGGCATCGCGGGCGGCGTGATGCTCATGGCCGTCGCGCCCGGCGGCAGCAACGCCAAGCTCAACTCCTACCTGTTCGGCGCCATCGCCAGCGTCACCCCCCTGGACATCTGGATCGTCGCCGCGCTGGCCGTCACCGTGCTCGGGGTCGTCGCGATCTTCGGCAGGGAGCTGTTCGTGCTCTGCCAGGACGAGGAGATGGCCAAGGCCAGCGGCCTGCCGGTGCGCTTCCTGAGTCTGCTGATCGCGGTCACGGCCGCACTCACCGTGGTCATCGCCATGCGGGTGGTCGGCCTGCTGCTCGTCAGCGCGCTGATGGTGATCCCGGTGGCGACGAGTCAGCAGCTCACGCGCGGATTCAGGACCACGATGGGGCTGGCCATGCTGTTCGGCGTGCTGGCCTCCGTGGGCGGTCTGCTCGCCTCCACCTACTCCCCCAAGGTTCCTCCTGGCGCCGCGATCGTTCTTCTTGCGCTCGCCGGCTTCGTCCTGGCCCTCGGTGTCGGTAAATTCGTACGCCGAGGCCGTACTCAGGAGTCAACTTTGAGCGAGCGACCAAAGCTGCGCGTGGAGGAGGTCGCATGACGACGAGGCGCGACGCTGTGCACGACACCCTGCGCGGGAGCTCCGGCTTCCGCAGCGCGCAGGACGTCTATGCCGAGATGCGCCTGCACGGGGCGAAGATCGGGCTGACCACCGTCTACCGCGCGCTGCAGGCGCTGGCCGACGGCGGCAAGGTCGACGTGCTGCGCACCGACGACGGCGAGTCCGTCTACCGGGCGTGCGCGACCGACGCCCATCACCATCACCTGGTGTGCCGCAAGTGCGGGCAGACGGTGGAGGTGGCCGGTCCTGCCGTGGAGCGCTGGGCGGAGACGGTGGGCAGCGAACACGGCTTCACCGAGATCACCCACACCGTCGAGGTCTTCGGCACCTGCTCGTCCTGCTCGACGCCGTCCAGGACCGCCTGAAGCCGGTCCCGTGGCGGCCGGCGGCGACGGCGGGCGCTTCCGCTCAGACGACCGGTGCGCCTTCCCCGGCCGCGGCCGGTTCCGCCGGCGGGGCCGGGGCGGGCTTGGCGCGGCGGGAGCCGTACAGGACGCCGAGCACGATGACCGCGCACCCGGTCAGCTGCACCGGCGACGGCCGCTCCCCCAGCGCCAGCGCGGAGATCGCCACCGTGGTCAAGGGCTGGATCAGCAGCAGCAGCGCGGTGAGCGCGGCGGGCTGGCGCGGCAGCGAGAACGTGATCAGCGACCAGCCGAGCACCTGCGGGCCGAGCGCGAGCAGCAGCAGCCACCCGTGACCCGGCCAGGTGGGCATCAGGTCGGCTCCGCCGAACAGCGGGCTGAGCGCGGCGATGGTGAGGGTGGCCACCACGGTCGCGTGCGCCAGCGGCCCCGCTCCCCGCTCGGAGCCGCCCTTCATCAGCAGCAGGAACGCCGCGTACGACACCGACGTCGCCACCCCGGCGAGTACCCCCAGCACGGGATCGCTGCCGTACGCGGCGCTGTCGAACACCCCGGAGATCAGCACGACCCCGGCGAACACGACCGGCGTGCCGACCATCAGCCGCGACGACGGCCGCTCGCCGAAGACCGCCCACGCGGCGAACGCGACGATGAACACCTGCAGGTTGCCCAGCACGGTCGCCAGCCCCGCGCCCACGTAGTCGATCGCGTGATGCCAGAACAGCAGGTCGAGCGCGAACACCACGCCCGCGAGCCAGGCCGCCACCATGCCCCTGCGTGGCAGTGGCCCGAGCCTGCGCCGCTCCAGCCAGGCCAGCAGCAGCATGGGCGGCACGGCGTACGCGCACCGGAACAGGGCGGACGTGGCGGGCGACACCTCGGACAGCCGCACCAGAGGAGCGGAGGTGGAGATGATGAGCGCACCGGCCACCGCGATCAGCACGATACGGCGATGTGCACTCACAGAAACCCCTACAACTGCTGACAGGAGATACGCTGCGACCACGCTAGAACCCGGTGCGGACAGGAGTCAACATGACGTTTGGCCATGACATGGTGCATTCTCTGGCCACCGTTGTCGAGCTGGTCAACACCTCGCCGTCCACCGGCGGCGACGAGGGTCTGCCGGGTCTGCCGGAGCTCGCGGCGTTCATCGACGCCCGCGAGATCAGCGGCATCGGCGCGGTCACGGCCCGCGACCTGGGTCAGGTGCGGATGGTGCGCGAGGTGTTCCACCGCGTCTTCACCGCCGCCGACCAGCCTGCGGCCGTGCGCACCCTGAACGCGTTGCTGTCGGACACGCGGATCACGCCCCGGCTGGTCGAGCACGACGGGCATCCGCTGCACGTCCACTATCACGCGGCCGATTCGACGCTGGCGGAGCACCTGGCGGCCGACTGCGGGGTGGCGCTGGCCCATCTGCTGGTGGAGGGGGAGGTCGAGCGCCTGCGTACGTGCGCGGCCCCCGACTGCGACCGGGTGTTCGTGGACGAGTCGCGCAACCGGTCGCGGGTCTACTGCGACAGCCGCACGTGCGGCAACCGCATGCACGTGGCCGCCTACCGCGCCCGCCGCCGCGCCTGAACGACCCCGCCTCCATACGAGCCCGCCTGGGACGCGGTGCGACAGGCAGGGTTGCGGGTCAGCGGCCGAAGTCGCGGCGGCGCAGCGCGAGCAGCCCGGCCGACGCGAGCAGCGCCGTGACCGCGAGCAGGGCCGTGGTGGGCCCGGCGGCGAACGGCGGCCCCGTCATCGCGTTGCCGACGAAGTGGAACGGCTCCACGGGCAGCCCGCCCCACACCCCGTACAGGGGACCGGCGACCTGACCCAGAGCGGCGGTCAGGACCCACACGAGCCACGAGATCGCCACGCTCGCCCGGGGCAGCAGCCCGTACGCCAGCACGCAGAGCGCCCCCACGCACCAGGCCGCGGGCACGGTGCTCAGCGCCCCCGCCAGGAAAGCCGGCAGGTCGCTCGCCAGGTCCCCGACGAGCAGGGAGTAGACCGTGCCGAAGACGAGCCCGGCCACGGCCATGAGGCCCGCGGTGCCGAGCGCGGTCACGACGAGCTGGCCGGCCGCCCAGCGCAGCCGGGTCAGCGGCGTCGACTGCACGTTCTCCGCCCGGCCCGAGAGCTCCTCCGCGCGCAGCCGCAGCGTCATGAGGACCGGGTAGAGGGCGACGGCGTAGGCGAGGATCAGGATCAGGTACCACGAGTACGCGCCCAGCGCCGCGGGGCCTGACGCGATGCCGAGGGTGCGCCGCAGGTTGTCGACCACGACGCTCGGCCGGGACAGCAGGTCGCGCGTCAGCGGGCTCAGCGCGCCGCCCGCCGCCGCGAAGACCACGACGCCCGCCACCCACTTCGCCAGCAGCCCCCTGTGCAGCCGCCAGGCCAGGCTGACCGGGCCGCGCAGCTCGGGGGCCGACTCCCGTCCCTGCCGCTCGGGGAGCAGGCCGGAGCCGAGGTCCCTGCGGCCGAGCAGCCGGTACGCGAGCCCGTACAGGATCGCGGCGGCCGCGATCGACACCCCGAGCAGCCACCACCGCTCCTCCTGGTACGGCCGCACCAGATGGCTCCAGCCCACCGGCGAGAGGTACGCCGTCCACGACGCCCCCGCCGCGTCGCCCGCGTAACGCAGCACGTAGGCGGCGGCGAGCGTGGCCAGGGCGGCCGTGGTGGCCGTGCGGGCGCCGCCGGCGATCTGGGCGGCCACCGCCCCGACGCCGCCGAACACCCAGCCGGCCACGGTGATGGCGGCCCCGTAGGCGAGCGACCCGACGGGCTCCAGGCCGATCCCCGTCAGCACGGCGGCGGTCAGCGCCCCGCCGAGCAGACTCACCGCGCCCGAGACCAGCATCGCCGCGGTCAGGGGCGCGTACCTGCCGACCGAGCCCGCCAGGACCAGCTCACTCCTGCCCGCGTCCTCCTCCGCGCGGGTGTGCCGGATGACGGACATCAGGGCGGCGAAGGCGCTCGCCACGTAGAGGAAGCCGCCGCTGCGCCACGTGGCGAGCACCTCCAGCCGGGGCTCGACGGTGCCGCCGCCGAGGCCGCGCAGGAAGGCGTTGCGGCCGATCACCTCGACGTAGGTGGCCTTCAGCTCGGGGGTCGCCATGTTGGTCTGGATGTACTCGACCATCACCAGGGCCAGCGCCACGAGCGCCAGGATCCACCAGGGCGCGATGCCCCTCTCCCGGCGCAGCGCCAGGCGGACCAGGGCGGCGAGGCCGGGCGGCCGGGCGGTGCGCGATCCGTTCACCACGACCAGCTCCTATCCATGAGTGCAACTGACTGTTCGCTAGGACAGGACGCTATACCTGTGTATAGCCGCACGGCAATCCGGGGCCAGCGACACCTCAGGGAATCGGGGACCGCGCAAGGGAAAGGCCCGCACAGAGCGCGCGAATCACGGCGCCGGGCGGGCCAAGGGGCGGCGAGCTGGTCAGGCGGGCGTCACCTGCCAGGTGACGCCGTGGAGGGGTCAGGTGGTCCGGGGGTCCGCTGAGGACCGCGCGTCAGACCTGATTGGGGATCGCGCCGCCGTAACGCCGGTCGCGCTTGGCGTAGATCTCGCACGCCTCCCACAGGTCGCGCCGGTCGAAGTCGGGCCAGAGCCGGTCGAGGAAGACCATCTCGGCGTACGCCGACTGCCACAGCAGGAAGTTGGAGAAGCGCTGCTCGCCCGACGAGCGCAGGAACATGTCGACCGGAGGGATCTCCGGCTCGTCCAGGTAACGGGCGAACACCTTCTCGCTGACCTTGGACGGCTTGACCCGGCCGGCCGCGATGTCGGCCGCCAGCCGGACCGCCGCGTCGACGATCTCGGCCTGCCCGCCGTAATTGACACAGAACTGCAATGTGAGCTTACGGTTGGTGAGCGTCATCTGCTCGGCGGTCTGCAGCTCGGAGATGACGCTCTTCCACAGCCGCCCGGGCCGCCCGGCCCAGCGCACCCGCACGCCCATCGCGTTGAGCTCGTCGCGCCGCCGCCGGATGACGTCGCGGTTGAACCCCATCAGGAAGCGCACCTCGTCGGGCGAGCGCTTCCAGTTCTCGGTGGAGAACGCGTACGCGCTCAGATAGGGAATGCCCAGCTCCAGCGCGCCCTCGATGACGTCGAACAGCGAGGACTCACCCGCCTTGTGCCCCTCGGTGCGCGGCAGCCCGCGGGCCTTGGCCCAGCGCCCGTTGCCGTCCATGACGATGGCGACATGCTGGGGCACCAGCTCTTTCGGGATGGACGGCGGAGTCGCTCCCGACGGATGCGGAGTAGGCGGTCGTACGTTCACGCGGGCTCCCTTTCGACGTGTCGGAGAGAGCGTATTCCGTGTTCGAGGTGCCATTGCAGATAGGCGGCCACCAGGCCGCTGCACTCGCTGCGATGGCGCGGCTCCGAGGCGTCGGCGGCGGCCCAGTCGCCGCGCAGCAGCGCCGTCATGAGCCCGAGCGTCTCCCCGGCCGGCACGGCCGCGCCGGCCGGCTTGCACCCCCCGCACACCACGCCACCTGCGACGATGGCGAACGCCCTGATCGCCGGCGCCTGGCACTTGGCGCAGGCCTCCAGCGCGGGCGCGTAACCGGCCACGGCCAGGGAGCGCAGGAAGTAGGCGTCGAGGACCAGCCTGGCCTCGTGGCCCCGGTCGGCGAGCGTGCGCAGCCCGCCCACCAGCAGCAGGAACTGCCGCAGCGCCGGCTCCTTCTCCCCGTGCGTCAGCCGGTCGGCGGTCTCCAGCATCGCGCTGCCCGCGGTGTAGCGGGGATAGTCGGCGGCCAGCGCCTCGCCGTAGGGCCTGATCGTCTCGGCCTGGGTGACCACGTCGAGCGTGCGGCCGGTGTGGAATTGCACGTCGACATGGGTGAACGGCTCAAGCCTTGCCCCGAAGCGCGAGGTCGTGCGGCGCACGCCGCGCGCCACCGCCCGGACTTTTCCTGTGCGCTTGGCCAGGACGGTGATGATCCGGTCGGCCTCCCCGAGCTTCTGAGTGCGCAGGACCACGCCTTCGTCACGGTAGAGACTCACTCGGACATCTTACGGCCACCCCTATACCGGCGGACGGGACGTTACGGGCATGCTCTGTTGACGCGACTTTGCGTCACTCTCACTAGACTTTGACGCCTGTCCCCGCATCACCCGTTGTTCAACCCCCCGCTACCGCCTCGAAAGGGAGTCATGACCCGCGTGGTCCTGCTGGGTTCCTCGCCCGGCCCCGACATCTCTCCGACCGGCCTGAGGCTGGCCGCGCTGCCCGGCACCCCCACTGTTGCCGAGCGGCTTCACAGCCAGCTCACCTCGATGGATCCGCGCTTCGCCACGATCCAGTCAGGCGACGTGGCCACCGCCCTTCGTGCCCTGGCCGACGTTGCCGAGTCCGCAACGGAGAACCTGTTCATCATCCCGGAGAACTCGGTCGTCCACGACGAGCTGATCTACCAGATCACCAAGTCCAAGCGCGGTGCGCTGGCGCTCGTCGCGAAAGAACCACGGGTGGGGGTGACGGAGGAGCAAGAGGACAACGGGCAGGACGACAACAGTCCTGAAGACCGCATCCCGATCGACGAGGCCGACCCCGAGATCGGACTCAACCGCGTCGAGGGGCTGCCCGTACGCGTCCGCGTCGGCAAGTCGCGCGTGGTCTCGGTGGGCACCGCCAACCACGCCGTGACCAGGCCCAACGCGGTGATCCTCGGCCCGTTGCACATCAGCGCGCGCAACGCGCCGACGCTGGCCGCCACCTGCCGCGAGCTGGCCGACATGGCCGACCGGTTCGGCGACGACGACGACCTGATGCAGCTCGTCGTGTTCGGCCTGGTGCGCAACGGCGTGTCGGTCGGCATCAGGGGCCGCCGCGACCTGTTCTACCGCCGGGTCACCACCCAGGAGGAGATCAACGAGGCCGGCGCCGAGATGGCCGGCATGGACGAAGACCGCGCCCGCCTCAACAACGCGGTCAAGGGCGCCGACGGCTTCTTCACCACCTACTTCGTCTCCACCTACTCGCGCTACATCGCCCGCTGGGCCGCCCGGCGCGGGCTGACGCCCAACCAGGTGACGCTCATCTCGATCATCCTCGGCGTCGCCGCGGCCGCCTGCTTCGCCACCGGCGACCGGCCCTGGATGATCGCGGGCGGCGCGCTGATCTACTTCGCCTTCGTGTTCGACTGCGTCGACGGGCAGGTGGCCCGCTACGCGCGCAAGTTCGGCGTGCTCGGGGCCTGGCTGGACGCCACGTTCGACCGGTTCAAGGAATACGTGGTCTTCGCCGGTCTGGCCGTCGGCTGGGTCGTCTCGGGCAACGGCGACGACATCTGGATCCTGGCGCTGGCCGCGCTCGGCCTGCAGTCCGTACGCCACCTGCTCGACTTCTCCTTCGGCATCGCCAACCGCCGGAACAAGACCCCCAACCCGCTGCCCACGACGCCGCTCGACGCCCCCGACGACCGCGAGCTGCGCCAGGCGCTCACCCGCCGCAAGGTCGAGCGGAGCCAGGGGCTCCGCGGCGTGCTGAAGATGTGGACGAAGGCGGGCAAGTACCGTGCGGTCCATTGGGCGCGTAAGATGATCGTCTTCCCCATCGGCGAGCGTTTCGCGGCCATCGCGATCACCGCCGCCCTCTTCGACGCCCGGATCACCTTCATCACCCTGGTGATCTGGGGCTCCGTCGCCGCCGCCTACACCCTCACCGGACGCCTCATGAGGTCGCTCGTATGATCACCCACCCGCAGGCCATGGCCACCCCCACGCCGGACCCCGACGAGGAGCGCCGCCGCCTCCAGACCGCCCGCCTCGTCGCCTACCGCGACGACGGGCCCCTCGCTCACGCGTTGTCCACCAAGATCGGCGGCGGCGTTCCCCCTGTTCCGGCCACGCTCGTGGCCCTGCTCGCCGTGGTCGGCATCACGGCCGCCGGGCTGCTCGACCGCGGGCCCATCCTGCTGCTGCCCGTCGCGATCGTGCTGCTGCTCGTGCTGCCCACGACGCCGCGCGACCACCTCGGCCGCTTCGACTGGCTCACGCCGCCGCTGCTGCGCGGCGCGGAGTTCCTCACCGTGATCGCGGTCGGCCTGGCCGCCGACGCGCCGAAGTGGCTGCTGTTCGTGCTGGTGTACGTGGTCGGCTACCACACCTACGACACCGTCTACCGCACGCGGCAGAGCATCTGGCCGCCCGCCTGGGTGTTCCGGGCGGGGCTCGGCTGGGAGCTGCGGCTGCTCATCATCGGCCTCGGCGCGGCGCTCGACGTGCTGACGCCGGTGCTGGCGGTGCTGACGGCGTACCTGTTCGTGCTGTTCGCGGTGGAGAGCGTGACGAGCTGGGTGCGCCTGGACAAGGCGTCCGCCCAGGCCGGCGCCGACGCCGAGCAGGACCTGGAGGCCTCTCCTGAAGACGCCCTTGAGCAGGCCACGGGCGAGGCGGAGAAGGGCTGACCCGCCGCTCATCCGCGTCGCGGCGCCGCACACTCGTGCGGCGCCGGGCCCTTCGACCCGCGCCGCGGCGCCGCATCCTGGTGCGGCGCCGCGCGCTTTCGTCTTTCGGGCTTTGTCTTTCTGGCTTGGCTTTCTGGCTTGGCTTTCTGGCTTTGGCTTTCCGGCGCGCCATCGGGGGCACTGACTCCTTAGTCTGGGTTTCAGTGACACCTCGGACCGGGGTGCCGGTCCGGGCGGAGCCAGGAGACGCGGATGGCGTTCTTGTCGCGGCTGTTCAAGCGGGCCGATCCGCCGGCCGAGCGCGAGGAGGCGCACCGGCGGGGGATGCGCGACGCCCGCGAGCATCCCCTGAGCGAGTTCACCGATCCCGACTTCCAGCCCGCTTACGTCACGGAGATCCGGGCCCTGGCCCGCGAGGAGATCACGCGGGTGGACCGGCGGCTGGCCGCCACGCGTACGGCGCTGCTGGAGCGGGCGCTCGGAGAGCGGGAGACGATCCTGCGCGAGCTGGGCCGGGCCGACACCCGCCCGCCCGTGAACGGCCACGCGCCCCCGCCCTCCGGGAACGACCCGGCGCAGGCGGACCCGTTCATCTCGATCGCGGAGTCGAGGGCGCGGCGGGAGGAGGCGCGGCGGCGGATCCTGGTCGAGGAGTCGAACGCCGGCGTGCAGCGCTCCAGGGCCCGCATCGAGCACCTCACCCAGGAGTGGGAGAGCGCGCTGATCGAGCGCGACCACGAGGTGGAGGCGGTGCACGCCAGGGCCGAGCGGCTCATCGCCGCCTACAAGAGCGGCGTGCTGCGCGCTCATCCGCGCAGGGAGGAGATCCCGGCCCTGTGGAAGGGCGAGGTCGTCGCGATGGACGCCACCGGCGACCGGCCGGCGGCGGTGTCGGGGCGGGAGGAGATCAGGCGGATCCTGCGGGAGGTGGAGGCGCGGATCGAGGTGTGGCACGCGGAGGTGTTACCCCGTGAGCTTCCAGCGGGCCAGGACATCAGGTCCGCCCCAGAGCTCACCCGGCAGGAAGCACCGGAGCGCACGCCGGAGGACGCCCGGGAGTTCCCCTCGGCAGCCGCCTCGAACGGCGCCGCAGGCCTTGCCCCGGAGGACGCTCCGCGCCCCGGCTCGGAGGGCGGCTCGAAAGGCGGCGCTGCCGGGAGCGGTGCCTGATGGGTGGGGGCGGGAGAAGCGCACGTCGGCTGGTCGCGACGCGCGGGGCGCTGGGGCTCGGTGCCGCCGGGAAGGGCGCGCGTCGGGTGGTCGCGGCGTTCGGCGCGCTGGTGCTCGGTGCCGCCGGGAGAGGCGCGCGCCGGATGGTCGCGGCGTTCGGGGCGCTGGTGCTGGTCGGTGCCGGGCTGGCGGGGTGTGGCACCGAGGCGAAGGCCGTCTGCGGCGTAATCGTGGACTCCACCAGCTACGCCGACCCGGCCACCTCCAGGAACGACGTCACCTCCAAGCTCCCGCCGTTCACCGAGGGCTGCGACTGGATCGCCTTCGCCGCGGTCACCGGCAGCTCGGAGAGCAGCACGTGCCGGCAGGACCCGGTCGCCCTGGCCGCCACCAGGGCCGAGAACCCGAACGACAACCCCGTCGTCGAGGAGCGCGTCAGGGAGCACCGCGTCACCGAGGTGCTGCCGAGGGCGGTCAAGCTGTTCGACTGCCCGGCCGAGGGCGAGGGCTCCGACGTCCTGGGAGCGCTGCGGTACCTGGCCAAGCAGCTCGGCGCGCGCCGGCAGCCCGACAGCGCGCACCAGATCATCGTGTTCAGCGACCTGATCAACAACCGCGGCGACCTCGACATCAACCGGCTGGACCTGAGCGAAGCTGCGCGGCAGCGGAAGATCAAGGAACTGAGGGACGCGCGGCTGCTGCCCGACCTCAACGGGTACGCGGTGGTCGTCCACGGCTTCCTCCGGGAGAAGGCGTCGAACCCCGACCGCTTCCCGCTGCTCGAAGGCTTCTGGAGGGAGTCGTTCGAGGCGGCGGGAGCGGCCACGGTGGACCTGCTCTGACCTGTGCGGAGAGCGCTCTCTGACAGCTCGTTCCGGCGTCTTGTGCGGATTGTTGACAGGAAGTCACGCCTGTGTTCACATCTGGTGAGAGCGCTCTCTCACCTCCGCCTCAGCACCCCCTGGAGCGATGATGACAACAGAACTCAGGTACAGACGCCGTCTGGCGGCTGTGGCCGTGGTGCTCGTGGCACTCAGCGGCCTGCTCGTCAAAGTGGCCGTGAGTGCCTCCGCCGCCGTCCCGCCCACTCCCTCGGGCTGGTCGCTGGTCTGGTCGGACGACTTCAACGGCTCGGCCAACACCCTCCCCTCGTCGTCCAACTGGATCATCGACACCGGGCACGCGTACCCAGGAGGACCCGCCAACTGGGGCACCGGCGAGATCCAGAACTACACCTCCAGCACCAGCAACCTGAGCCTCGACGGCTCGGGCAACCTGCGCATCACGCCCCTGCGCAGCTCCTCCGGCGAGTGGACCTCAGCGCGCATCGAGACCAGGCGGGCCGACTTCAAGCCCGCCGACGGGCGGGTGCTGCGCATCGAGAGCCGGATCCAGATGCCGAACGTGACCGGCGACGCCGCCCTCGGCTACTGGCCGGCGTTCTGGGCGCTCGGGGCGCCGTACCGGGGGAACTACTGGAACTGGCCGGCCATCGGTGAGTTCGACATCATGGAGAACGTCAACGGGCTCAACTCCGTGTGGGCCGTGCTCCACTGCGGCGTCAACCCCGGCGGGCCGTGCAACGAGACCACCGGCCTGGGCGCCAGCCGCGCCTGCCCCGGCTCGACCTGCCAGTCGGCGTTCCACACCTACCGCTTCGAGTGGGACCGCAGCGTCAGCCCGAACCAGCTGCGCTGGTACGTGGACGGCCAGCAGTTCCACAGCGTGAACCAGGCCCAGTTCGACGCGACGACCTGGAGCAACATGACCGGGCACGCGGGCTACTTCCTGCTGCTCAACGTGGCCATGGGCGGCGCCTTCCCGAACGCGCTCGGCGGTCAGACGCCGACCGCGGCGACCGTGCCCGGGCGGCCGATGGTGGTCGACTACGTGGCGGTCTGGCAGAGCGGCACCACCACCGACCCGACCAACCCGCCCGGCGGGGTCGACGCCCGCTCGACCATCCAGGCGGAGGCGTTCCAGGCGCAGTCCGGCACCATCACCGAGGCGACCACCGACTCCGGCGGCGGCCAGAACATCGGCGCCATCACCAACGGCGACTGGCTGCGCTACGACGGGGTCAACTTCGGCTCGACGGCCGCCACGCAGTTCCGCGCCCGGGTCGCCTCAGGGGCGGGGGCCGGGGTGAGCGGGCTCGTGCAGGTACGCCTGGACAGCCCCACGGCCACGCCCATCGGTGACTTCGCGCTGGGGAACACGGGCGGGTGGCAGAGCTGGCGTACGGTGCCGGCGAACATCTCAGGGGTGACGGGGACGCACACCGTCTACCTGACCTTCTCCTCCGGCCAGCCGGCCGACTTCGTCAACGTCAACTGGTTCAGCTTCTCGACCTCCTGAGGGGACTCGGGCCTTCAGGAGCCCCGCCGAGCCCGGTCACCTTCCCGGGCTCGGCCCCCCACATGAGGGGCGGTCAGGGGCGGGTGGTGCGGCGGTGGTGGACGATGCGTTCGGCCCAGCTGGCCGCCTCCGGATCCCTGAGCCCTTCCACGACGCCCCCGAGGTAGGCCGTACCCAGGCTGTCGAACCCGCTGTCCAGCTGCCGCACCCGCCCGGCCCGCCGCCGTTCCACGCCTTGCAGGTACTGCGCGATGCTCTCCGCGTACGAGGCGTCGCGCTGATACGCGGCCTGCGCGGCGGCGCAGGCGCGGGACTCGGCGTCGCGCTTGGCGCGCAGCTCCCACAGGCGGCGGTCGTTCGGGTTGTGCATGCGCCGGCCCAGGTCGGCGGCGATGAGGGCGGTGGCGATCAGCAGCGCGAGGAGCAGGATCATGGTGGGCAGCTGCCCGACCCCGTCGGAGGTGGGACCGATCTCCTGGCCGTCCACCACCAGCGGCCTGACCAGGGCGTCGCGGCGCAGGACGGCCACGGCGGCGATCAGGCCGAGCCAGACGAGCGCCGCGCCGATCAGCAGCACGCGCCCCTTGACCGGGCTGCCGTGCTCCTGCCACGAGCGGAACGCCCGCCCGTACATGTGCGGCGCGACGAGCATGATCAGGGCGGCGCCCGCGGCCAGCAGCGCGGTCATGGCCACGCTGTCACCCCAGCTCAGGATGACCTGGTAGAGGATCGGGACCTCGACGATCAGCAGCAGGAGCAGCAGCAGCGCGGCGGGCAGCCAGCGGCGCACGACGGGCCAGCGGCTGCCCGAGACGGCGATGGAGCTGGGCCGGCCGTCGCCGGGGCGCCTGCTGGGCTGCTCCAGCTCGGCGACCCGGCGCTGACTGTCCTCCAGGGCCTTCCTGGCCTCCCCGAACGCACGCTGCGACTCCGCCAGGCTGATCTTCTGGCCTTCGAACTCCGCCCGCGCCCGCTGGATCTCCTGCTCCGTGCGCTCCTCGATCCTGGCCAGCTCCTCCAGCCGCTCGTCCTCCAGCTCGTGGAAGCGGGGCACGCTGCCGGTCTGCAGGGTGAGCGTGTCGATCTGGCCGTCGGCGGCGTGCGCGCGCCCCAGCTCGCGCTCCTCGCGCCGGCGCGCCGCCCAGTCGGGCAGGTGGTAGAGGTCGCCGTCGTAGGCCACGGCGGGCGCCCGGCGGACGACCTCGCCGTCCTCGACGCTCTCCGTACGGTCGCGGCTGAGGCGGGAACGGTTGCGGCGTAACAGGCGCATCGGGCCTCCCCGGCGGGGTTCTCCCTTCGATGCTAAGTCGCGCATCCGGCACGGCCATGGCTACCCGGGCGATTTGGGGAACAATGGTGCGGGTGAGCGCATTGCCGGTGATCGACGTGTCACCCCTCCTCGCCGCCGGAGCCGGATCCGAGTCTGAAGCGCGGAGACGGCGGGTCGCGGAGGAGATCGGGGCGGCCTGCCGGGAGAACGGCTTCTTCTACGTCTCAGGTCACGGCGTGCCGGCCGAGCTCATCGACCGGCTCGACGCGGCCGCCAGGCGCTTCTTCGCCCTTCCTGAAGAGGTCAAGGACGAGATCCGGATGGAACGGGGCGGACGGGCCTGGCGCGGCTTCTTCCCGGTCGGCGGCGAGCTGACCTCCGGCCGCCCCGACCTGAAGGAGGGCGTCTACTTCGGGGCCGAGGAGCCGGCGGGCACGCTGCCGCTGCACGGCCCCAACCTGTTCCCCGAGCGGGTCCCCGAGTTGCGGGAGGCGGTGCTTGAGTATCTGCGCCGGATGACGGGGCTCGGGCAGGCGGTCATGAGCGGGATCGCGCTGAGCCTGGGTCTGGAGGAGGACTACTTCCGTACGGGATACACCGCCGACCCGACCATCCTTTTCCGGATATTTCACTATCCGCCGAGCCCGCCTGACGACGACGGCTGGGGCGTGGGCGAGCACACCGACTACGGCCTGCTCACCCTGCTCCTCCAGGACGCCAACGGCGGCCTCCAGGTCCGTACGCGGGCCGGATGGATCGACGCGCCCCCGGTGCCGGGCACGTTCGTGTGCAACATCGGCGACATGCTCGACAAGCTCACCGCCGGCCACTACCGCTCCACTCCCCACCGCGTACGCAACCGCAGCGGCAACGAGCGCCTCAGCTTCCCGTTCTTCTTCGACCCCGGCTGGGACAGCGAGGTCCCGCCCCTCCCCTACGCCCCGGGGCGCCGGTGGGACGGCCAGGTGGACTTCACCGGCACGTACGGCGAGTACCTGCTGTCCAAGGTCGCCAAGGTCTTCCCCCGTCTCTTCGAGCAGCAGCTCTGAGCGGCCCTGAGCGGCTCTCTAAGCCGACTCGCGCACGACCAGCCGGGCCGGCAGCACGACGGAGGTGGTGTGCCGTCCCTCCAGGCGCGACAGCAGCAGCCGGGCCAGCGCGAGCGCCTGGTCGGCGACCGGGACGCGGACGGTGGTCAGCGCCGGGGTGGTGGCCGAGGCGGCGTCCACGTCGTCGAAGCCGACGACCGCGAGGTCCTCGGGCACCCGCCGGCCGGCCTCCCGCGCCGCCGTGAGCGCCCCGATGGCGAGCTGGTCGGTGGCGGCGAAGACGGCGTCCAGTGACGGGTCGTCTTCGAGGAGACGGCGGGTGGCCGCCGCGCCCGCCGCGCGGGTGAGGTCGTCGGCCACGGCCAGGTGCGGGCTCAGGCCCGCCCGCCGCAGCGCCGTACGGTGGCCGGCCAGCCGGTCCTGGACGGCGACCAGGTCCATGGGGCCGCAGATCATGCCGATGCGCCGCCGGCCGAGCGCGACGAGGTGGTCGGTGGCGGCCCCCGCGCCGCCCGCGTTGTCCACGTCCACGTACGGGACCAGCGACGCGATGGGCGGCTTGCCCAGCAGGACGACCGGCACCTCGGTGCGCGAGAGCCGCTCGGCCAGCGTGTCGCCCCGGTCGGGCGGCAGCAGCACGACCCCGTCCGCCAGCCCGCTCTCGACGTGCGCGACGATGCGGCGATGGCTCTCGGCCGTGTCGGCGAGCATGAGCGTGATCTGCTTGCCCGCGCCCTCCAGCAGGCTCGTGACGTACTGGACGACGGACTGGACGACGGCGGCCGTCAGCGCGTCGCCGCCCTGGCGGGGCACGGACAGCACAAGGGCGACGGCGTTGGTGCGGCGGGTGACGAGGCTGCGGGCGGCGGCGTTGGGCACGTAGCCGATCTCCCTGACGGCCCGCATCACCGCGGCCCTGACCGAGGAGCTGACCGACGACTCCCCGTTGACGACGCGCGAGACCGTGGCCCGCGACACTCCGGCGCGGGCGGCCACCGTCTCCAGGGTCGGGCGTTTCGGCCGGGTCTCGGTCAGGCCGTTGCGGCGGATGACGTCGCGGTACCACAGCGCGCTGTCCTTCGGCCGGCGTTTCTGGGTGGCGAAGTCGACGTGCACGAGGCCGAACTTGCGCTGGTATCCGTCGGCCCATTCGAGATTGTCGAGCAGGGTCCAGACGAGATATCCGCGCACCTTCGCGCCGTTCTCGACGGCGCCGCGCAGGGCCCGCAGATGTTCCTCGACGAAGTTGATCCGGTCGACGTCGTGAATGCCGTCGCCGGTCACCACGTCCACGAAATCGGCGCCGTTCTCGGTGACCATCAGGTCGAGGCCGGGATAGTCGCAGGAAAGGCGGTCGAGGAGCAGCGCGAGGCAGTTGGGCACGATCGGCCAGCCCATCGCGGTGACGGCCGTGGGAATGGTGCAGAAGAGAATTCCCTCGCTGCCGGGAAAGGCAGGGTCGGCGGGCTCGCTCGGCTGGGCCTGGACGACCAGCGGGGTGTAGTAGTTGACGCCGAGCAGGTCGAGCGGCTGGGCGATGACGTCGAGGTCGCCGTCGCGCACATGATCGAGGCCGCCGTGGCGCTCGGCGATGGCCAGCAGTTCGGCGGGGTAGGCGCCGCGCAGCATCGGCTCCAGGAACTGCCGGTTGGCCAGGGCGTCGATCCGCGCGACGGCCTCGGCGTCCTCGTCCGACAACGTCCTGCCGAAGTCGCTGACCTGGGCCGGCGTCATCACCGGCGAGATGTTGAGCACGGCGCCGACCTCGGCGGCTCCGCCGTCGCGCAGGGCGCGCGCGCCCAGGCCGTGCGCGAGCAGCATGTGGTGTGCGGCGCGGAAGGCGTCGGCGGCCGACGCGCGGCCCGGGGCGTGCACGCCGGAGCCGTAGCCGAGGAAGGACGCCACCCACGGCTCGTTCAGCGTGAACCAGGTGCCGACCCGGTCGCCGATCCGCTCGTGCACGGCGGCGGCGTAGTCGGCGAACCGGTGGGCCGTGTCCCGCGCGGGCCAGCCGCCCAGATCCTCCAGCCACTGCGGCAGGTCCCAGTGATAAAGGGTGGCGTACGGCGTGATGCCCGCGCCGGTCAGCTCGTCGGCCAATCTGTCGTAGAAATCGAGCCCGGCCTGGTTGACCTTTCCCGACTCGTCGGGAAAGACGCGCGTCCAGCTCACCGAGAACCGGTAGGCGGCCATGCCCAGCTCTTTCATCAGCCGCACGTCTTCCGGATAACGGTGGTAATGGTCGCACGCCTCGGCCCGGTCGGCGGTGAAGGTGTCCCAGATCGACGGGGAACGGCCGTCGGCGGCCGTCGCCCCCTCGATCTGGAAGGCCGAGGTCGATACTCCCCACACGAAATTCGGGGGAAAGCTGGCGATATTCGTGCTATTCATGCTGCGAATAACCTTCCGGTGACAAGTCGAAGGGGCGGCGCTCGACGGGGGTCGCGGCCGGCCCCGCCCAGTGTCCCGCGTGCCGCTCGTCGCGCGCCAGCCTGGCCAGGCGGTATACAGAGCGCGTGGAACTGGACCGGCTCGATCGTGACATCATCGCGGCGCTCGTGGACGACGCCCGCCAGACCTACGCCGAGATCGGCCACCGGGTCGGGCTGAGCGCTTCGGCGGTCAAGCGGCGGGTGGACCGGCTGCGCGAGCTCGGGGCGATCACCGGGTTCAGCGCGCGGGTGGCGCCGCAGGCGCTCGGCTGGACGACCGAGGCGTACGTGGAGCTGTTCTGCCAGGGCAAGACGAAGCCGTCGGACATCGCGCTGGCCGTGGCCAGGTTCCCCGAAGTGGTGGGCGCGGCCACGATCACCGGCGAGGCGGACGCGCTGCTGCACATCAGGGCGACGGACGTGCGCCACGTCGAGCGGGTGATCGAGCGCATCGCGGCCGAGGCGTTCGTGGTGCGGACCAAGAGCGCCATCGTGCTGTCGCGCCTGGTGGACGCAACTCACAACCCCTCTGTGCCCGAGGTGCGCAACGAATCCCCCTCAACCGGGTGAAAGACGCAACCGATCGGCGGCAAGACGCAATGTCAACCCCTTGGCTTGCCCAATCGGGAATTCCTAGGCTTGCTCCGTCCCCCTGAAGAGGGGTTTTCCCTGGTTACGACACGTTGGAGCGTTGCATGCCCAAACACTTCCTCATGTGCCGCCCGGACTTCTTCACGGTCGAGTACGCGATCAACCCGTGGATGTGTCCCGAGGCCGGAGCGGACCGCGACGTTGCGGTCCGGCAGTGGGAGGGCCTCAAGACGGCGTACGAGGAGCTCGGACACCAGGTCAGCCTGATCGACCCGATCGAGGGCCTGCCCGACATGGTGTTCGCCGCGAACGGCGCCCTGGTGGTGGACGGCCGCGTCTACGGCGCGCGCTTCGCCTACCCGCAGCGCGCCGCCGAGGGCCCGGCCTACCTGCGCTGGTTCACCGACCGCGGCTACGAGGCGCTCGAGCCCTCCCACGTCAACGAGGGCGAGGGTGACTTCCTCACCCTCGACGACGTCATCCTGGCCGGTACGGGCTTCCGCACGGACGTGGTCGCCCACCAGGAGGCGCAGGAGTACCTGGGCCGGCCCGTCGTCTCGCTGACGCTGGTGGACCCGCGTTTCTACCACCTCGACACGGCGCTGTTCCCGATCGACGGGCGCAATGTCGGCTACTACCCCGCCGCCTTCTCGCCCGGGAGCCTCGCGGTGCTGCGCCGCATGTTCCCCGACGCGGTGATCGCGACGGACCGCGACGCCGAGGTGCTCGGGCTGAACGCGGTCAGCGACGGCACGAACGTGGTCATCAACGCCGAGGCCTCCGATCTCCACCTGGAGCTCAAGCGGCGCGGCTACGAGGTGATCCCGGTCGATCTGTCGGAGCTGCGTAAGGCGGGCGGCGGCCCCAAGTGCTGCACACTGGAGATCAGGGGGGAGATCTGATCATGACCACCAGCGCAGAACTGATCGAAGTGAGCGAGCGCCGCAGCGCGCACAACTACCATCCACTGCCCGTGGTGATCCACGAGGCGCACGGCGCCTGGGTCACCGACGTCGACGGCAAGCGGTATCTGGACTGCCTGTCCGGCTACTCCTCGCTCAACTTCGGCCACGGCCATCCGAAGATCATCGAGGCCGCGAAGGAGCAGCTCGAACGACTGACGCTGACCAGCCGCGCCTTCTACCACGACCAGTTCGCGCAGTTCTGCGCCGGGCTCGGCGACCTCACGGGCAAGGACTTGGTCCTGCCCATGAACACCGGCGCCGAGGCCGTGGAGACCGCCATCAAGGTGGCGCGCAAGTGGGGCTACGAGGTCAAGGGCGTCGAGCCGGACCAGGCCAACATCATCGTGATGGAGGGCAACTTCCACGGCCGTACGACCACGATCGTCAGCTTCTCCACCGACCCCGAGGCGCACGACAACTTCGGCCCGTACACGCCGGGCTTCCGCGTCGTCCGCTACGGCGACGTCGAGGCGATCAGGCAGGCCCTCGACGCCAACACGGTCGGGGTGCTGGTCGAGCCGATCCAGGGCGAGGCCGGGGTGCTGGTGCCGCCGGACGGCTACCTTGGCGAGGTGCGGGAGCTGTGCACGGCCGAGGGCATCCTGATGATCGCCGACGAGGTCCAGTCGGGGCTGGGGCGCACGGGCCAGACGTTCGCGTGCGACTTCGAGGGCGTCGTGCCCGACATCTACGTGCTGGGCAAGGCGCTGGGCGGCGGCGTCGTACCGGTCTCGGCCATCGCCGCGAACCGGGACGTGCTCGGGGTCATCCACCCCGGCCAGCACGGTTCCACGTTCGGCGGCAACCCGCTGGCGTGCGCGGTGGCCAACGCGGTGATCGAGATCCTCGGCACCGGCGAGATCCAGGCCAGGGCCGCCAAGCTGGGCGAGGTGCTGCACACGCGGCTGCGCGACATGGTCGGCAAGGGCGGCGTGGTCGCGGTGCGCGGGCGCGGGCTGTGGGCGGGCGTGGACATCCACCCCGACCTGGGCACCGGCCGTGAGGTGTCGAAGGCGCTGCTGAAGCGGGGCGTGCTGGCCAAGGACACGCACGGGTCCACGATCCGGCTGGCGCCGCCGATCGTCATCTCGGAAGAGGACCTGCTCTGGGCGATCGACCAGTTCACCGACGCCATCTACGACCTGCAGCACCCGCAGAACTCGTAGAACCCGCAGGACCCGCAGGTCGAGCCAGGCCCGGCCACTCGTGGTGGCCGGGCCCTGGGCGTCAGCCGGGCAGCGACCACACCTGTATGCCGTCGGGCGCGTCCTCAGCGACGAACCCGTGCTCCTTCAGCTCAGCCACCAGCACCTCCCCTGCCGGCCAATGGCTGGTGGAGACCACCTCGTCCTCGGTCACCACCACCCCGCGCTGCCTGGTCCGGTAGACGAAGCGCGAGGTGACGCTCTCCCCTTCGGCGGCGAGCACCTGCCCGGCCACCTCGTACGTGTGCCGCCCCACCGGATAGGAGCCCATGGACACGAGCTCCCCCGGCACGGCCGCGGCCCGCTGCCGCCAGTTGAACAGCAGCCGCCCGCCCGGCTCAAGCTGCCTGGCCAGCACCCGCCACAGCTCGTCCCGCTCGGCGGCGGAGAAGCTCTGCAGCACCGAGATCATCACGACGGCCTCGACCGGCTCGTCCACGTCCACGTCGAGGGCCCCGCACGGCAGCACGGTCACCCGCCGCAGCGCCGGCGGGTCCTGGGCCAGCCGGGAGATCAGCACGGAACGCATGCCGAGCGACGGCTCCACGGCGTAGATCTCGGCCGGGGTGACGCGGGCGATCAGCTCGGTGATCAGGCCCGTGCCCGCGCCGATCTCGATCAGACTGCGCCGCACCCCGGCCAGCAGCGGCGGCAGCAGCTCGCGGATCAGGGGCACGTGCCCGTCCTCGTGCCAGAGGTCGTAGAAGGGTACGGCGACGGCGTTGGCATCCATGGGGATCAGCGTAGGCGGGCGGAGTCGATCGGCTTGACCACCTCGCCGGTGGAGCCGTACCAGGTGACCTCGTCGGGCAGGGTCAGCACGGCGAGCGCGTTCTGGAACAGCGGGCCCTTGGTGACCCGCCAGCGAAACGGCGGGCGCGGGATGCCCGCCGACCGCGCCAGCAGGCCGCCCACCAGGGTGGCGATCGAGAACTGGGTGAAGACGTTGGCCCAGCGCAGCATGCGGCTGAGCGGGTTGCGGATCGGCGAGCAGACGATCTGGAAGACCGGCCCCCGGTCGGCCTGGGCCAGGTAGGAGTAGTGCACGTCGCCCGACAGGATCAGCACCGGCTTGCCCAGCCCGATGAGCAGCCGGGCCAGGTCCTCGAACGAGCGCCGGAACGCCGCCCAGTGCTCCAGGTCGATGGCCTGCCGGAACTTCTCCGACCACCGCCGCACCACGGGCCCCCACTTGCCGTCGCTCAGGGCCTCGTTCCAGTTCTGCACGCCGTGGACGCCCTCGGGCAGCAGGAACGGGATCGACGAGCCGATGATCAGCTGCTCGGTCGGGCGGCTGACCTGCTCCTCCAGCCAGGCCCACTCGTCCGCGTCGAGCATGCGGCGGTCGCCGGGCGTGAGCTGCCTGGCGCACCGGGTGTCGACCATGATGAGGCGGGCCGGGCCGAGGTCGCGGGCGTAGCTCCAGCGGTTGCTGGTGGGCTCGGCGTCGGCCTTGTCGGCGAAGGCGTCGAGCGCCTGGCCGCCGTCGCCCTCCATCAGCTTGCGCAGCAGCGGGTCCTCCGCCCGCTCGGCGGGTGAGAGGTTGCCGAGGTGCTGGTAGATCCAGTACGCCCCCAGCCCGGCCACCACCCGGCGGCGCCACCACGACGTCCTGGCCATCTGCTCGCGCCAGGGCTGGGAGGTGTTCCAGTCGTCGCGCAGGTCGTGGTCGTCGAAGATCATCGCGGTCGGCACGGTGGACAGCAGCCAGCGGATCTCGGTCTCGGTCCACGCCTGGCGGTAGAGCTCGGCGTACTCCTCGAAGTCGGCGATCTCGCCCTGCGGCTCGGTGTCCCTGCGGGAGCGGATGTAGGCCAGCATGTCGGGCGAGGGGTTGTCGGCGTAGACCTGGTCGCCGAGGAGCAGCAGCAGGTCGGGCCACTCCTCCTCGGCCGCCTCGGGGAGGTGCTCGCCGAAGGCCCGCAGCACGTCGTCACCGTGGGAACGCACGTGCGCGGCGTCGTGGGGCACGCTGGTGCGGCACGATCCGAACGCCAGCTTGCGCACCCCTTCCCTGGGCAGCAGCCTGATCCGGGACGGCGGGCGACCCGCCATCGGCCAAACCTGCTCCCCGTCGAGCTCCACCGTGTACGACGCGATATCCTGGGACAACTCGACGAGATCGACGATCGCGTAGTGGTGACCGTGCACAGTGAAGGTAGGCGACCGGTAAGTCCTGCCTCCCGCCTCGACGGCGACTGTGCAGGGCTCGGCGGTCTCCACCCAGATCGACGCGCTGTCGAAGGCGACGTACCGCAGCATCGGCCCCACCACCAGTGCGGGCAATGGAAAAACCTCCTGGTTCGACGTTCCTTCACACTCTCGTGCGCAAGCCTGCCAGAGTGGCGCTGTCCGCCACATCCGATCAACGGCTTGGATTTCTACCAAAACTCGGCAAGGTCAAACGCCCCGCTCTAGGATGATCGTGACATCAACGCCCAAAAGGGAGAGGCAACGGCGCCTGTTCCCGTAAAAGGGCGTTACATATCGGGAGGAAGTTCTTCCATGAGCATCATGGTGCCGTCAACGACGCCGGCCCTGATCACCCCGGGCCGTCAGGCCCTCGACTCCGCGTTGCACCAGCTCGACCGGGCCGCCGAACATCTCGGCCTCGACGACGGGCTCCGCACGATGCTGGCCACGCCCCGCCGCTCCCTGACCGTCTCGGTCCCGGTGCGCCGCGAGGACGGTCGCCTGGACGTCGTCCAGGGCTACCGGGTCCAGCACAACGTCTCACGCGGCCCCGCCAAGGGCGGGCTGCGGTTTCATCCCGCCGTCGACATCCACGAGGTCACCGCGCTCGCGATGTGGATGACGTGGAAGTGCGCACTGGTCGGCATCCCGTACGGCGGCGCCAAGGGCGGCGTGGCCGTGGACCCGGCCCAGCTCACCACTCGCGAGCTGGAACGGCTGACCCGCCGCTACGTCAACGAGATCCTGCCGCTGATCGGCCCGGAGAAGGACATCCCGGCCCCCGACGTCGGCACCGACGAGCGGACCATGGCCTGGATCATGGACACCTACAGCGTCAACACCGGCTACTCGGTGCCCGGTGTGGTCACCGGCAAGCCGACGACGCTGGGCGGCTCGCTGGGACGCGCGGGCGCGACCTCCAGGGGCGTGCAGATCGCGGCGCTGGCCGCGCTCGGCCGCTCGCCCGAGAGCGTGACCGTGGCCGTGCAGGGCTTCGGCAAGGTGGGTGCGCCGGCCGCGCGATACCTGGCCGACGCGGGCTGCAAGGTGGTGGCGGTCTCCGACGTCAGCGGGGCCGTCTACAACGCGGCCGGCCTCGACATCGCCCGCCTGCGCGCGTGGGTGGCCGAGTCGGGCGGCGTGCGCGGGTTCCACCAGGCCGACGACCTGCCTCGCGAGGACCTCTTCGAGCTCGACGTGGACGTCCTGGTCCCGGCCGCGCTCGAAGGCGCGATCACCGAGGCCAACGCGCCCAGGGTGCGCGCCCGGCTGATCGTCGAGGGCGCCAACGGGCCCGTCACACCCGAGGCGGACGAGATCCTCGCCGCCGGCGGCACCACGGTCGTGCCCGACATCCTGGCCAACGCCGGCGGGGTGATCGTGTCGTACCTGGAGTGGGTGCAGAACATGCAGGCCTACTCGTGGAGCTCCGGCGACGTCGAGCTGAAGCTGCGCGAGCTCATGCTGGCCGCCTACGCCGAGGTCACGGCCACGGCCGCGGACCGCGGGCTGACGCTCAGGCAGGCGGCGCACGTCATCGGCGTGAGCAGGGTGGCCGAGGCGCACCAGATGCGCGGCCTCTACCCGTGACGACCCGCGTGTAGGTCCTGAGCAAGGCACGACTTAAGTAGCACGCGGCCCGCCCAAGGTTCGATGCCCTGGGCGGGCTTCGTGCTGCATCGTGATGGGCATGAGAGGAATCATCAACATCGTCGGCGTGATCGCCATCATCCAGGGCGTCGTCGGATTCGTGGGCCAGATGTGGTTCGACAGCAACTGGGGGTTCCTGCACCGGCTCGTGGACCTGCCGCTGTGGGCCTACCTGGGCGTGGCCGCCGCCGGGCTGGTGGCGCTGCTCGCGGCCGACTCCACCAAGAAGCGCGAGGACCGGTGATCAGAGCTTCAGTGCAGTGCTGTCGAGCGCCTCGACCAGGTCCTCCAGGTCGCGCATGAGCTGCTCGGTGCGCTCCTGCCCGAACGCCCGCGCGATCTCCCCCTGCTGTTCGGCCACCGCGCCGTCCACCCGCGCCAGCAGCTCGGCGCCGCGTTCCGAGACGAACACCGCCACCCGCCGCCGGTCGCCCTTCGCCGGCCCCCGGTAGACCAGCGCCCGGTCGATGAGCCGGTCGACGGCCTTGGTCAGCGTGGGGTGCGGCATGAGCACGGCCGCGGCCAGCTCGCCCATCGACTCGCCGCGGCCGTCGGCCAGGGCCCGCATGATGCGCCACTGCTCGACCGTGACGTCCTCGCCGGCGAGCACCGCGGCCAGCCCGCGGTTGACGCCCCGCTCCGCACGGCTGAGCAGGTAGGCGAGTGAGGACCCCAGCCCGGAGGTGGTCATCGCAAGGTCCTTTCGTCGGGGAGCTTGAAGGGAGGATACTCGTCGGCGTGGCGCCGATGGTCGATCCCTTCGAAGCACGACTCCTCCCGTCGGGCTCGGTCAGGGTCGCGCTGATCGTGCCCGTCTCCGGCGTGCTGGGGCTCATGGGGCCGTGCGCGATCAACTGCGCCGTGCTGGCCGCCGAGGAGGTCAACGACCGGGGCGGCGTGCTGGGCCGGCCGGTGGAGCTGGTCCTCGTGGACGGCGGGCGTCCCGCCCGGGTGGTGGCGGCCGAGGTGGCGGGGCTGGTCCGGACGGGCACGGTGCAGGCGGCGGTCGGGGCGCACGCGAGCGACGTGCGGGTGGAGGTGGTGGCCGCCATCGCGGGGCGGGTGCCGTTCGTGTACGCGCCGCCGTACGAGGGCGGCGGCCGCGCGCCCGGCGTCTACTTCCTGGGCGAGACCCCCGACCGGCAGCTCGCCCCCGGCATCGAGTGGCTGGCCGGCACCCGGCGGGCGCGCAGATGGTACCTGCTGGGCAACGACTACATCTGGCCGCGCCTGGTGCACGCCAGCGCCCGCAGGAGGCTGCGGGAGGCGGGGGCGAGCGTGGTCGGCGAGAGCCTCGTCGCGAACGGCCAGGCGGTGCGCCGGCTGGAGCGGGTGGCCGAGGTCAGGCCGGACGCCATCCTGCTGACGCTGATCGGCAGCGACCTGATCGACTTCAACCGCGCGTACGCGGACTCCGGCCTGACCGCGGCCCGGCTGTGCGGCGCGCTGGAGGAGCACGGCCTGCTCGGCATCGGCGGCGACGCGACCGGCGGCCTGTACGCCTCCATGGGCTACTTCCGCGGCCTGCCGACCACGGCCAGCCTCGACTTCGCGCAGCGGTACGCGGCCAGGTTCGGCCAGGACGCCCCCTCGCTCAACGCCCACGGCCACGGCTGCTACGAGGCGGTGGCCATGCTGACCGCCCTGAGCGCGCGGGCCGGCTCGCTGGCGGTGCCGGCGCTGGACGCGGCGGCCGACGGGGCCACGATCACGAGCGCGCGCGGCACGGTCACGCTGCTCGACCGGCAGGTCCGCCATCCCGTCCACCTGGGCAGGGCCGACGGCCTGAGTTTCTTTCTAGAGAAACCTTTCCAATAGAAAGCTTTGGCTCTAAGGTGCGAAACGCCCCCGGGCAGCCCCCAAGCACCCCGTGCATGCCCCAAGCGCATGCCCCCCCGCGCAGCCCCCCAGGCAGCAAGGAGCCGTCCATGAGCACCATCGAACAGTTCGGCTACCGGCAGGAGCTGAAGCGTACCCTCGGCTTCGCCGACCTGATGATCTACGGCTTGATCTTCATGGTGCCGATCGCGCCCTTCGGCATCTTCGGCTACGTCTTCTCCGCCTCGCACGGGATGGTGGCGCTGGCGTACGTGATCGGGCTGCTGGCGATGGCGTTCACGGCGCTGTCGTACGCGCAGATGGCGCGGGCCTTCCCGATGGCCGGGTCGGTCTACACCTACGCCGGGCGCGGCATCGCGGCCCCGGTCGGGTTCATGGCCGGCTGGGCGATCCTGCTGGACTACGTGCTCGTACCCTCGCTGCTCTACCTGATCGCCAGCGGCGCCATGAACTCCTTCGTGCCCGCGATCCCCGTCTGGGCGTGGCTGGTCATGTTCGTGCTGCTCAACACCGGCATCAACTACCTCGGCATCCAGATGACGGCCAGGATCACCCGGGTCATGCTGGTCGCCGAACTGGCCGTGCTGGCGATCTTCCTGGTCGTCGGCGGCGTCGCGCTGGCCCAGGGCAAGGGCCAGGCGGGCGCGTTCTCCCCGATCTTCGAGTCCTCCTCCTTCACCTGGAGCGTCGTGTTCGCCGCCGCGTCGGTGGCGGTGCTGTCGTTCCTCGGCTTCGACGGCATCTCCACGCTGGCGGAGGAGAACCGCGAGGACGCCAGGCGGCTCGGCCGCTCCATGGTCGCCGCGCTCGGCGTGGCGGCCGTGCTGTTCGTGGTGCAGACGTGGGTGGCGGCGCTGCTCACCCCCGGCAGGGACAAGCTGATCGCCGAGGGCGACCTCACCGGCAACGCCTTCTACGACACCGCCGCGTTCGCCGGCGGGCAGTGGCTGGCGGTGCTCACCGCCGTGGCCACCGCCATCGCCTGGGGCTTCGCCAACTCGCTGGTCGCGCAGGCGGCCACCTCGCGGCTGCTGTTCGCCATGGCCCGCGACCGGCAGCTGCCCGGCTTCCTGGCCAAGGTGGACCCGAAGCGGCAGGTGCCGGTGAACGCCACGTTCGTGGTCGCGGGTATATCGCTGGCCGTGGGCCTGTTCATGAGCACCAGGGAGCAGGGCGCCGGGGAGCTGACCTCGCTGGTCAACTTCGGCGCCATGACCGCCTTCCTGCTCCTGCACGTGGCCGTGGTCGTCCACTACGCGATCAGGCAGGGCAGCCGCAATTACTGGGCGCACCTGGTCGCGCCCGTGATCGGCTTCGGCATCCTGGTGGCCGTGGTGATCAACCAGAACGTCGCGGCCCAGTGGGCCGGCGGCATCTGGCTGGCCGCCGGTCTCGTCGTGCTCGGCCTGTCGTACCTGTCGGGCCGCGGGCCCGTCCTTCCCAAGGAGGTCATGTGAACGTCGTCTCGTACCATCCCTCGCCAGAAGAGCTGAGCTACACCTTCGGTGGGCGCCCGGCCGTCGGCAAGGTGCGGCCGGGCACGATCATGGAGCTGTACACGGAGGACTGCTTCGGCGGCCTGGTCAGGAGCGTGGACGACCTGCCCTCGCGGGTGTGCGAGTTCCCCTACCTCAACCCCGTGACCGGGCCCTTCCACGTCGAGGGCGCCGAGCCTGGCGACACCCTGGCGCTGCACTTCGTCTCCATCACCCCGGCCAGGGACTGGGCGGTGTCCACGACGTTCCCCCACTTCGGCGCGCTGACCGGCACGCACACCACGGCCATGCTGCAGCCGCCGCTGGAGGAGCGCGTCTGGCGCTACGACATCGACCTCGACCGGGGCGTGGCCGTCTACCACGCCCGCAACAGCGACTTCAGCGTGGCGCTGCCGCTCGACCCGATGCACGGCACGGTCGGCGTGGCCCCCGCCGCGAACGAGGCCCGCATGACGATCACCCCCGACGCGCACGGCGGCAACATGGACACCCCGGAGCTGCGCGCGGGCGTCACCGTCTACCTGGGCGTCAACGTCGAGGGCGGCCTGTTCTCGATCGGCGACGGCCACGGGCGGCAGGGGCACGGCGAGGTGTGCGGCACGGCGGTGGAGTCGGCCATGAACACCGTGGTCGCGGTCGAGCTGATCAAGGGCATGGCCACGCCGTGGCCCCGGCTGGAGGACGACCTGCACCTGATGTCCACGGGTTCGGCCAGGCCGCTGGAGGACGCGTACCGGATCAGCCAGCACGACCTCGTCACCTGGACCTCGGAGCTGACCGGGCTGGACACGCTGGACGCCTACCAGCTCGTCAGCCAGGCCGGGCAGGCGCCGGTCGGCAACGTGTGCGACACCAACTACACGATGGTCGCCAAGATCCCCAAGGAGTTCCTCGGCCGGGCGGCGGTCTACGAGTCGGCGCACGAGCGGCTGCGGGCCCTGGGTTCGGCGTACACAAGATAGGTTGACTTGCTCTCCGCCCTGAAGAACGGAGGTTCCCGTGCCGCTCACGCGGCAGTTCGTGCCGCTGGCGCGGCCCGTGCTGTGGAACGGGGTGCTTGGCGCTTCACGGACCCGGATGGGTCTCCACGCCCTGAGACGACCAGCCCGGCCGCCTGATACTTCGCTAGCGTGTTCTTGGCCCCGACGATGTCGGCGTGCTCGGTATGCCCGCAGGCGGTGCAGGAGAAGAGTGCTTGGCTCTTGCGGCTCTTCCCATCCACCACCCCGCAGGCCGGTGCCGGGCAGGTCTGTGAGGTGTACGGGGCCGGAACCTCAGCGATCACCGTCCCGGTGTAGCGAGCCTTGGACCGCAGCGCTATCTCCAACCCGTACCAGCCCTTGTCCAGGATCGCCTTGTTCAGGCCGGACTTCGCGGCCCGCCCGTTGGGCAAGAAAGCGCCAGGGCGGCCGGGGTCGGGTTTCGGCCGCGCGGCGCTGGTCAGGTTCGTCGTCTTCAAGTCTTCGAGGATCACCACGCCGTAGTCGCGGGTAAGTCGGTGCGCGGTCTGGGCGTTGAAGTCGCTGCGCCGCCATCTGACCCGGTGCATGATCTCACCCAGCCGAGCGATGATCGCCTTGCGCCGCTTGGAGCCCTTCGCGCTGCGGGCCAGCCGGCGCTGCAGCCGCAGATACCGTTCTGCTTCACCACGAGTGAGATAGCCCAGATCGGATGTCCGGTCCTGCTTGGCGGCCGGGGGTATCACCCAGCTGGAGACACCATCGGTGGTGGCGTGGCGACGATCGAAGAACTCCCCGTCGAGGGAGACGGTCGCCGATTTCACCACTCCACCCAGCGGACGCGACATCCGGAACTTCACCCACCCGAATTTGGGCAAGAACACCCGCCCCCACGTGCGGTTGATCCGCTCCACGGGGATATGTTTCGCGGTGGGGAACCGAAAGGACGGCTTCCATCTGGTTTTCGACTTCCAGTTGACCTTCCAGGTGCCGTGCCGAGAGCACGCCTGATCCAGGTCTTTGAGGATCTGCTGGATGACCTGGGCGGGAGCGTCGGCCAGCCAGGCGCAGTACGGGTCCTTTTTCGCGTCGGCGAGTTGCGCGCACTGCTCGGCGTAGCCGAGGCGCCCGCCCCGCTTGCGGTACTCGCGGCGCTGCTGGAGACCGGTGTTCCACACGCTGCGGCAGATCCCGCCCAACCGCTCCGCGAAGATCCGCTGCCCGGGGTCGAACTCCACGCGATACTTCCGCCCCGCCAGCACAGCCAGACCATGCGACAACTTTGAAGCCGAACTACGCGAGTTCAACGGCGCAGACGACCACGTCCACCTGCTCGTCCACTACCCACCCAAGATGGCCGTCTCCAACCTCGTCAACTCCCTCAAGGGCGTCTCATCCCACTACCTGCGCAAAGAGTTCACCGGCCGCCTCAGCCACGTCCCCATGAAGGACCCCCTCTGGTCGCCGTCCTACCTCGCCGCATCCTGCGGCGAAGCCCCGCACACCCTCATCAAGGCATACATCGAACAACAGCGCCGCCCCACCTGACCGCTTCAAGCTCCGCGCCACGCGCCCCGCCACGCCACGCCTCCGGCGGGCCACCCCCTTCGAGGACCACATCCATCCCGGTCTGAAGGCCGAGGCTTTCTGCAGACCTTCGGCAAACATTGATGTCGCAGGTCAGAACATTGATCATCTTCCCCTTAGAGTGGAGCGGTGCTCAGGTTGGTGCTCTCTCTGGTCCTGCTCGATCCAGCCGCCCTCACCGAGGTGTCCCAACGCAACGTCCCCGTTCCCCGCGTGCTGACGCCTGACGGCGACCGCCTGGGCTACGCGCCGGTCCCGCGTCCCTACACGGGGGCGCGGCGGCTGACCGGGGTGCTGCTCGGCCACGATCCCGTCGCGAAGACCGACGTGCTGTGCGGGGGCACGGTGATCGGCTCGCGCAGCCGCAGCCTGGTGCTGACGGCGGCCCACTGCCTCTATCACGACGGCCGGCTGCTCGAACGGCTGGCGTTCCTGCCGGGCTACGACAGGGGCCGGCCGCCGCTCGGGGTCTGGCCCGTCGTGCGCACGTGGGTGCCGGCGCGCTGGCGCAGCAGGCCGTTCTCCTCCGAGCTGCTGCCGTACGACGTGGGCCTGGTCGGAGTCGTGCGCCGCAAGCGCCCGCTGGAGGACGTGACCGGGCGGGGGCTGCCGCCCATGCCCACGGCCAGGGGCACCAAGTTGCGCGGGCTTGAGCTGCTCGGCTATCCGGTGGGCCGGGGTTATCCGGGCACCAAGATGTACCGGTGCGTGGGCGACACCGTCGAGGGCGTCTCGGAGGGGCCCGGGCTGATGGTGACCCGCAACTGCCACGCCGCCGCCGGCGGCAGCGGCGGGCCCGCGCTGTACGGGGGCTCGGTGGCGGGCGTCGTGTCGTCCTCCAGCCCGCTGAGCGACGCCAAGGGCTATACCGTGCTGACCCGGCTGGGCGACAGGTTCGGCCGGATGCTGGCCAGGGCCGACCGCGCGATGCGCCTGCTCACCCCGACCGGCTGACCCGCGCTCCCTCTGAGCCGCACGGCCGAGCCGGAGCCGCGCCGCCGAAGCAGAGCCGCGCGGCCGGGGCGGATCAAGTCGCCTGGGCGACGATCTGCTCACAGAGGGCGTGGGTGGCCAGGGCGTCGCCCGGGTCGATCCGGCGGTCCGCGCGCACGGCGGCCAGGAACTCCAGGCAGATCTGCTCGATGCCGCGCTGCCTGGCCACCGGCACCCAGTCAGGCCGCCTGGCCAGCTCCTCGCCGCCCTGGTAGTCGACGACGTCGCCGAGGTTGACCACGCGGCGCTTGCGGCCGTCGCCCATCGCCTCGCAGGTCTCCTCGCTCGCGCCGCTCACCCGGTTCATGACGCCGAGGGCGGTGAAGCCGTCGCCCGACAGCTCCAGGACGATGTGCTCGATGAGCCCGTCACGAACGCGGGTCCTGATCGTGGTGCCGGTGACCTCGCCCGGGGCGAGGAACCTGAGCGTGTCGGCCACGTGGATGAAGTCGTCGAAGACGGCCCGGCGCGGGGTGTCGGGCAGATCGTGCCGGTTCTTCTGCATGACGACGAGGTGCCGGGGGTGGGCGGCCAGCGAGACGTAGCCGGGGGCGTGGCGGCGGTTGAAGCCGACCATCAGCGACCTGCCGGCGGTCCTGGCCAGGCGCACCAGGCGCTCGGACTCGGCCAGGGTGTAGGCGATGGGCTTGTCGACGTAGACGTGGATCCCGGCTTCGAGCAGCGCCTCGACGATCTCGGGATGGGCCTCGGTGGCGGCGTGCACGAACGCCGCCTCGACCCCGGCCTTGATCACCTCGTCGACGCGGGTGAACCGGGCCGCGATGCGGTGGGCGTCGCCGAGCCGGTCGAGCCTGGCCTCGTCGCGGGTGCACAGGTGCAGGTCGAGGGCGGGCTGGGCGGCCAGCACGGGCAGGTACGCCTTCTCCGCGATGTCGCCCAGGCCGATCATGGCTGTCTTCACGGGTCGAGCGTAGCCGTACCGGGAGCTCAGCTCTGATTCCAGACGAGGCGCAGGACGGCGTTGAGGACGAAGAGCGCGGCGAAGACGGCGGCGGAGGTGAGCATCCCGGAGGCGTAGAGCGCCAGAGCGCCGCCGCCGAACCAGAGGATCTCCAGGGCGGCACGGGCCAGGCCGGTCAGCGGGTAGACGGCGTTCTCGCCGCCACCGGCCCCGAACAGCGCCCACGCGGCGATGAACAGGGCCGGGCCACCGATCCCGGCCAGCAGCTTGACGGCCCAGTTCGGGCTGAGCGTGAACCCCCAGTACGCGACGGAGGCCAGCACGCCGAGCTCCAGCAGGAACATCAGCAGGGCGTTGGCGTGCTTGGCGAGGGCGAGCATGGGGGCCTCCGGCGTTCAGGCGTTCAGGCGTTCACTTACGAGAGCAATGCTCTCTCAAGAGAGCGCCAGTCGTCAAGAGCAGTGCTCTCGTTTGCTTGCGCCGCTCTGGTAACCTGCCGAGCATGACAGCCAGCCGTACCGCCAGAGAACGCGTCAGGGCCGAACTCACCAGAGAGATCACCGACATCGCGCGGCGCCGGCTCGCCACGGAAGGGGCGGGCGGCCTGTCACTGCGGGCCGTGGCGCGGGAGATGGGCATGGTCTCCTCGGCCATCTACCGCTATTTCCCGAGCCGCGACGACCTGCTCACCACGCTGATCATCGACTCCTACAACGCGCTCGGCGAGGCCGTCGAGCAGGCCGAGGCGGCGGCCCCGCGCGCCGACCATCTCGGCCGGTGGCTGGCGGCCTGCCACGGCGTGCGCGACTGGGCGGTGGCCCACCCGCACGAATACGCGCTGATCTACGGCTCCCCCGTGCCCGGCTACCAGGCGCCACAAGACACGATCGCGGCCCGCGTACGCGACCTCACCGTGCTGGCCGGCATCGTCCGCGACGCCTGGCAGGCGGGCGCGGTGCGCGCCCCCGAGGCCGGGCCGCCGGACGAGCTGGAGCCGGACACGGCCGGCCTGCGCGCCCTCATGCCGGAAGTCCCCGACGCGGTGATCTGGCGCGCCGTCACCGCGTGGACCGCGACGTACGGCTGGGTCAGCTTCGAGGTGTTCGGCCAGTTCAACAACACGATCGAGCACAGGCGCACGGCCTTCGGCCACTCGATGCTGACCATGGCCGAGACGATGGGTCTTGCCCGGTGACCCTCACTCACTTTTACTGAGGGGATGGCTCGCGGGAACCAAGCGCTCAGCCGCTTCACGGACGTGGCGCTGCTGGTGCTCATCAGCCTCGCGGAGGGGCAGAAGCACGGATATCGCATGATCGGCGACATCGAGGAGTTCTCGGGGACCTCGCTGGAGCCGGGCACCCTGTACGGGGCGCTGATGCGGCTGGAGGAGGACGGCCTGATCGAGGCCGTGCAGTCGGTGGAGCGGCACAGTCCGTACCGGATCACCGAGACCGGGCGTGACGCGCTGCGCGAGCAGCTCGGCATGCTGCGCCGGATCGAGCAGGCGGGGGTCAGCCGCGTGGTCTGAGCAGCGGCATGAGCACCTGGTCCACGATCTCGACCACGAGCCGCTCCGGGATGGGCGGCCCCTCGAAGAGGAAGTGGTGGCGCAGCAGCGCGTGCCCCGAGTCGAGGCGGAGCGGGGTGACGTCGCCGGGATCCACCTCGCCGCGCTCGACCGCGCGCCGCACGACCTCCTCCATCAGCCGCCTGGCCGTTCCCTGGGAGTTGCGCCGCAGCGTGCCCAGCGGCGACTCGCCTCTCAGCGCCTCGCCGAGCAGCCCGCGCATGGCCTCGCCCGCGGGACCCGACAGGGCCTGCGCCGTGAGGCTGAGCATGGCCACCAGGTCGTCACGGAGGTTGCCCAGGTCGGGCGAGCACCCTGGCGTCGGCAGGCTCTGGTAGACCGCCTCCATCACCAGCTCGATCCGGGTGGGCCAGCGCCGGTAGAGCGAGGCCTTGCTGGCCTTGGCCCGCTCGGCCACCCCCTCCATGGTCAGCCCGGCGTAGCCCACCTCGGCCAGCTCGTCGAGCGTGGCCTGGTAGATGGCCGCGTTGAGCGCGTCGCCCCGGCGGCGTGGCAGCTTGCGGTGGTCGGTGACCATGGCATGCATTCTAAGGAGCCGCGGTGACCGCGCCGGTGTCGCCGTTCACGGTCACCACCTGACCGTCCTCCAGCACCGACGTCGCCGTGCCCGTGCCCATCACGGCCGGGATGCCGTACTCCCTGGCCACGATGGCCGCGTGCGAGGCCGCGCCGCCGGTGTCGACGACCACCGCCGCCGCCTGCTGAAAGAGCGGCGTCCACGAGGGGTTCGTGTACGGGCACACGAGCACGTCGCCGGCTGCGAGCCGGCCGAACTCGGCGGGCTCCCTGATCACCTTGACCGGCCCGGTCGCACTGCCGCCCCCGGCCGGCGCGCCCGTGATCAGCGCGTCGCCGGTGTCCCCCGCGCCGAAGACCTCGGCGGGGTCGATGAGCCGCACGCCGGACAGCTGCTCGCGCTTGACCGCGCGCGCCCTGGCCGTCTCGCGCAGCCGCTCGGCGTCCTCGGGGCGCAGGGCGGCGATGTCCTTGATCTCCTCCAGCTCCTCCAGCCGCAGGTGGAAGAGGGCCTCCGGCCGGTCGAGCACGCCCCGCTCGGTCAGCCGGCGGCCCATCTCCAGCAGCGACCTGCGCAGGATCGGATGCGGCAGCATGAAGGCGAGGTGGCTGTCCTCGCGGAAGGCGATGCCCGCGCGGGCCGCCACCACCCGGCGCGTCATCCGGGCGCGCCGGCGCTCCGAGCGCAGCCGGGGGTGGGTGAGCAGGCGTTCCAGCGGGTCCTGCGGCCTGTCCTTGGGCGGCTCGGCGGCCAGCACCTCGACCAGGCTGAGCACGATCTCGGGGGCCTCCGACCAGGTGGGCGGGGTGATGAGGATGGGGCTCGCGCTCTCGCGGTGGCCGTACTCGGTCAGGAACGCGGCGAACTCCCGCTGGAACTCCTCCGGCTGCGGGCCGCCCTTCAGCGCTCCCGTGCGCCTGGCGACCTCCGCCAGCCGTTCCAGTGCCTGGTTGGCGTCGCTCGTCCTGGTACGCGTCCCACCCATCAGCGGGCCGTACCACTCCGCGAGCCCGAGCAGCCGCAGCGCCAGGATCAGCCGCAGCAGCGCGAGCCCGGTGCCGGGCAGGTAGTCGATGCGCAGGTCGGCCACCGGGTCGACCAGGGCGAGCGCCTGCCTGGGCATGCGGACGAGCTCGGGCCACGACATCGCTGTCAGGTCGCGGGCGCGCAGCCGCTCGGTCGCCACCAGGTAGTCGCGGAAGCGCGGGTCCTCGGTCCAGCAGGCGGGGTCGTACTTCCTCGCCTTGCTCATCACCTTGAACGGCGTCGCGAGCATCCGCGGGCTCGGGCTCGGGGACGGCGGCACGATCCGGTAGACGACGCCGTCCTCCTCCACCAGGAACCCCTCGAACGCCTGCCGCAGGCCGAAGTAGCGGGTGACCTTGCCCATCAGCCCCGCCGGCCCGTACGGGAGCCAGGTCGTCATGTCGATCGGGTAGGGCCGCACCGGCAGGTACTCCATCAGCACCGTGGCGAGGCGGCGGCGGATGGGGTTGAGCGGGCCCACCGGAGGCGGCGGCAGCGCGGTCATCGGGCGGGCCTGCAGCAGGTGGACGCGGCCCTTGGCGTAGGCCCACTCGATGTCCTGCGGCCGGCCGAAGTGCCCGGCCACGCGCCGCGCCAGCCCGCCCAGCTCCGTCAGCACCGCGTCCGGCAGCCGCTCCGCGCTCTCCGCGCCCCCGCTCTCGTGCACGACCCCGCCGCCTTCCACGCCGCGGATGACCACCTCGCGCCGTCCGGGGGTGAAGTCGATCTCCCCCGAGCGGCGCAGCACGTAGTGGTCCGGCGTCACCAGGCCGGAGACGACCGCCTCGCCCAGGCCGCTGCTGGCGTCGACGACGATCCTGGTCCGGTCGCCGCTCACCGGATCGGCGGTGAACATCACCCCCGCCGCCTCGGCCTGCACCATGCTCTGCACGACCACCGCGATCCGCACCTCGGCGTCGTCGATGCCCAGCCGGGCCCGGTAGGCGACGGCGCGCTCGGTGAAGAGCGAGCCCCAGCAGCGGCGTACCGCGTCGAGCAGGGCCTGCTCGCCGACGACGTTGAGGTAGGTGTCCTGCTGGCCGGCGAACGCGGCCCCCGGCAGGTCCTCTGCGGTTGCGCTCGACCGCACGGCCACGGCCCCGCCGCCGAGCTCCGCGTAGGCGCCGACGATCGCCTGCCGCAGGTCGTCCGGCAGCTCGGCCTGTTCGAGCTGCTCGCGGCTGTTACGGTCCTGGGCGACCTGTTCGTACGCCTGCGTGGTGACGACGAAGCCGTCAGGCACCGGGAAGGCGTTGTTGACCAGCTCTCCCAGGTTGGCGCCCTTGCCACCGGCCGTGGCGAGGTCGCCCCGGTCGAAGGCGCTCAGGGGTGCGACGAGTTTCACGACTTCTCCTCGGCATAGGCGGTGGTACGAAGGGGACGCGCCGGCAGCGCCAGCGCGAGCAGGAACGCCACGGCGAGCAGCGGCGCCATGGCGGCGAACACCGGCGGCACGGCCTCGGTGAAGGCCACGCGGACGCTCTCCGGCAGGTCGGACGGCACGGAGGCCGGGATCCCCGCCGGAAAGCGCACCGTGATCAACGCGCCCACCAGCGCGACCCCGGCCGAGGCGCCGATCTGGCGCAGGAACGTCACCGACGAGGTGGCGGTGCCCAGGTCGGCGTACTCGACCGCGTTCTGCGCGGCCAGCACCATGACCTGCATGACCAGCCCGACGCCGAGCCCGGTCAGCAGCATGGCCAGGGCCAGCCCGAGCGGCGATTCCGCCGCCAGGCCGAGCGCCCCGAGCCCGGCCGCCGCCAGCGCCGTGCCCGCGACGGGGTAGGGCTTGTAGGTGCCGGTCCTGGTGATGAGCCGCCCGGACGCGATGGTGGTGAACAGGACACCGCCCATGAGCGCGGTGACCAGCAGGCCGGCCTGGGTGGCGCTCGTGTGCAGCGCGATCTGTACGTACGCCGGCATGTACGTGATCGTGCCGAACAGCGCGAACCCGATGAGCAGGCTGATCAGGACCGGCACCGCGAACGCCCGGTCCCTGAACAGCCGCAGCGGCAGGATCGGATCCTTGGCGAAGCGTGCGCTGACCAGCCACCCGGCCACGCCCGCCGCAGCCGGCACCAGGTAGAGCGGGTTCCTGGTCTGGCCGACCATGACCACGCCAATAACGGCGACGGCCAGCGTGACGGCTCCCGCGACGTCCAGCGGCGCCCGTGACCGGGGGCTGGGCAGCTTGAGCGCGACGCTCAGCACGACCAGCGCCACCAGGCCGAGGGGCGGGTAGAGGGCGAAGATCCACCGCCAGCTCAGCCGGTCGATGAAGAACCCGCCGATCAGCGGCCCGCCCACGGCGGCGACGACGTACGCGGCGCCGATGAACCCGAGGTAGCGGCCCCGCTCACGCGGGCTGACGATCTCGCCCATGATCGCCTGCGCCCCGATCATCAGCCCGCCCCCGCCCAGCCCCTGGACGGCGCGGAAGACGATGAACTGCGGCATCGACGTGGCCAGCGCGCACAGGACCGCCCCGGTGACGAAGACGACGATGGCGACCTGCATGGTGGGCTTGCGCCCGTATCGGTCGCCGAGCTTGCCGTAGACGGGCATGACGACGGTGGCGGCGACGACGTAGGCGGTGACGACGGCTGGCATCTGGTCGATCCCGCCGAGGTCGCCCGCGACTGCGGGCAGGGCGGGCGCCATGATCGTCTGGTCGAGGGCGCCCAGCAGCATGGCCAGGATGAGGCCTGACAGCACTAGGCCCATGCGATCGCTCCTTAGAGAACGAGGCGTTCTCTAAGGAGCATAGGTTTCTTCGCGTAGATACGCAACGTTCACTATGCGGGCAGCCGTCGGCCATCTGAGCGAACGAGCGAGGGCCCGCCTCCACCGAGCGCACTCGGCAGGGACGGGCCCGTCAGCGAAAGGGTGGTGAGGGTGTCAGCGGGAGGCGCGGTTGACGGCGGAGATGATGGCCTTGAGCGAGGCCGTCGTGGTGTTGGCGTCGACGCCGACACCCCACAGCACCTGCCCGTCGACCTCGCACTCCAGGTAGGACGCCGCCTTGGCGTCGCTGCCCGCGCTCATCGCGTGCTCCACGTAGTCGAGCACCCGCACCTGAATGCCGATGCCCGCGATCGCGTCGACGAAGGCCGAGATCGGGCCGTTGCCGGTGCCCTCGATCTCGCGGATCTCCCCGTCGAGGCGGACGTCGGCGCCGATGCGGTCCTTGTCGTCCACCGTGGAGGCGTGGCGGTGGGCCATGAGGCTCAGGCGGCCCCAGCGGTTGGCCGGGTTGGGCAGGTATTCGTCGCGGAAGATCTCGAACATGGCGGCGGGGCTGATCTCGCCGCCCTCGCTGTCGGTGCGCGCCTGCACGACCTTGGAGAACTCGATCTGCAGCCGGCGCGGCAGGTCGAGCTGGTGGTCGGCCTTCATGATGTAGGCGACCCCGCCCTTGCCCGACTGGCTGTTGACCCGGATGACCGCCTCGTAGGAGCGGCCGATGTCCTTCGGGTCGATCGGCAGGTAGGGCACCGCCCAGGTGAACTGCTCGACCGGCACGCCGGCCGCCGCGGCGTCGCGTTCGAGGTGCTCGAAGCCCTTCTTGATGGCGTCCTGGTGGGAGCCGGAGAAGGCGGTGTAGACCAGCTCGCCGCCCCACGGGTGGCGCGGGTGCACGGGCAGCTGGTTGCAGTATTCGGTGACGCGGCGGATCTCGTCGATGTCACTGAAGTCGATCTGCGGGTCGACGCCCTGGGAGAACAGGTTCATGCCCAGGGTGACCAGGCAGACGTTGCCGGTGCGCTCGCCGTTGCCGAACAGGCAGCCCTCGATGCGGTCGGCGCCGGCCATGTAGCCCAGCTCGGCGGCGGCCACGGCGGTGCCGCGGTCGTTGTGCGGGTGCAGCGACAGGACGATCGAGTCGCGGTGGGCGAGGTTGCGGTGCATCCACTCGATCTGGTCGGCGTAGACGTTGGGGGTGGCCATCTCGACGGTGGCCGGCAGGTTGATGATGACCTTGCGGTCGGGGGTCGGCTGCCACACCTCGTTGACCGCGTCGCACACCTCGACCGCGTAGTCCAGCTCGGTGCCGGTGAACGACTCGGGCGAGTACTGGAAGCGCACGTCGACGTCGGAGGCGTCGGCGAGCTTCTTGACCAGCTTGGCGCCCTCGACCGCGATGGCGGTGATGCCGTCCTTGTCCTGGCCGAAGACCACGCGGCGCTGGAGGGTGGAGGTCGAGTTGTACAGGTGGACGATGGCCTGCTTCGCGCCCTGGATCGACTCGAAGGTGCGCTCGATGAGCTCGGGCCTGGCCTGCGTCAGCACCTGGATGACCACGTCGCCGGGGATGCGGTCCTCTTCGATGATCTGGCGGACGAAGTCGAAGTCGGTCTGCGAGGCGGCGGGGAAGCCCACCTCGATCTCCTTGTAGCCCATGCGTACCAGCAGCTCGAACATCTGGAGCTTGCGGTGGGAGTCCATCGGGTCGATCAGGGCCTGGTTGCCGTCGCGCAGGTCGACGGCGCACCATCGGGGCGCCTCGGTGATGACCTTGCCGGGCCAGGTGCGATCGGCCAGCCTTACCGGCTCGAACGGCTGGTAGCGGTGGATCGGCATGCGGCTGGGCTGCTGAGCGGTCATGTCTGCTGCTCCTCGTCGGTCTCAGAAAAGAAAGCGGCCGACGCGCACGACTCGCTCCGCGGCGAGGGAGCCGGCCTTAGAGGCCCCCGCCGCGGCAGCTAAGAAGGAGACCGCGCAGCATGCCATGAACGGTATCAGACGTCTCGCCGTGGACCGTCCAGGATCTCAGATCCTGAGAAACGCCTGAGCCAGGCCCTGCGCCCAGGTTCTGAGCCCACGTTCTGAGCCCACGTTCTGAGCCGGGTCAGTCCGCGACGAGGACGCTGAGGCAGGTCACGCAGCCTTCCAGCTTCTCGTACTCCGAGATATCCACCTTCGTCACGAAAAATCCGCGCTTTTCGAGCATCGCGGCGGTCTGTGGGGCCGACGCGGCCAGCAGCACCCGGTCCTCGCCCAGCACCACCACGTGCGCGCCCGCCTCCTCCTCCGGCACGAGCAGGCCGGGCAGGTCCACCTGGTCCGGGTCCCCGATCAGCGTCCCGTCGGGCAACGCGGTCACCGCCGACTTCAGGTGCAGCACGCCGCGCAGCTCGACAGGCACGACGCTGCGCTCGGGCAGGAGGGCGGTGAGCTGCCTGATGCCGTCGTCGTCGGTGCGGGCGGACCTGCCGACGTACACGGTGGGGCCGACCTGGAGCACGTCGCCGCCGTCCAGCGTGCCGGGCGCGGCGATCCGGACCGACGGGACGCCCAGCTCCCGCACGGCCTGAGCCACCGACTCCACCTCGGGCCGCCGCTCCGGCGCCCCTGGCCTGGTCAGCACGGCCAGCCGGCCCGACATCACCAGCATGTCCTCCACGAACGGCCCGTCGGGCAGGTCGTCGGCGGGCGCGACGTAGGTCGGCCGCCATCCGTTCGCGGCCAGCGCCGCCACGTAGGCATCGTGCTGGACGGCGGCCCGCTCGTGGTCCACGGGCTCTCTCGCCAGATGCGTGACGATGCCCTCGGCGATTCTGGGGCCGGGCCTTCTTACCAGCGCGATACCAGACATAGGGCGCTTTCTATCACGAGGTGACTAGAGTCTTGGGCATGCGGGACGACGAAATTCTCACCACGATCAGCGCACTGGTCTCCGAGGAGCACGACCTGCGCGACAAGCTGCGGGCCGGCGACGTGACCACGGATGAGGAACACACACGCATCAAGGAACTGGAGACGGCCCTCGACCAGTGCTGGGACCTGCTCAGGCAGCGCCGGGCCAGGCGCAGCGCGGGCGAGGACCCCGACGGCGCCGCCGCCCGCCCCGCCGGCGAGGTGGAGAACTACCGCCAGTGAAGCCTCAGCCGGACCAGCCCCCAGGTGAACCGGATGCGGCTCTCCCCAGTAAGACCACAGGTGGGCAGCCACCGCCGGTGAACGGGTGGTGGGGCACCACGCGGTAAAACCATTCGCCCCGGCCGGTGGGCGTGCGTTTGGCTGAGGGCATGCGGATCCAGCCCATCGCCATCGCCGACCGGCCGGGCCCCACCGGCGCCCGCCGCCCGGAGGACGACCTCGTCGCCGGCCTGTACGCGGCGCACACGGCGGCCTCCACCGACGTCCCGGGGCCCGAGCTGTCCCTCGCCCGGTTCCGCCGCGACGTCTGCGCGCACGCCCCCTCCGCCCGGGCCGAGGCCTGGGCTCTAGTCGACGGCGACGGCGACGGCAAGGTCGCCGGCGGCTACGCCCTGTCGCTGCCCCAGTCCGACAACCGGCACATGGGCTCGATCTTCCCCCTCGCCGTCCGCCCGGAGCACCGCGGCCGCGGTCTCGGCTCCATGCTCTTCGGGCACGCCCTCGACCGCATGCGCGCGCACGGCAGGAGCCTGCTCCTCACCGTGACCCCCGTCGCCGGCACGGGCACCCGATTCGCCCGCGCGCACGGCATGACCGTGGCGCTCGCGGAGGCGCGCCGCGTCCTCGACCTCCGCGACGCCGACTGGGCGGCCCTGCGGGCCATGTACCCGCCGGTCGAGGGCTACAGTTTGGAGAGCTGGGTCGGCCCGGCGACGCCGGAGTTGCTGCCCGATCTCTCGGCGGTCAAGGCCGGCATGAACGACGCCCCGCGCGACAGCGGCGTCGGTGCCATCGACTATGGCATCGACCTCGTGCGCGCTTACGAAGAACGCATCCCGTACGCCGACGAGACCTGCTACACCACGATCGCCCGCCGGGACCGCGACGGGGCTCCCGCCGGATACACCCGCATCTTCGTCCCGACCGACCGCGCCGGCGGCTGGGCCGAGCAGGGGGACACGGCCGTGCTGAGCGAGCACCGGGGCCACCGCCTGGGGTTGGCGCTCAAGCTCGCCAACCTGTTCCTGATGCGGGCGAACGAGCCCGCGATCGACCGCGTCATCACCTGGAACGCCACCTCCAACGCCCACATGGTCGCCATCAACGAGGCCATGGGGTTCGTGCTCTTCGACGAGTGGACCGGATGGCGGCTGTCGCTCTAGCCGGGCGGACGGCATGGATCATCCGTCGCCTCCTTGGCTAACCTGACGGTCTATGACCGTGCGGGCACTGAGGGACGAGGATCCGCGGCAGGCAGGGCCGTACGCGCTGCTCGGGCGGCTGGGCGAAGGCGGCATGGGCGTCGTCTACCTGGGGCGGGGGCCTGACGGCACCCGGGTGGCGGTCAAGCTGATCCACGCCAGGATGGACGCGCACTCCGACTTCAGGCGGCGGTTCGCCCGCGAGGTGGAGGCGGCCAAGCGGGTGGCCCGCTTCTGCACCGCGCCCGTGCTGGACGCCGACGTGGAGGGTGAGACGGCCTACCTCGTCACCGAATACGTCGAAGGTCCCAGTCTCGCGGACGCCGTGCGCGACTCGGGCCCGCTGACCGGCTCGGCCCTCGACGGGCTGGCCGCCGCGATGGCGATGGCCCTGCACGCCATCCACGGGGCCGGGGTCGTGCACCGCGATCTCAAGCCGTCGAACGTGCTGCTGTCGCAGGTCGGGCCCAAGGTCATCGACTTCGGGATCGCGCGGCTGGCGGACGCCGAGGTGAGCAGCGCGATCGTGGGGACGCCGTCGTACATGTCGCCCGAGCAGGTGGCGGGCTCCGACATCGGCCCGGCCTCCGACATCTTCTCCTGGGGCTGCACGGTCGCCTTCGCCGCCGGCGGCGTGCCGCCGTTCGGGTCTGGCTCGATCCCGACGATCCTGCTACGCATCGTCAACGAGCCGCCCGAGCTGCGCGGCCTGTCGGGGCCGCTGCGTGAGCTGGTGCTGGCGTCCCTGACCAAGAACCCCGGCCGGCGCCCGACGGCCCAGGAGCTCATGGACCGGCTGAGCGCCGCCAACATCACCGCCCCCGGCCCGGAACCCACCCCCTCCGGCCTGGCAACCCCGGCACCACCATCGCCTGTCGCAGGCAACCCGGCACCGGCACCCGACGGCACCGGGACCACCCCACCTCACGGCGCGGGCGCCACTCCGCCTCCAGGCACCGGCGCCTTGCCGCGTTCCGGCACCGCCCCTTCACCGTCCGATACGACCCCACCGCCTCCCGGTGCACCGCTGCCGCCCCCTGCCATCGAGCCGCCCGCCTCCTCGCCGGTGCGGCGCAAACTTCTGGTCGCGGGCACCGCCGTGGTGCTGGCCGTCGCCGGTGTCTCGGCGGCCGTCGTGCTGCGCGACCGGGGCTCGTCGGCCGCCAGGACCACCCCCGCCGCCGGCGACACCCCCGCTGTTCAGACCGAGTCGGCCGTCCAGGCCACGACGGCCGCAACGGGCACCCCGCAGTCCCCGGCCACCCGTCAGAACCCCCTCAGAGCCGCCGGCAACGTGACGTTCTACGCCCCCGACGAGCCCAACGCCTCCCGTCAGGCCGAGCTCTGGGAGAAGGACCGCCCGCAGGACGCCGCCCTGATGCGGAAACTCGCCGCGGTCCCCTACGCCATCCGGCTCGGCGAGCCGGAGGTCCGCGCGAAGGTGGACGACACGATCACGAACGCGCGGCAGGAGGGCGGCGTCCCCGTCTTCCTGATCAACCGCATGCCCGGCAGCGACTGCCGCCGCCCGGCGACCACCGCCGAGATGCGGACGTACCAGGACTGGATCAGCGGCATCGCGCGCCAGATTGGCCCGGCCCCGGCGGTGGTCGTCCTGGAGCCCTCCAGCCTGGTCAAGCTCCCCGGCGCCGCGAACTGCCCGGTCCCCGACGACGGCGGCCGGCGCTACCGCGACCTGCGCCAGGCGGTACGCAGCCTGAAGGCCGGCCCGCGCACGGCCGTCTACCTCGACGGCGGCCAGGCGCTCTACCCGGGCACCGAGACCATGGCCGGGCGGCTCATCGGCGCGGGCGTGGACGAGGCGGACGGCTTCATCGTCAACACCTCCGCCTACACGGCCACGGACAAGAGCGTCGCGTACGGTGAGGAGCTGTCGGCCTGCATCGCCGTCCGCCTGAAGACGAAGGGCGCAGACTGCCCGAAGGACGCCGACGTCGACCCCGCGTCCATGCCGCACTTCGCCGTGGACACCTCGAGGAACGGCCGCGGCTCCTGGCGCACGGACAAGCCCTACAAGGACCCGCAGACGTGGTGCAACCCGCCGGGCAGAGGCGTCGGCGAGCGGCCGACGACGGAGACGGGCGAGGAACTGGTGGACGCCTACCTGTGGGTGGCCAGGCCGGGCACCTCCGACGGCCGGTGCCGGCGCGGCACGAACGGGGAGAAGGACCCGGAACGCGGCGTCGCGTCCCCGGAAGCGGGCCAGTGGTGGGACGCCCTGGCGCTGGAACGGGCGAAGAACGCCAGCCCCCCGTTGCGCTGAGGTAGCGGGAGGATGCCGGCCCAGCGTCGGTCTGAGGTAGCGGGAAGACGCCGGCCGAGCGTCGCGCTGAAGCAGCGAAACCGCCGGCCCCGCGTAGCGCTGAGGTAATGCACGCGTAAGAACGCCATGTTAAGCGCACGTTAGATCTGACGCCCGCTCCCTTGTCCGAACATCCTTCTGACGTAAGGCTCTGGCCAGCAGCTACTCCCCCCAGAAGCCCCCCGGAGGTATTTCGTGAGCAAGGCCCGCGTGCCGTGGAAAGCCGTGCTCGGCGGCTCGATCGGCAACATGGTCGAATGGTATGACTGGTTCGTCTACAGCAGTTTCGCCATCTATTTCGCCGCTTCCTTCTTCCCCGACGGCAACGACACGGCGAAGCTGCTCAACACCGCCGCGATCTTCGCCGTCGGCTTCTTCATGCGCCCGCTCGGCGGCTGGCTGCTCGGCCGCTACGCCGACAGGAAGGGCCGCAAGGCGGCGCTCACGCTCACCGTCACGCTGATGTCGGCCAGCGCCCTGCTGATCGCCATCGCCCCGACGTACGAGGCGGTCGGCTACTTCGGCGCGCTCGTGCTGGTGGTGGCGCGCCTGCTGCAGGGCCTGTCGGTCGGCGGCGAGTACGCGGCCAGCGCCACGTACCTCACCGAGGCCACCCCGCGCGGCCGGCGCGGCTTCGCCTCCAGCTTCCAGTACGTCTCCATGACCGCCGGTCAGCTCGTCGGCCTCGGCCTGCAGATCATCCTGCAGAACTCGATGTCGAAGGAGGCGCTGAGCTCCTACGGCTGGCGCATCCCGTTCGTGGTCGGCGCGCTGGCCGCCGCGGTCGTGTTCTACCTGCGCCGCAGCCTGCTGGAGACGGAGGCGTACGACGAGGAGGAGCGCGAGACCTCGCAGGGCCGCGGCACGATCGCGCAGCTGCTCGCGCACAAGAAGGAGGCGCTGCTGGTCATCGCGCTGACGATGGGCGGCACGGTCGCGTACTACACCTACACCACCTACCTCACCAAGTACCTGTCGAACACGGCGGGCCTGGCCAAGGAGACGGCCACGCTGGTGAGCTTCTGCGCGCTGTTCATCTTCATGTGCCTGCAGCCGCTGGCGGGCGGGCTGTCGGACCGGATCGGGCGCAGGCCGCTGCTGATCACGTTCGGCATCGGGTCGATGGTGGGGACGGTGCCGCTGATGACCGCGCTCGGCGGCGTGCAGGGCTTCGGCGGCGGCCTGGTGCTGTCGCTGATCGGGCTGATCATCGTCACCGGCTACACCTCGATCAACGCCGTGGTGAAGGCCGAACTCTTCCCGACGCACGTGCGCGCGCTCGGCGTGGCGCTCCCGTACGCCATCGCGAACGCCCTGTTCGGCGGCACCGCCGAGTACGTGGCGCTGTGGTTCAAGGACAGCGGCATCGAGTCCGGTTTCTTCTGGTACGTCTCCGGCTGCGCCGCCGTCTCCCTCGTCGTCTACCTCTCCATGCGCGAGACCAGGGACGCCGCGCTCTCCCGCGCCGAGCAGGCCACGGCGGAGTCGGTGCCGACGCGCGTCTAACCTGACGGCATGCGAGTTCTCCTGGTCGAGGACGACGATCGGCTCGCGTCCGCGCTCACCACGGCCCTCGACCGGCACGGCCACCAGGTCACCAGGGCGGGCCTGGCCGTCGACGCCCTCCGCCTGGCGGGGGGCGCCGACTTCGTCCTGCTCGACCTGGGACTGCCGGACATGGACGGGCTCGACGTGCTGCGCCGCCTGCGCCGGGTGTCGGCGGTGCCGCTGATCGTGGTCACGGCCCGTACCGAGGAGCGTGAGGTGCTGCGCGGCCTGCGGTCGGGGGCGGACGACTATCTGGTCAAGCCGTTCCGTACGGTCGAGCTGATGGCGCGCATGGAGGCGGTGGTCCGGCGGGGCACGCGCCCGCGCCCGCCGCGCGATGACGTGGTGAGCGTCGGCGACGTCCGCATCGACCTGGAGTACCGGCAGGTCACGGTGGCCGGGCGGCCGGTGACGCTGACGCGGCGCGAGTTCGACCTGCTGGCGATGCTGGCCCGCGAGCCCGGCGTGGTGCGCGGCAGGGAGGAGATCCTCGACGAGGTCTGGGGCGACCCGCTGCTGTCGGCCTCGCGCTCGCTCGACGTGCACGTGGCCAACCTGCGCTCCAAGACCGGCCGGCCCGGCCTGGTGGAGACGTTGCGCGGGACCGGCTACCGGCTGGGCTCGACGGCGTGAACTCGCGGCTGGTGGTCACGTTCACGACGCTGATCGTGTTCCTGGTGGCGGCGCTGGCGGTGCCGCTGGGCCTGGCCTACGCCTCCCACAGGACGAACCGCCTGCTGCTCGACCGCCGCGCCGACGCCACCCGCTTCGCGGAGCTGGCCGACCAGGCCGCGCGGGACGACGACCGCACGGGGCTGCTGTCCGAGATCACCCGCTACGCCGACCTGTACGGCGCCGCCGTCCGCGTACGTGACCGCGACGGCTCCATCCTGCTGACCGCCGGCAGTTTCACCGCCGACGACGGCGACGCCCTGCGCCTGGCGTTGTCCGGCCGCACGACCGAGGACCTGCCCACGATCAGCCCGTTCGGCCCCGACACGGTGCTGCTGGCCGAGCCCGCGGGCCGGGACGCGCAGTTGTCCGGGGTGGTGTTGCTGCAGGCCCCCGCCGGCCGGGCCCGCCTGGAGGTGAGCCTGGTGTGGGCCGCGCTGGCGCTGGGCGCGCTGCTGATGCTGGGCGTCTCGACGGTGGCGGCCAGGCGGCTGGCGCGCTGGATCCTGCGGCCGGTCACCGAGCTGGATCGCACCACGCGGGCCATCGCGCAGGGCCGGATGGACGCGCGGGCGCATCCCGGCGCGGGCCCGTCCGAGCTGCGGCGGCTGGAGGAGCGCTTCAACGCGATGGCGGACGCGGTCGCGGGCGCGATGGAGCGGCAGCGGGCGTTCGTCGCCGACGCCTCGCACGAACTGCGGACGCCGCTCACGGTGCTGAGCCTGCGGCTGGAGAACCTGGAGCCGCATCTGCGCGCCGAGGGGACGGCCGAGTTCGAGGAGGCGATGGCCGAGCTGGACCGGCTGGCGCTGCTGGTCGAGGATCTGCTGGTGCTGGCCAGGGTGGAGGCGGGCGCGGGGGTCGAGGGCAAGGAGGTCGCGCTGGAGCCGCGGCTGGGGGTGTGGCGGGAGGTGTACGCGGCGAAGGACGTACGGCTGACGACCGACATTCCCGAAATGTCGGTCGTGCCGGAGGCGGCGGCCAGGATCGCCGACATCGCCCTCGACAACGCGCAGAAGTTCGTCCCCGCGGGCGGCACCGTGACCGTCACCCTGCGCGAGGGCGTGCTGCGGGTGGCCGACGACGGGCCGGGGCTGAGCGAGGAGGAACGCGCGGAGGCGCAGGCGCGCTTCTGGCGCTCAGGAGCGCACGCGAACGTGCCCGGCAGCGGCCTGGGCCTGGCCATCGCCGCCGAACTGGCCAGAGCCTGCGGGGCCACGCTCGAACTGCGTCCGGCAGACCCGGACGGCCTCGTGGTCGAACTCCGCCTGCCCGAGCCGTAACCGCCTCCCCGCCCGGGTCCCGCCGCTCAACCGCGAACCTCACCCGTAGACGGCGCGGTAGTAGCGCGCGGCGCCGGCGTGCAGCGGCACGACCCCGGTGCCTATGGCGTAGCGCCGGTCCAGTCGTCCCCCGGGGGCCGACGGGGCCTGCAGCCGGTCGCGGGCGGTGAAGAGGGTCTCGGTGATCGTGTACGCCAGGTCGTCCGGCAGCGAGGTCCGGCACATCAGGTAACTGGGCGTGCCCACGGTCGGCACGGCCCTGGGTCCGCCGTACGCGCGGGCGGGCACGGTGGCGTCCTCGTACACGGGGCCGAACTCGCGTCGCAGCACCGGCACCAGCGACTCCAGCGGCAGCAGCCGGATGTCGTCGAGCTCGGCCAGCGCGGGCGTGGGCACCCCGCCCGACCAGAAGAACGCCTCGACCCGGCCCGCGCGCAGCGCGCCGATGGAGGCGTCCAGCCCCAGCCTGGTGATCCTGGGCGGACGCCGGAGCCGGGCGGCGGCCAGCACGCGGGTGGCGGTCACCGCCGTCCCCGAGCCCTCCACCCCGATGGACACGGCCCGCCCCGCCAGCCCGCCGATCGCGCTGATCTCTGAGTCCGTGCCGACGACCAGGTGCACGTAGTTCATGTACATCCTGGCCAGCGCGGAGACGGGCTGGTGGCGTACGCGTACGGCGTCGTCGGCACTGTCGGCCAGCGCGAACCCGACGTCGGCGCGCCCGTCGGTCATCATCGTGAGGTTCTGCACGCTGGCGGCGGTCGGCAGCACCCGCACGCCCAGCCCGCCGCGCCGCAGCTCCTCGGCGAGCCGGTCGCCGAGCGCCCCGTACGGCCCGCCAGCGAGCCCCGTCGCCAGCCGCAGTTCGGGCTGCCCGTCGCCGCCGCCCGAACACCCGGCGGCGGCCAGGGCGGCGATCCCCGCCAGCCCGGCGAACGAGCGGCGGGATATCGGCATGAATTCACGGTACTCGGTGTCACAGAATGGACATTGTGACGACCGCACGCCTGCGCATCTCCTCGGAGCTGAGGATGTTCCTGCCCGCGAACCGCCGCCACGAGTGGCAGGAGGTGACCCCCGACGGCACCTCGACGCTGGGCCACCACGTGGAGTCGATCGGGGTCCCGCTGACCGAGGTGGGTCCCATGGTGGTGAACGGCAGGGGCGTGCCGCCCTCCTACCAGCCGGCCGGCGGCGACGTGGTGGAGGTGCATCCGATCCCCCGGCCCCAGCAGCTGCCCGAGGAGCCCCGGTTCCTGCTGGACGTGCACCTGGGCACGCTGGCGCGGCGGCTGCGGCTGCTGGGCGTCGACACCGCCTACCACAACGACATGGACGATCCGGCGCTGGTGGTGCAGGCCAACGAGGAGCGTCGGGTGCTGCTCACGCAGGACCGCGGCCTGCTGCGCCGCCGCGCGCTGTGGCTGGGAGCGTACGTGCGCGGCTCCGCCCCCGCCGACCAGCTCCGCGACCTGCTCGACCGCTTCTCCCCGCCGCTGCGCCCGTGGACGCGCTGCACCGCGTGCAACGGCGTGCTGGCGCCGGTGCCGAAGGAGGAGATCGAGCCGCGGCTGGAGGCGGGCACGCGGCGCAGCTACGACGCCTACGGCCGCTGCGCCGACTGCGGCCAGGTCTACTGGCACGGCGCGCACAGCGACCACCTTGAGGAGATCGTCCGCACGGCCAGAGCCTGGGCGAGCGGCGCCGGCTCCGGTCAGGAGCAGAGGGCGAACGGGTCGACGCCGGGCAGATAGTCCCTCCACTCGGCGGCGGTGAGCGCGCGACCGGCCCGCTCGCACACCGTCACGGCCAGGCGCGCGCCGTCGAGCTCGTGCGTACGGAACGTGCCGTCCACGCCGAGGCTGTGCAGCTTCGTCCCGTCGGCCGAGAAGCCGAGCCACGAGTTGTCGATCTGCGGCGCCGCCAGCCCGTCGTACACGACCCCGATCTGCCGCCCGCTCGCCACGTCCCACAAGCGCAGCCGCGGCCCGCCTTCGTACGAGGCGATCCAGCGGCCGTCCGGCGACCACGTCAGCAGGGTGGCTTCGCCCATCCCGGCCGTCACGGGGAAGGCGCCGAGCCGGGTGCGCAGGTCACGGTCCCAGATGGTGATCCGGTCCGGTCCTGAGAAGGCGATCCTGCGCCCGTCGGGGCTGTAGGCGAACGTGCCCCCGAGCCGTGCGGCGTCGGCGGACACGGGTACGAGGGTGTCGCGTCCTGGGTCGTAGAGCCGCGGTCGCGGGTCCGCGACGAACAGCCGGGCACCGTCAGGGGCGAACTCCATGGGCCCGTCGCCCGGCACGGGGTTTCCCGCGGACGACCTGCGCTTGAGGTCCCGCAGGTCCATCACGAAGAACGCGCCACCGTCCGGCTGCACGGCCAGCGTCCGGCCGTCGGGCCCGAAGGCCAGCTCGGAGACACTGACGGGCTGCTCGGAGGCACTGCCGGCCGGTTCTGAGTCACTGTCGGCCGGTTCGGGGATGCTGTCGGCCGGCTCGGGAGCGTTGTCGTCCTCCTCGGAGGCGCCGGGCGGTTCAGAGGCACTGCCGGGCTGCTCGGAGGTGCTGTCGACCTCATCGGTGACGCTGTATTCCGGTCCTGAGGCACTGTCGGTGAGCCCGAACTGCCGCATGATCCGCCCGGAGGTGACGTCGAGCACGCGCACCACGTCGCCGTCGCCGAAGGCCAGCCGGGTGCCGTCCCGGCTGAAGGCCATCGCCTTCCCCTCGCCCTCCCAGGCGATCGGGCCGGCCTTCCGCGCGCCGGTCGCCGGGTCGAGCAGTTCCAGGGTGCGTAGCTGGTGGGCGGTGAGCGCCGAGGGCTCTCGCTTGACGGCCAGCATCCGGCCGCCGGGCGCCACTTCGAGGGTGACGACGTCGTGGTCGAGCGGCGGGTCGAGCCTCATCGGCCGGTCGAACATCATGGAGACGTCCAGGGTGACGACGCCGCCCTGCCCGTTCAGCACGCGTACGGCCTTGCCCGCCAGGTCGTAGCGGACCTGGACGGGATCGGTCGGCAGCGGGACGGTCAGCATGGTCGTCCAGCCGTCCCACCGCGCCACGGTGAGCTCCCCCGGTGCCCACATGCCGACGTACCCGCCGCCGAAGACGAAATCCGCGGCCTGCAGCGCATCGCCCTCGATGGGCTGCTTCGCCCTACGCGTGACCAGGTCGTACAAGTGCACGATGGGTTTGTCGTGGCGGGGCACGTCCTCGATGAGCGCCAGCGCCCGGCTGTCCTCGCTGAAGGCGGCGGCGATCGTGGTGCCGCTGCCCGGCAGGGAGGGCAGGCTCAGCCGCCGGCCTCGTCGCAGGTCCCACACCTCGGCCGTCCGCTCGCCCGCCGCGACGACCCCGTAGCGGCCGTCGGGGCTGATCCCGGTGAGCGCCGCCCCGCCCGGAGCGGTGAGCTTGGCCCGCCCGGCCACGTCCCACCATTCCACGCCGCCCGACGCGCGCGGCACGGAGAGCAGCCGGCCGGACCGGTCGAACTCCAGCCCGCCGAACCCACCCGCATCCTTCGCGAACGGCTCGCCGAGCGGCCGGCCGGTGACGGTGTCCCACACCCGCACGCCGTCGTCGTCCAGAGCGGCCAGTCGTCGGCCGTCGCGGCTCACGGCCAGCCGGGTCACGCCCGGGTCGAGCCCGGTGACCTCGCGCAGCCGCCGTCCGCTCGCGACGTCCCAGAGCCGGGCGGTGTCGCCCGCCACGGAGGCCAGGACGCGGCCGTCCGGGTCGAGCGCCTGCACGCTCGACGAGTCCACGGACGGGGCCACGAAGACGTCGCTCACGTGCTGGGACGCCGAGTCGAGCAGCGCTCCCCACGCCTCCGTCGTCTCCGGCGACAGCCGCCAAGCCGCCACCGACAGCAGTAGTGCCAGCTCCGGCTCCACCTCGCGCAGCCCGGACGCGCGCAGCGCCAGCTCCTTGGCCCTGGCGTCGTCCCGCTGGCGTACGGACTCCCTGCGCAGGTACTCGGCCGCCCCCAGCCCGCCCAGCGCGACGACCAGCAGCACGGCCAGCGCCGCCGCGATCAGACCGCGCCTCCTGCCGCGCCTGCGCACCTGGGCCGCGGCGGCGTCGAGGTACTCGCGCTCCCGCCTGGCCAGTGTGAGGTCCCTGCGCTCGGCGGCGGCCCAGCGCAGGGTGCGGTCCAGCGGGGTGCCCTGCATCAGGTCGGCGGGCCGCCTGCCGTGACCGTCCCACTCGGCGGCGGCGTCGGCCAGCCGGCGGTGCACGGGCAGCCCGTCGCTGTTGGCCCCCACCCAGTCCCGCAACCGAGGCCAGGCGCGCACCAGCCCGGGCGCGGGCAACTCGAACGTCTCCTCGCGCCGCGTCACGAGGCCCGCGGCGGTGAACAGGTCGAGCATGGCGTCCAGGCCCTCGATCTCCGGCAGCTCGTCACGCCGCACCGGCCGCAGCGCGTCGCCGTCGAGCATGCGCAGGAACACCTCGGGCACGCAGGCCCGCTCCGCCTCGCTCAGCTCGCGGTAGAGCTCCTCGGCCACCGCGCCCAGGCCGGGACCCGCCTCACCGGTGAGTTCAGCGGCCACCCCGCTGCCGCGAACCAGCGGATCGTCTTCCGCACCGGAGCCGTCCCCTGCAGCACCATCACCGTCCCCTGGCAGCTCCGGCAGCCCCAGCAGGCCGAGGAGCACGTCCCTGGCTGCAGGACGGGCGGCGGGGTCGTGCGCCGTGGCGGCGGCCACCAGCGGCGCGATCCCGTCCGGCAGCCCCGAGACGTCGGCGGAGAACTCCAGCACCCGCCCCACCACCGCCATCGGCTCACCCGCCGGAATCGCGTCGCGCCCCCGCGCCGCGAACAGCAGCACCATCGCCCACGCCCACACGTCCGCCGCCCCGGTGGCGGCGCGGCCGGTGAGCACCTCGGGCGCCATGTAGCCGGGCGTGCCCATGGCCGGTCCCGTCGTGGTGGGCCCGCTCTCGCGCGCCACACCGAAGTCGATCACGCGCGGCCCGTCGGGGCCGAGGATGATGTTGTCCGGTTTGAGGTCGCGGTGCACGATGCCGGCCTGGTGGATGGCGGTCAGCGCGGTGGCCACGCCGATCGCGAGCCGACGCAGCGCGCCGGCCCCGTACGGCCCGGATTCGGCCACCGCCTGACGCAGGCTGGGCCCGGGGACGTACTCGCTGACGATGTACAGCGGCGCCGTCTCGACCTGGGCCTCGATCACGGCGGCGGTGCAGAAGGAGGCCACCCGCCGGGCCGCGGCCGCCTCCTTGGCCAGCCGGGCGCGCGCCTCGGGGCCGTCGAGGGTGGGCACTTTGACGGCGACGCGCTCGCCGCTCTCGCCGTACGCCTCGTACACGACACCCTGGCCGCCCGCGCCGAGCCGGCCGGCCAGCCAGTAGCGGCCCAGCCGTCGTGGGTCTGCGGGAGTGAGGGCAGCCATCAAGTGTGCCATTCTGATCGAGATCTCCTCCCCGAAGGAAGGCCGCGTGGAATTTCGCATCATGGGGCCGCTTGAGGTACGCGACGGCGAGGGGCACGACCGCACCCCGACCGTGCCCAAGCACCGCGACCTGCTCGCGATGTTCCTGCTGAACGCGGGCCGCCCGCTGACGGTCGAGCGGCTGCGCAGGCTGCTGTGGCCGCGTGAGGGCGGCGACCGCTCCGACTCCCTGGTCCGCGGCTACGTCGGCGAGCTGCGCAGGCTCGTCGGCAAGGACGTGATCAGCACCGTGTCCGGCTCGTACGTGCTGGCGCTGGGCGACGAGCAGCTCGACGTCGACCGCTTCCGGCTGCTGGTCGACAAGGGCGCCTACGAGGAGGCGCTGAGCCTGTGGCGGGGCGACCTGCTGGAGGACGTCGATCCCGAGGGCGAGCGCTGGGCCGAGACACGACAGCTGCGCGAGGAGCTGGAGGAGCTGCGGCTGCTGGCCCTGGAGCGCAGGCTGCAGGCCGACCTCCACGCGGGCCGGCACCGCGAGCTGCTGGTGGAGTTGCGCCGGCTGACCAAGCAGCACCCGACGTGGCAGCGCTTCCGCGGCCAGTACATGCTGGCCCTCTACCGCAGTGGCCGCCGGGTGGACGCGCTGGCCGCGTACGCGGTGCTGCGCGACCAGCTCGACGGCGGGCACGCCATCGAGCCCGACTCCGAGCTGCAGCTCCTCTACCACCGCATGCTGCACGACGACGTCTCGCTGCACGTCTCGGCGGGGCCGCCGGTGCTGCTGCCGCCGGACGTGCCCGACTTCACCGGCCGCGCCGGCCTGCTCGACCGGGTGCTCGGCGACCAGGTGGTGGTGCACGGCCAGGCGGGCGCGGGCAAGTCGGCGCTGGCCGTGCGCGCGGCCTGGCGCGGGCGCGAGGCGTACCCCGACGGCATCCTGTACGCCGACCTGCGCGAGACGACGTCCCCCGCGGCCGTCCTTGAGGACTTCCTGCGCTGGCTGGGCTGCCCGGCCCAGGCCATCCCCGCGACGCTGGAGCAGCGCGAGCGCCTCTTCCGCGCCTACTGCGCCAACCGGCGGCTGCTGGTGCTGCTCGACAACGCCGCCGACGAGGCTCAGGTACGCCCGCTGCTGACCTCCTGCCCGACGGTCGTGACCAGCCGTTCCCCGCTCGGCGGCCTGGCCGGGGCGACCCGGCTGTCGGTGGGCGTGCTCGGCCCTGAAGAGTCGCTCGACCTGCTGACGGCCGGGTCCGGGCGGCCCGCCGACGCGGCGATGGGCCGGCTGGCCAGGTTCTGCGGCGGGCTGCCGATCGCGCTGCGCATCGCCGCCTCCAGGCTGGCGGCCCGGCCGGAGTGGACGGTCGACTACCTGGTGGGCCTGCTGGAGGACGAGCACGGGCGGCTCGACCGGCTGCACGCGGGCGACCGGACGGTGCGCAGCGTGTTCACCGTCGGCTACGACGGACTGCCCGAGCCGGCCAGGCTGACGCTGCGCGGCCTCGGCGCGCTGTCCGCGCCGGACTTCGCCGACTGGCTGACCGAGCGGCTCGGCGGCGGGGCCGAGGCGCTGGTGGACGCGGGCCTGCTGGAGACGGCGGGCGTGGACGCGGCGGGGCAGGTCCGCTACCGGATGCACGCCCTGACCAGGCTGTTCGCCCGCGAGCAGCCGGTGCAGGGCGTGCTGGACCGGGTGTCGGCGGTGGTGCTGGCCAGGGTGCGGGCCTCCCGGTTCTCCCTGGTGTCGGGCGATCCGGCGACGGCGGTGGCGACCCGTGACATCAGGGAGTCGGTCGAGTGGCTGGACGCCGAGCGCTCGTTCCTGGTGAGCCTGGTCGCCGACCTGCACGACGCGGGCTTCGACGACCCCTGCTGGCGCCTGGCGCATCTGCTGGCGCCCTACCTGGAGCGGCACCGCTTCCTCGACGACTGGCGTGAGGTGTCGCGGCGGGCGCTGGAGTCGGCCCGCCGCTCCGGGGACGACCAGGGCGAGGCGCTCGTCCTGCTCGACCTGGGCGACCTGCATCTCGCCGAGCGCGAATGGGACCTGGCGCACGAGAAGCTGCGGCTCGCGCTGGGCATGTTCCTGCGCCAGGGCCGCACCCGCAAGGTGAACCACGCCCGGCGCCGGCTCGGCCGGGTGCACCTGGAGCGGGGCCGGCTGGACGAGGCCGAGCGGGCGCTGGTGTCGTGCCTGGAGGCGGCGGGCAACCAGCGTGACGCGGCCGACGCCGAGAGCGTGCTCGGCGCGGTGCTGCGCCGGGCTGGCCGCCTCGACGAGGCCGCCGCCCACCTGACCCGCGCCGTCGATCACCTCACCGAGCTGGGCGACCGGCACCGCCAGGCCGACACTCTGCTCGACCTGGCCGCGGTACGCCTGGCGCAGGGCGCCAAGCCCGAGGCCAGGGCCGCCGCCGAGCGGGCCCGCGGCGTCGCCGTCCGCCTCGGCGACCGCCTGCTCGACGCCCACGCCCTGCTGGGCCTGGCCCGGGTGAACCGGGCGGAAGGCGCGGCGGAACGGGCGCGGGAGCTGGCCGGCACGGCGCTGGAGGTCTTCGAGCGAGCCGGCGACCGCCAGGCCGCCGGCAACGCCCGCGCCCTGCTCGCGCAGGTGGCCCGCTAGACGCCGGGCGGTCAGTCGCCGCCCGGCCCTGCTCGCCCGGCCCTGCTCGCCCGGCCCTGCTCGCCCGGCCCTGCTCGCCCGTCAGACGGCCAGCAGCCGGCGGACGTCCTCCTTGTGCAGGTCCCCTGCCGCCCCCGTGCGCACCACGTGGCCGCCGTCGAGGATGACGAACGTGTCCGCCAGCCGGAGCGCGATGTCCAGGTACTGCTCCACCAGCAGCACGGCCAGCCCCGAGGCGTGCAGCCGCTCGATGGCCGCCTCGATCTCGACGATGATCGACGGCTGGATGCCCTCGGTCGGCTCGTCGAGGATGAGCATCCTGGGCCTGGTCACCAGGGCGCGGGCCATGGCGAGCTGCTGCTGCTGGCCGCCCGACAGGTGCCCGGCGCTCCGCTTGAGCAGGGGCTTGAGCGCGGGGAAGACGTCGAGGGCCTCATCGACAGCGCTCCTGGGCTGCTTGGCGGCCTCGACGGTGACGAGCAGGTTGCCCAGCACCGAGAGCTGGGGGAAGCACTGGTGGCCCTGCGGCACGTACCCCATGCCGAGCCGCACCCGCTCGTGCGGCTTGAGCCTGGTGACGTCGCGGCCGTCGAACGTCACCGTGCCCGCCGTCGCGGGCAGCACGCCCATGACGGTGTTGAGCAGCGTGGTCTTGCCGACCCCGTTGCGTCCCATGACGCACACGAGCTGGCCGGGGCCGACCTCCAGCGACACCCCGAACAGCACGCGCGCCCTTCCGTACCCCGACTCAAGGCCGGTTACCGACAGCATCGCTGGCCCTCCTCCCCAGATAGACCTCCTGCACCCGGGGGTCGGCGCTGACCTGGTCGACCGACCCCTCGACGAGCACCTTGCCCTCGTGCAGCACGGTCACCACCGAGGCGTGCCGCCGCAGGAAATCCATGTCGTGCTCCACCACGATCACCGTGTGGTCGTCGGCGATCTCGGTGAGCAGCTCGCCCGTACGCTCGCGTTCGTCCTTGGACATGCCGGCCACCGGCTCGTCCAGGAGCAGCAGTTTCGGCCGCTGCGCCAGCAGCATGCCGATCTCCAGCCACTGGCGCTGGCCGTGCGAGAGAACGCCCGCTGAACGCTCGGCGAGCTCTTCGAGACCCGTCCTGGCCAGGGCCTCCTCGACGGCCTCCGACACGCCGTCGCGCCGCCGGGTCAGCGACCACAGGGGTTTGCGGAAGGTGGCGGCCAGGTCGAGGTTCTCAACCACGGTGAGCGCCTCGAACACCACCGAGGTCTGGAACGTGCGCCCGACGCCCATCCGGACAATCTGGTGCTCCTTCCTGCCGACCAGGTCCGCGCCGCCGAACCGCACGCTGCCCGCCGCCGGCTTGGTCAGGCCGGTGATCACGTCGATGAGCGTGGTCTTGCCGGCCCCGTTGGGCCCGATGAGGAAGCGCAGCTCGCCCTCGGGCACGGTCAGGTCGACGCCGTCGAGCGCGCGGAAGCCGTCGAAGATCACCTGGACGTCACGTAGCTCTAGCATGGCGCAGCCTCCCGGCGATGCTTCGGCTGATTCCGGCGATGCCCTTGGGGGCGAGTGTCATCACCAGGATGAACAGGGCTCCTTGCAGGTAGAGCCAGCCGTCGGCGAACTGCTCGCTGAACGCCGTCTTGGCGTACCCCATGACGACCGCGCCGAGCACGGCGCCGGCCAGTGCGTGCCGGCCGCCCACGGCCACCGCGACGACCAGTTCCAGCGAGGGCACGACGCCGAGCAGCGCGGGCGAGATGATGCCGACGACCGGGACGAACAGGGCTCCCGCCAGCCCGGCCATGCCCGCCGAGACGGCGAAGGTGACGGTCTTGACCAGGGCCGGGTCGTAGCCGAGGAAGCGCACCCGGTCCTCGCCGTCCCTGACCGCGACGAGCAGGCGGCCGTAGCGGCTGTTCACGAGCTGGCGGGTGGCCAGGTAGAGCACCCCGAGCACGCTCGCCACAACCAGGTAGAGGCCGCGCTGGGTGGAGTCCTCGGCCAGGTCCTGGCCGAACAGCTCGAAGAAGTTCGTCATGCCGTTGGTGCCGCCGGTCAGGCCCTGCTGCCCGACCAGCAGGATGACCATGGCGGCGGCCAGCGCCTGGGTGAGGATCGCGAAGTACGCCCCCCGTACCCGCTGCCGGAAGACGAGCGTGCCCAGGATCAGCGCGATGGCCACCGGCCCGAGCACGGCCATGCCGAGCGCGAAGACCGGGTTCGCGAACGGCACCCACAGGGCGGGCAGCGTCTCCACGCCGCTCCACACCATGAAGTCGGGCAATCCGCCCGCTCCGGCCTCGTTGAGCTTGAGGTACATGGCCATGGAGTAGCCGCCGAGCCCGAAGAAGACGCCCTGGCCGAGCGTGAGCATGCCGCCCTTGCCCCAGGCCAGCCCGATCCCGAGCGCGACGATCGCGTAGCACAGGTATTTCGCGAGCAACCCCAGCCGGAACGGCTCCAGCAGCAGCGGCGTGGCCACCAGCGCGATCACGGCCACGGTCGCGAAGGGCAGATGATGTCTGATCACGTGAGCACCCCTCTGACGCCCGATCATGTGAGCGCCCTCTGATGCCCGATCATGTGAGCACCCTCGACCTGAGCACGAACATGCCCTGCGGCCTGATCTGCAGGAACGCGATGACGACCGCGAACACGATCACCTTGGCCAGCGAGGCGTCCGACCAGAACTCGGCGTAGGAGTTGAGCAGCCCGAGCCCGAGCGCCGCGAGCACGGCCCCGCGCAGCTGCCCGAGCCCGCCGGCCACGACGACGAGGAAGGCGTCCACGATGTAGTAGTCGCCGAGCGCGGGCCCGACCGGGCCGATGAGCGTCACCGCCACGCCCGCGACGCCGGCCAGCCCCGATCCGATGAAGAAGGTCAGCATGTCGACCCAGCCGGTGTCGATCCCGCTGGTGGCGGCCAGTTGCCGGTTCTGCACCACCGCCTGGGTCCTGCGGCCGAGCCCGGTGCGGGTGAGGTAGAACCAGACCCCCACCACGCCGGCCACCGCGAGCCCCATGATGAACAGCCGGTTGTAGGGCAGGATGCCGACGCCTCCCGACAGCCAGGTGGGCGCACTCACCTGCACGTTGGGCGCGCCGAACAGGTCGCGGGCGAGCTGCTGCAGCACCAGGCTGACGCCCCAGGTGAGCAGCAGCGTGTCCAGCGGCCGGCCGTACAGGTGCCTGATCGCGAGCCGCTCCAGGACCAGCCCCATGGCGCCGGCGACCACGAAGGCCGCCGGCAGGGCCAGGACGAAGTCCTGCAGCAGGTACGCGGTGTAGGCCCCGGCCATGATGAACGACCCGTGCGCCATGTTGATCACGCCCATCTGCCCGAACGTGAACGTCAGGCCGAGTGCGATGAGCAGCAGCACCGCCCCGATCGAGAGCCCGATCGGCAGCTGGTTGACGAAGGCCGTCATCGTCAGCCCGCCGCCAGGCTCGCGGCCCAGGGGTAGCCCTTCAGGTACGGGTCCGGCTTGATCGGCTTGCCGGAGTCCCACACCTGCTTGATCAGGCCGTCGGGCTGGATGATGCCGATACGGGCGGTCTTGTACATGTGCTGGTTCTCGCCGTCGATGGTGACCAGCCCTTCGGGACGTTCGAGCGCGATGCCCGGGGCGGCCTTCTTGACCGCCTCCACCTCGGTCGTGCCCGCCTTCTTGACCGCCTCGGCCCACAGGTAGACGGCGTTGTAGCCGGCCTCCATGGGGTCGCTGGTGACCTTGCCCGCGCCGTACCTGGCCTTGTACGCCTTGACGAACGCCTCGTTGGCCGGGGTCTCGGTGGTCTGGTAGTAGTTCCAGGCGACCGGCTGGCCGACGATGTTGTCCACGCCGATGCCGGTGACCTCCTCCTCGGCGATGCTCACCGACAGCACCGGCATGCTCTCCGCCGTGGCCCCCGCGCTCTTGAGCTGCTTGAAGAAGGCCACGTTCGAATCGCCGTTCAACGTATTGAAGACCGCGTCCGGCTTGGCGCCCGTGACCTTGTTGACCAGAGTGGAGTACTCGGTGTGGCCGAGCGGGGTGTACTCCTCACCGAGGATCTCCATCCCGTTCGCGGCCGCGTACGCCTTGATGATCTTGTTCGCGGTGCGCGGGAAGACGTAGTCGCTGCCGACCAGGAACAACTTCTTCTTGCCCTGCTCCTTGAGGTAGTCGAGGCCGGGGATGATCTGCTGGTTGGTGGTGGCGCCGGTGTAGAAGATGTACGGCGAGCTCTCCAGCCCTTCGTACTGCACCGGATACCACAGCAGCGCCTTGTAGCGTTCGAAGACCGGCAGCATCGCCTTCCTGCTGGCCGAGGTCCAGCCGCCGAAGACGGTCGCGACCTTGTCCTGCCTGATCAGTTTGGTGGCCTTCTCGGCGAACGTGGGCCAGTCGGAGGCCCCGTCCTCCACGACCGGGACGAGCTTCTTGCCCAGGACGCCGCCGGCCTTGTTGATCTCCTCGATGGCGAGCAGTTCGGCGTCGCGCACGGTGACCTCGCTGATCGCCATCGTGCCGCTGAGCGAGTGCAGGAGTCCGACCTTGATCTCGCTGGACTGGGCGGCGGGTTCGGCGTCGGACCCGCAGGCCGCGAGGGTTAAGAGGAGGATCGCGGAGACAATCGGGCGGGAGATGCGCACAGCCGTTCCTTCCTGCCGACCGGTTCTGCGAGAAAGGTGACTCGGCGACATTTCGCCAGAAGATCCCGATTGTTAATTGGCGATTGCCAAGCGTTCACAATCGCACAAAAACCGTCATGCCCTGCTTCACCGCAGGGCGAAACCAACACGACATGCTCCGGCAACGCCGTGGAAACGGCCGGTTTCTATGGTCCGGGCCATGCGGCTAACCCCACACGAGCAGGAACGGCTGCTCATCCACGTCGCCGCCGGGGTCGCGCGCGAGCGCCAGGCCCGGGGCCTGCGGCTCAACCACCCCGAGGCTACCGCCGTCATCGCCTCCTTCCTCATGGAAGGGGCCAGAGACGGGCGCAGCGTGGCCGACCTGATGGAGGCCGGGCGGTCGGTGCTCGGCCGGGCCGACGTCATGGAGGGCGTACCGGAGATGCTCGACAGCGTGCAGATCGAGGCCACCTTCCCCGACGGCACGAAGCTGGTCACCGTGCACAGGCCGATCCCGTGATCCCGGGCGAATACGTCCATCCGGAGGGCGTGATCGTGCTCAACCCGGGGCGCGAGCGGGTGAGCGTGCGCGTGGTCAACACGGCCGACCGGCCGGTGCAGGTGGGCTCCCACTACCACTTCGCCGCGGCCAACCCGGGGCTGGAGTTCGACAGGAAGGCGGCGTGGGGGATGCGGCTGGACGTGCCGGCGGGGACGGCGATCAGGTTCGAGCCCGGCGTCGAACGGGACGTGACGCTGGTGCCGCTGGCAGGGAATCGGGTGGTGCCGGGGCTGCGGCAGGAGTGGGCGGGGCCGCTCGATGACTGACCAGCCGACCGCACACGGGCCCACCGCCGATGGGCCGGCCACGCACGGGCCCGTCACCCAGGGGACCGCCATCACGCGCGCCCGTTACGCCGCACTCTACGGCCCCACGACCGGCGACCGGATCCGGCTGGCCGACACCGACCTGTTCATCGAGGTCACCGAGGACCGGTCCGCGGGCCCCGCCGGGCACGGCGACGAGGCCGTCTTCGGCGGCGGCAAGGTCATCCGCGAGTCCATGGGCCAGGCCAGGACCACCCGCGCGGAGGGCGCGGCCGACCTGATCATCACCGGCGCGGTCATCCTCGACCACTGGGGCGTGATCAAGGCCGACGTCGGCATCCGCGACGGCCGGATCATGGGCATCGGCAAGGCGGGCAATCCCGACACGATGGACGGCGTCGACCTGGTCATCGGGCCGTCCACGGAGGTGCTGGCCGGCAACGGCAAGATCCTCACCGCCGGGGCCGTCGACTCGCACGTCCACCTCATCTGCCCGCAACTGCTCGACGAGGCCATCGGCTCCGGCGTCACCACGATCGTCGGCGGCGGCACCGGGCCCGTCGAGGGCACCAAGGCCACCACCGTCACCGGCGCCTGGTACCTCGCCCGCATGCTGGAGTCGCTCGACGCCTACCCGCTGAACTTCGCCCTGCTCGGCAAGGGCAACACCGTCAGCGAGGAGGGCCTGCGCGAGCAGCTGCGGGCCGGCGCCTCCGGCTTCAAGCTGCACGAAGACTGGGGCACCACGCCGGCCGCCATCGATGCCTGCCTGAGCGTCGCCGACGCCGCCGGCGTGCAGGTCACGATCCACACCGACACGCTGAACGAGGCCGGCTTCGTCGAGTCGACGCTCGCGGCCATCGGCGACCGGACGATTCACGCTTACCACACCGAAGGGGCGGGCGGCGGGCACGCGCCCGACATCATCCGCGTCGCGGCCTATCCCAACGTGCTGCCGTCGTCCACCAATCCCACCAGGCCCCACACCGTCAACACGCTCGACGAGCACCTCGACATGCTGATGGTCTGCCACCACCTCAACCCGTCGATCCCCGAGGACCTGGCGTTCGCCGAGTCGCGCATCCGGCCGACGACGATGGCGGCCGAGGACATCCTGCACGACCTCGGGGCGATCTCCATGATCGGCTCGGACTCGCAGGCCATGGGCAGGATCGGCGAGACGATCATCCGTACGTGGCAGACGGCGCACGTCATGAAGGCGCGGCGGGGCTCGCTGGGTGGGCCGGCCGACAACCTGCGCGCCCGCCGCTATATCGCGAAATATACGATCTGCCCGGCCATCGCCCACGGCCTGGAGGCCGACGTCGGCTCCGTCGAGCCCGGCAAGCTCGCCGACCTGGTCCTCTGGGACCCGGCCTTCTTCGGGGTCAAGCCCGACCTGGTGCTCAAGGGCGGCGTGGTCGCCTGGGCGCAGATGGGCGACGCCAATGCCTCGATCCCGACGCCGCAGCCGGTGCTGCCCCGCCCCATGTTCGGCGCCGCGCCGGTCACCGCCGCGGCCACCTCGCTGCACTTCGTCTCGCCCGCCGCCGTGGAGTCGGGGCTGGCCGACCGGCTCGCGGTGCGCCGCCGCCTCGCGCCGGTGGCGGACGTACGGGGGCGCGGCAAGTCCGCGATGCCGCTCAACGACGCGCTGCCGCGGATCGACGTGGCGCCCGACACGTTCGAGGTCCGCATCGACGGCGACCTCGTCGAGCCCGCGCCCGCCACCGCCCTGCCCATGGCCCAGCGTTATTTCCTCTTCTGATGCGGCCCGCCCTGCTCCTCCTCACCGACTCCCGGCTCCCGGCCGGGGGTCACGCCCACTCCGGCGGCGCCGAACGCGCCGTCGCGTCGGGGGCGGTGCACGACGTGCCCTCACTGGCGCACTTTCTGCGCGGACGACTGCGCACGGCCGGCACAGTCGCCGCCGCCCTCACCGCCGCCTCCTGCGCCCACGCCTCCATCGGCACGGCCTCCCCAGGCGCGGCCTCACCCGGCACGGTTCCCTCCGGCACGGCCTGCCCAGGCGCGGTCTCCTCCGGCACGACCTCCTCGGGCTCAACCTTCCCAGGCGCGGCCCCCACCGGCGCGGTTTCGTGGGAGGCGCTGGACGCCGAGATGGACGCCAGGACCGCGTCCCCTGCGCAGCGGGAGGCCTCGCGCACTCAGGGCCGGCTGCTGCTGCGGGTGGCCCGCCGGATCTGGCCGTCCCCCGTGCTGGACGAGCTCGCCCGGGCGATCCCGAGCCCGCATCACCCGCTCGCCCTCGGCGCAGCGGCGCACGCGGCCGGGGCCACGCCCGAGGAGGCGGCGCTGGCGGCGGCCTACCACGCGGTCACCGGGCCGGCCACGGCGGCGGTCCGGCTGCTGGGCCTCGACCCGGTGGCCGTGCACGCCGTCCTGGCCGGCCTTGATTCCGACCTGACCGCCGTCGCCACCCAGGCCTGCCTGCCGTCCGACCTCGCCGCCGCCGACGCCGGCCCGGCGACCGGCCGCACCACCGACGCGACCCGAGCCGATCCGGCGTCCGGCGCCGGACACTCCACGGCCGCCGATCCCTTCGCGGCCCTGGCGGCGCTGGAGGCGCTTCCCGCCTGCTCGGCGCCGGCCCTTGATCTTCTCGCGGAACAGCACGCCCGAGCCGAGGTACGGCTGTTCATCTCCTGAGACGAAAGGACCCCTTCATGGGAGCCAATCACGACGACCACCACCACGCCCCCGACGGCCGCGGCCGCGCGCTGCGCCTGGGCGTCGGCGGGCCGGTTGGCAGCGGCAAGACGGCCCTGGTGGCGGCCCTCTGCAGGACCCTGGGCCCGTCGCTGTCCCTGGGCGTGGTGACCAACGACATCTACACCACGGAGGACGCCGACTTCCTGCGCCGCGCGGGCGTGCTCGACCAGGAACGCATCCTCGCCGTCGAGACCGGCTGCTGCCCGCACACCGCCATCCGCGACGACATCGCCGCGAACCTCGACGCCGTGGAGACCCTGGAACACCACTTCGGCCCGCTCGACCTGGTGATCATCGAGAGCGGCGGCGACAACCTGACGGCCACGTTCAGCCGTGGGCTGGCCGACCGGCAGATCTTCGTGCTGGACGTGTCGGGCGGCGACAAGGTGCCACGCAAGGGCGGCCCCGGCGTCACGAGCGCGGATCTGCTGGTGATCAACAAGACCGACCTGGCCCCGATGGTGGGCGCCGACCTCGACGTGATGGCCCGCGACGCGGCCGCGGTGCGCGGCGACCGGCCGGTGCACTTCACCTCGATCCGCCAGGAACCCACCGCCGCCGAGGTCGCCGCCTGGGTCTCCGAGCAGGTACGCGACTGGTCTCACGCCCACGCGGCCCCCGTCTCGTAATGCCACCACCATCGGCCGTCCACCCACCCCCCACCCCGACACTCGCCGCCCCCACGACACCCGCACCACCCGCGGGCACCCGGCGGGTGATGCGGGCGAGTGCCGCCGTCGCGACCGCGCGGGCCGGTGACGGCCGTACCGTGGTGAGCCGCCTGGCCTCGGCGCCGCCGCTGACGCTGCGCCAGACCGGGCCGCACACCGTCCACCTCGTCTCCACCGCCGCGGGCCCGCTCGGCGGCGACAGGCTCGCGCTCGACCTGTACGTCGCCCCCGGCACCACCCTGGAGCTGGGCTCGGTCGCCGCCACGCTGGTCCTGCCCGGCCCGGGTGAGTCCGAGCTGCTGGTCACCGCCCACGTGGGCGCGGGCGGCACGCTCCGCTTCGCCCCTGAGCCGACCGTGCTGGCCGCCGGCTGCGCGCACCGCCTCGTGGTCCGGCTCACGCTGGAGGACGGCGCGAGCGCGTTCTGGCGGGAGGAGATCGTCTTCGGCCGCCACGGCGAACCGTCCGGCCGCTGCCGCTCGCGCTTCGACGTCACCCGCGACGGCCTGCCGCTGCTCAGGCAGGAGTTCACGGCCGGCGACCCGGATTTCGACTCCTCCCCCGCCGTGTACGGCCCCGCGCGCTGCGTCGGCACCACCTTCCTGACCGCCCGCGCCAAGGAGCCGGCCGTGGCCGAGGGCGTCGCGGTGCTGCCGCTGGCCGGTCCCGGCACGCTGGTGTCCGCGCTCGCGAAGGACGCCGTACAGCTGCGGTCACGGCTGGAGTGGGGCGAGCGCACGGCTGTGGCGGATGAGCCGGCCACCGGCGCCACGCCGTGGTGACGACTCCGTTGCGTACGGTGGAGAGCGGCGCGTCTCCCGGCTTACAGTGATCGTATGGCCGTCGCACCCGCCCACCCGAAGCTGCGCCGTGGTTATCCGCTGGCCGTGATCCTCACCGGAGCCCTGCTTGTGTTCTGCGCGGTCCTGCCCTGGGCCGGGCTGCAGGCGACGAGCGGCCTGATCGGCGCCGGGGTGGCCAGTGACGTGCGCGGGATCGACGACGCGTTCGGCGTCTACACGCTGATGGCCGGGCTGGCGGCGCTGGGCTGCGGCCTGGCCGGCCTGCTGTCACGCCCGAGGCTGGCGGCGCTGGCGATCCTGCCCGGCGGGGCGGCCGTGCTGGTGCTGGTGCTGTTCGTGACCGAGGGCAGCGGGCTGCGCGACCGCGTCTCCATCAACCTCGGCGAGCTGCTGTCGATCGAGCCGGTGATCAGGTTCGGCTGGTTCGCCGCGCTGGCCTGCGCGCTGGCGATCGTCCTGCTCGCGTTCATGGCCCTGATCGGCCGCCGCTGATCCCGGCCGGGATCAGTCGTAGAAGCCCAGCCGCCGCAGCTGCTTGGGGTCGCGCTGCCAGTCCTTGGCCACGCTGATCCGCAGGTCGAGATAGACCCGGGTGCCCAACAGGGCCTCGATCTGCTTGCGGGCCCTGGTGCCGACGTCGCGCAGCCGCTCCCCCTTGTGCCCGATGACGATCGCCTTCTGCGAGGGCCGTTCGACGAACATGTGGGCGTAGATGTCGAGCAGGTCGTCACGCCCCTCGCGGGTCATCATCTCGTCGACGACCACGGCGATCGAGTGGGGCAGCTCGTCGCGTACGCCCTCCAGCGCCGCCTCCCTGATCAGCTCGCCGACCAGCACCTGCTCCGGCTCGTCGGTGAGCTGGCCGCCCTCGTAGAGGGGCGGCGACTCGGGCAGATGCTCGATGATCACGTCGCCCAGCACGTCGAGTTGCTCGCCCGACTGCGCCGACACGGGCACGACGGCGGCGAACTCGGCCACCTGCGACACCGCCAGCAACTGCTCGGCGATCTGCTCCCTGCTCGCCAGGTCGCACTTGGTCACCACCGCGATGACCGGGGTCTTCTTCACCGCGGACAGCTTGTCGGCGATGAACCGGTCGCCCTTGCCGATGGGCTCGTTGGCCGGCACGCAGAACCCGATCAGGTCCACCTCGGTCAGCGTGGACAGCACCAGGCTGTCGAGCCGCTCACCGAGCAGCGTGCGCGGCCGGTGCAGGCCGGGGGTGTCGACGATGATGATCTGGGCGTCGGGCCGGTGCACGATGCCCCTGATGACGCGTCTGGTCGTCTGGGGCTTGGACGAGGTGATCGCCACTTTCGTGCCGACCAGGGCGTTCATCAGCGTGGACTTGCCGACGTTCGGCCTCCCCACGAAGCAGGCGAATCCGGCGCGATGGTTGTCTGGCGAAGTCACATGTGCATTCTGTCCCATCATCGAGCCTGTTCACGCCACCAGGCGAACGCCGTCGGCGCCACCCCGGGCGTCCACGCCGTCGTCTCGTAGCCGGGCAGCTCGCTCTCGGACACCCACCGGTAGTCGTTGATCTCGTCCCCGTCGGGACGCGGCTCGCCCGAGCCGGGGGCCAGCGCGCAGCCGTAGGCGGCGATGACGTAGGCGACCTGGTGGCCGTTGGGGTAGCGGGTGCGGAACTCGGGCCCGCCGTACACGCCGATCAGGCCGCGCACCTCGATCTCGACGCCGAGCTCCTCGCGCAGTTCCCTGGCCACGGCCGCCTCAGGCCGCTCGTCCGGATCGATCCCGCCGCCGGGAGCGGCCCAGAGGCCCACGTCACCGTGGCGGGCCAGCAGCAGCCGGCCCTCGTCGTCGAACACGAACCCGGACACCGACGGCAGCATGAGCAGATCGTTGCCGATCTTCTCCCGCAGGCTCGCCAGAAAGGGCGACATCGGCACGTCAGCCTCGCAGAGTGCCGTCGGGACCGGCCACGAGCAGCTTGCCGACGCCCAGCTCGGCGGCCACCGCCTCGTCGTCGGGGCTCGGCGTGCCCTCGCTGACCAGCGCCGCCGCCTCCAGGGACCGAGCGCCGCTGGAGATCGCCATGGCCGCCGCCACTTGCACCGCCGACAGCTTGAGCGCGGTCAGGGAGACGTCGGTCGCCGCGTAGGTGCGGCCGGTCTCGTCGCGGACGGCCGCCCCCTCGGCGGAGCCGTTGCGTGCCCTGGCGGCACGGGCCAACGTGATGATCTTGCTGTCTTCAGGGTTCACTGGTCCAGATTAGGCGCTGACCAAGGAGATCGCCGCCTCGACCACCTTGCGGGTACGCGCCGCGTCCACGTCGTTCATCCCGGTGTGCACCACGGACACGAGCGTGTCGCCGACGCGGGACACGACGACGTCCATCGCGTACGGGTAGCCGTTCAGCCGCCCGTGCAGCCGCGCCCCCACGGCCTCGTCACCCGCGTCGCGCACGGGAAGCGTCCGCACGCTCAGGTCGGTGCCGCTGGAGGTGTGCACGGAACGGCAGGAGTCGATGGCCTTGGCCAGCTTGTCGAGGTGCCCGCGCGCCTCCTCGTTCGCGTACCTGGCCAGGCCCACCCCGGCCTGCTCGCCCAGCCCGTCGCCGTCGTAGCTGACCGCCGCCTGGGCCTTCAGCGCCTGCGCCGGCGCATGTCCGCCGGCCGGCTCCAGCACGGCCCTGCAGTTCCTGTCCGCCTGCCCGAACGGCATCCGCCAGGCCTGCTCGGGTCGCGGCGTGAAGCCGTCGGGCAGCGGTGGCTTCTTGGTGAGCACCTCGCGCAGCTGTGCCATGGCCCGGGCGTCGAGGAAGCTCTCGGCTCCCCCGCCGCCGCATCCCGCCAGGACTCCGGCCAGCAGTGCGCAGGCGATGACCCCCGGTACGCGTTTCATGATCCCTCCTGCTTCGCAGCCTCCCCCACCTGCGAAGACGGCAATCCACCGGAGTGGCCACCGAAGCGCAAAAAGGGTGCCCTCATCCGGTTTCCGGATGAGAACACCCTTTAAGCCGATCAACGTCTCGGCCGGTGACCCGGCCAGGACGTTGTCGTCCCCCCGGGAAGTCTCCTTCTGCCGCGAACCCCACCCGGCGTTCGGACACTTCCCCTTTGACACCCACCGCACTGGATGTCGTGAAATGAGAATGGCGGACGCGGCTTGCAGAAGACTTGTAGAACGCTTGCCGCACCACCCTGAGGTGATGCGGGAATGGTCATTCGCGTTCGGCGGCGGCCGGGACCGCCTCGTCCTCGGGCGGCGTGACCCGCCGCGCCACCACCGTGCTGATCCGGTTGCGCCGCCCGGCCAGGCTCTCGGCCGTGAGCGACAGCCCGCCCACCTCCGCGTGCGACCCGGCGATCGGGACCCGGCCGAGCGCGTGGGCCAGCAGCCCGCCCACGGTCTCCACGTCGTCCACCTCGATCTCGGTGTCGAACAGCTCGGCCAGCTCGTCCACCGGCATGCGGGCCGTCACGCGCAGCGCGCCGTCCGGCATGGACTCCACGCGCGGGGCCTCCTGGTCGTACTCGTCGGTGATCTCCCCGACGATCTCCTCCAGGACGTCCTCGATCGTGACCAGGCCGGCGGTGCCGCCGTATTCGTCGATGACGATGGCGATGTGGATCTGCCGCGCCTGCATCTCGCGCATGAGCTGGTCGATGGGCTTGCTCTCGGGCACGTACGCGGCCGGCCGCATGATCGACTCGACCGGTTCCTTGCCCCCGCTGTCACCCGACTCGTGGATCTTGCGGGCGATGTCCTTGAGGTAGGCGATGCCGATGACGTCGTCCTCGTTCTCGCCCACGACCGGGATGCGGGAGAAGCCGCTGCGCAGCGCGAGCGACAGCGCCTGGCTGATCGTCTTGCCCCGCTCGATGTAGACCATGTCGGTGCGCGGCACCATGACCTCGCGCACCAGCGTGTCACCCAGCTCGAAGACCGAGTGGATCATCTCGCGCTCGTCGGGCTCGATCACCCGGCGTTCCTCGGCCAGGTCGACCAGGTCACGCAGCTCGGCCTCCGAGGTGAACGGGCCGTCGCGGAAGCCCTTGCCGGGGGTGAGCGCGTTGCCGAGCAGGATGAGCAGCTTGGGCAGGGGGCCGAAGATGCGGGTCAGGCCGTACACGACGGGGGCGCTGGCCAGCGCGACCGGCTCGGCGTGCTGGCGCCCCAGCGTGCGCGGCATGACGCCGACCACGACGTAGCTGATCACGATCATCACGACCGCGGCCCAGAAGTAGGCCCAGCCCTGGTCGTCGAGGAGATCGATGAAGAGCAGCGTCGCGATCACGGTCGCGACCAGCTCACAGCTCAGCCGCAGCAGCAGGAGCAGATTGAGGTAGCGCGGCGGGTCGGTCACGATCGCCTGCAACCGCGCGGCACCACGTCTGTCTTCACGCACGTATTCCTCGGCACGCACCCTGGAGATGCGCGTCAGCGCCGTTTCCGCGCTGGCGATCAGGCCACCGATGATCACAAGGGCGATGACCGACAGCAACCAGGCGTTCACCGCGGGTTGCGCACCTCCTGCCACGACTCGAGGAGCCGGGACTGCAGTCCGAACATCTCCTTGTGCTCCTCCGGCTCGGCGTGGTCGTAGCCGAGCAGATGGAGGATGCCGTGGGTGCACAGCAGCTCCAGCTCGTCGGCTGCGCTGTGACCGGCGTCCTCCGCCTGCCTGGCCGCGACCTGCGGGCAGAGCACGACGTCACCGAGCAGGGCCGGATCGGCGGGACCGTCGCCCTCGCCGCGCGCGCCGCCCCCAGGACGCAGCTCGTCCATCGGGAACGCCAGCACGTCGGTCGGGCCGGGCTCGCCCATCCACTTCTCGTGCAGCTCGGCCATGGCGTCCTCGTCGACGACCACGATGGACAGCTCGGCGAGCGGGTTGATGCCCATCTCGGCGAGCACGTGAGCGGCCAGGGTGGCGATGCTCTCCTCGTCGACCCCTACGCCGGACTCGTTGTTGATCTCGATGCTCATGGCCGTCGCTTCCCCCGCTGCTGGATCGCCTTCGGCTCCTGGGCGGCCTGCGTGGCATCGTAGCGCCCGTAGGCGTCGACGATCTCGCTGACCAACTTGTGGCGGACCACGTCGGCGCTGCTCAGGCGGGCGAAGTGGATGTCGGGGATGCCCTCCAGGATCTCCTGCACCACCCGCAGGCCGCTGACCGTACCCGAGGGCAGGTCGACCTGGGTGACGTCACCCGTCACCACGATCTTGGAGTTGAACCCCAGCCGGGTGAGGAACATCTTCATCTGCTCGGCCGAGGAGTTTTGCGCCTCGTCGAGGATGATGAAGGCGTCGTTGAGCGTGCGGCCGCGCATGTAGGCCAGCGGCGCGACCTCGATCGTGCCCGCGGCCATGAGCTTGGGGATCGAGTCGGGGTCGACCATGTCGTGCAGGGCGTCGTAGAGCGGGCGCAGGTAGGGGTCGATCTTCTCGTAGAGCGTGCCGGGCAGGAAGCCGAGCCGCTCACCGGCCTCGACCGCCGGCCGGGTGAGGATGATGCGGTTGACCCGCTTCTCCTGCAGCGCCCGCACGGCCTTGGCCATCGCGAGATAGGTCTTGCCGGTGCCGGCCGGGCCGATGCCGAACACGACCGTGTGGTTGTCGATCGCGTCGACGTAGCGCTTCTGGTTGACGGTCTTGGGGCGGATGGTCCGCCCACGCGAGGAGAGGATGTCGAGGGAGAGCACCTCGGCGGGACGGTCGGAGGTCATGCGCAGCATGGCGATGCTGCGCTCGACCGCGTCGGGGGTGAGCTCACCGCCGCTGCGCAGGATCTCGACGAGCTCCTCGAAGAGGCGCACGACGGCGCCGCTCTCGTCGGGGCTGCCGGTGACGGTGATCTCGTTGCCACGCACGTGGATGTCGGCCCTGAAGGCGCCCTCGATGACGCGGAGCAGCTCGTCACGGGAGCCCAGGAGGCTGACCATCGGGTATTCGTCCGGAATCAGCACCTTCGCCTGAGTGCGCGAAGGAGGTGCTGTGCGTCGGGATTCGTGTAGTTCGGACATGGGCAGGCCAGCGGCCTGATGCCTCCCGGTCTCTTTCGGTGTGCTTCTCCGCCCATCGTAGCCGGGACCTGGCCGATTGCTCGCGCCAATATCACCGCCTGCGGCCGGAGGTGTCCGTTATCCGGGCGGCCAGCCCAGATCGCGCCCGCCCAGGACGTGGGCGTGGACGTGGAAGACGGTCTGCCCGGCGCCCGCCCCGGTGTTGAACACGATGCGATAGCCGCTTCCGGACACCCCGTCCAGCACGGCCACCTCGTGCGCCGACTTCAGCACCTCGTCGGCGAGCCCGTCGTCGGCCGCGGCCAGCGCCGCGGCGTCGGCGTGATGCTCCTTCGGGATGACGAGCACGTGCGTGGGAGCCTGCGGATTCACGTCGCGGAAGGCGAGGGTCCTGCCGGTTTCGTAGACGATCTCAGCGGGAATCTCGTTGGCGACGATTTTGCAGAAGAGGCAATCGCTCACCCGATCACCCTATCGAGCGCTCACCGCCGGCAAGTCCGTTGCGAATCGGTAATCAGCTGTGTCGTGCGTAGGAAGATCAACGAGGTTAGGGTGAGTGTGCGACACTACAGCTAAAAGAAGACGATTCAGGGTCGGGCGAGCGCCACCTGGCGAGGACACGACTGGGTAATGCACCCTAAGGAACCGGGGAAACCTCAAGAACCGGAAGAGCGTAAACCCTCTGGGAAGGCCGCGCGTCCCACTGATGTGACCACCGAAACCCTCCTGGCCGACAGGTCGATGGGGGCGGTGCCGGTCGGGTGGGATGCCGACATGGCCGTGACGGCGCTGTACAGCGCGCACTTCCGGTCATTGGTGCGTCTCGCCGTGTTGCTGGTGCGCGACATTGCAACAGCCGAGGAAGTCGTGCAGGATGCGTTCGTCGCCATCCATGGCGCCTGGCGCAGACTGCGTGACCCCGACAAAGCACTCGCCTACCTGCGTCAATCCGTCGTCAACCGGTCCCGGTCCGTGCTGCGTCACCGCGCGGTCGTCGAGAAATACGCCCCCAAGGGCCTGCCTGACGCTCCGAGCGCCGAGAACGGCGCGATCGGCGAGCTGGAACGCTCCGCCGTCATCGAGGCGTTACGAGCCCTGCCGACCCGACAGAGAGAAGCACTGGTTCTACGCTACTACGGTGATCTGTCCGAAGCTGAGATCGCCCACGCCATGGGGATCAGCAAAGGCGCGGTCAAGAGCCACACGGCACGTGGTATGGCCGCGTTGCGATCGGTCCTGGAGAAGATGTCATGAGCCAGCCCCCCGACGAGTACGGCGACCTCCTGCGTCGTGCGCTCCGCGCGGAGGCGGACGCGGTCGTACCCTCGCCGGAAGGACTGGAGATCATCCGTGGCCGCATCGAGCGGCGTGGAGTGCGCAACCTGTTCTGGTGGCGAGCGGGCGCGGCCGCCGCCAGCGCCCTGCTGGTGGCGGGAACGATCGTGATGGCCGTTCCCTCGCTGCGCTCCCAGATCATCGACCAGATCCCGGTCGGCCCCATCGACAACGAGACGACCTCCGAGGCTCCTTCCAACTCCTCCACCACCCGTTCCGTGCAGCCTCCGCCGCCGGAGCGGACCAGCGACCCGCCCGCGGCCGTGATCCCCGAGACCCCCAAGCCGCCGACCCCGCGCACCAGCCGTAAGGCCGACTCGACCAGCAGGCCGTCCCCGTCGCCCAGCCCGACGCCGACCTCCTGCCCCTCGACCCTGGCCGAGCAGGCCGAGCCGCCCGCCGACTGTCCTACGCTGTCACCGACGCCCACTCCGACGCCGACGTCGGAGGAGACGAGCGCGCCGCCCACGGCCTGCCCGCCCGAGGAGTGCCCGCCGTCAGACGACGCGATGGAGACACCCGCGGAGCTGGCCAGCCCGCTCCAGGACACCTCCGACGCCACGGTGCCCTGACCCGGCTGAGCCGGCCGAACCACCCGCACGTCTTCACGACCGCAACGTCGCGGTCACACCCCCATGCCCCGCCCGCAGCGTCGCGGGCACGCTCGCACGGCCTGCGCGGTTCGCGCGGTCTCACCAGCGTCCGGTACGGCTGAGCAGCACGGCCGCCGCCGCGACCCCCGCCGTGGACGTACGCAGAACCGTCGGCCCCAGCAGCACCGGCGCCGCCCCGGCCGCCCCGAACCGGGCGAGCTCGTCCTCCGAGACGCCGCCCTCAGGACCCACGACCATCACGATGTCGCCGCTCGCCGGCAGCGGAACCTTCGACAGCGGCCCTGCCGCCTCCTCGTGCAGCACCAGGCCCAGGGCCGCGCCGGCGAGCAGCTGTTCGACCTGGGCCGTGGTGGCGAGGTCCGTCACCTCGGGCAGGTGGAAGCGGCGGGCCTGCTTGCCCGCCTCGCGGGCCGTGGCACGCCACCGGCCCAGCGCCTTGGCGACCTTGTCGCCCTTCCACTGCGTGATGCTGCGCGCGGCCGACCACGGGACGATCACGTCCACGCCGGCCTCGGTCATCATCTCGACCGCCAGCTCGCCCCTGTCGCCCTTGGGCAGCCCCTGGACGACGACGAGCCGGGGCCCTGGCGCCTCGACCTGGTAGCGGCGCAGCACGTCGAGCCTGAGCGCGTCCTTCAGGGTCTCGCGTACGACGCACTCGGCCACCGTGCCGGCGCCGTCGGTCAGATCGACCCGCTCACCGGCGCGCAGCCGTCGTACGGAGGCTGCGTGCCGCCCCTCGGGCCCGTCGAGCGTCAGCTCGGGGCCGTCGAGCGCGTCGGCCAGGAAGACGGGCGCCGTCACCGGCCGTTGAACGCGTCACGCAGGCGGGAGAAAAAACCCTGCTGACCCGGTGCGAACTTGCCAGGCGGGCGCTCCTCACCCCGCTGCCTGGACAGCTCGCGGAGCAGTTCTTCCTGGGCGGTGTCGAGGCGGGTCGGCGTCTCGACGTTGACGTGGATGAGCAGGTCGCCCCTGCCGGACTCGTTGAGCCGCTGCACGCCGCGGCCGTACATGGTGATGACCTGGCCGGACTGGGTGCCGGGGCGGACGTCGATCTCCTCGGAGCCGTCGAGCGTCTCCACCGCCAGCACGGTGCCGAGCGCGGCGGCCGTCATCGGGATCTGCACGGTGCAGTGGAGGTCGTCGCCGCGCCGTTCGAAGATCTCGTGGGCCCGTTCGACGATCTCCAGGAAGAGGTCTCCCGGCGGGCCGCCGCCTGGACCGACCTCACCCTCGCCGGCGAGCTGGATGTGGGTGCCGTCCTCGACGCCGGCGGGGATGCGGACCTTGATCGTACGGCGGGTGCGCACCCGGCCGTCGCCGGAGCACTCCTGGCAGGGATGGCGGATGATCGTCCCGAAGCCACCGCACTGGGGGCACGGCCGCGAGGTCATGACCTGGCCCAGGAAGGAGCGGGTGACCTGGGAGATCTCACCGCGCCCGTTGCACATGTCGCAGGTGTCGGGGTGGGTGCCCGCCGCCGCGCCGGCGCCGTGGCACACCTCGCACAGCACGGCCGTGTCGACGGCCAGCTCGCGGGTGGTGCCGAACGCCGTCTCGCGCAGGTCGAGCTCCACCCTGATGGTGGCGTTGCGACCTCTGCGGGCGCGTGAGCGCGGCCCGCGGGCGCCGGCGGCCGTGCCGAAGAAGGCGTCCATGATGTCGCTGAACGGGAAGCCCGCGCCGAACCCGCCCGCGGCGCCCGCGCCCGCTCCCGCACCGCCGAAGGGGTCGCCACCCAGGTCGTACATCTGGCGCTTGTTGGGGTCGGAGAGCACCTCGTAGGCCTGCGTGATCTCCTTGAACCGCTCCTGGGTCTCAGGATCGGGGTTCACGTCGGGGTGCAGCTCACGGGCGAGACGGCGGTAAGCCTTCTTGATCTCGTCCTGACTCGCGTCACGGCGCACCCCGAGGGTGGCGTAGTAGTCGCTGTTTGCCACTTATCGACCTCTTATGATGCAGCCAGGATCTGGCTGACGTAGCGTGCCACCGCGCGTACGGCGCCCATCGTCACGGGATAGTCCATCCTGGTCGGCCCGAGTACGCCGAGCCGGGCCAGTTGGTTGTCGCCAGAACCGTATCCGGTCGCGACGATGGATGTCCCCCGCAGGTAGGGGTTTTCCGCGCCGATGCGCACGGTGAGCGCGGACGGGGTGTCTGAGGTTGTCTCGCCGAGCAGCCGCATGAGGACCACCTGCTCCTCCAGCGCCTCCAGCACGTCACGCAGGCCGGTGGTGAAGTCGGCGCCGGCGAGGTTGGCCGCGCCGGCGAACACGATCTTCTCGTCGTGCCGCTCGACCAGCGTCTCGAGCAGGACCGACAGGACCGTGGCCACCACGGGCCGGTCTTCGAGGGGCAGCCGCTCGGGCAGGTCGGCGACCAGGTCGGGCACGCTGCTCAGGCCGCAGCCGTCGAGGCAGGAGTTGAGCACCGCGCGCAGGTGCGCGATGCGGGCGTCCTCCACCACCTCGGGCAGCTCGACCACGCGCTGCTCGACGCGGCCGGTGTTGGTGATCAGCACGAGCATGACCCGCCGGTCGCTCAGCGGGACCAGCTCGACGTGTCTGACCGTCGAACGGGTCAGCGTCGGATATTGCACGACCGCGACCTGCCGGGTCAGCTGCGCGAGCAGCCGGACCGTGCGGGTGACCACGTCGTCGAGGTCGACCGCGCCGGCCAGGAACGTCTCGATGGCTCTGCGCTCGGCCCCGGACAGCGGCTTCACCTGCGAGAGCCGGTCGACGAACAGGCGGTAGCCCTTGTCCGTCGGCACGCGGCCCGCGCTGGTGTGCGGCTGGGTGATGTAGCCCTCCTCCTCCAGCGCGGCCATGTCGTTTCTGACCGTCGCGGGGGAGACCTTCAGGTTGTGGCGCTCGGCGAGCGCTTTGGAGCCCACCGGTTCGTTGGTGGACACGTAGTCTTCGACAATGGCTCTGAGCACAGCCAGCTTACGTTCGTCGAGCACGTGCTCACCTCCTGCCTCTGTCTCTGTCAGGAACGCGGTGTCTAGCACTCTGTGTTCCCGAGTGCCAAGTGTACGGCTCTCGCCCACAAGGTGCGATAACAGCGGGTCCCATCCTGCTGCTGGCGTGGTGTGAGCGACAGGCCTCAGACTGGCGAACATGACCGACGATTCTCAGCCCCCGCCGTACGGCCCCCCGTCTGAGCAGGGGCCTCACCACGGTCAGCCGCAACCTCCTCAGTACGGGCCGCCTTCCGGGCCGCAGCCCGGCCCTGGCCCCGATCAACCTTACGGACAGTCACCGTACGGACAGCCACCGTACGGGCAACCGCCTTACGGGCCGCCGCCGCAGGGACAGCAGCCCCCGTACGGACAGCCTCCGCCCTACGGGCAGCAGCCGCAGTACGGTGAGCCCACCCAGTTCGGCCCGCCACCTCAGTACGGACAATACGGCCAACAGGCCCAATTTCCACCACGAATCGACTCCAAAGCCATAAAGCCCAGCCTGTGGTGGCTCGCCGCCGCCTGGGGCGTGTTCCTGGTGTGCGTGGTGGCGGGTGTGGCCCTGTTCGGCGGCGGCCTGGTGAGCAGCGTGGCGGACATGGCGCCGACGAAGACGTTCGCGCCCGGCGAGAGCATCACGGTGTCGGTCGATCCGGCCGACAAACCGGCCGTCTACGTCGCCAGCGACGCCCGTATCTCCTACGACTGCGCCATCTCCGGCGGCCCCGGTCAGGCCAGGCTCGCCAAGGTCCCCGGAAACCAGAGCGTCACCTGGGACAACACCGTCTGGCAGGAGATCCTCGTGATCAACGCGCCGGCCAAGGGCGACTACCAGCTCACCTGCACCAACCAGGAGCAGGCCACCGTCCGCTACGGCGTGGGCCGCGACGTCCTGTCCAGCCTGGGCGGCGTCACCGGTGGGCTGGCGGGGCTGTTCCTGCTGCCCGGCGCGGGCCTGCTGGCCGCCGTCGCCGGCACGGTCGTCGTCCTGGTACGCCGGAGTGGCGCCCGCAAGCGCCTTGCGGTCAGCGGGTGATTTGCTACGGTCCCCGTGTGTACGAGGGCGATGTTCTGGCGGGAAACTGGCGTCGGCCGGGCAAGGGGAAGATCCCCAAGGTGCCCGCCGAGATCGATCTGGTCGTCGAGGACGCCGACAGCGGCTTCTGCGGCGCCGTGGTGGCCTGCGACAAGGAGGCCGTCACGATCGAAGACCGGTTCGGCAAGCGCCGCCTGTTCCCGCTGGCGCCCGCCGCCTTCCTGCTGGAGGGCAAGCCCGTGACCTTGGTACGTCCCGCCGCCGCCCCCGCCGCGCCCCGGCGCAGCGCCTCGGGCTCCGTCGCCGTGGAAGGGCTGCGGGCCAGGGTCGCCAGGCAGAGCCGGATCTACGTGGAAGGCGTCCACGACGCCGCCCTCGTCGAGAAGATCTGGGGCCATGACCTGCGGGTCGAGGGGGTCGTGGTCGAATACCTCGAAGGCGTGGACGACCTGCCCGCCATCGTGGCCGAGTTCGGCCCGGAGCCGGGGCGGCGGCTGGGCGTGCTGGTGGACCACCTGGTGCCCGGCTCCAAGGAGAGCAGGATCGCCGCCGAGATCACCTCGCCGGACGTGCTCGTGGTGGGGCATCCGTACATCGACATCTGGCAGGCGGTCAAACCCTCCGTGCTGCGCATCCCCGCCTGGCCCGACGTGCCGCGCGGGGTGCCGTGGAAGGAGGGCGTGATCGCGGCTCTGGGCTGGCGCATGGAGCCGGCGCAGGCGTGGCGGCGCATTCTCGGCGCTGTCTCGACGTACACGGACCTGGAGCCGGAACTGCTCGGCCGGGTCGAGGAACTGATCGACTTCGTTACGGAGGCACCATGAGCCAGGACCCGCCCCAGCCGCCGCCCGATGACGACGCCACCAAGAAGATCTCCCCCGCCGACATCCCACCCCCGGCGTCCGGCCCCCAGCCCGGCTACGGCCAGCAACCCAGCTCGCAGCCCGGCTACGGGCAGCAACCCGGCTCCCAGCCCGGGTACGGGTACGGCCAGCAGCCCGGCTCCCAGCCTGGTTACGGTCAGCCTGGGTACGGCCAGCAGCCCGGCTCGCAGCCGGGGTACGGCCAGCCCGGGTACGGGCAGCCTGGGTACGGGCAGCCTGGGTACGGGCAGCAGAACCCGTCCGGCCAGCAACTCCCCTACGGCCAGCTGCCCCACTCGGCCCCGGGCTACGGCCAGCCCCCACCCGGTTACGGTCAACCCGGCTATGGTCAACCGAACTACGGTCAGCCCGGCTACGCGCCGGGCCGCGGCGAGCCGTACGTGCCCGGCAGGTTCGGCCCCCGCCCCGGCACCGACGACACCACCATGGCCATGCTGGCGCACCTGCTCGGCCTGCTGGTCTCCTGGATCGGCCCGCTGATCATCTACTTGATGAAGAAGGACGAGGCCCCCTACGTCAGGGACCAGGCGGCGGAGGCGCTGAACTTCCAGATCACGATGTTCATCGGCTACCTCGTCGCCGGCATCCTGACCGTCATCTTCATCGGCGTCCTGCTGCTGCCGGTCATCTGGGTGCTGTCGCTGATCTTCCACATCCAGGCCGCGGTGGCCAGCAACAAGGGCCAGCCGTACCGCTACCCGTTCTCCATCCGGATGATCTCCTAGACCAGGAGGTCCCTGACGAGGGCGTCGGCGAGCAGCCGTCCCTGGAGGGTGAGCACCATCAGGCCCGCCTTGAACGGCTCGGGCTCCAGCAGCCCGCGCGCCAGCGCGCTCGCCACAGTGGGGCGGGCTGCGGGCGCCACCCGCGCCAGCGGGTAGCCGGAGGACAGCCGCAGCTCCAGCATCAGCCGCTCGGCGTCGCGGTCGTCCTGGCCGAGCACCTCGCGCGCGTGGGCGGGCGAGGCACCGCCGGCCAGGCGTTGCGCGTAGGCGGCCGGATGTTTGACGTTCCACCAGCGGGTGCCGCCGACGTGGCTGTGGGCGCCGGGGCCGGCGGCCCACCAGTCGCCGCCGGTCCAGTAGAGCAGGTTGTGCCGGCAGCGGGCGGCGTCGTTCACTGCCCAGTTCGACACCTCGTACCAGCGCAGACCGGCTCCTGAGAGCAGCTCGTCGGCGATGAGGTAGCGGTCGGCGGCCACGTCGTCGTCGGGCATCGGCAGCTCGCCGCGCCGGATCCTGGCCGCCAGACGGGTGCCCTCCTCGACGATCAGCGAGTACGCGGACACGTGGTCGGGCCCGGCCTCGATGGCCGCGGTCAGCGAGGCCCGCCAGTCGTCGTCGCTCTCGCCCGGGGTGCTGTAGATCAGGTCGAGGTTGACGTGGTCGAACCCGGCCTGCCGGGCCTCCTTGACGGCCGCCGCGGCCCGGCCGGGCGTGTGCTGCCGGTCGAGGACCCGCAGCACGTGCTCGCGCGCGCTCTGCATGCCGAAGCTGATCCGGTTGAACCCGCCCTGGCGGAGTTTCTCCAGGTATGACGGGTCGACGGACTCGGGGTTGGCCTCCGTGGTGACCTCCGCCCCCGGCGCCAGCCCGAACTCGGAGTCGATCGCCGCCAGGATCCTGGCCAGGTCCTCGGGCGGCAGCAGGGTGGGCGTGCCCCCGCCGAAGAACACCGTCTCCACCGGCAGCTCGGTGGCGCCCAGGACGCGGCGGGCCAGGCGGATCTCCGTCACGACCGTGTCGGCGTAGTCGTGGTGGGAGGCGCCGGGACCGAGCTCGGTGGCGGTGTAGGTGTTGAAGTCGCAGTAGCCGCAGCGGGTCACGCAGAACGGCACGTGCACGTAGAAGCCGAACGGGCGCTCGCCGAGGCCCCGGAGGGCGCTGTCGGGCAGTTCGCCCGAGGTGGGCGCGGGATCGCCGTCAGGCAGGGTGGATGGCACACCACCAGTTTGCCCGCCTCCCAAGAGTGCTCCAATCCGACTGCAAGTCACACCATGTCCACTGATGTCATACCGGCGAAGGGGGAAACATCATGGCGGGCATCGGCATCGTGGGGGCGGGGATCTCGGGGCTCACCCTCGCGCTGCGGCTGCAGCAGCTCGGCGTCGAGACCACGCTCTACTGCGAGCGCGGGGCCGAGTCGATCCGTACGGGGCGGCTGCCCAACACCGTGGCCAGGATGGGCCACACGCAGGAACGGGAGCGGGAGCTGGGCAGCGTCCACTTCCGCGACCCCGGGTGCCTCATGAACTCCGCCACGCTCTCGATCAAGGGCGATCCGCCGCTGGAGTTCACGGGATACGTGACCGAGCCGTTCCACGCCGTCGACTTCCGGCTGCTGCTGCCCGCGTTCATGGACGACTACGCCGAACGGGGCGGCGAGATCGTGGTGGCGGGCGCGGAGCCGGACGCGGCGCAGGTGGATCGCTGGTCACGGGGGCACGAGCTGATGGTGGTGGCGGCGGGACGGCGCTCGGTGGCCGAGCTCTTCCCGCGCGATCCGGAACGTTCTCCGTACGACAGGCCGCAGCGCAGGCTCGCCGCCGGGCTCTGCCGCGGCATCGACCTGCCCACCGGCTTCTCCAACAACATCGCCGCCGGGGTGGGCGAGATCTTCCGGCTGCCGATGATGACACGGGAGGGCGTCATGTCCGCCCTGCTCGTCGAGGCGATCCCCGGCGGCCCGCTGGAGCCGGTCACCCACATGCCGTGGCACGAGGTCTCCTCCGCCCTGCCAGGACTGATCCGCGAGTACGCGCCACGGCTGGCGGAAGGGCTGGACCCGGCCGAGTTCGGCCTGCTGGGGCCCGACGACCTGCTGCAGGGCGCGATCACGCCCACGGTGCGCCGGCCGGTGGCCGAGCTGCCCAGCGGCCGGATCGCGCTGGCCGTCGGCGACGCCTGGATCGTCAACGACCCCATCACCGGCCAGGGCGCGAACCTGGGCTCCAGGTGTGCCTGGATCGCGGCCGACGCCATCGCGGGCGGCGGTCCGTACGACGCCGCGTTCGCCCGTGCCACGGCCGAGCGCATGTGGGAGGCGGCGGCACCGGTCACCGACTGGACGAACGCGTTCCTGCAGCCGCCGCCCGAGCACGTCGCGCGGCTGCTGATGGCCGCCACGACCAGGCAGGACCTCGCCGACCTGGTGGTGTCGCTGTTCTCCGACCCCGCGTTCGCCTGGGGGCTGCTGTCGTCCCCCGAGGAGATCGCGCGGATCGTTGACGGGGAACCGGAGCCGCTCTACGATCGCGTCTAAATTTATAGGAAAGTTTCCTATACAAGTGGCGCAGTCCCCGGGAGCCGCTCCGTGCGCAAGAAGGTCCTGATCACACTGTCGCTCTTACTCGGCCTCTCGGCGCTCGCCGTGCCCGCCGAGGCCCATACCGGCTTCAAGCGGGTCGCGTACTTCATCCAATGGGGCATCTACGGCCGGAACTTCCACGTCAAGGACATGGACGTCTCCGGCGCCGCCGCGAAGCTCACCCACCTCAACTACGCGTTCGGCTTCGTGAACGCCGAAGGCGGCTGCTACTCGGCCGACCCGTGGGCGGACTGGCAGCGTCCCGTACCGGCCGAGCAGAGCGTCGACGGCGTCGCCGACGCTCCGGGCCAGGCGCTCAACGGCAACCTCAACCAGCTGCGCAAGCTCAAGGCCAAGCACCGCGGCCTCAAGGTGATGATCTCGCTCGGCGGCTGGACCGGCTCCGCGCACTTCTCCGACGCCGTGCTCACCCCCGAGTCCCGCTCCGCACTGGCCGCCTCCTGCATCGACCTGTGGCTGCGCGGCAACCTGCCCGGCCTGGAGCCGGGCGCGGGAGCCGGCGTGTTCGACGGCATCGACCTGGACTGGGAGTGGCCCGGCTCTTCGGGCGCCGACGGCAACGTCATCAGGCCGGAGGACAAGCGCAACTTCACCCTCTTCGTCCGCGAACTCCGCAAGCAGCTCACCGCCTACTCGGCGAAGGCCCAGCTCACGGCCTTCCTCCCGGCCGCCGCCGCCAAGATCGACGCCGGCTTCGAGGTGCGCGACGTCTTCCGGCAGCTCGACTTCGCCACCGTCCAGGGGTACGACCTGCGTGGCTCCTGGGAGCCCATGACCGGCCACAACGGCAACCTGCTCACCGACCGCCGCGACCCGAACCCGGTCAAATACAGCGTCGACCAGACCGTCCGCGACTACCTCTCCCGAGGGGCGCCGGCCCGCAAACTCGTGGTGGGCGTACCCGCCTACGGCCAGGGCTGGACCGGCGTCACCGCCGGCGGAAACGGCCTGTACAAGCCCGCCACCGGCCCCGCCCCCGGCAAGTGGGCCCCCGGCACCGAGGACTACAAGGACCTGGTCACCAAGCCCGGCCAACGCCACCGCGACCTGCGCACCGGGACGATGTGGCTGTACGACGGGAACGAGTTCTGGTCGTACGACGATCCGGCGGTGCTGCTGCAGAAGGCGGCCTACATCCGGCTCAAGGAGCTGGGCGGGTCGATGATGTGGTCAATCGACCAGGACGACTCCCGCGCCTCCCTCACCTCGGCCCTGTACTCGATCCTCCGCTAGCTCTGCAGGCCGCGCCCACCCATTCCCCCGGGCGCAGCCTCCCCACATTCCAGACACACTTCCACATAACCCGCCCATCCCCCAGCCACCCACCACGACGGCCCAGACGCCACCAAGCCGCGCACGACCCGGCCTCACTCCCAGCACGACCTGGTCCAGCGCGGCTACACGCCCAGCTCCGCCCTGACCACGCCGCCAGGCGCAGCCCGACCACACGACCCCACCCGACGAGACCGCACGACCGGGCCCAGCGCAGTCACACTTCAGGCCCAGCCTGACCCCACAACCGGGTGCGACCGAAGACCCAGGTGGGCACTCCACCCCAGGGTGGAGACCCGGGGTCTCAACCCGCAGGTCGATCCGATTCCGGCGGTGTCTCCCTACGGTCGGACCTCGTGAACACCGTGGAGATTTCCCTTCTCGTCCTTCTAGCCCTCCTCCTTTCCGTCTACCGCCAGACCCGAACCCGGCCCGCCTCCCGCATGACCGGAACCCTCGTCACCGCCGCCGCCCTGGTGGTGCTGGGCGTCAATTCCGGCGGGCTCCTCGACACCGGGCAGCCCGCGCTCAGCCTGGCCCTGTTCGCCGTGGAGGCGGTCGCCGCCGTGGCGCTCGGCGCATGGCGTGCGAGCAGCGTGCGGGTGTGGCTGGACAACGCCGGGATCGCCTGGTCGAAGGGCACAGCCTGGACGATGCTGGCCTGGCTGGCCTCGATCGCGATCCGGGTCGGCCTCTACTTCGCGGGAACGGCCGCCGGCCTCTCCGTCTCGACCGGCGGCGCCCTGCTGTTTCTCGGCCTGACGCTCGGCACCCAGGCGTACCTCGTCGCACGCCGGGGCCGTGCGCTTATCGGCGACCGGATACTTTCGAAAGGTGATGCGTGAGCTGTCCAGGTTTGTCGCGGTCGCATTGCGACTGGGGGTGATCGTGCTCCTGGTTGTGGCGCTGGTGCGGGCGACACCCGCGCCAGGCCTGACCGGCATGCCCCTGGTCGTCACCCTGCTGACCGTCGCGCTGGCCCTCTCCCTCCTGGCCGTCCTGTTCCTGTCACACCCTTGGAACCTCCACCGCAAGGAGAACGACAGCTTCCACCGCGAGGGGAACGGCGGCTTCCACCGCGAGGGGAGCAACGGCTTCCCCCCGGTCGCACGGCGCAGCACCAGCACGTCCCCGCCGTCCCCGTCGTCCGGAAGTCCGCTCCCGACCACAGGCCAGGAGCTCCCGGCCCCAGGGCAGAAGCTCCCGATCGCAGGGCAGGACACCCGCCCGCACCGACTCACCGGGCATCCCCTCCCAGTCGTGTGGCGCACTGTACGCACGCACTTGCCGACCGGACGCTCGCTCCCAGCCGCGCGGCGGACCCTACGCACACGCTTCCCGGCCGCCGTTTCCGCCGCATGGCGCACCCTACTCACAAACCTCCCGGCCAGAATTTCCGCCGTATGCGCCCGCTTCGCGGTCAGCCTCCAGAGTGCATGGCGCAGCGTACGTACACGGCTCCCGTCCAGTCGCCCGAGCGTGTGGCCGAGCGAGGGCACGGAGGATCGGCCGGCCGGAGGTCTTCTCTCGGAGGCGTGGCGGAGAATGCGCCGGCCGGGGGCGAGCATGTCGCAGCTCGCCACAACGATCGCGCTCGGCCTCGCGGTGCTCCTCTCCATCGCCCTGAACTCGATCACGCACAGCGGGGCCACGATCGGCTCGCTGCTCGTGTGCGTCAGCCTGGCGGTGAGCCGCCTGCCCTTGGGGCGGGCGCTGGCGATCGCGCTGCTGGCCGTCGCCGGGCTGATCGTGGCGGGCGGGATCTCCGGCGCCCCGGTGCAGGATCTCACGCTCGTTCTCAGCGTCTGCCTGATCTTTCTGGTCACCTACGCGGGTAAACAGCGCAAAGCCGCCAGGGCCGCCGAGGCGAGGGAGGCTGTGCTCGCGGAGAGAGCCAGGATCGCCAGGGAGATCCACGACATCCTCGCCCACTCCCTCTCCGCCCAGCTCGTCCACCTGGAAGGGGCCAAGCTGCTGCTGCGCGCGGAACGTACGGCCGAGGCGCTCGACCGCGTCACCCACGCCCGCGACCTGGCCAAGTCGGGGCTTGAGGAGGCCGGCCGGGCGGTGTCGGCGCTGCGCGAGGACCCTCCGGAGCTGCCCGTGGCGCTGCGCTCGCTCGCGGAGAACTTCGAGAGCATCACCCACAGACCATGCACGTTGCGCATCTCGGGCCCGCAGCGCCGGCTCCCTCCGGAGACGGAGCTCGCGATGCTGCGCACCGCCCAGGAGGCCCTCACGAACGTACGCCGCCACGCGCCGGGCAGCCCGGCCGAGGTCGAACTCGACTTCGGCCCGGCCTGGTGCGACCTGCGGGTCATCAACCCCTCCTCCTGGACAGAACCCCCAGAGAAGGGGTCACCCCGGACAGAACCCCCCGAGACGGGGGCGTACCAAACGGGCTCGTCCCAATCGGGATCGCCCGAGACGGGATCGCCCGAGATGGGGTCATCCCCGACGGGATCGCCCGCGATGGGATCGTCCCCAACGGGGGCGTCCCGGACGGGATCACCTGAGACGGGATCGCCCGGGACGGGATCGACCCGAGGCGGGTATGGCCTGGTGGGTATGCGTGAACGCGCCGAACTTCTCGGCGGCACGCTGTCGGCGGGCGAGCGCGACGGCGTCTTCCTGGTGCACCTGAGGGTGCCGGCATGAGTTCTCCTCCTCAGGGTGCCGGCATGAGTTCTTCTCCTCGGAAGCGCGCCCGCCTCCTCCACCGCCTCTCCTCTCCTCGCCTCGGATGTCGCGCCCCGATCGGCACCGGGGCCAGGGATGACGATGGAGCTAAAGGGTCTGGGCATGGGTGTCGAGGTATGAGCGGCAAGGTCGTCGGTGGCGGAATCGGGGTCGAAGGGAACGGGATCAAGGAGGTGCTCCACCGGTGATCAGGGTGGTGGTGGTCGACGACCAGGCGGTGGTGCGTGAAGGGCTGGTGTTGCTGCTCGGGCTGTTGCCGGGGATCGAGGTGGTCGGGTCGGCGGGCGACGGTGAGGCGGCGCTGCGGCTGGTCGGGGCGGAGTCGCCGGACGTGGTGCTGATGGATCTGCGCATGCCGCGCATGGACGGCGTGGAGGCGACCAAACGCATCCGCGCCTCCCACCCCGGCACCCAGGTCGTCGTGCTCACCACGTATTCGGACGACGAGTCGGTCTTCGCCGCGTTGCGTGCGGGCGCGCGCGGCTTTCTCACCAAGGACGCGGACGCCGACGACATCGCCTCGGCCGTGGCCACGGTGATGCGCGGCGACGCCCAGCTCGACCCCACGGTGCAACGCCGCCTCCTGGACACGATCTCCCCTCCCTCCCCGGACCACGACGCCACCTCCCAGAAGTCGTCCGGCGAAACGGTCCACACCGCTTCCCAGGAGCCTTCCGACGAGCCGGCACACGTCACTCCCCAGAAGCTGTCCGACCAGCCGCCCCACGTCACTTCGCAGAAGCCTTCCGACCAGTCGACCTACGCCTCCTCCCAGCCATCGTCCGAGCCGGCCGAGCCTGCGAGCAGCACGAAACCCGGCCCGGCGGACCGCCGAAGCGGCGAGTCGCCGGACGGGCTCACCCCGCGTGAGAGCGAGGTGCTGGCCCTCATCGCCGAAGGCCTGTCGAACGCCGAGATCGCCCTCCGCCTCTACATCACCGAAGCCACCGTCAAGACGCACATCAACAACCTCTTCGCCAAGGCCCACCTCAGGGACCGGGCCCAGGCCGTCACGTACGCCTACCGTCACGGCCTGGCCGGCCCGGGTTGAGCTGCGACTCCTCGTCGAACCCGGCCAGCTGTAACAACGTCTCCAGCGCCGCCTGCCTGGTCTCCTCGACCGAGTCTCCCCGTTCGCCGAAACACTCGGCCGCCACGTCGAGCAGCGCCGTGACCACGGCCGCGTCGGGGTAGGGCACGTCAACGAGAACGGTGCCGTCGTCACCCTCCTCGCCCTCGCCCACATGGAGCTTCAGCAGCCGCCGAGTCTCCTCGGCCACAGCCACCCCCAGCACCGCGGCCCGCTCGAATCGCTCAGAAGCAATCACGTCACCCTCCAGTAGCACAGGTGTTCGGAATGAAAAGGTAGAGGGTGGCACCGACAGAATCCCTTGCGTCGCCGGGGATCCCGCCTTTCACCCTCCGTCCCGGCCCGTCATCCGCGCCCCGCCGAGCCCCGTTCGCCGACCGCCGAAACCCAGAAGGCTCGCGCGCGCTCCACCGCGACGATGGATACGCTCGAACGATGTACGACCCGATCATCAGCACCGACGACCTCACGGTCGAGCTGGGCGGCAACCCCGTGCTCCGAGACCTGCGCCTGACCGTCTCCCCCGGCGAGATCGTGGCGGTGGTGGGCCCCAACGGCTCGGGCAAGTCCACCCTCCTGCGCTGCCTGGCCGGTCTCCAGCCGGCCACCTCGGGAGAGATCCGGGTGTTCGGCGCGCCTCCGGCCGACGACGCCGCCTTCTGGGGGCGCGTCGCGCTGCTGGGTGACGAGCCCGCCTGGTATCCGGGGCTCACGGCGCGCGAACATCTGGAGCTGATGGGGGCCGTGCACGCCCGTTCCAGGATGACGGTGGACGCGGCGATGGAGGCGTTCGCGCTGACGGAGCGGGGCGACGCGCCGCCGCTGAACCTGTCCACCGGCCAGCGCCAGCGCCTCTGCCTGGCCGCCGCGCTGCTCAGGCCGAGCACCTTGCTGCTCCTGGACGAGCCGGAACGCGGCCTGGACGCCGCCTTCCGCGACCGCCTGACCCGCCTGCTAGGGGCATACGCGGACGAGGGCGGCACCGTCGTCATGGCCACGCACGACCAGGGCCTGGCCGCCCGGGCCCGGCAGATCTCTCCGGCGGGGGCAGACGCATGAACCGGCAGAGCGGCATGAGCACGTACGGCCGGACGGACCCGTACAAGCGCATGGACCAGCACAGACGCATCCGGCGCCAGAGCACGTGCGGGCGCCTGAGCGTGCGGCGGGAGGTGGCCGCGTGAGCGGGGCGGAGGCGAGTGTACGGGCGGTGCGGGCGTACATCCGCTCCCGAGGCCGCACCCCCGCCACCCTGATCGACCGCTACGCCGCCGTCTTCGGCCTGGCCATGATCGTCGCCGTGCTCGGACGCCCGCTGTCCGGCCTGCTCACCGGCCTGGCCGGGCCGATCGACCCGGTGCGGGCGGGTGCGGGTGCGGCGCTGCTCGCGCTGGCCGTGGCGGGCTTCCTGGCGGCGGCCCGCGCGGCGGGGCCCGTGCTGCTGCCCGCCTCCGACGCGTCCTGGCTGCTGCTCTCCCCGCTGAACCGGCGTCACCTCCTCGGCCGGACGGCCCGCGCGCTCAGTGTGGTCGCTCTGGTGGCGGGCGTGCTGCTGGGCGTGGGGCTGCTGGCCGTGCTGGGCGCGCCCGACCAGCTCGTGTGGCGGCTGCTCGGCGCGCTGGTGCTCGGTGTGTCGGTGACGGCGGGCGGGATGGCGCTGGCCGTGCTCGGGCAGGTCTCCCAGTCCTGGCAAGTCTGGCTGACCGGCGCGGTGGCGGCGCTGCTGGTGCTGGCCGTGGTGGCGGTGAGCGGGCAGCTCCGTACGGTGGCGGCGATCGCCGCGAGCGCTCCACTCACCGCTCTCGCCGCCGCCGCGTCGGGGGCCGCGGTGCTCTCCGCATTGCTGGTACGGCAGGCGTGGACCTCGCTCGATCGCATTCCCACCCGTACCCTCGCGAACGCCTCGACCAGGGCCGGCCACGTGGCGAGCGCGACCGTGTCCCTCGACCCCGGCGCGCTCACCTGGATCGCCGAGGACAACCGCTGGCGGGCCAGGCGGCTCGGCTCCAGGCGGTGGCCGTCGCTGCCCGCGCCGTTCGCGCTGGCCTGGCACGACTGGCGCAGGCTGGCCCGCACGCCGGGACGGCTGGCGGCCGTCGCGGCGACGACGGCGCTGCCCGCGGTGCTGGCTCAGGCGGGCGGCCCGCCCGCGGCGCTGGGGGTGGCCGTGCTGGCCGGCGCGCTGGCCGTGGCGTCGATGGGTACGTCAGGCGCCCGCAGGGACGCCGACAACCCGGCTCTGGCCCGGCTCATCGGCGTGGGCCGCCGCCCCGCGCTGGCGGCCCGCGCGGTCCTGCCCGCCCTGCTGGGCGGCGTCTGGGCAGCCACCGCCCTCACCGCCCTGACCCTGGCCCTGACGCCCAGCACACTTTCCGCCCTGCCCGAGGCGGTACCGGCGGCTACGACGGCGACGGGCGCGGCAGGCTTCAGCGCGACGGCCACAGCGACAGGCGCGGCGACAGGCGCGGCGACAGGCACAGTGACGATGGCCGGCGCCGGCGGATGGTGGGCGCTGGGGCTGCTGGCCGGGCCGGCGCTGGCCGCCGCCGCGTTGCGGATGGCCAGGCGCGCCCCGGTCGACCACTCGATGCCGACCATCGACACCCCGGGCGGCTCCATCCCGACGGGCCCGCTGTTCTGGGCGGCCACCGGCCCCGACCTGGCCCTGCTCGGCTGCCTCCCCACCGCGATGGCGCTGCTCACGCAGCCGGCCGCACTGGCACCGTTCATCGCAGCTCAGGCGATCATGGGAGTGGTGGTACTCGCGGGATACGTGTGGCGGACGGGTCAGGTGACGTAGACGTCGCTGGGCACGCCTCCGTACGGGATCGTCCGGTCCTTCTTCATGCCGATCCGCTCGGCCACCCGGTGCGAGGGCAGATTGATGTCCCTGATCACCGCCACGACCTCCCCCAGCCCCGTACCGACGTCGAGGGCGGCCCTGGCCAGTTCGGCCGCGTACCCGTGGCCCCAGGCGGCAGGGCGGAAGCGGTAGTACAGGTTGAGCACCTCGCGCCCGTCCAGGATCGCGCGGCGCAGCCCGCCGAACCCGAGCACGAGCGGTTCGTCCACCGGCCGGGCCGCCCAGTAACCGATCCCCCGCTCCTCCCAGTCGGCCAGCCACAGATCGAGCATGGCGCGGCTGGACTCCAGGTCGGTCACGGGGCCGCTCGGGTGGTAGACGCTCGTACGCGGGTCGGCGTGGATCTCATGGACGGCGTCGAGGTCATCGGCCGTGACCCGAGATAGGACCATACGCGCCGTATGTACCACTTCCATGCTTTCAGCGTAACCGCCACCGTCACCTAGCGATCGGACGAAGACATCACGAGAAGACATCACGCAGGGCCCCCGGCGAACGACGCCGGAGGCCCTCGGACCGCGGAAAACTACTTCTTGGCCTTGTCGGCGGCGCTGGAGTCGGTGGACAGCGCGGCGACGAAGGCCTCCTGGGGCACCTCGACCCGGCCGACCATCTTCATCCGCTTCTTGCCTTCCTTCTGCTTCTCCAGCAGTTTGCGCTTACGCGAGATGTCACCGCCGTAACACTTGGCCAGGACGTCCTTGCGGATGGCCCTGATGTTCTCGCGGGCGATCACCCTGGCCCCGATGGCGGCCTGGATGGGCACCTCGAACTGCTGCCGCGGGATCAGCTCGCGCAGCTTCTTGGCCATGTCGACGCCGTAGCCGTAGGCCTTGTCCTTGTGCACGATCGCACTGAAGGCGTCGACCGCCTCACCCTGCAGCAGGATGTCGACCTTGACCAGCTCGGCCTCCTGCTCGCCCGCGGGCTCGTAGTCGAGCGAGGCGTAGCCGCGGGTGCGCGACTTCAGCTGGTCGAAGAAGTCGAAGATGATCTCGCCGAGCGGCAGCGTGTAGCGGATCTCGACCCGGTCTTCGGACAGGTAGTCCATGCCGAGGAGCTGGCCGCGCCGCCCCTGGCAGATCTCCATGATCGCGCCGATGAACTCGGCCGGCGCCAGGATCGTGGACTTGGTGACCGGCTCGAAGACCTGCGCGATCTTGCCGCCGGTGGGGAACTCCGACGGGTTGGTGACGGTGAGCTCCTTGCCGTCCTCCATGACCACGCGGTAGACCACGTTGGGCGCGGTGGAGATCAGCGACAGCCCGAACTCGCGCTCCAGCCGCTCGCGCACGATCTCCATGTGCAGCAGCCCGAGGAAGCCGACGCGGAACCCGAACCCGAGCGCCGCCGAGGTCTCCGGCTCGTAGACCAGCGCGGCGTCGTTGAGCTGAAGCTTGTCGAGCGCCTCGCGCAGCTCGGGATATTCGTCGCCGTCGATCGGGTAGAGGCCGGAGAAGACCATCGGCTTGGGGTGCTCGTAGCCCGCCAGCATGCCCTTGGCCGGCTTGACCGCCGAGGTGACGGTGTCGCCGACCCGCGACTGACGCACGTCCTTCACACCGGTGATCAGGTAGCCCACCTCACCCACGCCCAGACCCAGGTCGGCGACCTTGGGCTCGGGCGAGATGACGCCGATCTCCAGCGTCTCGTGGGTGGCGTTGGTGGACATCATCAGGATGCGCTCGCGCTTGCCCAGATGGCCGTCGAACACGCGGACGTAGGTGACCACGCCGCGGTAGGTGTCGTAGACGGAGTCGAAGATCAGCGCCCGGGCGGCGGAGTCGGCGACGCCGACGGGCGCGGGCACGGTCTGCACGACGTGGTCGAGCAGCTCGCGCACGCCCACGCCGGTCTTGCCCGACACCCTGAGCACATCGGACGGGTCGCAGCCGATCAGCCCCGCGAGCTCCTCGGCGAACTTCTCCGGCTGCGCGGCGGGCAGGTCGATCTTGTTGAGGACGGGGATGATGTGCAGGTCGGCGTTCATGGCCAGGTAGAGGTTGGCCAGCGTCTGCGCCTCGATACCCTGGGCCGCGTCGACCAGCAGGATCGCGCCCTCGCACGCCTGCAGCGACCTGGACACCTCGTAGGTGAAGTCGACGTGCCCCGGGGTGTCGATCATGTTGAGCACGTGGCCGTCCCACGGCAGCCGCACGGCCTGCGACTTGATCGTGATGCCGCGTTCGCGCTCGATGTCCATCCTGTCGAGGTATTGGGCACGCATGGAACGGTCGTCGACCACGCCGGTGATCTGCAGCATGCGGTCGGCAAGCGTCGACTTGCCATGGTCGATGTGCGCGATGATGCAGAAGTTGCGGATCAACGCGGGGTCGGTCTGGCCAGGCTGAGTGCGCACCGAAGTCCGTTTCGACAGGGTTGAGGTCGAGCAGTCTTTTATGGTGACATGCCCGGGTGATAGCCCGGACCGTCATCCGCCGCGGCCTGCGCCTGATCGCGCTGGCCTTGGCCATCGTGGTCGCGCTGGTCGGCCTCCTCGCCGTGGCGCTCCGCCTCCAGTTTACCGGTGCCCCGGCGGCCTGGGCGAAGAGCACGGGCAACGACGCACTCTGGCTGGGCCACGCATGGGTCGACGGCCGCCGCACGGAGCGTGATGTGGAACGGCTCGCGGTACGGCTGCGCGCCACGGGCATCAAGGACGTGTACGTCCACTCCGGCCCGTTCGAAGCCGACGGCCGCTTAGATCCCGCTAAATACCCCAACGCCGGAAATTTCATCTCTTGGATGCGTGAGCAGCTGCCCGGCATCCGCATCTCCGCCTGGCTCGGCCAGACCGTCGACGCCGACCTCGACGACGACCTCGACCTCGACGACCCGAAGTCCCGCGCGAACGTCCTGACCGGCGTGGCCGCCATCATGAAGACCGGCTACGACGGCATCCACTACAACTTCGAGCCGATCGGCGACGCGGACACGGAGTTCCTCGACCTGCTCGACCGCACCAGGCGGCACACGAGGCTCCTGTCCACTTCCACCCCGCAGATCGAGCCGTACCCGGGCATGCGCCTGACGGCCAGAGCCGTGCTGGGTCACGACAAATACTGGTCCGAGGGATATTTCCGTGAAGTCGTGAACCGGGTGGATCAAGTGGCCGTCATGACGTACGACTCCTACACCCCGCTCCAGTCGCTCTACGGCGGCCATGTGGCCCGCCAGGCCCGCCTCGCCCTGGACCTGGTGCCCGCCGAGAAGTCCCTGTTCATCGGCGCCCCCGCCTACCACGATCACGGCGTAGGATGGCTGGACGCCGCCGAGAGCGTCGAGATGGCGGCGGAGGGCGCCAGGCTGGCGCTCTCCGATCACGGCCGCCGCGAGCGCTTCGGCCTGGCCCTCTACGTGGACTTCGCGGCCACGGAAAGAGATTGGCACGAGTACATGACACGATGGCGTTGATTTGAGCAGCGGCCTGGGTTATTGGTAGCCTGGGCAACTGCGTGTGGCGCGCCCTCTCTCGAGCCCGCGCGCCCCGTCCAATCACTTCAGACTTCACCGAGGCTTCTTCGTGGCGAACATCAAGTCCCAGATCAAGCGCAACAAGCAGAACGAGAAGGCTCGTCTGCGCAACAAGGCAGTCAAGTCCTCGCTGAAGACTGCCGTCCGCAAGTTCCGCGAGGCCGCCGAGCAGGGCGACGTCGAGCAGGCCACGGCCCTTCAGCGGGTCGCTGCCCGTCAGCTCGACAAAGCCGTCAGCAAGGGCGTCATCCACAAGAACCAGGCCGCCAACCGCAAGTCCGCGATCGCCAAGCAGGCCGCGGCCCTGGCCGCCAAGTAAGCGCGACCGGTACAGCAACGCCGCACTCCACGAAGGAGTGCGGCGTTCTTGTTTTTCCGGCCCGGTTCCGTCAGCACTTTGTCACGGTTTCGATATCACACTGCCGTATCGGGTGAGTCACCGTTGCAGAGATCGCCTTGCCCCTCGCTCCGCGCGTGCTCGAAGGTGCACTAAACGGGGTTAAGGGGGACACATGCGGGGGCCGCTCGTCGTCAAACGGGCGTTCAGTGAGCCGTTGCTTCTCCTGGCCGCGTTCGGGTCGATCCTGCTCGCCACCACCACGCTGGTGGCGCTGACCATGTACGCCTCCTCCATCGCCGAAGCCGGTGTCCGCCGGACGATGGAGACCGCCTCGTACGAGCAGACCGCCGTCACCGTCAGCGCCTCCGTGACCGCGGAGACGTTCCCGAAGGACGACGCGTCCATCCGCGCCGAGCTCGCCAAGGCGTATCCCAGCACGCCCGCCGTCACCACCAGCCTGCGCTCCGACTCCTACACCATGCCCGGCCAGGAGGACAGGAAGCTGCCCGAGCTGCTGCGGTTCGGCAGCTACGACGGCCTCGACCGGCAGGCCAGGCTGGTCTCCGGCGCCTGGCCGAAGCCCGCAGCCACAGGTGACGAACCGGTCGAAGCGGTGATCTCGCTGCCTGCCGCCACCGCGACCGGGTTCGAGACGGGCCGCGAGTACACGGTGCGGGGGCGGCTCGACCCGCGTCCGGTCAAGGTCCGCGTGGTCGGCGTCTTCCAGCTCGACGACCCGTTCGGCGCACGCTGGGCGGGCGAGCAGCTGCTCAGCACGGGCGTCGAGCGCCGCGACTTCACCACGTACGGGCCGCTGATGGTCGCGCGTGAGACGTTCGTCGGCCGGTTCGCTACCAGCGTCAACGCGACCTGGACCGCTGTGCCCGACCTGCGCGCCATCACGCCGGAACGGCTGCGCCCGCTGGCCGGCGCCGTCGCCGAGCTGGGCGACCGGCTCAAGGCCGCCGGGTGCACCGGCTGCGAGACGGCCAGCCGCCTGCCCGAGATGCTCACCCAGCTCGACACCGCCTCGCTGGTGGCCCGCTCCACCATGCTGATCCCGGTGCTGCAACTGCTCTTGCTGGCCGCGTACGCGCTGATGCTGACGGCGCGGCTGCTGGCCGACCACCGCCGGATGGAGGTGGCGCTGCTGCGTTCGCGCGGCGCGGGCACGGTGCGGCTGGCGGCACTGGCGGGCGGGGAGGCGCTGCTGGTGGCGCTGCCCTGCGCGATCGTGGCGCCGTTCCTCGGGCCGCCGCTGCTCGCGCTGGTCACCATGCTGCCCTGGATCAGGGCCTCGGGAGTGCGCCTTGCGCCGGTAGCGGATCTGGGCACGTTCCTCGTGTCGGGTGGGGTGGCGCTGGCCGCGGCCGTGCTGCTGATGCTGCCCGCGCTGGCCGGCGCGCGGCGTACGTACGTGGAGGAGCAGTCATCGCGCGGGCGCGGCGGCGGGCGCGGGCTCATCGAGCGGGCGGGCGCCGACCTGGCGCTGCTGGTCGTGGCCGGGCTGGCCATCTGGCAGCTCCAGCGCTACGGCGCGCCCGTGACCGCCACCGCGCAGGGCGGGCTGGGCATCGACCCGCTGATCATCTCCGGGCCCGCGCTGGCCCTGCTGACGGGCGGCATGCTGGGGCTGCGGCTGGTGCCGCGCGTCTCCAGGCTGGCCGAACGGGTGACCTCCAGGCGGCCCGCCCTCGCGCCCGCGCTCGGAGCGTGGCAGGTCAGCAGGCGGCCGCTCAAGTACGCCGGGCCCGCGCTGCTGCTCACCATGGCCATCGCGATCGGCATCGTCTCCCTGGCCACCACCGCCACCTGGCGTTCCTCGCAGCTCGACCAGGCCCGTCACCAGGCCGGCGCCGACCTGCGGCTGTCGGGGCCGCCGGACGGGCCCGAGCTGGGCGCGCTCGGGCGCGGCACCGCGTTCACCGCCCTGCCCGGCCTGACCGCCGCCTCCCCCGGATACCGGGGGCAGATCGAGGTCGGCGGCGAGAGCGCGCTGCTGCTCACGCTGGACGCCGCGAAGATGGGGCAGTTGTTCCACCTTCGTGCGGATCTGTCGGCGCAGACCACCGCCGAACTGTCGCGGAGCCTGGCCGGTGACCGGGCGGGCAAGCTGGACCTGCCCGGCCGACCCGCCACGCTCACCCTGACCGCCCGGGTGAGCGCGGACCTGCCGCTGCGGCTCGTCCTGTCCGACGCGCTCGGCGTGTGGCGCGAGGTCTCGCTCGGCGTGCTCAAGCCCGGCGACAACCAGGTCGAGGTGGACCTGCGGGCGCTGGCAGGGCGGAGCGGGGCGCTGTCGTACCCGATCTCACTGCGCGGCCTGCTCGCGGGCGCGCCGGAGAGCGAGGCGAGCCTCACCCTGACCGGCCTGCGCGCCGACGGCCGCGACGTGGCCGCGCCGCCGCTCACGATGACCGTCGGCGACGGGCCGGGATCGGCCGCCTTCGTGGCGCCGCCTCGGCTCGGGCCACTGCCCGTGGTGCTCACCGCCGACCTGGCCGCCTCGCTCAAGCTGGGCGTCGGGCAGGTCGGGAAGGCCAGCATCGACCGGCGGGTCCAGACGGTCAAGGTCGTCGGCGTCGTCGCGACGATGCCCACCGCGCCGGCCGGGCAGAAGGCCGTACTGGCCGACTGGAGCACGGTGCAGGCGCACGAGCTCGCCGCGGCGCAGTCGCCGCGGCCGGCCACCGAGTGGTGGCTGGCCGGTGACGGCGCGGCGGCGGTGGCGGCGCTCGGGAGACATCCGGAATGGGACGTCTCCGTGCTCGACCAGCGGGCGCTGGCCGCGACGCTGCAGAACGACCCGCTGGCCAGCGGGCTGCAGGGGGCGCTGATGCTGGGGTTCCTGGCGGCGCTGGTCTTCGCCGTGCTGGGGTTCCTGGTCAACGCGGCCGTCGCGGCACGGGAGCGGATGGCCGAGTTCGCGATCCTGCGGGCGCTCGGGGTGAACTCGCGGCAGGTGTTCGGGATCCTGGCGATGGAGCAGACGTTCGTGGTCGGGCTGTCGCTGGTGGCCGGGACCGGGCTCGCGATCGTCGTCGGGGTGCTGGTGGTGCCGCACATCGTGCTGACCGGCCAGGCGGCGGCCGTCACGCCGGGGGTGCTGCTCGACATCCCGTGGGCGGCGACCGGGGTGATGCTGGTGCTGGTGGCCGGGGTGCTGTTCGCGATCGTCGCCGGGCTGACGCGCAACCTGCGCCGGCAAGGGCTCGCCTTCCGGGAGGAACAGTGACGATTCCGGCCGCTCGCCGTCCGGCGGGGTTCCGGCTGCTCGCCTTCCGGGAGGAACAGTGAGGATCCGGCTGCTCGCCCGGGAGCACCTGGGCACGGTCGCCGTGCTCTTCGTGCTGACGCTGGGCGCCTGCCTGCTGGTCGCGGGCCTGCCCAGGGCGACGCAGGCGGCGTACGACGAGGCGCTGCGCCGCGACCTCCAGGCCGCGCCCGCCGTCCAGACCGACCTGGCCGTCACCGTCAACTCCGGCTCGCGAGCCGAGGACCTGCACGAACGCGCCCAGTTCGACTCCCGCGAGCGCCTCTGGCGCGAGATTCTGCCGCCCCGGCTCCGCCCGGTGACCGCGCCCTCCAGCGCCGGCCACATGAGCGCCAAGACCACCCTGACGCCGATCACCGGCACCGGTGGCAAGTCCTTCCTCAACCTGGGCTGGCTCTCCGACGCCGACCGGCGCGTGGACTGGGTGCGCGGGCGCGCGCCCGGCGCGCCCGCCACGACGCGCTACGAGGGTGAGACGATCCCGGTCTTCGAGGTGGGCGTCGTCGAACAGGCCCTGGACAAGATGAACCTGCGGCTGGGCCAGACGGTGTTCGTCGGCGAGAACGACTACGCCGCCGTCAAGATCGTCGGCATCTTCCGCGCCAAGGATCCCGGCGACCGCTACTGGTCCCACAACTCCGACATCCTGCGCATCCTCGAAGAGCAGCCGCCCGGCCGCCAGGACTTCGTCCGGCACATCACCACGCTCACGTCCGACGCCGGGCTCACCGCGCTCAGCGGCGAGGGACGTAACCTGACCTACCGCTGGATCCTGCCCCTCGACCCGCGGGCGGCCGACGCGCTCGACGTGCCCGGCCTGCGGGCAGCCGTGCACGAGTTCGACCGGGTCGTGGCGCTGCAGACCGTGGGCACGGCCAGCCCGTACCGGCTGGTGAGCGGGCTGCCCGAGCTGCTCAGCGGCTTTCTCGCCGAGCTGTCCACCGCGCAGACCGTGATGTACCTGGTGCTCGGCGGGCTGCTGGCCGTGGCGCTCGGCGTGATCGTCCTGGCCGTACAGCTCCTGGCCGACAAGCTCGACCACACACTGAGCCTGGCCCGCGCGCGGGGCGGATCGTTGCCGCAGGTGGCGGGCACAGCGGCGGCGCTGACGGCGCTGGCCGTGGTGCCCGCCGCGCTGATCGGGTACGCGCTGTCGTACCTCGTGCCCGGCCCCGTCCTGCCCGTCGTGCACGCCGGGCCGGTGGTCGTGGTGGTCGTGGCCGTCGGGTTCGCCGCCGTCGGGCCGGCCCTCGCGCACCGCACGCCGCTGCACGAGCGGCGCGAGGACGTGGCCACCGCCCGGCCGTCCGCCAAGCGGATCACGCTTGAGGTGCTGGTCGTGGTGCTGGCGCTGGCGGGGGCGTACCTGCTGCGGGCCCGCGGGCTGAGCGCCTCGGCCGGGCAGGATCCGTTCCTGCTGGTGGTGCCGATCGCGCTGACCGTGGCGGCGGCGCTGATCACGTTGCGCTGCTATCCGTACCCGCTGCGGCTGTTCGTCCGGCTGAGCGCGCGCGCCCGCGCGGCCGTGCCGTTCCTCGGGCTGACCAGGGCGGCCAGGTCGCGATCCGGCAGCGTGCTGCCGGTGCTGATCCTGCTGCCCGCGCTCGGCGTGTCGGTGTTCGCCGCCGTCGTCTCCGACGGGATCGCGAGCACGCAGCGGCTGGCCGCCTGGCAGCAGGTGGGCGCGCCGGTCAGAGTGACCGCGGAGAGCGAGATCCCGGGCGACGCGATCGAGCGGGTGCGCCGCCTGGCCGGGGTGGAGCAGGTGGTGCTCGCCCAGACGGGACGGGTCCAGGTCGGGTACGGCGCCGAACGGGCCGAGGCCATCGCCGTGGACGTGGCCCAGTGGCGCGCCATCCTCGGGGACGCCCCCGTCGGCCTGCCCGCGCTCTCCGACGGCGTACTCGTCTCGCCGGAGCTGCGTGGACGGGGAACGCTGGAGATCGGCTGGCAGTCGCGGCTGAAGCTGGCCACGCGCGGCGTGATCGAGTCGGTGCCCGGCTTCTTCACCACCGGCAAGTTCGTCGTCGTGCCCATCGGCGTGCAGTTGCGGCCCGCCGTGAACACGCTGCTGATCAAGGGCGACGTCTCACTCCCCGAGCTGGCGCGACTGGTCCCGTCCGCCCGCGTCGTCTCCCAGGAGAGCGCCATGGCGGCCATCCAGGAGGACCCGCTGACCAGCACCGTCCGCTCGACGCTTGTCGTGGTGACGGTCGCGCTGGCGGCGTACGCGCTGGTCGCCGTCGTCCTGTCACTGGTCGTCGGGGCGGCCGAGCGGGCCAGGGCAGTGTCGTTCCTGCGTACGCTGGGGCTGTCCGAACGCCAGGCGCAGCGGCTGACCGTGCTGGAGATCCTGCCCATGATCCTCGTCACCGCCCTGGTCGGGCTCGGCCTGGGCCTCGGCCTGCCGGCCGCGCTCGGGCCCGGCGTCGACCTGTCGTCCTACGCCGGTGACCTGGCCGTCGGCGACTACTCGCTCGACCTGTTCCTGCCGAGCGCGCTGGCCGCCGGCCTGGCCGTCGTCGCCGTGCTCGGCGCGTACGCGCACACCGTCATCAGCCGTCGTCGCAGCCTCGGCGCCGTCCTTCGAGTGGGGGACCTCACATGAATCCGACCCTGTCAGAGCTGGAAGCCAAGGCCACCCGCCAGAAGGCCGCCTTCGGCGGTGACGCGCACATCGTGTGCGACAACCTCGTCCGCATCTACAAGACCGAGGGCGTCGAGGTCGTCGCGTTGCAGGGCCTCGACCTGGTGATCGACAAGGGCGAGCTGGTGGCCATCGTCGGCGCGTCGGGCTCGGGCAAGTCGACGCTGCTGAACGTGCTGTCCGGGCTGGACGTGCCGACGGCGGGGGTGGCCAGGGTGGCGGGCATGGACCTGCTGTCGATGAGCCCGCGCGACCGGCTGCGTTACCGGCGTTCCGTGGTGGGGTTCATCTGGCAGCAGACCGCGCGCAACCTGCTGCCGTACCTGACCGCGCGGGAGAACGTCGAGCTGCCGATGAAACTCGCCTCTCGCGGGAAGGCGCGGCGGGGACGGGCGGAGGAGCTGCTGGAGCTGCTCGGCGTCGACTCCTGCGCCGGCCGCAAACCCCCCGAGCTGTCCGGCGGCCAGCAGCAGCGCGTCGCCATCGCCGTCGCGCTGGCCAACTCCCCGCAGCTCATCCTGGCCGACGAACCGACGGGCGAGCTGGACAGCGAGACGTCGGAGCAGGTGTTCGACGCCCTGCGCACGGCCAACAGGGAGCTTGGGGTGACCGTGGTCATCGTGACCCACGACCCGCTCGTGTCCGAGCAGGTGGACCGCACGGTGGGCATCCGCGACGGCCGTACCAGCAGCGAGACGCTCCGGCGCGAGGGCGCCGAGGGCCAGATCATCGCCGAGGAGTACGCCGTGCTCGACCGCGTCGGACGGCTGCAGCTGCCCCGCGACTTCACCAGCGCCCTCGACATGGAGCGGCGGGTCCGCCTCGAACTCGAATCCGACCACATCGGCGTGTGGCCCGCCCGAGAGGAGCCCTCGAATGACTGACTCGCCTCTGGTCGTGGTGGAGGGTCTGCGCAAGGTCTACCGGACCGGGCCGAAGGAGGTCGTCGCGCTGCGAGATGTGACGTTCTCCATCCATCCCGGCGAACTGGTCGCCGTACGGGGCCGGTCGGGCTCGGGCAAGACCACCCTGCTCAACCAGATCGGCGGCCTGGACAAAGCGGACGCCGGCCGGGTCGTCGTGGACGGGCACGAGGTCACCGCCATGTCGGAGAACGAGCTGCTGACCCTGCGCCGGGACGTGGTCGGCTTCGTCTTCCAGTCCTTCGGCCTGATCCCGGTCCTGTCGGCGGCCGAGAACGTCGGGGTGCCGATGCGGCTGCTGCGTACACCCGCGGTGGAACGGGAGGCTCGCGTCCGGATGCTGCTCGCGCTCGTGGGGCTGGAACAGCACGTCAACCAGCGGCCGTACGAGCTGTCCGGGGGGCAGCGGCAGCGGGTGGCCATCGCGCGCTCCCTGGCCAACCGGCCCCGGCTGCTGGTGGCCGACGAGCCAACGGGGCAGTTGGACTCGCAGACGGGGCGGCAGATCATGGAGCTGCTGCGGGCGCTCGTACGGAGTGAGGGGGTTACGGCGTTGGTGGCCACGCATGATGAGAGTCTGATGACGGTGGCGGACCGGGTGCTGGAGATCAGCGACGGCGTCATCCACGAAACCGCCCGCACCTGACCGCTCCGCGGCGCGGCATTGGAGAGCCCACACGTGCCGAGAAGGCGCTCAGAAGGGATGGCCGTGACCTTCATCCCGAGCCCACTGTCCTGGTTGAGCCACAGCTTTCTATGATCGGCTGCGTGCAGCGCCTAGCCCTCTTCGACCTCGACAGAACACTCCTCGACCATGACGCCGGATTCCTCCAGTGGGCCGCCGAGTTCGCCGAACACCAGCACCTGGGCCCCAAGAGCCTGGCCTGGCTCATTGCCGAGAATCGAGCCACACACCCCAATCGCGAGACCTTCTTCACCAGAGTCCGTGAACATTTCGCCCTGCCCGACCCAGTCGAGGAACTATGGGCGGCCTACCGCCGGCGCATGCCCAACCTCGTCAGCTGCTACCCCGGAGTCCTCGCCGGAATTGCCGGCCTGCGCGCCGCGGGATGGCGCGTGGGCATCGTGACCAACGGCATGGCAGACACCCAACTCGGCAAACTCCACCGAACCGGCCTGGCCGACGCGGTAGACGGTTACGCCGTGTCGGGAGCCGAGGGCATCAGGAAGCCCGAGACCGGCCTGTTCGAGATCGTCGCTGAACGGTGTGGGACCAGCCTCGCCCAGGGCGGCTGGATGGTCGGCGACAACCTCATAGCCGACATCGCAGGAGCCCAAGCAGCCGGTCTGCGTACGATCTGGATCGACCGGGGGACGTGGCCGGCCCACGAACACGCGGCCGATCACGTGGTCGGCGACGCCACCGAGGCCATCGCCATCCTGCGCGGGCATATGCCGCTTGAGCAGCCTCCCTCGACCACACCTTGATTCCTCGCGAGACCTCGTACTACTGCTCAGCACGTTCAGATCGCGAGGATTTCTTCGTGAGAAGCATCGAGTGACATCCGCCGACCTCGTTCAGCGACGGTCGGGCGAGCCTCAGTCACGGTACGACCTCGCGATCGGGCGCATCTCAACCCGGCTCCGTTCAGGGATGAGCGCGTCCCGGTTCATGCGATCGGACGCTTTCTCCCCAGTCTCAGCGAGCGCGCCCCGTCGGCGTTGTCGCGCCTGCGGGCGTTCGGGTCGGACGTCGTGGGCGACCAGGCGATCGCCAGCAGGTTGGCGGCGGCGACCAGTACGCCCCCCACCACCGCCAGAGCCGTGACCCCGGTCAGCCCGGCCAGGGGCGCCGCCACCGCCAGCCCGAACGGTCGCGACGCGAACGAGATCAGTGTGTCGAACGAGCGCACCCGCCCCAGGGCCCCCTCCGGGATCTCCTCGGCCACGACCGTCTCCCACAACGGGATGAGCACCCCCAGCCCGAACATCGCCAGGAAGTACGCTCCCGCCAGCACCGCGACAGGCCCCGGGATGGCCAGAGCGACCATGGGCAACAGATAGGCGGCGGCGCCGACCTGTATCAGCGCCAGCGGGCGCCGGATCGGCAGCCTCGGTGCGGCGAACACGCCGAGCACCATCCCGACGGTGCCGCTCTGCACGATCACCATCCAACTCGTCTCACCGCCCAGGTTCTGTACGACCGTCACGGGGGCGAGCGTCAGGAAGAGCCCGGCGACGAAATGCCACACACCATGACCGAACACAGATGCCAGGAACCAGGACCTTTGCCTGATCTCGCGCCACCCATGCCCCAGATCCCGCCCGAACGCCGACAAAGTACCCCGCCCCTTGGCCTCAGGGCTCTCGAGGCCCCGATTCGCCGCGACGCCCGCAGCGCCCTGGGCCACCACGCTCTGGCCTCTCAGGCTCTCCCCGCCCCCAGCACCCCGGGCCGCCACGTTCTGGCCCCTCGGACCCTTCTCAGCTCCTTGGTAGCCCTCCACGGCCCGAGCGGTCGACGTTCGGATGCCGCCCAACGTCAGCGCCGAGCCGGCGAACAGCACCGCGGTCAGCCCCGCCGCCCAACCAGGCCCGGCGGCGACCGTGACCGTGCCGGCGATCGCCGGGGCCGCCACCGACGACAGGCTCGTCACCACGCCGATGCGCGCGTTCATCCGCAATCTGGCCGGCCCGGGCACGACCGCGACCACCAGCCGCGGCACGGCCGGGCTGCCGAACGCGATGGCCGCGCCGGCGATCGCCGACAACAGTGCGAGGTCGACCAGCCGGTACAGCCCGAGGAGCAGCTCCACGGCGATGGCCGCCTGCGACAGGCCCCGGGCCAGGTCCGCGAACAATGCCACCCGCTCGGGCCTGAGCCGGTCGGCCAGTACGCCGCCGACGGGGAGGAGCAGGAGCATGGGAACCAGTTCGCTCGCCAGCACGATCCCGAGCGCCCCGGCGTCGTCGGTGGCACGCAGCACCGCCAGGGTCAGGGTCGTCGGGATGAGCGCCGTGGCCAGCGCCGACAGGCACCGTCCGATCAACAGCCGAGACATCATGTTCAGAGACGGTATTTCGTCAGCGAATGTTTCGTCAACAAAATACTTGCTGGCATAGGATCTCGCGCATGGAGGACTCCGTCGATCGTCACCTGGCCCGCTGGCGCGGCAAGGCGCCCTTCGACGAACGGGTGGAGGCGATCGTCACCCGCCTGCAGTTCCTGGTGAAGCACCTGGGCCACACCAAGGAGGCGGCGCTGTCGGAAGTCGGCATGCAGGACTTCGAGTTCGAGACGCTGCACCGTCTGGTGGCGCGCGGCGGTTCGGCGACGCCGTCGGAGCTGGCCGCGGATCTCCTGCTCTCGCCGGCCGGGATGACGGGGCGCCTGGACACGCTGGAACGGGCGCAGCTCGTGCGGCGCGTACGCAGCACCGAGGATCGGCGTCGCGTGGACGTCGAGATCACTCCCAAGGGGAACGACCTGTGGACGGATGCGATGACGATCCGCGCCGAGGTGGAGGCGGCGATGATCGGCACCCTGTCACCCGAGGATCAGATCGTCCTGAACGAACTCCTCAAGCGCCTGCTCCTCAACGCGGAAAATCCGGGCTGACCCGCCCGCCTCTAATCGGCCACGCCGACCCGTGACCTTCGGACGTCGTCGCCCCACTCAGTTGGCCGAGCCGACGTACCCCTCCTCGATCGCCCGGTCACACCAACTCACCTCTTGAACGTCACCGGCCCGTTCGGCTGGCCACGATGACCTGCACCGTGTGCTCCAGCGCGTAAGCCGGATCCGCGCCCCCGCCCTTGACCTGCTCATCGGCACTGGCCACAGCCTGGATCGCCCGGGACAGCCCTTCCGGGCCCCACCCGTTGAGCTGCCGTCTCACCCGGTCCACCTTCCACGGCGGCATGCCGACATGACTCGCCAGCTGCCCGCCCCGCAGGTTGCGCGGCGCACTGCCGACCTTCGCCAGCGATCGCAGCCCACCGGCCAGAGCACTCACCAGCAGCACGGGGGCGACGCCCGTGCCGAGCGCCCATCGCAGCTGCTCCAGTGCCTCCGCCAGCCGCCCCTCGACCGCCGAGTCGGCCACGTTGAACCCGGTGACCTCCGCGCGCCCCTTGTGATAGCGGGCCACCGCCGTCGCGCTGATCGTCTTCTCTTCGCTGTCGAACACCAGCTGGCTGCACGCCGCAGCGAGCTCCCGCAGGTCATTGCCCACGGCGTCGAGCAGCGCCTGCGCCGCGTCGCCCGAGATGTTGCGCCCGGCCCGCTTGAACTCCCCCTTGATGAACTCCAGCCGCTCCCCCGCCTTGGTGACCTTGCTGATCGTGATCACCTTGGCCCCGGCCTTCTTCACCCCGTCGACCAGCGCCTTGCCCTTCACCCCACCCGGGTGTGCCAGGACCATCACCGTGTCCTCGGACGGCTGCTTGGCGTAGGCCACGATCTCGGCGATGACGTCCTTCGCCAGATCCTGCGCCGACCGGATCACCACCACGGAATGATCGCCGAAGAGCGACGGCGAGGTCAGCTGGGTGAGCTCCCCGGTGGTGACCTTGCTCCCCAGCAGGTCATGCACCTCGGTGGCGGGATCAGCCGCCCGGGCCGCGGCGACGACGCCAATCACCGCCCGCTCGGCCATCAACTCCTCATCGCCGACGACCAGGGTCACAGGTGCTGGATCGGTTCCCGCCATGTCAGGCAGCATGCCATGCCCCACCGACAACCCGGTACTCAACGCCTCCGCCGTGGCTGTGGGCGCTGGATGCAGGGTGAGGAACGTGCCTCTCAGGCGGCCTCCGGCGCGTTCGGAACGCGCCGTGGCACAGTTTCATTGTGCCGCTCGACGATCTGCCGGACTGGCTACCGGCCTGGTGCCTGGATCACCTGGGAGAGCAACCCGCCGACGTGCTGTTCCGGCAGCAGTCGATGTCGGCGGTGCTCGGTCTCCGGCTGGCCGACGGTACGGATGTCGTGGTCAAGGCCCGTCCCGACGACGGCCGGGCGGGGTCGTGCGTCGCAGCGCAGGCCCGGCTGGCCGAGAACGGGTTCCCCTGCGCCCGTCCGCTCACGCCGGTCGTCGGTGTCGGTCCGCTTGCCGTACACGCGGAGGAGCTCCGCCCTGGAGGAGAGGTGCTGCATGGGGACACACCGGACATCGCCGTACGCTACGCGGAGGTCTTCGCCCGGCTGATGACCGCGCTCGCGGACGTCGCCGTCATGCCACCGCTTCCCAATCCGCGCTGGGTACGCTGGGATCACCCGGACCCTGGGCTGTGGCCTTCGATCGAGTCACTCGACGAAAAGGACCAGAGCCTCGTACCTGCTTATGTCACTGACATAGCCGACAGGGTCCGTCGGCGCATGCTGGCCGCCGACCTGCCCCGCGTGCTGGGCCACGCCGACTTCGAGGCGCACAACCTCGGATGGCGCGGGCGGCAGGTATGGATCGTGCACGACTGGGACAGCCTGGCCTGGCAGCCGGAGGCCGCCCTGGTGGGAGCCGCCAGTACGGTGTTCCCCAAGCTGGGACCGGCCATTTTGCCACCGATCGAGAGCACCGAGGCGTTCCTGGCCGCGTACCAGGATGCTCGGGCCCGCGCGTTCACCACCGAAGAACAGCAGATCGCCTGGGCGGCGGGGCTGTGGCCGGCGGCCCATGACGTTCGGTGGGAAGCACTCCACGGCTACACCGCGGTGTCCGGCAGAGCGCTCTGGGCCCAAGCAGCCGAACGCCTCCGCCGAGCCGACGCGTGACAGCACCGATCGGCGCATCATCTCTTGTCCAGCAGCGTGTATCCCCCCTTGATCACCGGCGCATCGGCTGCGGGAGCCATGCAGGCGCTCAACTCGCCTTCCCCAGGCAGAGGTGCCCCGCTCAGACCGATCCGGCTCGGGCCACGGCTTTTCCCCGCGACGTAGAAACTGAGGCCCATGCGTGTCCGGTCCTTCAGCAACTGCTCCCATGGGCCGCCGGGTGTCACCTTGGTGAGCCTGCCGGTGACGGTCGCGGTGGGTCCACCAGTGGTCAGGCAGTCGACCGCGAAATCACCCCAGTTGGTGAACCATGTCCCGTCCGGCATCTTGTACCGGTGCGAGATCCGGAACGTCCCCCATGATCGGGTAGGTCTCCATGCACCGCTCGGGTCGAACGTGGCATGGGCGTCGGCCGTGATCTCGATGTCGTTGTCGGGCGCCGGAAAGTACATCGTGGCCCGCCCCTTGAGGTGGGCGGTCTTCGCGGCGGACGTGGTCGGACTCGGCACGGCGGATGCCTCCGATCTGGCCGTACCATCCGCAGTCCGGCCCCCGGATGGCGTCGATCCGACAGCGCCATCCGACACCCAGCCCCCGGACGGTGCCGAAGCTGCAGCGCCGTCCGAGACCCAGCCCCCGGACGGTGCCGAAGCTGCAGCGCCGTCCAACGCCCAAGCCCCGGAGGGCGCGGCCGCAAGGGCCACCGCGGCGATCAGGCTCATCAGGGATGTGCGGTTGTTCATCGGGAACGTACGGTGGATCCGATTGCTCACGTTTGTACCCCGGTCGGAAGAGGTCGTGCATGCTGACCTTCCGAGCCTTCCAATCTCCATGGAGCCGCGACTCCCTCTGGCGAGGGAAGGCATGATCGCCGAGCTCCCTCGGATGGGGGAAATAGGGCTTGAGACGCGAGGTGAGGGGCGCAACTGATCGGCTACGTGCCTCGTGCGACGACCGCCATTCCTCCTTCTTCTCGTTCCACCACGGCGAGGTCTCCGTCCTGGTCGGTCCGGTAGATGGTGAGGCCGAGCCGTCTCAGCAGGTTCAGCGTGGACTCGGCCGGATGGCCGTAGTCGTTGTCGGCTCCGACGCTGATCAGCGCGGCTCGGGCGCCTAGCGAGGACAGGAAGGCCGGGGACTGCCGGTTCGACCCGTGGTGCGGGGTTTTGAGAAGGTCTGCCCGTACGGTCAAGCGGTGGTGCAGTTGTTCCTGCGCTTCCGTTTCCAGGTCGCCGCTGAGCAGGATCGAGCCGGCGCGCCAGCGTACGTGCATGACCACGCTGGAGTTGTTGATCGCGCTTCCCTCTCCGTATCCGTGCATGTCATCGGCTGTGACCTCCGGGGCCAGTACGGTCAGCTCCGATGGACCGAACCGCCAGCGGGTCCCTGGTGGGGCGGTCCATTCGGGGATCCGGTGGTGTGCGAGGGTGGAGGACACGCGTGCGACTGATCGTGCGTCCGTTCGTTGCGGACTGACGACCACCGCGCCGACGCGCCGGTTTCTGAGCACGCCTGGCAGCCCGTTCACATGATCGGCGTGGGGGTGGGTGAGAACGAGCAGCGGTACGTCCTCGATGCCGATCCTCCTCAGGCAGCGGTCCATGGTCACGGGGTCCGGCCCGGTGTCCACCACGACGCCGCGTCCCGGCCCGGCCGAGATCACCAGGCCGTCGCCCTGACCCACGTCACACATGACCATCAGCCAGTTCCTCGGCGGCCAGGCTCCGGTGATGGGCCGGATAACCAGCACCGTCAGGAGCGCGGCACCGGCCGCCGTGAGCGCCATCGCCCGCCAGGCGCGACGTCGCAGGAGGAGGGCCGCCACGACCAGCGCGAGCAGGAGCAGGCCGAGACCCGCAAGGCCGGCGGGCCATGGGACGTTGGCGAACGGCAGGTTCACCGCCCAGCGGGCTACCGTGATGATCCAGCCGACCGCGTATCCGGCCGGGATCACCAGCAGCCTCGCGCCGTCCGGCCAGACGGGGGCTATCAAAGCGGCGCCGAAGCCGAGCAGGGTGGCGGGAGCCACGGCCGGGGCGACGAGCAGGTTGGCGATCACAGCCACTGGGGTCAACTGGCCCGCCATCAGCACCAGGACAGGCGTCACCGCCAGCTGAGCGGCCGCCGGAACGGCAACAGCCTCAGCCATCCAGCGTGGAACCCGCCACGAGAACCCAGAATCAGGGCCTTGATGCCTGAGCTCTGAGCCATGCGGGTCTGAGTGGGGCGGACCTGAGCCATGCGGGTCTGAGTGGCGTAGATGCATGTGGCGCGGGCTGGGGTCGTCAACGTTGCGGCGATCGGGAGCGGGCGTACTCGGGTCGTAGGCGTCAGGGTCACGGCGAGCAGGCTCACAGCGGTCAACAACATGGTGTCCGGAGCAGACGCGGTCGGCGTTGCAGCTGTCGGGGTCGAGGCGGCCGGAATCCGAGTGATCCGAACCGTGGCGATGCAAGCCGGAGCTGTCGGGGCTGGGACGGTCTGCGGCGAAGCGGCTGAGGTCGGAGTGGTCGCTGCCGAGGTGGCCCCATTGGGAGTGGCCCCATTGGAAGTGGCCCGGGTTGAGGGGATACGGGCTGGGGTGATCGAGGTCGAATGGATCGGTGCTGAGGCGGTGGATGTGGTCGCGATCGGCGTAGTCACGATCAGGGAAGGCCTGATGGGCGTGGTCGTGATGAGCGTGGTCGTGATGGAGGCGGTCCGGATGAGCGTGGTCGTGATGGAGGCGGTCCGGATGAGGGTGGGCTGGATGAGGGTGGGCTGGATGAGGGTGGGCTGAATGAGGGTGGGCTGAATGAGGGTGGGGCTCAGTTTCTGGTGGAGGGGTTTCCCTGGTTGTTCCGGTTAGCTTGTCTCGCCAGCGAGGGGCCAGGATGAGGATGCCGGCGGTGGCGGTTACCGAGAGGGCGAAGCCGTAGGAGCGGGCGAGTTCGGGGGCGAAGAGGATCAGGAAGAGGACGGTAGCGGTCAGGGCCGCGAAGCCGTCCTTCGAACGGCCCGTACCCATCGCTATGGCTGCTGCAAGGCCCATGAGGAGGGCGCGCAGGACGCTCGGGGACGGGCGGGCGACGATGGCGAACGCGAGCATCGCGACTGCGGCGAATATGGCCCTCAGCGGCAAGGAGAGGCCGATGAGGCGGGAGATCGCTAGTGTGGCGCCTGCGACAATTGCCAGGTTTGCCCCGGATACCGCGTTCAGGTGGCTGAGGCCCGCTTCCTTGAAGTCGGCGGTCACCTGCGGGTCCATGCGGGAGACGTCGCCGACGACGAGGCCGGGGAGGAGGCCGCGCTGGTCGGGTGGGAGGACGTCGGCGGCCGATCGCAGGCCCGACCTGAGCGCGCCTGCTGCCGTCTGGAGTCCTGAGGGCTGGGTCAGCACTCTTGGCGGGCCTCGGACCAGGAGAGTCGCGGCTATCAGGGAGCCGGGGATCGGTTTGGCCAGGCGGCCGGTGACTTCCACGTGCTGGGTGGGCAGGAGCGGGCCCCAGGCTTGGCCGGTGGCGAAGACGGTGATGGGGACGTTGACTGCTTGCGTGGTGGCGCCGGTTCGGATGGTCTTGAGGTCTGCGGAGATCACGTAGCTGGCGGGTTGGAAGTGTCCGCTTCTGTCCGGTCGGCGTTTGGGGTCGTCGGTCAGGGCGATCTGGGCGGTGATGAATGCGTTCGCCTCCGCGAGCTGGGCTGCGGGGCCCGTGGTGAGGGCGTGGACTCTGAAAGCGACAGAGGCCGAGGCTGCTGCAGTGCAGATGAGGGTGGCTATGGTGACGTTTCGCCATGTGGTGCGTCTGGCGGTAGACCTGTCGGTTTGTCCGTCTGCGAGTCGAGTGAGGCGGAGCAGCACGATGGTCGCCACGGCTGCGGATGTGGCGACCATCATGCCGGTGAGGGCGGAGCAGGCGGGCAGGATCAGGGCGGTGGCCCAGGCCGCCAGGGCGGGCACGGCGAGGGGCCAGGTGTGTTCGCGGGGGACGGAGATCGGGTCTTTCTGGCTGTCCGCGGTGCGTTTTCTGGGCATGTCAGACGCGGACCTTCGGCTTGATCTCGGCGAACTTTCTGGGGCCTATTCCACTGACTTCGCGTAGTTGCTCGACTGAGGTGAAGCCGCCCCGGCTGGTACGGAACTCGAAGATGCGTGCGGCCAGGACTTCTCCGACTCCTGGGAGTTGTTCGAGTTGGTCGGTGGTGGCGGAGTTCAGGTCCAGGATGGCGGCGGTCGGGTCGGAGATTGGCGAACCGGGGGCGAGAGGTGTCTGGGGTGAGGTGGCGCCCACCACTATCTGCTCGCCGTCTATCAGGCGTCTGGCCAGGTTGAGCGGCCCCGTCGAGGCGCCGCGCGTCACGCCACCCGCGGCTGTCACCGCGTCCGTCACGCGGGCGCCTGAGGGGAGCAGGTAGACGCCGGGCTTACGGATCTTGCCTGCGACGTGGACGGTCACTTTGGCGGAGGGGGATTGGGTCAAGGGGGTGATCGACGTGTTGGGGGTCATCGGGGTGGGGGCTGCGAGGGGTTGGGGTGACGGGTTCGAGCGCCAGACGAAGAAGGCGGCTGCGGCGACTGCGAGTGCGCCGATGGCGAGGAGGACACGGAGACCTGGTTTGCCCGGATCGAGGGTGGAGCTCTTGGAGGCGAGCAACTCTCGAAGTGATCGCAATGAGGAAGGGGGGAGGGTGGCTGGGGACGAGGTGGGCGCACCGGAGGTGGGTGGGTTAAGGGTCCTGGGCGAGATGGTGGTAGGTGGGTCAGAGGTCCAGGGCGTGCCGGCCGTAGGTGAATTAGCGGTCCTGGGGGTGTCGGCGGTGAGTGGGGTGGTGGGTGTAGAGGTCGAGACCTCTGGCATCGTGGAGGTCGAGGGAGTCGCAGAGGTGGGGGAAGGTGCAAGGGCCAGGGGCGCGGCGCCCGCAACCGTTGGGGCTGCGAACGTGGGGGCCGTGGCGGTGGTGGTGGAGGCTGTGGCGGCGGTGATGGTGGTAGAGGTGGAGAGATCGGCAGCGGTGGAGGAGGGGGCAGCGGCGGCGGTGGAGGGGTTGGCGGTGGCGAAGGGGTAGGGAGGACCGGGGATCCGGCGAGGGCTACGGCTGGAGCTGATGCTGTGGTCAGGGTCAGAACCATGGCCAGCGTCGTAGTTGGCGACCGGTGCAGGACTGCGAGCAGGTGCCGACCTGTGACCGGAACCGAAGCCGTGGCGGTGTCCGGGGTCGGGGCCGGGGCCGGGGTCGAGGCCGGGCTCAACGTCGTAGTTGTGAACGGGTGCAGGGCTGCAAGTGGGCGAAGGGCTGTAGCCGGGATCGAGGTCGAAGCGGTGTCCGCGGTCACGGTCGAAGCCGGCCTCAACGTCATAGCGGGGGACGGGTGCGGGTGCTGCTCGTTGCGCGGCCGTCCGTGTGGATGCCCACTCCCCCTGCTCCGGGCTTGGGCTTACCTGCTGTGGTTTCGTGGGGGGTGCGGTTGTGGGGGCGGGGGTGGGTTCCCGGGATCCGGGGGGCTTTCGCGTGCCCCAGGGAGGTCGGCCGATGAGGCGGCGGGGGCGGCGGGCAGGGGCGGTGATCGACCGTAGCCGGGCTTCGGCTATGGCGCGCTCTGCCTTCGGATCGGGGGTTCGCACGTCGGCGACGGTATGGGGTGGGTGGCCGTGGCGATGGGGCCGAACGGCGTTCTGGGGATAGTGGTGGGTGGGGAGGGGCCGGCTGTGGATAACGTGCCGAGGGCGGGATCGTTATCCGTCTGCTGGTGTTACGGTGAGGCCGAGGAAGCCGGGGCCCACGTGGATGCCGAGTTCCGCGCCTACCTCCACCACCTGGAGGTCCACCGCGCCTGGCAGGCGTTTCGGGAGGCGTTCCGCCAACGCTTCGGCTCGTTCGCTTGCGTTCAGGTGTTGTACCGCGATCCGTACGGGGCCCGGTCCCACCGCGTGCACGGCCAGGTCTTCGAGGCGGGCGATGGCGCGTGAGGCGGTGCGGACCTTCTCCAGGAGGGAGATGCGGCCGTCCACGAAGTGGAGCAGTGGCTTGATCATGAGGGCGGAGCCTACGAGGGAGGCTGCCGTGCCGATTCGGCCGCTGCGGCGGAGGTAGTCGAGGTTGTCCACGTAGAAGAACGATTGCGTGGTTTGTAGGCAACGATGTGCGGCCGCTGCTACCTCATCCAGAGTGCCACCGCTCTCGGCGGTACGGGCGGCGGCCAGGACGGGGTATCCCAGGCCCATGGCGATCGAGCGGCTGTCGATCACCTCTACGGGTACGGGTGCCTCGCGCGCGGCGGCTCGGGCGGAGTCTATGGTGCCGGACAGTTCGGCGGAGACGTGGATCGAGACGATGGCCGTGGCGCCGGCGGCGGCCAGCTCGGCGTAGCAGGAGGCGAAGCGGGTGGGGGAAGGGCGGGAGGTGGTCGCGTCGGTGAGGTCTCCGGTGAAGGAGTTCTCGGCTGACGACACTACTTCTGCCAACACTTCTGGCTGCGCTCCTGGTGACGCTTCTGACGGCACTTCGGCGGTGGAGCTGCTCCTCGGCGGGCTCGCGCCGAGGTAGGCGCTTCCGGGCGGTCCCCCGACGGGCGAGGACTCACCAGGCGGCCCGTCGCCGGGGTGGGCGTCCCCCGACGGTCCCGCCGCACCTACGTGGCCGTCCCGAATCGGCCCCTCGTCGGCCGAGGAGCCTCTCAAGGTGTCGCTACCCATACGGCTACCTGTTGGGCCGCCCATTGAGGTGGGTGCGGCCGTGACAGGCGGTCCAAGGGCTGATGCGGCGGCTGGCTCGACAGGCGGCGGCTCCGGGGCCGATGTGGTGCCGGACGCGGTGGAAGGGCCAGACGTGGTCGGCCGAGCCGGACAGAGGCCGAACGTAGTGGGAGGGCCGGGCGTTGTTGGTCGGGCTGGAGGGAGGCTGGGAGTGGAAAGTGGGGCGAGGGGGGTGCCGTGGCGGGGGAGGACTTGGATGGGGACGATGGTTATGCCGGGTTCGTCCCCGAGGCAGGCGGTGGAGTCTGTGACGATGGCGATCCAGGGTGACATGTCCGGACCCTGACTACTGGACCGGCGTCCCACCCCGCCACACCCGCCGCGGCTTCAGGCCGAAGGACCAGGCGAAGGCGCCCTCGTGGTCGGCGTCCCACTGGACGATGTCGGCCAGGCGGCCCGGCGCGAGGACGCCGCGGTCGGGGGCGCCGAGGACGGTGGCTCCGCCCAGGGTGGCGGCGCGGAGGGCGTCGTTGACGCTCATGCCGAACGCCGACACCGCCATGGCGATCACCAGGGACATCGAGGTGATGCCGCAGTAGCCGGGGTTGTGGTCGCTGCCGAGCGCGATCTGGACGCCGTGCTTGATCATCTGGCGGACCGGCGGGAGGTGGCCGCGCTGCAGGGCGGTGGCGGGGCAGACGACGGCGGGGACGCCGTAGCGGGACATGATGGCGATGTCCTCGTCGGACATGTGGTGCAGGCCGTCAGCCGACGCGCAGCCGAGCTCGGCGGCCAGCTGGACGGCGCCGCGGCGGCTGTACTGACCGGCGTGGACGCGCGGCAGCAGGCCCACGTTGCGGCCGGAGGCGAGGACCCAGCGGGACTCCTCGGTGGTGAAGTAGCCCTCGTCGCAGTAGACGTCGACGCTGTCGGCGCCGGCCGCGGCCGCGTCGGCGCACCAGGCGCCCACGGCCTCGACGTATTCGCGCTGCCTGCCGAAGTATTCGGGCGGCACCACGTGCGCGGCCAGGAACGTGACGTGCACCCGCGGCATCATCGGCTCCTTCTCCAGCTCGCGCAGGAGCCGCACGTCGGCGAGTTCGCCGTCGCGGGTGAGGTGGTAGCCGGTCTTGGCCTCGACGGTCGTGGTGCCGCTGAGCAGCCAGCCGCGCAGCCGCTCGCGTACGCCGTTGCACAGGGTCCACGGGTCGGTGCCGCGGGTCACGGTGACGGTGGAGCCCACGCCGCCGCCCGCCGCGGTGATCGAGGCGGACGTGGAGCCGCCGGTGCGGATCGCCAGCTCGGCGTAGCGGTTGCCGGCGTAGACGGGGTGCGTGTGGGCGTCGATCAGGCCGGGCGTGACCAGGGCGCCGCCCAGGTTTTCGACGTGGTCGACGTCGACGATGTCGTCGACGACTCCGGGAACGCTCTGCGGCAGATCGGGCGCACGCCCGACCCACGCGATGCGGTCGTTGTGCACCAGAATGGCGGCGTTGCTCAGGACCTCGTTGCCGGTCCAGAGGCGGCCGATGTTGGTCAGCAGTCGAACGGTCACCGCATCACCACCCAGCACGGCCCACCGCATGAGCGCAGAGCCCAGCGCACGGCCTGGGCCGCGCCCACTGAGTCCGCTCCGGGTCCGGACGACATGGGGGGTCTCCTGCTCTTTTCCGCACCTCGTTGGTGCGGTGACCGTATCGCCGGGGGCATGATCCGGCGATTTCAGTTCAGTTACGTTATTTCACATGTTGGGCTGCTGTACAGGGTTATTCGGAAGAAAGACCACTCATCCCAATCGTCACGCAGCCCTACCGCGTCCCCAGGGCTCCCGCTGACGACTCGAACGCGCACGACCCTCATCCGAAACTCAGAACCGAACCCAAATCCAGACCAAAGTTAGGTCTGGCCAATCGTAGCAACCCCTGGGTTCGGGGACCACTGCCGCTTTTAGGCAGGTCTGCGCGCTTTGCGGCGAGAACTGACCCACCATGCCAGGAAGAGCCCCGGCATGGTGGGTCTGTTCTCCGGTTTTCATGGGCGCCCACGCGTGTTCATGCACGTCCATGGCCTACATGAGTCCCATGACGCATCCATGAGCGCGCCCCGCCGGACAGCCCTCCGCCGCGTACGCATCCCCAAGAAGCCCAGGCAGAGCCTAGGAGACGTGCTCCACCGGCTTGCCCACCTTCTCCAGCTCCTGCGCCAGACTGGGCAGCACCCGCGCGTGCAGCACGGTCCCGTCGCCCACGTGGTCCACCGAGAGCACCTCGCCCTCCTTGTGGGCCCGCGAGATCAGGTCTCCCCTGTCGTACGGCACCAGCAGCTGCACCTCGTGGTCGAGCCGCGGCAGCCGCTCCTCGATCAGCGCCATCAGCTCGCCGATCCCCTTGCCCGTGCGCGCCGACACCACGATGCTGTCGCGTTCGCGCCTGGCGATCCGGTCGAGCACCTCCTGGTCGGCGGCGTCGGCCTTGTTGATCACCACGATCTCGGGCACCTCGGAGGCGCCCTCGATGTCGGCGAACACCTCGCGCACGGCCGCCAGCTGCCCCTCGGGGTCGGGGTGCGAGCCGTCGACCACGTGCAGGATCAGGTCGGCGTCGGCGACCTCCTCCAGCGTCGAGCGGAACGCCTCGACGAGTTGGTGGGGCAGGTGCCGGACGAAGCCGACGGTGTCGGCGATGGTGAACAGCCGGCCCTCCGGCGTGCGCGCCCTGCGCACGGTCGGGTCGAGGGTGGCGAACAGCGCGTCCTCCACCAGCACGCCCGCGCCGGTGACGCGGTTGAGCAGCGAGGACTTGCCGGCGTTGGTGTAGCCGGCGATGGCCACGGCCGGGACCTCGCGCCGCTGGCGGCGGTTGCGCATGGTGTCGCGGGAGGTGGACATGCCGCCGATCTGGCGGCGCAGCTTGGACATGCGCTCGCGGATGCGCCGGCGGTCCAGCTCGATCTTGGTCTCACCGGGGCCGCGGCCGCCGATGCCGACGCCGCCCGCGGCGCGACCGCCGACCTGACGGGACAGGTTGCCGCCCCAGCCGCGCAGGCGCGGCAGCAGGTAGGACAGCTGGGCCAGCTCGACCTGTGCCTTGCCCTCACGGCTCTTGGCGTGCTGGGCGAAGATGTCGAGGATCAGCGCCGTACGGTCGATGACCTTGACCTTGACGATCTCTTCGAGCTGGCGCAGCTGACCGGGGGTCAGCTCGCCGTCGCAGATCACGGTGTCGGCGCCGGTGGAGTCGACCACGTCGCGCACCTCCAGGGCCTTGCCCGAGCCGATGTAGGTGGCCGGGTCGGGCTTCTGGCGGCGCTGGACGAGCCCTTCGAGCACCTGGGATCCGGCCGTCTCGGCCAGGAGCTTGAGCTCGAGAAGGGAGTTGTCGGCGTCCTCGGCCGTGCCGGAGGTCCAGACGCCGACGAGGACGACCCGCTCGAGCCGCAGCTTCCGGTACTCGACCTCGGAGACATCCTGGAGTTCGGTGGAGAGGCCCGCCACGCGGCGCAGCGCCTGGCGCTCCTCGAGGTCCATGTCGCCGGTCTCGAACTCGTCGAGCGCGGTGTATTCGTGCATTCGTGTCATCTCTATGAGGGAACGTCTGGACACCCCGATGTCTTCCCACGATGGTGGCATGACACCCGCGGCGCAATCACCTGGTTATCCAGGTGCGCCCCGGCCCTGTCAAGAGGCCGCGACGGTGATGTCGCCGGAACCCGCCGTCAGCGAGAGCTTGTGCGGCGAGGAGTTGTCTTTCTTGACCGAGATGTCGGTGTCGCCCGAGCCGACGTCGCTCTTCACGTCATAGGCGCCGTCGGGGACGTTGAGCGTGATGTCGCCCGACCCGACCTCCAGCTCCACGCTGTCGGGGACGGAGACGTACTTCAGCTCGATGTTGCCCGAGCCGGCCGTGGCCAGCACCTTCTTGCCGCCCAGGCCGGCCGCGTCCACGTCACCGGAGCCGACCCGCAGGTCGAGCGGGCCGGTCAGCGCCCTGAGCGTCAGGGTGCCCGAGCCGCTCTCCAGGTCGGCGGACAGCCCCTTGGGGATCTCGATCTTGTAGTCGACGCTGCAGCTCCCCCAGTTCGACGGGCACTTGTAGGAGAGGAACAGCGAGCCGCCCTCGACCTTGTGCTCGGGGACGGGCTTGTCGTCGCCACGCCAGCGCAGCTTCTCGACCACGCGCACGCTGGTGCCGTCGGTCTCGGTGATCACGGCGTCGCCCGCGTCGCTCTCCAGCCGGAGCGTGGAGACCTTGTCCTTCACCTCGTACGAGGCCGTGTCCTCATTGCTGGGACCACCCAGGCTCTGGAGTCCGCAACCCGCCATCAAGAAGGCGGAGGCCAGCAGGCCGCCCGCGATCGCCATCGTCTTCATGGCGGAAATCCTGTCGCGTCCGGGTCCGGCACACATCGGGGATCCCCCGGGGGGAACCCCAACCTTTGACCCTCGGACACCAGGGGAGTAACTTCACTTCCACAATCCAGAATCGATTTTCCACACTGCGGAAAGGCGTCCTGATGGAGATCACCGGCCCGATGCTCGACCGGTTCGACGAGATCCTCACGCCGGAGGCGCTCGCCTTCGTGGCGGCGCTCCAGCGGGAGTTCGGCGCCAGGCGGCTGGAGCTCCTGGAGGCCCGCCAGGCGCGCCAGGCGGAGCTGTCGGCGGGCGGCATGCTCGACTTCCTGCCGGAGACCAAGGAGATCAGGGAGGCCGACTGGCAGGTCGCCGCCCCCGCGCCCGGCCTGGAGGACCGCCGGGTGGAGATCACCGGCCCGGTCGACAAGAAGATGACCATCAACGCGCTCAACTCCGGCGCCAAGGTGTGGCTGGCCGACTTCGAGGACGCCAACTCCCCGCTCTGGGAGAACTGCGTGGCCGGCCACCTCAACCTGCGCGACGCGCTCGACCGCACGATCGACTTCGAGACCGGGGGCAAGTCGTACACGCTGCGGCCCGACGCCGAGCTGGCCACGGTCGTGGTCCGCCCGCGCGGCTGGCACCTCGACGAGAAGCACGCCCTGGTGGACGGGCAGCCGGTCTCGGGGTCGCTGTTCGACTTCGCGCTCTACTTCTTCCACTGCGCCCAGCGGCAGATCGACAAGGGCAGGGGCCCGTACTTCTACCTGCCCAAGATCGAGTCGTACCTGGAGGCCAGGCTCTGGAACGACGTGTTCACCAGGGCCCAGGAGCTGCTCGGCATCCCGTACGGCACGATCAGGGCGACCGTGCTCATCGAGACCTACCCGGCGGCGTTCGAGATGGAGGAGATCCTCTACGAGCTGCGCGACCACTCGGCCGGGCTCAACGCGGGCCGCTGGGACTACCTGTTCAGCGTGATCAAGAAGTTCCGCACCAGGGGGCGCGAGTTCCTGCTGCCCGAGCGGAACGCGGTGACGATGACGGCGCCGTTCATGCGCGCGTACACCGAGCTGCTCGTGCGCACCTGCCACAAGCGCGGCGCGCACGCCATCGGCGGGATGGCGGCGTTCATCCCCTCGCGCAGGGACCCCGAGGTCAACGCCGTCGCGCTGGAGAAGGTGCGGGCGGACAAGACGCGCGAGTCCAACGACGGGTTCGACGGGTCGTGGGTGGCGCACCCCGACCTGGTGCCGGTCTGCCGTGAGGTGTTCGACGGCGTGCTCGGCTCGCGGCCCAACCAGCTCGACCGGCTGCGTACGGACGTCAGCGTGTCGGCGGCCGAGCTGCTGGCCGTCTCCGAGACGCCGGGCGAGATCACCGAGGCGGGGCTGCGCAACAACGTGGACGTGGCGCTGCGTTACCTGGCCGCCTGGATGGGCGGACTGGGCGCGGTGGCCATCCACAACCTCATGGAGGACGCGGCCACGGCCGAGATCTCGCGCTCGCAGATCTGGCAGTGGATCCACAACGACATCACGCTGGCCGACACGGGCGCGCAGGTGACCAAGGAGCTGGTCGAGCGGATCATCTCCGAGGAGCTGGCCAAGATCGCGCAGGAGCCCGGCTACGACGAGAAGCTGTTCGGGCAGGCGACCGAGCTGTTCAAGGAAGTGGCGCTGGACGACGACTTCGCGGAGTTCCTGACGCTTCCGGCCTATGCTCAAATGCCATAAGAAGGGGGATCGGTGATGGACACCCTGATAGCGGCTCTCCGCTCGCTGCTGCCCCACGACTCGGTGATCACCGATCCGGTACGCCTGCGCACCTACGAGTGCGACGGCCTCACCTATCACCGGGCGACCCCCGGCGTGGTCGTGCTGCCGGACACGGCCGAGCAGGTCGCCCGGGTGGTGCGGCTCTGCAACGACTTCGGCGTGCCGTTCGTGGCCAGGGGCTCGGGCACGGGCCTGTCGGGCGGCGCGCTCCCCCGCGAGGACGGCGTGCTGATCGTCACCTCCAGGATGCGCGCGATCCTGGAGATCGACCTCGCCGACCGCAGGGCCGTCGTGGAGCCGGGCGTCACCAACCTGGCGATCACCGAGGCCGTGCGCGACCGCGGCTACTACTACGCGCCCGACCCCTCCAGCCAGCAGATCTGCTCGATCGGCGGCAACGTGGCGGAGAACTCGGGCGGCGCCCACTGCCTCAAGTACGGCTTCACGGTCAACCACGTCGAGGCGTGCGAGATCGTCACCCCGGACGGCGACCTGGTCACGCTCGACCGCATGGACCCCGGCTATGACCTGCTGGGCGCGTTCATCGGCTCGGAGGGCACGCTGGGCATCGCCACCAAGATCACGGTACGGCTCTGCCGCGCGCCCGAGGCCGTGACCACGGTGCTGGCCGCGTTCGAGAGCATCGAGCAGGGCGGGCAGGCCGTTTCGGCGATCATCGGGGCGGGCATCGTGCCGGCCGCGATCGAGATGATGGACGCGCTGGCCATCGAGGCGGCCGAGGCGGCGGTGGCCTGCTCCTATCCCGAGGGCGCCGGCGCCGTGCTGATCGTCGAGCTGGACGGCCCCGCCGCCGAGGTGGAGCGGCAGTTCGCCCAGCTTGAGGAGATCTGCTCGGCGGCGTTCGAGCTGCGGGTGGCGGCCGATCCGGCGGAGCGGGCGGCGATCTGGAAGGGCCGCAAGTCGGCGTTCGCCGCGGTGGGGCGGATCAGCCCGGCCTACATCGTCCAGGACGGCGTGGTGCCGCGTACGTCCCTGCCCGCCGTGCTGGCCGCCATCGACCGGCTCTCCGCGGAGCACGACATCAAGGTGGCCAACGTCTTCCACGCGGGCGACGGCAACCTGCATCCGCTGGTGCTGTTCGACGACGGGGATCCGGGGGCGGGCGAGCGGGCCGAGGTGGTCTCCGGCGCGATCCTGGACCTGTGCATCGAGCACGGCGGCTCCATCACGGGCGAGCACGGCGTCGGCGTCGACAAGTCCCGATATATGCCGAAGATGTTCAGCGCGGACGACCTGGACACGATGCAGCTCGTCCGGTGCGCGTTCGACCCCCAGGGCCTGGCGAACCCGGGCAAGGTCTTCCCCACCCCGAGGTTGTGCGGCGAGGTGCCGGGCGTGCGCAAGGGCGTGCACCCGCTGGTCGAGTCAGGAAAGGCCGATCAACTGTGAGGGGGCGGATGTGTTCGGCGAGGTGACGACCAGGCAGGCCGGCGACGACGACGCCGTGTGCGGCGTGCGGCCGCGCTGGGTCGCGCTGCCCGAGACCGTCGAGGAGATCGCCGCCGTCATGCGCGCCTGCGCCGAGCGCGACCTCGCGGTGGTGCCCGCCGGCGGCGGCACGAAGCTGCACTGGGCTCCGCCGCCCGAGCGCTGCGACGTCCTGCTCGACCTGTGCTGCATGAACGAGGTGCTGGAGCACGCCGCCGGCGACCTGGTCGTGCGCGCCCAGGCCGGGGTGACGATGGCGGCCCTGTACGCGGCCCTCGCCGGCGAGGGGCAGGAGCTGGCCCTGGACGTGCCGTTCGGCGAGGACGCGACGGTCGGCGGCACCCTGGCCGCCCCGCTGCCCGGGCCGCGCGCGTTCCGCTACGGCACCGCCCGCGACCTGCTCATCGGCATCACGGTCGTGCTCCCCGACGGCACCGTCGCCAGATCCGGCGGCAAGGTGGTCAAGAACGTCGCGGGCTACGACCTGGGCAAGCTCTTCACCGGCTCGTACGGCACCCTGGGCGTCATCGCCGAGGCCACGTTCCGCCTGCACCCGACACCTCCCGAGCGCCGCTGGGTCGTCGCCGAGCTGAGCCGCGCCCGGGTCCCCGCGGTCGCCGCGGCGCTGGCCGCCTCGCAGGCCGAGCCCAGCGCGGTGGAGGTGGACCGGCCCGATCCCACGGGGCCGATCACCCTGGCCGCGCTGGTCGAGGGCACGGCGGCGCAGACGAGGGCGGAGGCGCTGCGCGAGCTGATCGGCACAGGGTCGGTGACCGGTGATCCGCCCTCGTGGTGGGGGCAGGTCTTCGGTGACGAGGTGCTGGTGGAGGTGCGGTTCCCGGCTTCGGGCGCGGCGGCCGTGCTGGACGCGGCGGCGGGGTGCGGGCTGTCGCTGCGCGGCTCTCCCGTGGCCGGGCGCGTGCTGCTGGAGCCCGGACGCGAGCTGAACGAGGACGAGCTGGCCGCGACGGTGTCGGGGCTGCGCGAGAAGGTGGAGGCGGCCGGCGGGCGGGCGAACGTGCTCGCCGCGCCGTACGCGGGCGTGGACCGGTGGGGGCATGTGAGCGGGCTGCCGCTGATGCGGCGGGTCAAGGAACGCTTCGATCCCGGGCGCAGGATGTCTCCCGGACGGTTCGTGGGAGGCATCTGATGCGACGGCGAGGGGGGAAGGGAGTGCGGCCATGAGCTTGGATCCCGAGCTGATCAACGACTGCGTGCACTGCGGGTTCTGCCTGCCGACGTGCCCCACGTACGCGCTGTGGGGCGAGGAGATGGACTCGCCGCGCGGCCGGATCCATCTGATGAAGCAGCACGTCGAGGGCACGCCCATGACGCCGGAGATGGCCGGGCACTTCGACGCCTGCCTCGGCTGCATGGCGTGCGTGACGGCCTGTCCCTCGGGCGTGCGTTACGACCGGCTGATCGAGCAGACCAGGGTCGTGGTCGAGCGCGAGCACGTACGCGAGCCGCGCGAGCGGGCCGTGCGCGGCCTGGTGTTCAGCCTGTTCCCCTACCCGCGCCGGCTGCGGCTGCTGCGCCCGGGGATGTGGCTGGCGGATCGGATGGCGCCGTTCCTGGCTCGGGTGCACCCCAGCCTGGGCGCCATGGCCGCGCTCGCGCCGCGCGTGGAGCACCGGCAGCGCATGCCGCGCGTGGTGCGGGCCAGGGGCGAGCGCAGGGCCGTGGTCGGGATGCTGACCGGGTGCGTGCAGGGTGAGTTCTTCCCGCAGGTCAACGCGGCCACGGCGCGGGTGCTGGCGCTGGAGGGCTGCGACGTGGTCATCCCGCGCGGCCAGGGCTGCTGCGGGGCGCTCAGCGTGCACTCAGGGCTCGACAGCCAGGCCAAGCGGCTGGCGAGCAGGACGGTACGGGTGTTCGAGCGGGCCGGCGTCGACACCGTCGTGGTGAACGCGGCCGGCTGCGGCTCGTCGATGAAGGAGTACGCCGAGCTGCTCGGGCGTGAGCCGGGGTTCAGGGTGATGGACCTGTCGGAGTATCTGGCCGAGCTGGGTCCCGTGGCCAAGCGGCATCCGCTGCCGGTCACGGTCGCCTACCACGACGCCTGTCACCTGGCCCACGCCCAGGGCGTGCGGTCGCAGCCACGCGAGCTGCTGGGCGCGATCCCCGAGCTGGAGCTGCGTGAGATCCCCGAGTCGGCCATCTGCTGCGGCTCCGCGGGAACGTACAACCTGCTGCAGCCGCAGGCCGCCCGCGACCTCGGCGACAGGAAGGCCAAGGCGGTCGGGACGACCGGCGCGCAGCTGCTGGTCTCGGCCAACCCCGGCTGCACGATGCAGATCGCGGCGGCGATGCGCCGCGCGGGCGGCGAGATCAGGGTGGCGCACACGGCCGAGGTGCTGGACGCCTCGCTGCGCGGGGTGGGCCTGTGAGCGTCCAGTCGGTCGAGCGGGCGCTCGATGTGCTGGAGGCCCTGGCCGAGCACGGGGGTGAGGCGGCGCTGTCGGAGATCGCCGCCAGGACCGGGCTGCCGTACGGGACCATCCACCGGCTGCTGCGCACGCTGCTCGCCCGCGGCTACGTGCGTCAGGAATCCGACCGGCGTTACGCGCTGGGCGGCGGGCTGGTGCGGCTGGGCGGCATCGCGGAGAGCATGGTCGGCGTGTGGGCGCAGCCGTACCTGGCCAAGATGGTGGAGCTGTCCGGCGAGACGGCGAACCTGGCCGTGCTCGAAGGGGACTTCATCGTCTACGTGGCGCAGGTGCCCTCGCCGCGCAGGCTGCGCATGTTCGCCGAGGTCGGGCGGCGGGTGCTGCCGCACAGCACGGCGGTCGGCAAGGTGCTGCTCGCCGGGAGGCCCGCCGCCGAGGCGATGGCCGTGTTCGAACGCACCGGCATGCCGCGCCGCACCCCCAACACGATCACCGACCTGCCCGTCATGCTGGCCGAGCTGGGCGCGGTCAAGGCCCGCGGCTACGCCATGGACCTGGGCGAGGAGGAACTCGACGTGCACTGCCTGGCCGTCCCCGTGCTGGACGGGGAGCGCGTCGTGGCCGCGATGTCGGTCTCGGGACCGGCCGGGCGGATCGACGCCCTCGACCGCGACGAGCTGGCAGAAGGGCTGCGGAAGATCGCCCTCGACTTCGGTAACGAGCTCAGTCCTGTCGGTAACTGAACTATCGTTGCGTCATGGGCAACAGCACGTCGGTTCAGTCGGTCGACCGTGCCATCGCGATCCTGGAGATCCTGGCCCGCGACGGCGCCACCCGGGTCACGGACGTCGCACAAGAGCTGGACGTGCACAAATCCACCGCCTCCCGGCTGCTGGCGGCCCTGGAGCACGGCGGGCTCGTGGAGCAGAGCGGCGACCGCGGGCGCTACCGGCTCGGCTTCGGCGTCGTCCGGCTGGCCGGCGCCGCCACCGCCCAGCTCGACCTGTCACGCGAGAGCAGACCGGTGTGCCTGCGGCTGGCCGAGGCGGTCGGCGAGACCGTCAACATCGCGGTCGCGCGGGCCGGCGACACGGTCAACATCAGCCAGGTACGCGGTCCCGCCGCCATCAGCGGCCACAACTGGGTCGGCCAGCGCACCCCCTCCCACGCCACCTCCAGCGGCAAGGTGCTGCTGGCCTTCGGCGCGCTGCGGCTGCCGGCCGAGCTGGAGCGCTACACGGCCCACACCGTCACCTCCCCCGCCGAGCTGGGGCTGGAGCAGATCAGGGAGCAGGGCTGGGCGACCACGGTGGAGGAGCTGGAGGTGGGGCTGAACGCGGTGGCGGCGCCGATCAGGGGCTCCGACGGCTCCGTGGTGGCCGCGGTCAGCGCCTCGGGGCCCTCCTACCGGCTGACCAGGGACCGGCTGCCGGACGTGGGCGCGCTGCTCGCCGAGGCCGCGAGGGAGATAAGCCAGCGCATCGGCCATTACGGTTAGGGCATGTGTAGAAGCATCAAAACCCTCCGGCCGCCGTACACCGAGGACGTGACCGAGGAGGACGTACGGGCCGCCGCGCTGCAGTTCGTCAGGAAGATCTCCGGCTTCCGCGCGCCCGCCGCGCACAACGCGGAGGCCTTCGACCGGGCGGTCGAGACGATCACCAGGGCCTCGGAGGAACTGCTCGGGGCGCTCGAAGTTCGCGGGAGTCGTTGACAGGGTCATTCCGCGGGAGAAGTCTCCCGGGTATAACCCCAGCGATCCCCAGGAGCTCCCATGATCAGCGGGCTGTACCAGGGACAGGACGGCGATTCGCGGCTGGCGCTCCGCGTCGACGTGGACGGGGCCAGGCCCACGGGGCGGGTGAGCGGCGACCTGTTCACGGTCGCGGGCGCGACCACCTCGTACGCCGGCTCGTTCGTGGTGGACGCCCCGGCGGTGCGGGCCGAGGGCGGGCGGACGCTGATCGAGGGACGGGCCGCGTTCAGCGGCGGCACCCCGGCCGGGGACGTGAGCGTGACGATCCCCGACGGAGGCGGGGGCGGGACGGCCTCCGTCGCGGGGCGTGCCTATGAGGTGTCGTTCGCCTCGCCGTTCTTCCGCAGCGTGGTGCTCGAAGTGGACTCCGTGGTGGGCGCCGAGCCGTTCACGGCGTACCGGACCGGCTCGCTGCCAGGGCCCGCAGGGTCGCCGGACCGGGAGCTGACCGTGGCGGCGGCGTACGCGGAGGCGGGCGTCGAGCTGCGGCTGAACGAGCCGGAGGTGATCCCGGTGACCGGCTCGGGCGCGGACCTGGCCTGGGACGACGCCGAGCTGCACCACGCGATGACCCGGCACTTCAGCGCCTTCGCCGACCAGCCGGCCTGGCGGGTGTGGCTGCTGGTGGCGAGCAAGCATGTGGGCGGCTACCGGGGGATCATGTTCGACTACAACGACGCGCACCAGCGGCAGGGCGCCGCGGTCTTCCACGACGCGATCATGGGGACGACGCCGCAGGCGCAGAGGGCGCAGTTACGCACGTACGTGCACGAGCTCGGCCACGCCTTCAACCTGCTGCACTCCTGGCAGAAGAACCTGGCCAACCCGCCCCAGCCGCTCGGCCCCGACGGCGGCTTCGGCGACCTGTCGTGGATGAACTACGTGCATAACTACTCCCAGGGTGGCGAGGAGGGCTACTGGGCCGCCTTCCCGTTCCAGTTCACCGACGCCGAGCTGGTCCACCTGCGGCACGGCTTCCACCGGAACGTGGCCATGGGCGCGGACGCCTTCGGCAGGGGCGCCGCCGAGATCGCCCCCTTCGAGCCGCCGGTCGAGGACCATTCGGGGCTGCGCCTTGAGGTGCGCGCCAAGGAGTCGTTCGAGCTCGGCGAGCCCGTCGTGGTGGAGTTCAAGCTCTCCTACGCGGGCGGGCCGCGGGACACCCACGGCCATCTGCATCCGGACACGGAGTTCACCCAGGTGTCGATCACGCAGCCGGGCGGCAGGACGCTGCTCTACCGGCCGATGATGCGGCACTGCGTGGACACCTCACCGCGGATCCGCCTGGACGAGGGCAATCCGGCGCTCTATCGCAGCGCGTACATCGGGCACGGCCGCGACGGCCACTACTTCCAGCAGCCCGGCGAGTACCAGGTACGCGCCCAGTACATCGCCGCCGACGGCTCCCGCATCGTCTCCCCCGTCTGCCCGGTCAGGGTGCGCTTCCCCGTCTCCCGTGACGACCACCAGGTGGCCGAGCTGATGCTGGGCGAGGAGCAGGGCATGCTGTTCTCGCTGCTCGGCTCGGACTCGCCCCGGCTGAGCGCGGGCAATCAGGCGCTGGACGAGGTCATCGGCCGGCACGGCGAGCACCCGCTGGCCGTCTACGCCCGGCTGGTCAAGGGGCTGAACGCGGAGCGGGAGTTCAAGGAGCTGACACCGGACAACCGGCTGCGGGTACGGCCACCGGACCCCAAGCAGGGCGTCGAGCACCTGAGCGCCGTGGCCCGCGACGCCGGCATCGACAACATCACCCTCAACCTGGTCATGCGCCGGCTGGCCAGGGCGGAGGCGCGGCAGGGCGACCTCGTACGGGCGAACGCGGTGATGGACCGGATGGTGGCCACGTTCGCCGCCAAAGGGGTGAACGACATCGTCATGGGTCAGATCCGGCGCCAGGCCGAACTGACGAAGACGGCACTCGCGGCCGAGGTCTCCTGAGGCCGCGAGCTTCTGGCGTCCGGCCGCGCGACGCCGAGGTCTCCTGACATCCCCGTCACGGAGAGCGGACGACGGGCGAGCCGCCCGAGCAGACGATGGTCAGCTCGACGTCCTCGCCTTCGTCCGGCTCGAACTCCACCTTCGCCTCGCGGGCCGGCCCCGCGTCCACGCCGTCCACCGAGTAGTCCTGCGCCGGGCTCCACGAGCGCAGCGTGACCAGATCGCCGTCACAGGAGGCGATCACCGTCCCGCCGGCGCTGCGGATCAGCTTTTCGCGGGACGTCCGCGACGGCGTCACGCTCGGCGCGCCCGTGCTGGTGGGGGCTGCGGTAGGGGCTGCGGTGGCGGTCGGGGTGCGGGTGGCGGCGGTGGCCAGGGCCGAGCGGACCTCCCCCGCGTCGAGCACGTGGCCGTCGGTGCCGGTGATGCCGTTGCCGAGCAGGCCGATGACCGCCACGGCGGCGCCGGTGGCGGCGAGCGCGGTGGCGGCCCAGGCCACGACGAGTCTCTTCATCGCCCTCACGTTCCCCCATGTACGGCTAACGCCAGGTTAAGGCGGCGCTAAGGCTGCTCTATGCAGGGCGGAAAAGCGTCTACGTTCTTGCTATGGCTGACATTCTGCTCATCGAGGACGATGCGGCGATCCGCACGGCGCTCAGCCGCGGGCTGCGGGAGCTCGGCCATGCCGTCTCCTCCTCCCCCACGGCGCTGGACGGGCTACGGCTGGCCGTACAGGACCGCCCCGACCTGATCGTGCTCGACCTGGGGCTGCCCGACCTGGACGGGGTGGAGCTGCTGCGGATGTTGCGGGCGGTCAGCAAGGTGCCGGTCATCGTGGCCACCGCCCGCGACGGGGACGCCGAGATGGTGCCCGTGCTGGACGCGGGGGCCGACGACTACGTGGTCAAGCCGTACAGCGCGGCGCAGCTCGACGCCCGCGTACGGGCCGTGCTGCGGCGCTCGGGCGAGTCGGCGCCGGAGCCGCTGGCGGTGGGGACGCTGCGGGTCGATCCGCGCGCGCGTACCGCCACCCTCGACGGCGCGGCGCTGGACCTGACGCCGCGCGAGTTCGACGTGCTGCACTATCTCGCGGCCCGCCCCGGCGAGGTGGTCACCAAACGCGAGCTGCTGACCGAGGTGTGGCAGCTCCCCTACGGCGGGGCGGACAAGACGGTGGACGTGCACCTGTCGTGGCTGCGCAGGAAGCTGGGCGAGACGGCCGCCGAGCCGCGCTACCTGCACACGGTGCGCGGCGTCGGCGTCAAGCTGGTCGAGCCGTCGTGAGGCGCTGGCTGGCGCTGCTCGTGGCGGCGACGACGTCCCTGGTGCTGATCGCGCTGCTGGTGCCGATGGCGCTGCTGATCCGCGCCGTGGCCGAGAACGGCGCCATGAGCCGGGCCACGACCGCGGCCGAGTCCGTGGCGGTCGCGGTGGGCACGGACGAGCTGGCCGTGGCGGTGGAGCAGGTGTCGCGGCCCGTCACGGTGTTCCTGCCCGGCGGGGGCCTGCTGGGGGCCAAGGCGGCGCGCTCCGACGCGGTACGCCTGGCCGCGACGGGCCGCAGCGTCACCGCCGAGGCCCCCGGCGGCAGGGAGGTGCTGGTCTCGGCGCAGTCGCCCGAGGGGACGGCCGTGATCAGGGTGTTCGTGGCGGACGCGGAGCTGATGCGCGGCGTGCGCGAGGCGTGGCTGGCGCTGCTGCTGCTCGGGCTCGGGCTGGTGGTGCTGGGCATCGTCCTGGCCGACCGGCTGGCGCTGGCCGTGACGCGGCCGGTGGACGGCCTGGCGCGGGTCTCGCACCGGCTGGCGGGCGGCGATCTGAGCGCCAGGGCCGAGCCGGGCGGGCCGCCGGAGGTGCGTTCCGTGGCGCTGGCGCTCAACCATCTGGCCACGCGCATCGACGAGCTGCTGGTGGCGGAGCGGGAGTCCGTCGCCGATCTGTCGCACCGGCTGCGCACCCCGCTGACGGGCCTGCGGCTGGACGCGGAGTCGCTGCGCGACCCGGAGGAGGCGGCGCGCGTCCAGGCCAGGGTGGACGCGCTGGAGCGGGCGGTGAGCTCGGTCATCACGGAGGCGCGGCGCCGCTCGGCGGGCCGCGAGTCGTGCGACGCGGCGGCGGTGGTGCGCGAACGGGTGCGGTTCTGGTCGGTGCTGGCCGAGGACCAGGGGCGCGAGGTGACGGTCGCCCTGCCCGACGGCCCGCTGCCGGTCGCGGTGGGCGCCGAGGAACTGGCCGCGGTGGTGGACGCGCTGCTCGGCAACGTCTTCGCGCACACCCCCGAAGGCGTCTCGATGGCGGTACGGCTCCAGCCGCGCCCCACAGGGGCCCTGCTGACCGTGGCGGACGCGGGCCCCGGCTTCGAGCCCGCGCTGCTCGAACGGGGGAACAGCGGGGGCGGCTCGACCGGGCTCGGCCTGGACATCGCCCGGCGCACCGCGGAGTCGTCCGGCGGCGGCCTGACCGTATCCCGGTCCCCGGACGGCGGGGCCCGCGTCGAAGTGCTGCTCTCCCGCCCCTGAACGCCTTCTCCTCGCCTTAACCGCCGTTTAGCGCGCGGTTACCGGGGCTCGCGGTTTCGTGGAGTCATGCAGATCACGAAGAAGTTCATCGTCGCAGGTGCCGGGATCGTCGCGCTGATCGGTGGCGGTGGCGCCGCCTACGCGGCCACCACGTCCGCCACGACCGCCGCCCCCAAGGTCACGGCCGAGCAGGCCATCGACATCGCCCACAAGACCGTGCCGGGCGCGTGGGTCAGCGAGCTCGACTTCGACGCCCGGGGCAGCCGGGCGGACGTGTGGGAGCTGGAGCTGACCAAGGGCTCGCAGCGTCACGAGGTGGACGTGGACGCGTCCTCGGGCAAGGTCGTCAAGAACCAGATCGACAAGAACGACCGGGACGACGACAACGACGGCGACGACGACTGATCCCCCGTCCCCCGCCACGCCGGCCCGCCTCAGGCGGGCCGGCGTCCTCATGCCCGGCCCGCCACGTCGTGGGCCAGCGCTCTCGTGCCTGGGCCGCCTCATCGTGGGGCGGCGTTTCCGTGTCCGGGCCGGGTCACCCCTTGGGGGTGATCCGCAGGGTGACCGTGCGGTTTCTCGGGGCCTGGCGGTGCGGGTTGTCCGACTGGTCGGCGCTGACGAGCGTGAACGACGTGCGCGGCAGGCCACCGCCCTCCGCCAGGTGGCGCGCCGCCACCAGGGCGCGTCCCAGGGCCACCACCGAGCCGCCGCGCGTCCGTCCGCCGGGCACCGGCACCGCGTGGCCCACCACCGTGATCCGCACGTCCATGCCCGCCATCCTGCGGCCAAGCCCGCGCAGCACGGCCCTGCCTCGCGGGCTGACGTCCGCGCCCTGCGGGAACAGGCCCGTGTCGAAGCGTACGTGCACGTCACGGGAGCGGCGCCGTACGGTGAGGCCCGGCATGGACAGCCGCCCGGCGATGGCGGCGAGCCGCGCGTCCAGACGGGCCTCGGCCGCAGTACGGCGCCCCTCGGCGGCCTCCCGCTCCTTCTCCGCCTCCGCCCGCTCCCTCTCCACCACCGCGCGTTCCTTCGCCACCGCCGTACGCTCGGCCGCCACCGCCGCGCGCTCGGCCTCCAGCGCGGCCACACGGCCGGTCAGGGCGTCGGCCCGCGCCGGGGTGGCGGGGGCCCCCGCGCCCCGCCCGGCCCCGCCCAGCGCCACCACAGCGCTCCCCGCCAGCACCACGGCCGTCACGGCCGCGGCGGCCGACGCGAGCCGGCCCGGCTGGACCAGCGGCCGCGTCCGGCGCCGGCCCGCGGTGATCCGCGCGATCGTGCGCCGCCCCTCGGCCGCCGCCGTGTCGCCGGGCGACCGTTCCTGCACGGCGGCCCAGCACCGATCCGCCTCGTCCAGCTCCCCACGCTGAGCATGCACCCGAGCCCGCAGATCCAGCACCGCCACAGGACCTGTCCCGGCACCCGCCTCGGTGCCCGTGACAGCGTCCGTGGCGTCCGTGGCGTCGGTGGAGTCGGTGGAGTCGGTGGCCGGCGGTTCCAGACTGTCCAGGAGGGCGAGGGCGGTGTCCAGGTCGCCGGTGCGGGCGGCGGTGCGGGCGCGGTCGAGGGTCAGGCGGGTGCGCAGGGCGTCGCTCATCGCCTGACCAGACCGATGATCTTGTCCTGCTCGCCCTTCGGCAGCATGCGGATCATCCGCTGGTTCACCCCGTCAAGCCCCTGCCGGTCGCCCGCGGCGATGGCCCGTTCGCCCTCCTTGATCAGCGCCTGGGCCCGCCCCGTCGGCTCCAGCATGTCCCGGAGCCCCTGGAACAGGGTGAACGGCCAGTCCGGGCTACGCCGTTCCAGCTCCACCAGCAGCCGCCCGGCGCGGTCGATCTGGGCGCGTACGGCCGTGATGTCCCGCGCCCTGATCGCCTCGCGCGAGCGCCCGCGCAGCCCGGCCAGCTCCGCGCGGTCCGCGGCGTCGCCGAGCGCGTCCACGAGCCGGTCCGCCTCGTCCAGCAGCCCCTCCAGCTCCTCGGCCAGCGCGGGCAGCAGCGCGGCATCCTCGACGTCGTCCAGCTCCGCCTGCAGCTCGCGCAGCCGCTCCTCCGCCGTGGCCGCCGCGCCGGCGTCCACCCTGGCCGCGCGCACCTGCTCGCGGGCGGTCGTGATCGTGCCCTCCGCCTCGATCCTGGCCAGCCGGCCGGCGACGTCGGCGGAGCCGCCGCTCGACGCGCGCAGCGTGTCCAGGCGCCGCTCGGTCTCGTCGAGCAGCGTCTCCAGCACCTCCGCGTCCGGCGTGCGCACGTCGTTCAGATTGATCTCGCCCTCGAACTGGGTCTGCACCAGCGGCACGTCCGCCACCACCGTGACCAGGCTGGAGGCGTCCACCTCGAAGGTGACCTCCACCTCCGTCCCCGGCGGCAGGTCGATCGTGACGTCCTTGGGCCTGATCTCCAGCTGGCCGACCACGCGGTTGCGCTCGCCCCTGCTGCGCTCGCCCTGCAGCACGGGGATGCGGATGACCGCGTCAGTGTCGGAGCGGCGCAGGGCGGCGGCGGTGTGGAACACCTCGCGTACGGAGGTCGGCAGCGTGACGCCCTTGCGCAACATCGGCGCGAAAGCCCGGTCGGCGAGCTGGATGCCGAGCGAGTGCGCCAGCCGCACCCCACCGAACTCGACCTCACCGTGCTTGATCGACAGCGAATCCGGCGTCAGCGGCCTGGGCGCGCCCCGGTCGTCGATCAGCTCGACGCGGAAGCGCGAGGTCCTGCCCTGGTCGATGTCCACTTCCGCGACGAAGTGACCGGTGTCGCTGAGCGGGATCCTGCCGGTGGTGAACGGCGGGCGCCCCTCGGGGTTGCTCAGCGTGACCGAGTAGCCGCTCCAGCCGGTGGCCGGCCCGCTCACCCGGCCGGCAACGGTGGGCCTGGTCGTGGTGACGATGGGCTCGTACGCCAGATCGACCGCGAACTCGCCCTCGACCCTGGTCTGTGTCCTGGGCCGGCGCAGGGTGGCGGCGAAGACGGCCGCGCCGCGGGCGACCACGGTCGTGGGGTCGAGGCTCACGTCGAGCTCGATGCCCAGGCCGTGATGCGGATCGGCGAGCCGCTCCCTCAGCCCTGGCGACAGGGTGACGCCGCCGACCAGGAGCAACCGGTCGATGTCGGCCGGGCCCAGCGCGGCCTCCTTGAGCGCCCTGCGGCACAGGTTGATCGCCCGCTCGTAGAACGGCTCGGCGGTCGTGTCGAGCTCGCCGCGGCGCAGCACGTACTCGAAGGTCTCGGTGCCGCCGTCCGCGCCCGTCAGGTCGACGACAACGTCCGCCTGCTCCATCCTGGACAGCAGGATCTTCGCCTCTTCGGCGGCGCCCTTCAGCTTGGCGAAGTTGTAGCGCCATCTGGGGTTGTCCCGGCGAAACTCCTCCAGCCCGAGCTCGCGGGCGGCGGCCGGGGCCAGGATGCGCTCCACCAGCGCCCAGTCGATCAGCTTGCCGCCCAGGTACGGGTCCCCCGAGTGGTCGAGCACCCGCAGGTCCCCGTCGCGCTTGCTGACCACCGCCGCGTCGAAGGTGCCGCCGCCGAAGTCGAACACCATCCAGTACGCCCGCTCGTCGGCGTCGTCGAACCCGTACGCGAACGCCGCCGCGGTCGGCTCCTGCACCAGCGGGCAGGCCGTGGTGAACCCGGCCAGCAGGGCGGCGTCGGTGGTGGCCTTGTTCTGGTTCAGCGTGAACGCGGCCGGCACGGTGATCACGGCGGCGTCCGGCGGCGTGCCGGTGTAGTGGGCTGCGTCGGCGCGCAGCGACTTGAGCACCTCGGCCGACAGCTGCGGCGGCGACAGCCGCACCCCGGCTCTGGCGAAGCTCGTACGCGCGTCGGCCAGCCCCATCTCCAGCTTGAACTCCGCCGCCGCGTTCTCCGGGTCGCTCTCCACCCGCTCCCGTGCCCGCCGGCCGACGTGGACGAGGTCCGGCTTCGGCATCCAGACAGCCGAGGGCGTGGTGTCCCAGCGCTCGTTGTTCTTGATCACGGTGACCGTGTCGTCGTCCGCCACCGCGATGGCGCTGTTGGTGGTGCCGAGGTCGATGCCGAAGTCGATGGTGTCACGCATTTCCGTTCCTCAGGTCGTCTCTGGTGGGGCGGCCGACGATCACCTGGCCCAGCTGGATGTGCCGCTCCCGCAGGTAGATCGAGGGCCGCACGGTCTCCAGGACCGTCTCCGCGCTGAGCGACGGGTCGTCCTGGAACAGCAGGACCTCGATGGAGCGGCCGGAGTGGAACGCCTCGCCGTCGTGGTCCTGGAGGACGAGCCCGGCCTCGGCCAGCGCGGCGCGGGTCGTACGCAGGTGGCGGGCGGCCTGCCGGCCGGCGGCGTCCGCGCCCGGCGCGGACAGCCTGCGCTCGGCCCGCCACAGGTGGGTGGCCGCGGTGGCCAGCGACTTCTCGTCCAGCGGTTCCGGCGGTTCTGGGGCGTCGAGCAGCGCGGCGAACTGCTCCATGACGGGGTCGTCCCAGACGGGCGGCGGGATGCGGAAGGCCCGATGGTGCCGCAGTTGCCCGAGCTCTTCCCGAACCGCACGACGGAGCCACGACCGGCCCGCACTCTCGCCGGACGCGCGACGCGGGCGGAGCTGAACCAGCCGTTCGCGGAACGTACGACGCGGCTCACGCCGGGAGCTCACATGATCACCCCCCGGCGCCAGAGCACGAGCCGGGACAGGTGAAGTTCGCGCAGGGGCGGCCACAGTTCGACGGCTTCCTCCATGAGTTCGGTGGCGCGCCCCAGTTGTCCTGGGACGCGGTAAAGGCGCAGCGCCTCGGCGGCGATCCGGCGGGCGCGCTCGTCCGGCGGGCCCTCCACGGCCGCGCGCCGCTCGCTCAGGGCCGCGCTCAGCTCTCCGGCCGTGGCGGGACGGTCGCGGGGGTCGAGCGCGAGCGTGGCCACGATGATCTCGTCCAGGCGGCGGTCCACGTCGTCGTTGTACCGGCTCGGCGGCAGCAGCATCCGGTCGAACCTGGACAGGCCGAGGTCCTCCCCGTACGGCAGACGGCCGGTGAGCAGCAGGTACGCGATCGTCCCCACCGACCACACGTCGCTCGCGCACGAGTGGCCCCGATAACCCAGTACCTCGGGGGCCATGAACGCGAGCGTGCCCCGCCCGCTGGCCAGGCGGGTGACCGGGTCGGCCCGCTTGGCCAGGCCGAAGTCGCTGACCCGGATCCGCACGGCGCTGCCCTCGTAGCCGATCAGCACGTTGGCCGGGGTGAGGTCGCGGTGCACGACGGGCGGGTCCTGCTCGTGGGCGAGCGCGAGCCCGCCGGCGAGCTGCTCCGTCACGCGCACCGCGAGGTCCATGGGGATCCCGCGCGGGTAGGCGGTGTAGAGGCTCTCCAGACTGCCGCCGGGGACGTACTCCATCGTGAAGTAGCCGCGCAGCCCCTGCGGCGTGCGCACGGTGCCGGCGTCGAAGAGCCGCACGATGTTCGGGTGCCCGAGCGTTGACAGCAGCCGGGCCTCGTCCAGCATCTCGTGCGTCTCCTCCAGCGAGGCGACCCGCTTGAACAGCTTCATCGCCTGCAGCCCCAGGTGCTCGTGCCGGACGCGGTGCACCTCGGCGAACGCGCCTTCGCCGAGCAGCCGGTCGATCACGAGGGTGGCGGTGACCCGGTCACCGCTGTTGAGGAGCGCCATCGTCCCGCCTCACCAGACCTGGGACACGGCGGGAGGCACGGGGGCCGCGGTGCCGGAGGAATCGGACGAGCACTCGTTCAGCATGAAGATCGCGCCGGCCACCAGGACCGCCCAGAAGGCGAGCCTGAACGCGGTGCGGCTCCGCCTGGGCATCGGCACGGGCCTGATGCCGCCGCGGTCGGTGCCGAGGTCGCGGCGCAGCTTGTCGATCAGCGCCACGCCCGGCGTCCCCGCCGCCTGCCGCCGGAGGTCACCCAGGAACCCGTCGGCCACGGCGGGGCCGTAGGCGGCCATCAGGGACCGGGCCTGGTTCGTGATCTGTTCGAAGGTCTGCACGAACTCGGTCACCTGGTCCTCGTTCGTCTCGATGGCCTGCCTCATGTGCTCGTCGGAGGCCAGCTCCAATCCCGTGGCGAGCCAGTTGAGCGCCGAGGACTCCCCCACGGGACCGGCGCTGTCCATCAGCGTCATCGCGCAGTTGTTGAGCAGGATGGCGGTGTCGTTGCGCACGCCGGCGGTGCGGCGGTGCCGGTCGTGGGGCACCAGGGTGTCCAGTCTCCGCAGCTCGGGCAGCACGTCCGTGTAGACCATGGCGGCCGCCAGCGCGGTCTCGCCCTCCTGCAGCCGGTCGTTCGCCGCCGTCAGGGCCGTGTTCACCGCTTCGTAGCACGGTGCGGCCACCGTCTCCAACTGGTCGTCGATCGCGATCGACGGCGCCGGCCAGCTGCGGGCCAGGTTCGCCAGGCGCGCCTGGTCCCGCTGGTTCCTGGCCGCCAGGTCGGTGATCGGCCGCAGCAGCGCGGTCGCGAACTCCTTGCGCAGCTCGTCCACGGCGGACTCGCCGAGCTGCCGGTCGTCCAGCGCGGTGATCCGGTGGCGGACGTGGTCCCAGAACGCGGCCCGGCGCAGGACGGCCTGCCACGACCGCGCGGCCGACTCCCACAGCCCCTTCAGCTCGGGATCGGCCACTTCCGGGCCGTCGGCCTCCCGGTCGAGCGCGGCGCAGTGGGCGCGTACGGCCTCGTCGTGGTCGGCGTGCAGGGAGCTGAGGCAGGCGCAGGTGGCGTCGCCCGTGTCCCAGAGCCAGAACAGCTCGTCGACCAGGCGCCGGCGGGGGTCGTCGAGCAGGCGGTCGAAGGCGGCGCGCACCTCTTCCGGCCCGACGGGCAGCGTGTGGCCGAGGTCGAGGTCGGCGCCCACCTGGAGCGCGGTGGTGACCCGCTGCCTGCGCTCCCGTACGGCGCGGCGGTTCGCGTACGTGGAGACCCCGGTGATCCGGAACGCGTTGCGCCGGTAGAGGTCCGCCCCGGCCACGTCCCGCAGCGCCGCCACCGTCGCGTCGCCGGCTCCTTGTGCTGCCCAGTCCGCCTCGCCTGCCCCGAACATGACCTGCCCATCCAGATCGAAGGACCGCCTGTCCCGAGCCTGGCGCAGGGCCGCGTCAGGCTCCATGACAGGCGGATGAAAACCAGATGGGCGCCGATTCACAACGGCGTCACAGACAGGGCAGGATCAGCCGGGCAGATCAGTCGGGCAGAGTCAGTCGGGCGGGGTCAGCCGGGCAGAGTCAGCGGACCATTCTCATGACGAGGGGGCGGTGGTCGGACAGGGTGGATGACAGCACGGACCCGCTGGTCGTCGTGATCCCGCGGGTGTAGACGTAGTCGATGCGGGCGTCGCCGTGGGTGGGCTTGTTCGCGTACCTGGCGCCGGTGTCCGTCCAGCCCGCGCTCACGAACCGCTTGGACAGCGCGTCGGTGGGCGGCGCGTTGAAGTCGCCGGTGAGGATCACCCCGGTCCTGGTGCCGAAGTAGCCGAGCACCTTGGCGGCCTGGGCCTCGCGGCGGCTGACCGAGGTCGCCGACAGGCCGGGCGACAGGTGCGTGGTGAACACTCGGACCTGCGCGCCGCCGCCGAGGTCGAGCTTGACGCCGGCCATGGAGCGGTTGACGGGGCAGGTGGCGAAGTTCGAGATCGGCAGCGTCACCCGTTCGACGATCCGGTACGACGACAGGATGGCGTTGCCCGCCTTGCCCGGTTGCGGATCGTCACAGGGCCCGACGTCGTCGCCCATGCCGAAGTGGGCGTTGGCCGTGATGTCCCAGCCGAGCTCGTCGGCCAGTTCGCGGACCTGGTCGGCACCGGGCCGGCGGTGGATCTCCTGGAGCGTGACGACGTTCGCCCCGCTGTCCTTGACCACCTTGGCGATGGCCTTCATGTCGGCGCTCTCGCCGTGGATGTTCCAGTCGAGGACGACGACGTTGACGGCCCTTGCGTGAGCACTCTGGGCGGTCTGGGCAGCGGGGACGACGGTGGCGATGAGGACTAACGCGACGGTCAGGTGGCTACGCTGAGTCACTCGCATATTTCGTGATCTTACGTAGCCTTTCCCGTGAAGTCAGCAGCCGTCCAGGATGCCCTTCATGGCGTCCTTCTCCGCCGAGGTCACCCACAGTTCGTACTTCGCCTTGACGTCGATCTGCTTGGCGATGTACGTGCACCGGTAGGCCTTGCGCGGTGGCAGCCAGGTGGCGGCGTCGGAGTCGCTCTTCTGCCCGTTCAGCGGGCCGTCCACGGCCATGAGGTTGATCGGGTCGTTGGCGAACTCCTTGCGCTTGGCGTCCGTCCACTGCTGCGCGCCCTTCTGCCAGGCGTCCGACAGCGGGATCACGTGGTCGATCTGCACGGCCGTGCTGGTGGTCTGGCCGCGCTTGAACCTGATCGTCTTGCCGCTGTACGGGTCGTCGAGCGTGCCGGTGAGCACGATGCAGTCGTGGGTACCCGCTTTGAACGTCTCGTCCGTCAGGTCGCGCTTGAGGATGTCGTTGCGGGTGTCGCAGCCGTTGTGGTCGACGTCGGACCAGGCCGGGCCGAACTCGTCGCGGTCGAAGCCCGTCTTGGGCGCGCGGCCCTTGACGTCCAGCTTGGCCAGCTTCGTGCGGGCGTCGGCGATGGCGGCCGAGTCGGTTTTCGAGCTCTTCCCACCACCGTCTCCCGAGACCTGCGCTTCCAGCCCACCGCAACCGGCCAGCATCGCCACTGTGGCCAGACCGGCCATGAACGCCCGAACTCGCACGCCCGCTCCCCAGACTTCACCCAATGAATCCCTAAAGTCTAGGTAATGCCCGTTTAAAGGGTTATAACGCGCTAATGGCGTCCAGTAGCCACTCCGCGAGATATCGGGTGAAGGACGACCTGACGAAGACGCGGTAGTCGCCGGGGCCGCGCCGCTCCAGGACGACCGAGGTCTTGCCGAGCAGGGTCTGGGCGTGGCCGGGGAGCGTGTCCAGGTCGAGGGGACAGCCGGTGATCAGGACGCCCTCCGCCCTGGGGCCGGTCAGCTCCAGGATCGTCCGCTGCCCCGAGACGTCCACCCAGCCCTCACGAGGCACGATATTTCCGGACACGAGCCACCAGGACGGTCCCAGCCGCAACCCCACGCCCGGATCTTGCCCGCGCACCTCCCACATCGGCTCGAACGCCACCTCCCGCAGCCTCAGCTCGGGCCCGCTCGCGGCCTCGAACCGGGCGGCGAACGAGGCGGCCGGGCTCTCGGCCCTCGCCTCCCCCGGCGGACGCCCGTGCGGCGGCCCACCAGATCGCCCGCCGGCCGGTGGCTCGGCGTCGTCAGGCAGCGGCTCCCGCAGCGGACCGGCGTGCGGATGTCCTTCGGGCAGCGGCTCGCCGTCGCGGCGGGCGTTGTCCGGGTCGTAGAAGACGGGCGCCACGACGGTCACCGGCTGCGTCACACCCCCGGACACGGCGGTGAGCCGGTCCCCCGGCTCGACGCCCCTGGCCAGCGCCAGCCCGAACGTCCGGCCCAGCACCGCGCTGTGATAGGCGGAGGTCACGTGGCCGAGCATGGGCACCCTGCCCTCAGCCGGGCCCTCCGCCCTGCTCTCCACTGGGCCCTTCACGGGCCGCCCGGCCGCGACGAGCTGTGCGCCCTCCTCCAGCCGGGCCCCCGGATCGTCGGGCAGCAGGCCGATCAGGCGCTTGCGATCGTCACGCGAGGTGTCGGGACGGGCGTGCGACCGCCTGCCGACGAACTCCGGCTTGCGCCGCGAGACGATCCACGACATGCCGAGGTCCTGCGGGGTGACGGTGCCGTCGGTCTCCTGCCCGACGATCGGGAACCCCTTCTCCGCCCGCAGCACGTGCATGGTCTCGGTCCCGTACGGCACCGCGCCGGCCTCCAGCACCGCCTCCCACAGCGCCCTCCCGTACGCCCAGGGCACGTTCACCTCGTACGCCAGCTCGCCCGAGAAACTGATCCGGAACACCCGCCCCGGCACGCCGAGCACGTCCGTGGCCGCGTACCGCATGAACGCCAGCTCCACCGCGCCCGGCGCGACCGCCGCGACGACCCGCCTGGCGTGCGGGCCGGCCACGGCCACGGTCGCCCAGTGGTCGGTGACCGACGTGAACGACACGTCCATGCCCGGCCATTCGGTCTGGTGCCACTCCTCCAGCCAGTCGAGCACGGCGGCGGCGTTGCCCGTGGTCGTGGTCATGAGGTAGTGGTCCTCGGCCAGCCGCGTCGTGGTGCCGTCGTCGAACACCATCCCGTCGGCCCCGCACATCAGCCCATAACGGCAGGCGCCGACGGCGAGGGTGGAGTACAGGTTCGTGTAGATCAGGTCGAGGAACGCGCCCGCGTCCGCACCCCTGATGTCGATCTTGCCCAGGGTGGAGGCGTCCATGGCGGCCACGGCGGTGCGGACGGCGTGACACTCGCGCCGCACGGCGGCCTCCATCGGCTCGCCGTCCTTCGGGAAGTACCACGGGCGCTTCCACTGGCCGACGTCCTCGAACACCGCGCCCATGGCGACGTGCGCGTCGTGCATCGCGGTCGTCCTGACCGGGTCGGACAGCTCACCCCGGTCGCGTCCGGCCAGGGTGGCGAAGGACACCGGCGTGTACGGCGGCCGGAAGGTCGTGGTGCCGACCTGGCCGGGGGCCGCGCCGAGAAGGGCGGACATGACGCCGACGACGACCGCGCCCGAGGTCTTGCCCTGGTCGGCGCCGGTGCCCGCGGTGGTGTAGCGCTTGACGTGCTCCACCGAACGCATCCCGGCGCCGGTCGCCCTGGCGAGGTCGGCGACGGTGACGTCCCGATGCAGGTCCGCGAAGGCGGGCTCGTCCGAGCTCCCCTCGACCGCCCACAACACGGCCGGCCGGCCGAGCGGCCGCTCATCACACTCGGGCACCCGCAACCCGTCCGAGCCGGCGCCTGCCGCGCGAGGCTGCGCCGCGCCGGGATCCGCCACCTCACGGTCCATCGGGTCGGAGCCCGTCGCACCCGTGCCCGCCGCGCCGAAGCCCGCCGCGCCTGTGCGGGACCGCGGCGTAACCTGGGCGGCGTCGGCGGCCTCGGTGCCGGCGGCGTAGCCGTCCGCGATGGCCTCGCGGGTGCCGTACCGGCCCGCGCACGCCCCCACCGACCGCTCCGCCTGCGCCGACGTCCCCGGGACGAAAGCCTGGAGGTCCTCGTCGAACCTGACCCGGCCCTGCGACTGGCTGAACAGGTGCACGGCGGGGTTCCAGCCGCCCGCCACCGCCAGCAGATCGGCCTCGACGTGCCGCGCGCCCACCTGGACGCCGTTCAGCACGCCCTCCGCGTCGCCCGTCGTGCCGGTGACCACCTGCCCGTCCACCCGGGGGTCGACGATCTCCGCGATCTCCACCCCGGCCGCCGCAAGGTCCCGCGCCGCCTCGTGGCCGGAGTCCGTGCACGCGAACACCACCGCCCGCCGCCAGGGCGCCACCCCGTACCGGTTGGCGTAGGCGCGGGCCGCCGAGGCCAGCATGACGCCGGGCCGGTCGTTGCCGGGGAAGGCGAGCGAGCGCTCGTGCGCGCCCGTCGCCAGCACCACCCGCCGCGCCCTGACGTGCCACAGCCGCTCGCCGCGCGCCCGCCGCTCCACGGCCACCACGTAATTGTGGTCGTAGTAGCCGACGGCGGTCGTCCTGGTGAGCACCCGGCCGGTCAGGTCGAGCGAGTCCACCCAGTCCGTCGCGGGTCGGCCGTCCAGGAGTGTCCTGGAGTTCAGCAGGTCGCCGCCCAGCCGGGGCTGGTCGTCCATGAGGATCACGCGCGCGCCGGCCTGCCCCGCCGCCGTGGCGGCGGCCAGCCCGGCGGGCCCGCCGCCGATCACGAGCACGTCGCAGTGCAGGTACCCCTTGTCGCAGCGACGCTCGTCCGTAGCATTGAGGTCCACCCGCCCCTTGCCGCGCAGGCTCCACGCCTCCAGCCCGTCGTACAGCTCCACGGTCGTGGCCGCCAGCATCGGATCGGCGCCCACCCGGACCAGCGCGTTCGGCTCCTCGGGACCGGCCGTGAAGACGCCGCGCGGCCGGCCCAGCTCCACGCTGCGGCCCACGATCCGCACCCGGTTACGCAGGAGGGCGGCGGCCAGCATGTCACCCGGCTCACCCTCCAGGGGACGGCCGTCGAAGGTGAACCTCATCTCGCCTTCCTCACCTCATGAGTGGCAGTGTGCCGTTCGACGTCGAACCAGGTCCGGCAGCCGTGCACGTGGAACCAGCGCTCGCGGAACCAGCCCTTGGGGTTGTCGCGCAGGAAGACGAAGGCGGCCCACTCCTCGTCGGTGGTCTCCCCGAGGGGGTAGGGGATCCCGGCCTGGCCGCCGTAGTGGTACTCGTTCTCGTCGCGGGGCCCGCAGTGGGGGCAGTCGATGAGCAGCATCAGTGCGCCACCGCCGCCGCGCCGTGCTCGTCGATGAGCGCCCCCGTCGTGAACCGGTCCAGCCCGAACGGCTCGGCAAGCGGATGGGGCCGCTCCTCGGCGATCGTGTGGGCGTACACCCAGCCGGCGCCGGGGGTGGCCTTGAAGCCGCCGGTGCCCCAGCCGGCGTTGACGTACAGGCCCTCGACGGGGGTGGGGCCGATGATCGGCGAGGCGTCCGGGGAGACGTCCACGATGCCGGCCCAGGTGCGCAGCACGCGTACCCGGCTGAAGAGCGGGAAGAGCTCCAGCGCCGCCGCCATCTGCGCCTCGATCACGTGCACGCCGCCGCGCTGCCCGTAGGAGTTGTACGCGTCGATGCCCGCCCCCATGACCAGCTCCCCCTTGTGCGCCTGGCTGACGTAGACGTGCACCGCGTTCGACATGACCACGCAGTCGAGCACCGGCTCCAGCAGCTCCGACACCAGCGCCTGGAGCGGGTGCGACTGCAGCGGCAGCCGGAGGCCGGCCAGCGCGGCGAGCACCGAGGTGTGCCCGGCCGCCGCGAGCGCGACCTTGCCCGCGGCGATGAGGCCGCGCGAGGTCCGCACGCCGGTCACCCGGCCGCCGCTGAGCTCGAACCCGGTGACCTCGCACCCCTGGATCAGGTCGATCCCGTACGCGTCCGCCTTGCGGGCCAGCGCCCAGGCCACGTGGTCGTGCTTGGCGATGCCCCCGCGCCGCTGCAGGGTCGCGCCCATGACCGGGTAGCGCACGCTGCCGGAGACGTTGATGATCGGGCAGAACTTCTTGACCTCGTCGGCGTCCAGCCACTCGGCGTCCACGCCGTTCAGCCGGTTGGCGTTCACCCTGCGCCTGCCCTCACGCACGTCGCCGAGGCTGTGGGCCAGGTTGAGCACCCCTCGCTGGCTGAACTGCAGGTCGTAGTCCAGCTCCGCGCTCAACCCCTCCCACAGCTTCAGCGAGTGCTCGTAGATCGCGGCGCTCTCGTCCCACAGGTAGTTGGAGCGGATGATCGTGGTGTTGCGGGCCATGTTCCCGCCGGCCAGCCAGCCGCGCTCCAGGACGGCGACGTTCGTGATGCCGTGATTTTTGGCCAGGTAGTAGGCGGTGGCCAGGCCGTGCCCGCCGCCGCCCACGATCACCACGTCGTAGGCGGGCTTCGGGTCGGGGTCGCGCCAGAGGAAGTCGGGGTGGGTCAACGCCTGATCTTCTCCATCCCGGGGTCGTACAGCGGCTCGGCGGCGACCACCGCGGGCACGCGGCGGCCGAAGTAGGAAATGTCGACATACGTCCCGGGCTCGGCCAGCTCGACCGGCAGCCAGGCGTAGGCGATGGGGCGCTGGATGGTGTGTCCGTAGGCGGCGCTGGTGACGTAGCCGACCGTGCGCCCGCCGTGCCTGACCGGCTCCTTGCCCATGACGACCTCGGTGCTCAGCAGCGGCACCAGCTTGCGGGTGACGTCCTTGGTCAGGGCGTCGCGGCCGACGAAGTCCTTGTCGTCCTTGACGGCGAAGGCCAGCCCCGCCTCGTACGGGCTGTGCTCGGTCGTCATGTCGACGCCCCAGAGCCGGTACCCCTTCTCCAGCCGCAGGCTGTTGAACGCGGCCCGGCCGGCGGCCACGGCCAGCCCCGGCGCCCAGAGCGTGTCCCAGAGCTTGAGCCCCATGTCGGCCGTGGTGTAGAGCTCCCAGCCCAGCTCGCCCACGTACGAGACGCGCAGCGCGAGCACCGGCACCTGCCCGACATATCCGGACTTGCAGCCGAAGTAGCGGAAGTTCTGGTGCGATAGGTCCATGTCGGTCAGCCCCTGCACCAGCTCCCTGGCCCGCGGCCCCCACACGCCGACGCAGCAGGTGCCGGGCGTCAGGTCGCGCACCCGTACGCCGCCCGGCGCGTGCCCGGCCAGCCAGTCGAGGTCGAGGTTGCCGTTCGCGCCGACCTGGAACGTGTCCTCGTCCAGCCGGGCCACGGTGAGATCGGACCGGATGCCGCCCTTGACGTCCAGCAGCAGCGTGTAGGTGACCGATCCGGGCTTCTTGTCCACGTTGTTGGTGGTCATCCGCTGCAGGAACGCCGCCGCGCCAGGCCCGCTCACCTCCAGCCGCTTGAGCGGGGTCATGTCGTAGAGCGCCACGCTCTCCCTGGTCGCGTACGACTCGGCCGCGGCGACCGGCGACCAGTAGCGGGTGGCCCACTCGTCCCGCAGCGCCGCCCCGAGCAGCGGCTCGACGGCCGCACCGCGCGACTCCTCCGGCACGTCGGCGTGCTCGTCCCTGCGCCGGCGGACGAGGTCCTCCAGCAGCGGCACGTTCGCCTCGAACCAGTGCGGCCGCTCCCACCCCGCCCCCTCCAGGAAGAACCCGCCCAGCTCCTGCTGCCGCGGATGGAACGGGCTGGTGCGCAGCGGCCTGGGCGACTCCATCGGCTGCAGCGGATGGATGATGTCGTAGACCTCGACGAAGTTCTGCCTGCCGCGCTCCTCGACGAACGCGGGCGAGAGCTGGGCCTGCTCGAACCGGTTGAGCTCGCATTCGTGCAGGTCGATCCGGGAGTGCCCGTCCACCAGCACCTCGGCCAGCGCCCTCGCCACCCCGGCCGAGTGCGTCACCCAGACGGCCTCGGCCAGCCAGAACCCGTCGAGGTGCGGCGCCTCGCCGATCAGCGGGAAGCCGTCGGGGGTGAAGGAGAAGATGCCGTTGATGCCGTCCTCGTACTTGGACTCGGCCAGCACGGGCAGCAGCTCGACCGCGTCGCGCCAGGCGGGGTCGAAGTCCTCCTCGGTGAACGCCTGCACCGACGGCATCGTGGTGGATCTGGGGCCGATCTCGTCCTGGGCGACCGGCATGGGGCGGTGGGCGTAGGAGCCGATGCCGATGCGGTCGCCGTGCCGGCGGAAGTAGAGGTCGCGGTCCTGGTGGCGCAGGATCGGGCCCTCCTCGCCCAGCTTCAGCGGGCCCGACTTGGCGTACTGGTGGGCCAGGGGCAGCAGCGGCACGTTCAGCCCGGCCATCCTCCCGATCGAGGGACCCCAGAAGCCCGCCGCGCACACCACCACGTCGGCCGGGACCGTGCGGTACTCGCCGGCGCTCGTCACCGTGACCCCGGTGACCCGGCCGCCGCGCTGCTCGACGCCGACCACGGTGTGCCCCGGCAGGAATCTGGCCCCGCGTTCCGTGGCCCGTTCGGCCTGCGTCTGCCCGCACGCGACCGCCGCCGCCAGCCCGTCGCCCGGCACGTGGAACCCGCCGAGCACCTTGCCGGGGTCGAGCGAGGGCCACAGCTCCAGGCAGGCGGCCGTGTCGAGCAGGCGCGCCTCGACGCCCCACGACTCGGCCCAGCCGTGCTTGCGGTGCAGGTCGTGCCAGCGTTCGGGGGTGGTGGCCACCTCCAGGCCGCCGACCTGGCGGAAGCAGTGCTCGCCGAGGCCGGTGTACTTGCGCACGGTGTAGGCGGCGAATTCGGTCATGGTCTTCGACGGGTTGGTCTGGAAGACCAGGCCGGGGGCGTGGGAGCTGGAGCCGCCGGCGGCGAAGAGCGGCCCCTGTTCGAGCACGGTGACGTCGGTCCACCCCCGCTCGGTGAGCTCGTCGGCGAGGGCGCAGCCGACGATGCCCGCCCCCACGATCACCAGACGGGGCCGACTCATGACGCCTCCGGTTGTTCCTTAATGCGCAACATGTCCCGGACTACGCAACGAACATAGATCCCCGCGTCCCCGCGAACAAGGGCCCCTTCACCGCCGGGAACGGCCCCCATACTCTTTACTTCGGATCATGGCAGGTCAGGAAGAGGGGACATGGCGCAGCGGCGCTTACTCGAAGGGCTCGGTGTCACCGTCGCCGAGGAGAACTCGTACCGGGCCCTGCTCAGACACGGGCCCGCGACGCTGAGCGAGCTCGCCGCCGAGACCGGCACCTCCGCCGCCGCCATCCGCCGCATGCTGCCCCGGCTGGAGGACCTCGGGCTGATCTCCCGGGTCGCCGGCCGGCCGCTGCGGCTGGTCGCCACTCCCCCGAACGTCGCCATCGACATCCTCGTCGCGCGCCGCCAGGAGGAGCTCACCCACAGCAGGGCCGCCGCCGCACTGCTGGCCACCGAGGTCGCGGACCGCGGCGGGCCGCACCCCGAGGAGGTGCTGGAGGTGGTCAGCGGGCGCGACGCCGTGGCCAGGCGCTACCTCCAGCTCGAACGCAACGCCACACGGGAGATGCTGGTGCTGGTGCATCCGCCGTACGCGGTGGACGTCAGCGACGACAGGGAGAACCGCCGGCGCGCGGCCCGCCAGGGCGCGCCCACCCGCGGCATCTACAGCCCGCTGGCCTTCGAGCACCCCGGCATGCTGGCCCACACCCGCCGCGCCATCGCCGACGGCGAGCAGGCCAGGCTCGGGCAGGTGCCGGTCAAGCTGGCCATCGCCGACGCCCGCACCGCCATCCTGCCGCTGGTCTCCGACGAGGACCGGGCCGTGGAGAGCGCGCTCGTGGTGCACCCGTCGGCGCTGCTCGACGCCCTGGTGGGGCTGTTCGAGACGTTGTGGCGGGCCGCCGTGCCGCTGCGTCTGTCGGACGAGTCCCTCGAACCCGAGGCGTGGCCGCAGGCGTCCGACGCCGAGGTGCTGACCCTGCTGGCCGCCGGCATGAAGGACGATGCCATCGCCAGGCAGCTCGGGCTGAGCCCGCGCACGGTCCAGCGCCGCGTCCAGGTGCTGTGCGAACGCCTGGGCGCCAGGACCCGCTTCCACGCCGGCTTCCTGGCCGCCCAGCACGACCTGCTGGACTAGGGTGACCGGCATCGCGCCGCCCGCCCCGAGCCGTGCTCCCGAGGTCCACCGCAGGCCGGGCTAGGTGATCAGGATCCCGCCGTCCACCGCCAGCGTCACCCCGGTGATGTACGAGGCCGCGTCGCCGGCCAGGAACACCGCGGCGGCCACCAGCTCGGCCGGATCCCCCGCCCGTCCCATGACCACCCGCTGCTCCGTCATCCGCTCCAGGTAGCCGGGTGGGTACTGCTCGGTCATCTCCGAGGCGAAGAACCCCGGCTCCAGGCAGTTGACCCGGATGCCGCGCCGCCCCGTCCACTGCTGGGCCAGGTCGCGGGTGAGCCCGGTGACCGCCGCCTTCGAGGCGCTGTAGGCGGCCTGCGGCAGCCCGGCCGTGGTCTCGCCGAGCACGCTGCCGATGTTGACGATCGACGAGCCGGGCCGCATGACCCGCGCGCACGCCTGCGCCATCCAGTAGGTGCCGTGCAGGTTGACGTCGACGACCTGGCGGAACTCCTCGGGGGTCTCGCGCAGCGCGGGCACGGCCGTGCCGATGCCGGCGTTGTTGATCAGCACGTCGACCCCGCCCAGGCCCTCGACGGCCGCGGCCACCAGCCGGTCGCAGTCTTCCGGCCGGGCCACGTCGGTCTGGACGGCCAGGCACGCGCGGCCGGTCTCCTCGACCAGCCGACGCGTCTCCTCCAGCCGATCCGCGCGCCGGGCGCCGATCACCACGTCGGCGCCCGCCTCCGCCAGGCCCCTGGCGAAGGCCACGCCGAGGCCCGATGAGGCCCCGGTGACGATCGCCACCTTGCCGTCGAGCCGGAAGCGCTCCAGCACGTCACACCTCGCTTCTCGGAACGAAGACCCGGCTGTTCGGAACGAAGGGCCCCGGCCGCCCGACCACCGGCTCGGCGATCACGACCTCGTGCGGCCGAGCCGGACAGGACGGGCCGGATGCCCCTACAGGCCGTATTCCTTGACGATGCGCTCGTGCCGTTCGATCTCGACGTCGATCTCGCGGGCCAGGTCGAGCCAGGCCAGCGGATGCACCCACCGCTCGGTGGCGTCGTCGAGCAGCGCGTCGACCTCGGAGGGCGACACGTCGGGCGGCACCGCGACCCAGCCGAACACGCCCGGCAGCGGCTCGCTGCTGGTCGGGTGGGTGACGGTGTAGTTTTCGTCGCTGTAGACCCACATCGGCCAGCCGCGCTCGGCCATGACCTCGGTGAACTCGGCCCAGTCCTCCTCGCTCGGCGCGGCGCCGTCGAAGAAGTAGCTGGTGTAGCCGCCGGGCCGCAGGATGCGCACCGCGCCGAACGGCGGCACGAAGTTCTGCTGCTCCTCCGGGTCGTCGGGGACGGGCTCCAGCAGCTGCGGGTCGAACACGACCAGGTCGCCGGCGTTGTAGTCCATGCCGCGCGGCTGCGGCAGGGCCAGCCTGGCGGTGGCCGGGCCGGTGCGGATGGACAGCACCTGGCGCTGGCCGCCGTCGGGGGCGGGCAGGATGAGCCTGATGAGGCCCATCTCCTCCTCGATCGGGCCCTCCTTGGACTTGATCGGCATGCCGATCTTGGCCGCGCCCTTGCGCACGGTCTCCCAGTCCTCGGCCGAGGTGGCCATGACGATCATGCGCCAGACGTCCTCCTCGGCCAGCTCGTCGAGCACCTCGAGCAGCACTTCGGCGGCCCTGGCGTTCTGGTCGAGCTGCTGGGCCGCGCCGGACAGCAGGCGGCGGGCGTCGAGCCCGGCCCCGGCCGCGAGGGCGTGCTCGCCCGCTTCGACCGTCTCCTGCCAGCGCTCGCGGGCGCTGTGGAGGCGGGCCAGCGCGAGGTATTGGGCGGCGTGCGGCAGCAGCCCGGCCATCTGCTCCAGCCGCTCGTCCTGGCGGGCTTCGATGAGCAGCGTGGTCAGGTAGGCCACGTCCTCGGGGTCGGCGGTGGCGATGTCGCCGGTGTCGACGAGCAGCTTCCAGTAGATGTCGGCGCCCGTGGCGGGGTAGCCGAGGAAGCCCAGCGTGGTGGTGTGGCGGCGGGTGGCCTCCAGGTCCTCGCCGGACAGCGGCGCGAGCCAGCCCACCCACTTCTCCGGGTCGGCGTTGAAGCCGTCGGCGGCGTCGAACAGGCCCACCCGCTCGGCGAGCGGACCCGGCGGCGTCGCCTCGGTGGCGGCGTCGGCTGCGGTCCGCAGCGCGGCGATACGCTCGGCCAGGTCGCCGGCCTCGCGCAGCTCGGCGGTGCCGGACTCGGCCACGTCGGCCAGCAGCCTGGCCTGCCAGACGCCCTGCCTGGCGATGGCCAGCTCGCCCGCGACCAGGGCCAGCTCGACCCGGGAGCGGTAGCCGCCCATCATGCCGAAGTAGTCGGTCCACTGGCGCAGGACCCGGCCGAGCTGCCAGGTGTTGGTGATCTGCGAGGAGCCGGCCAGCTTGTTGACGGCGTGGGCCCACTCGACCCACACGCGCGGGTGGTCGCCCACCACGTCGAGGTCGGGCAGGGCGTCGACGGCCTCGGCGGTGCGGCCGAGCGTGGCCAGGATGAGCGAGCGGCGCACGCCGTCGCGGTGCTCCTTGGCCACCGGGTCGTCGGCCTGGAACTCGGCCGCGGCCTGGAGCGCGGTCAGCGCGTCCTCCGCGCGGCCGGCGGCCAGCAGCGCGCGGGCGCTCTCCGCACCCAGCTCCCAGCTGGCCTCCCGGCCGGCCGTCTTCAGCCGCTCGACGGCGGACTCGGCGTAGGTCACGGCCTCGCCCGGCTTGCCCGCGTCGACGAGCGCGGCGACGTACTGGGTCACCAGGCCCGTGAAGGAGGGCCGCTCGGGGCTCATGCCCTCAAGCGCGGCGGCCAGCGTCTCCAGCCGCTCGGCCGCGTAGCCGGGGCCGTCGGTGTTGGCCCACACGACGGCCAGCGCCTCGACCGCGGCCGGGGTGGCCGGGCAGTCACGCACGTCTTCGCGCTGGGCGAACGCGAGCAGCTGCTCCACGTCGGCCAGGGCCACCGCCCCCTGCGCCCGGTCGCCGATCCGGCCGACCAGGTGCCAGTAGCGGGCGTAGAACTCGAGCCAGGGCAGCTCAAGGGTCTCCGCCTGCTGCGCGATGGCCGGGGCCATCACGTCGAGCTGCGGATATCGGCCCTCATAGGCCTGTGCGGGGAGGTCTCCCAGCGCCATGGCGAGGCCAACGTTGCCCGCCTCAGAAAGCTGCTGCTGGGTGTCGCCGACCCAGGCCCAGATGTCCACGTCCATGGGCAGTCAGTCTGCCAGGTCAACGAGCGTCCCCAAAACGCAGAAGCTCGATCAGCTCGTCCGACTCGGTCTCGGTGAGGACCGAGAACGCGGGCGCCATGAGGTCGTCCGTCGTCTCCTCGACGGCGGCGCGGCGCGCGACGAGCTCGGGACCGGGCGTGGCGTACGGCTCAGGCCACTCGAAGAACCTGGCGATCGCCTCGCCTGCCGACGTCCCGAGCGGGGCTCCGCGGTGGTCGGCGGCCAGGGTGGCGTCCAGAGGATGCATGCCCGCCGCGATCACGGCGTTGGCGTGCAGGCCGCCGCGCAGCTCGCGTACGACGTGCATGAGCTGGGCGGCCCTGGCCGGCGGGTCGCCGGGCAGCGGAACGGCCCGCCACCCCGCGAACAGCGGCGCGCCCACCGGCGACGCCTGCTCGACGACCGGCTGCAGCAGCTCGGCGATCCTGGCGCAGCCGTCGTAACCGCCCAGATTGCGCCGGCCCCACGCCTGGCACGCCTGCGCGTAGAGCTCGACGGCGTGCTCGGCCGTGAGCTTGCGGCCGCCGTTCCAGTTCGGCTCCACGTGCCGGGAGGGGAAGAAGACGGCGACCGACGTGACCACGTCGGCGTCGCACTCGCCGAGGACGCCGCAGCGGCCCCTGAAGTAGAGCTCGCGCGGGCCGAGGCCGTGCTCCTCGCAGAGCGCCTTGGCCTCTCTGGAGATCATGAAACCGCCGCCGAGCCGGCCGATCGGCGTCTTGACCTGCGCCGCCGTGGTGCGTGGGTCAGCCATGTCCACCTCTCAGTGCGTGAAGTGAACCCAGCATCCCCTACCAGAACATCATTCTGCAAGCAGGAGTTCGCCGCTGGCGACGATGGTCGCGGGACCGGACAGGTAGCTGGTCTCCTCGTCGAGGATGACCGTCAGCGTGCCGCCCAGCACCTCGATCGTCCATGTGCCGGTGGTGTCGCCCGACAGGTGGGCGGCGGCCACGGCGGTGGCCACTGCGCCGGTGCCGCAGGAGCGGGTCTCGCCGGAGCCGCGCTCGAAGACGCGCATGACCGCGCGGCTGGTGCCGACCGGGTTGAACAGCTCGATGTTGACCCCGGCGGGGAAGACGCCGGTGTCGAAGCCCGGCTGGTGGGTGAGGTCGAGCTGGGCGACGGGGTCGCCGATGGCGCAGGCCAGGTGGGGGTTGCCCATGTCGACGGCGAGCCCGGTGTATTCCTGGCTGCCCACGGTGGCCACGCTCTCGCCGGAGACCACGGGCTTGCCCATGTCGACCGTGATGTCGCCGTTCGGCTCGACGCGGATCCGCCGCACGCCGCCCCGCGTCGCGATCTCGAACTCCGAGGCGCTCACCGCGCCGGTGTCGATCAGGTAGCGGGCGAACACCCGCACGCCGTTGCCGCACATCTCCGCCATGCTGCCGTCGGCGTTGCGGTAGTCCATGAACCACTCGGCGGCCGAGGCCTGGTCGGCGACCTCGGGGCTCTGCTTCGTGCGCACCACCCGGAGCACCCCGTCGGCGCCGATGCCGGCTCTCCTGTCGCAGATCTTGGCGACGAGCGTGGCCGGTACGTCGGCCACCCCGTCGGGATCAGGCAGGATGACGAAATCGTTCTCGGTGCCGTGCCCCTTGAGAAAGCGCATGCTAGGAGTTTATTAGCGCCAGAGATCGCTCCAGGATGTCGGGGGCGTCGTACGGCAGCCAGTGCACCCGCGGGTCCCTGCGAAACCACGACTCCTGCCGCCTGGCGAAGCGCCTGGTCAGCCTGACCGTCTCGGTCATCGCCTGCTCCTCGCTCCACTCGCCGGTGAGAAAGCGGATGACCTGCGCGTAACCGAGCGCCCGCCCGGCCGTGCGCCCTTCGGCCAGCCCCTGGCCGAGCAGCGCCCGCACCTCGCCGACCAGCCCCGCCTCCCACATCCTGGCGACCCTGAGCTCGATCCGCTCGTCAAGCACCGGCCTGGGCACCTCCAGCCCGATCTGCACGCTCGGGTAGACGGCGTCGTACGACGGCATGGTGGCCGAGAACGGGCGGCCGGACAGCTCGATCACCTCCAGCGCGCGCACGATGCGCCGGCCGTTGCTGGCCAGGATGGCCGCCGCGGCGGCCGGGTCACGCTCGCGCAGGCGCTCGTGCAGGGGGCCGGGGCCCAGCTCGGCCAGTTCCTCCTCCAGCCGGGCCCTGATCTCCGGGTCGGTGCCGGGGAACTCCAGCTCGTCGATGGCCGCGCGCACGTACAGGCCGCTCCCGCCGACCAGCACCGGCACCTCGACGGCGTCGATGACGGCCCTGGCCAGTTTCTGGTACTCGGCCACGCTGGCGGTGACCGTCACGTCCCAGATGTCCAGCAGGTGGTGCGGGACCCCCCGCCGCTCGGCCTCGGTGAGCTTGGCCGTGCCGATGTCCATGCCCCGGTAGAGCTGCATGGAGTCGGCGTTGACGCACTCGCCCCCCAGCCGGAGGGCGAGGTCGACGGCGAGATCGGACTTTCCTGCGGCCGTGGGACCCACGACGGCGATGACTGACTGCTGGCGCACGGCGACAAGTCTGCTAGAGATCGAGGAGCGTCGGCTGCAGATAACCCTCGTGGGTCAGCAGCCAGCGCTTGGTCTCCACGCCCTCGCCGCCGCTGAAGCCGCCCAGCCCGTTGCCGGCCGCGACGACCCGGTGGCAGGGCACCACGATGGGGATCGGGTTGGAGCCCATGATCGAGCCGATGCCGCGCGCGGGCACGCTGGAGCCGCTGAGCGTGGCCAGTTCGCCGTAGGTGACGGCGCTCCCGTACGGGATCCCGTGCAGGGCGCGCAGCACCCGCAGCCGCGAGCCCGACATCAGCCGCCAGTCGATCGGCGTCTCGAACCGCTTCAGCTCACCGGCGAAATAAGCATTCAGCTCGGCGACGGCGAAGGCCGTACGATCCGCATCATGAACCTCAGCCAGGTCGAGCCGGCCGGACACCCGGGCGCGGGAGCCCCAGCCCGACGCGACGAGCCCGGTCTCGGTGACGGCCAGCACGAATGGCCCCACCGGCGTCTCCACCTCGGCGAAGGCGACCGTCTCCTCGTTGGCGGTCATCATGTCCTCACGTGAGCTCGTGGTGCTGGGCACGTCCAGCGCCGTTCCTACCCGACACCGTAACCACAACGGCTACCTCCTGCGCTGGGACGGCCAGGGCTTCCTGTTCGACCCGGGCGAGGGCACGCAGCGACAGATGGTGCACGCCGGCCTGAGCGCCAACGACGTCCACTGGCTCTGCGTGACCCACTTCCACGGCGACCACTGCCTGGGCCTCCCCGGCGTCGTCCAGCGCATCGCACGCGACAAAGTACGCCATCCGGTGCGCGCCGTCTTCCCCGCCTCCGGCCAGACCTACTGGCGGCGGCTGCGCCACGCCGCCGTGTTCGCCGACACCTCGGTCATCGCCGAGCATCCACTCACCGGCGACCTGGCCGGCGTCGGCCCGCTCATCGCGCGCCGCCTGTCCCACCCCGTCGAGTCGTACGGCTACCGCGTCCAGGAGCCGCCCGGCCGCCGCATGCTGCCCGACAAGCTGGCCGCCCACGGCATCCGCGGCCCCGACATCGGCGAGCTCCAGCGCACCGGCTCCGTGCGCGGCGTCACCCTGGCCGAGTGCAGCGTCCCCAGACCGGGGCAGAGCGTGGCCTTCATCATGGACACCCGGCTCTGCGACGCGGTCTTCGAGCTGGCCTCAGGGGTCGACCTGCTGGTGATCGAGTCCACGTTCCTGTCGGCGGAGAGCGCGCTGGCCAAGGAGTACGGGCATCTGACGGCGTTCGAGGCCGGGGTGGTGGCGGCGGACGCGGGGGCGCGCAGGCTCGTGCTCACGCACTTCTCCGAACGGTACGGCTTCGACGACGAGCCGACCTTCGTCGCGGAAGTACGGCGCAACTTCGACGGCGAGGTGGTGACGGCCCGCGACCTGATGCGGATCCCGGTGCCGAAGCGTCAGACCGTCCACGTCCCGACGAGATAGCCGACCCCGTACGGGGCCGTCTCCATGAGCAGCCGCCCCTCGTAGTCCCGCCCGTCCGCCGCGCCCGCCAGCACCTGGAAGGCGGACCGGCCGCTCACCCACAGCCGGTCGGCCTCCTCCGGATCGAGGGCGGCCAGGGGAGTGGGGTCGCCGCCGGCGACGGCCTGGGCGATGCGGTCGTTGCAGGGGCCGGCCGCTTCGTCGTACTTGCCGGGGGCCTTCGGGCTGAGGCAGGCCGAACCGTCGGCCATGACCAGCAGCGCCACCCTGTCCGCGCGGTCGGCCAGTTGTTCACCGAGCTTGGCGCAGTCCTCGCCCGGGGCGTCCCAGGCCACCGACTGAAAGGCGTCGGGTCCGTGCGCTCCGAGCAGCAGCCGGGCCACGGTCAGCGACAGCGGGAGCACCGGCTCGCCTAGGCCCGCCGCGAGCTCCGGCCCCCAGGGGCGCAGGCTGCCCGCCGCGTCGCCGTCGTACGCGCCGGTGGCCGGCGCGCCACCCACCACGATCAGCGCGTCGGGCCGCGCGTCGCGCAGCGTGGCGATCGCGGTGTGGCAGGCGGAGCGGAGGTCGGGCATCCCCAGGACGACCAGCGGGGTGAGCGGGCACACGGCCGCGGCGACAAGCACGAGCGCAAGCGTACGTCCGGCTCCTGCCTTGCCCGGCACGGCCCCTGCTGTTGTCAGTACGGGTCGTGGCCCGCGCGTATCTCGGCGAGCAGGCTCTCCGTGAAGGTCTGGGACGCCTGGTGCAGGCCGCTGCCGAAGCTGATCCTGGCCACCCCCAGCGCGGCCAGCCCGCCCAGCCCGGGGGTCCCCGGTCTGAACAGCACGTTGACCGGCCCGCCGAGGCCCTCGACCAGCGCCCGGATCTCATCCGCGTCGGCCAGCCCGATCGGGTACACGCAGTCGGCCCCCGCCTCCAGGTAACGCCGCCCGCGCGCCAGCGCCTCCTCGCGCGTCACCTGCCCGCGCAGGTAGAGGTCCACCCTCGCGTTGATCACCAGCCCGTCGCCGGCCGCCGCCCGCACCTCGGCCAGGAACCCGGCCTGTTCGTCCTGATCCACCATCTCGCCGCCGCCCGGCAGGGAGTCCTCCAAATTGCAGCCCACGGCCCCGGTCGCGAGCAGCCGTTCGGCCAGCTCCGCGGGCTTGAGGCCGTAGCCGCGCTCCACGTCCGCCGTGACGGGCCGGTCCACGGCCCTGACCACCCGGGCGATGGCCGCCATCATCTCCCCGACGGGCGTACGCTCTCCGTCCTCGTAGCCGAGCACCCGCGCGACCGCGGCGCTGCCGGTGGCGACCGCGGGGAACCCGGCCGCCTGCACGGCGCGGGCGGAGGCGGCGTCCCAGACGTTGGGCAGCACCAAAGGGGTTCCCGGCACGTGCAGAGCACGCAGCTCGGACGCTCTGTCAGTCGTCATACCCCGACCCTACGGACGGCACCGGCTCCTCCGAAGGGCCAGTAAGCCCCATAAACGGCAAGCCACTTCGCCGGACACCCGACCACCACGAGCCGTCCTTCCCGCCCGACATCAGGACCGGCCACCACAAACCCACTTGGCCGCCCGTCGTCAGGACCGCCGTCTCGAGTCCTTGCCACCCGGCGTCAGACCGACCGCCGCGAGCTCACCCTGGCGCCCATCACCGGAGACGTGCTCAGCAACCGCTCTTCGAGCACTGGCCGGGGACGAGGCCGCCGGGACCGTCCGCCGGGCTGTCGGCCTCGGAAGGGGTGCCGGCGCCTGAGGACTGGGGCGACTTGGTGGGCGAGGTCGTCGCGGGCTTCTTGTTGGTGCCGGTCTTGGCGGAGTCGGTGCCCGTGTTGCCCGTCGTGTCCCCTGCCCTGTCACCCGTACCGGGCTGGTCTCCGCCGTCCGGGACCCCGGCGGCGACGTCGCCCATGCTGCCGTCGTCCTCGGGAGCCTCGCCCGTACGGTCGTCCCCAGGGGAGTCGGCGGGAGAGTCGCCCGCCGTGGCGTCGTCGTCGCCGCCCTGATCCTGGTTCGCGTCGGCGCTCTGGGAGGTCGCGGGGCCGCCGCCCTGCTGGGCGCTCCCGAAGGGGTTCGAGGCCAGCATGTAACCGGCGCCACCGGCCACGAGCACGGCGATGAGCGCCGAACCGGCGATGAGAAGGGTCTTGTTGCTCTTCTGCCTCGGTCGTCTGTTTCCCGACGCCCTGTTTTCCAGGCGGGTGTCTCCCGGCCCGGTGAGGATCTCCTGGCGATCCGCCTCGGTCGGATCTTGCATGGCGTTACAGCTCCCTGCGGTCGTATCGGGGAAAGCTCGCCGGCTTCCGCGGGTGATGGACCACACTAGCCGCAACAGCTGAATGCTCGCACAACAATCACAAAGGAATCACGACTTGTCCCCCCTTAGATCCATTAGCCCAGGTAGCCGCGCCAACCTGGCACCCGTGGCCGGAGCCACCGGGGTGCTCGTCACAGCGGCGCTGGGAATATTCCTGGCATTCACCAACAGTAAGGAACCGTCACCGCAAACACCTCAGGAAATGGATCAGGAAACCCCGCTTTCCCCAAGATCAATACCACTCTCGGCATCGAATACGCCACCGACGGCGACCGTCCTTCCGCCGTCGGTGGCGCCCATGGCTGGAACGCTCCAATTCCCGACGGCCCAGCCCGCCGACGTCATGCTCGGCCCGCTGACGCCCCCGTGGATCGAGACCGTTCCGCCCCCGAATGCGAGCCTGCCGCCCTGGGGAGCGCACCTCCCTCCTGTGGGCGCCGACCTGCCGGCCGTGGGCGCCGACCTGCCGCTCATCCCCTCGGCGACGGCCGGCCCGCCGGTCACCCCCGTCGCCGAGGACGCCGATCCGCGCCGGCCAGGCAGGGACGGGAACCGCCCCCCGAAGGTCCGACCCGCCCCACGGGCCACCCCGCAGGTCCCCCCTGAGGAACGCCCGTCACCCGGCGGCCTCGCCCCACCGCCCCTGCCGTCCCAGCCGCTGCGGCCCCCGTCGTCACGGCCGATCGCACCCCAGCCGTCCCACCCGCCGTCCCACCCGGCGTCCCGGCCGGCCCCGCCGGGCCGCGCGGGCCCCGACCCCTGCGCCACCATGCACGACTTCCGCCGCCGCTCCTGCTACGACATGCTCGACCGCCTCACGCGGTAGACCCCCGGCACAGCGAAGGGCGGCCCCGGATGATCCGGAGCCGCCCTTCCCAGCAGTACGCAGAAGAGCCCGGCGAGACGGGCAACGGCATGGGCCGCCCGTCGTCAGCGGTACCGGCCAGACCCGGCGGGACCGGCGACGGCGCGGGCCGCCCGACCGTCGTCAGTGCGCCGTCAGTGTGCCGTCAGTGCGCCGAGCAGGCCCCTGTCGAGGCCGGCAGCGGGGCGGGCCGTCCGACGGTGGGCATGCCCAGCAGCACCCCCGAGCCGCCGCCCGAGCTCCCGCCGCCCTGGCGGGCCTCCCAGGCGTCTCCCGCCCTGGTCCGCCGCAGCCCCAGCACGGCCCCGTCGGCCACCAGGTGGTGCGGCGCCGCGTACGTCACCTCGACCGTCACCATGTCACCGGGCCGCGGCGTCTCCTCGCCCACCGCGAAGTGCACGAGCCGGTTGTCCGCCGCGCGCCCCGACAGCCGGCGGGTGGCCTCGTCCTTGCGCCCCTCGCCCTCGGCCACCAGCACTTCGAGCGTCCGCCCGACCTGCTTCTTGTTCTCCTCCCATGAAATCTCCTCCTGCAGCGCCACCAGTCGTTCGTAGCGCTCCTGGACGACCTCCTTGGGCACCTGGTCCGCCATCGTGGCCGCGGGCGTGCCGGGGCGGATGGAGTACTGGAAGGTGAAGGCGTTGGCGAAGCGGCTCTGCCGGACGACGTCGAGGGTCGCCTGGAAGTCCTCCTCGGTCTCGCCGGGGAAGCCGACGATGATGTCGGTGGAGATGGCCGCGTCGGGCATGGCGGCGCGTACGCGTTCGATGATGCCGAGATAGCGCTCGGCCCGGTAGGAGCGGCGCATCGCCCGCAGCACCCGGTCGGAGCCCGACTGCAGCGGCATGTGCAGCTGGTGCATGACGTTGGGCGTCTCCGCCATGGCGGCGATCACGTCGTCGGTGAACGCGGCGGGGTGCGGCGAGGTGAAGCGGACCCGTTCGAGCCCCTCGATGTCGCCGCAGGCGCGCAGCAGCTTGCCGAAGGCCAGCCGGTCGCCGAACTCCACGCCGTAGGTGTTGACGTTCTGGCCGAGCAGGGTGACCTCCAGCACGCCCTGCTCCACCAGCGTGCTGACCTCGGCGAGGACGTCGCCGGGCCGGCGGTCCTTCTCCTTGCCGCGCAGCGACGGCACGATGCAGAACGTGCAGGTGTTGTTGCAGCCGACCGAGACCGACACCCAGGCGGCGTACGCGGACTCGCGCTTGGTCGGCAGCGTCGAGGGAAAGACCTCGAGCGACTCCTTCAGCTCGACCTGCGCCTCACCCTCGACGCGGGCCCGCTCCAGCAGCACCGGCAGCGAGCCGATGTTGTGCGTGCCGAACACGACGTCGACCCACGGCGCCTTGCGGACGATCTCGCCCTGGTCCTTCTGCGCCAGGCAGCCGCCGACGGCGATCTGCATGCGCGGATTGCTCACCTTGGCCGGTCTGAGGTGGCCCAGGTTGCCGTAGAGGCGGTTGTCGGCGTTTTCCCGCACGGCGCACGTGTTGAACACGACGACGTCGGCCGCCTCCCCGTCGGGAGCGGCCACATAGCCGGCGTCCTCCAGCAGGCCTGACAGCCGCTCGGAGTCGTGGACGTTCATCTGGCACCCGTATGTGCGCACTTCGTAGGTGCGGGCGCCCTCCTGAGTCACAGTCATGGCATGTTCAAGGGTAGTCGGTGTCAGCCTTGGGACTGCCCGGACCGATCTAAAAGGCCTGCTTGATGGCACGATGTGATCGGATCGGTACCGCTCGGTTAGTGCACAGCGTTCTAATGCCCTCTACGTTTTACTCCATGACGGAGAACGGCGACGCCACTCCACTTGTGCAGTTGGAGAACGTCAACAAGCACTTCGGGGCGCTGCATGTCCTGAAGAACATCAACTTGACCGTCTCTCGTGGCGAGGTATTGGTCGTCATCGGTCCCTCGGGCGGCGGGAAGTCGACGCTCTGCCGCACGATCAACCGGCTGGAGACGATCAACGACGGCAAGATCATATTTGACGGCCAGGTGCTGCCCGACGAGGGCAAGGCGTTGGCCAGGCTGCGTTCCGACGTCGGAATGGTCTTTCAGTCGTTCAACTTGTTCGCCCACAAGACCATCCGGGAAAACGTCACGCTCGGCCCGATGAAGGTGCGCGGCAAGGCCAGGGACGCCGCCAACCAGCGGGCGATGGAACTGCTCGAAAGAGTGGGCATCGCCGCGCAGGCGGACAAATATCCGGCCCAGCTCTCCGGCGGTCAGCAACAACGTGTGGCGATCGCCAGAGCACTGGCCATGGACCCGAAAATGATCCTGTTCGACGAGCCGACCTCCGCACTCGACCCCGAGATGGTGCAAGAGGTCCTCGATGTCATGATCGGGCTGGCACGTGACGGGATGACCATGATGGTCGTCACGCACGAGATGGGGTTCGCCCGCCGGGCCGCGAACCGGGTGGTGTTCATGGCCGAGGGGCAGATCGTCGAGGAGAACACTCCCGACGAGTTCTTCACCAATGCGCAGACGGACCGGGCGCGAGACTTCCTTTCGAAGATCCTCACGCACTGACTATTGAGGCAGGTACACATGCACATGCGTCGAACGGGAGCAGTGCTCTCCATTGCGGCTCTGGCCGCGGGCCTGACCGCCTGTGGCGGTGGCGGCGGTGAGTCGTACGCCAACGTGGCCGACAAGATCGCGGGCGGCGGCACGATCGTGGTCGGCACCAAGTGGGACCAGCCCAGCCTGGGCCTGAAGATGGGCAACGAGCCCGAGGGCTTCGACGTCGACGTGGCCAAAGCCGTGCTCAAGGAAGTGGCCGGCGGCAAGGACGTGAAGATCGAGTGGAAGGAGTCGGCCTCGTCCAACCGCGAGCCGTTCCTCCAGAACGGCACGGTCGACATCATCTTCGCCACCTACTCCATCACGGAGGAGCGCAAGGGCAAGGTGACCTTCGGCGGCCCCTACGTCGTGGCGCACCAGGACGTGATGGTCCGCAAGGACGACACCTCGATCAACAGCCCTCAGGACCTCAAGGGCAAGAAGATCTGCAAGGCCGCGGGCTCCAACTCCTACAAGCGCATCACCGACCCGCCCCCGGACGGTGAGCTCGACATCGACGCGACCACCGTCGACGCCGGCAACTACTCCGAGTGCGTGCAGAAGCTCACCGGCAGCAACCTCGACGCCGTCACCACCGACGACCTGATCCTGGCGGGCTTCGCCAAGCAGGCGGGCGGCAACTTCAAGGTGCTGGGCCAGGGCTTCACGGACGAGAAGTACGGCATCGGCCTGAAGAAGGGCGACACCAAGACGTGTGAGGCCCTCAACACCGCGGTGAAGAAGCTGTGGGACAACGGCACCATGAAGCAGCTGCTGGACAAGTGGTTCGGCGGCATCCAGGGCCTGAAGTTGTCCGAGACCGCGCCTCCCGCCGAGGGTTGCGCCTGATCACACCAGGGGCGGCGGCCGGTGACCCGGCCGCCGCCGTCCTATGCGGTGGAGCACGATGGACGAACTAATCAAATACGCCCCGGATCTCGGGCTGGGATTCCTGGAGAACGTCAAGCTGTCCCTCGTGGCGGCCGTCGCCTCCCTGATCCTCGGCACGGTCCTGGTGGCGATGCGGGTCTCACCCACGCCGGTCCTGCGCGCGGCCGGCACCATATACGTCAACGTGGTGCGTAACACCCCGCTCACGCTGGTGCTGGCGTTCTCCGCGCTGGGCCTGAGCGACCAGCTCGGCCTGGTGTTCTCGGACGTGCCGTCGACCAACTCGTTCTGGATCGTGGCGATGGGCCTGTCGGTCTACACCGCGGCCTTCGTGTGTGAGTCGCTGCGCGCCGGCATCAACACCGTGCCGATGGGCCAGGCGGAGGCGGCCAGGGCGATCGGGCTCACGTTCATGCAGTCGCTGCGGATGATCGTCCTGCCCCAGGCGTTCCGCGCGGTCGTCGCGCCGCTCGGCAGCGTCATGATCGCCATGATCAAGAACACCACGGTGGCCACCGCGGGCGGATACCTCGCCGACGCCGCGGCGGTCATGAAGATCACCTTCGACACGACCGGCGCGTCGATCCCGATCTTCCTCGGCATCGTCGTCGCCTTCATGGCGCTGACCATGCCCATCGGCTTCTTCACCGGCTGGTTGTCGCGACGTCTGGCGGTGGCCCGATGAGCACGTCCGTACTGTTCGACGCGCCCGGCCCGCGCGGGCGGCTGCGCAACCACGCGCTCACGGTGATCAGCGTCCTCGCCGTCATCGCCGTCCTGTACGGCGTCTATCGCGGCTTCGACGCCAAGGGCCAGTTCGAAGGCAAGATCTGGCAGCCGTTCCTGCAGTGGGAGACGTGGGAGTTCTACATCTTCCCCGGCCTCATCGGCACCCTGGAGGCGGCGGCCGTCTCGGCGGTGCTGGCACTGGCCTTCGGCTCGGTCTTCGGTCTGGCCAGGCTCTCCGACCACGCGTGGGTCCGGATCCCGGCCGGTGCGGTGGTCGAGGTGTTCCGGTCCATCCCGCTGCTGCTGCTGATCTTCTTCATCTTCTACCTGGCGCCCATGCTCATTGGCGGCGGCGACTACGCCTTCTTCGCGGTCGTGCTCGGCCTGACCCTCTACAACGGCTCCGTGCTGGCCGAGGTCGTCAGGGCCGGCGTGTACGCCGTGCCGAAGGGGCAGTCGGAGGCCGCGTACGCGGTCGGCATGCGCAAGAACCAGGTGATGCGGCTGGTGCTGCTGCCGCAGGCCATCACCGCGATGATGCCGGCGATCGTCAGCCAGCTCGTGGTGCTGCTGAAGGACACCGCGCTCGGCTACATCATCGCCTACGTCGACCTGCTCAACACCGGCTTCAAGATCATGCCGGCCCGCTTCTTCGGCTCGCTGATCCCGGCGGCGATCGTCGTCGGCATCATCTACGTGGCGCTCAACATGGCGCTGAGCTACCTGGCCACCTGGCTGGAAAGGCGCAGCAGGCGCAGCCGCAAGACGGCGGCCGTCCCGATCGCGGCGCCCGGATCGGCCGAGGTCGGCATCGGCGCCGGTCAGGGCACCGCTGGTGGCGGCCTGGGTCCTGACAAACCCCTCGAGTGACCGCGGGGCGGCGGGCGTGCTGGCGCCCGCCGCCCTGACGGGCTCTCGGGCTTGGTCTCGGGGGCTCGTTCGCCTTGAGGGGCCTCAGGCTTGGCTTCGGGGGTTTGTCACCTTGATGGGCCCTCAGGGGTTTGTCACCTTGGCGGGCCCTCAAGCTTGGCCTCAGGCGTTTGTCACCTTGACGAGCCCTCCACTTTGTCGCCTTTCTCCCCATAGATCGCCAAGAAACACCCACGACTGCGTCGAATCCGCGTTCCGCACGGCTCGCGTGGGTTACCCATAGTCGTGGGGAAGTTCAGGGTGAGCATGCGCGCGGCGGCACTCGCCGTGACCGTGACCGTGACAGCGGGACTGGCCGGGTGCGGCGGCGGAGGCTCGTACACCACCGTCGCCGACAAGATCAAGGGTGCCCGCACCGTCGTCGTCGGCACCAAATGGGACCAGCCGGGCCTGGGCATGCGCTCCGGCTCGGGCGATCCCCAGGGGTTCGACGTGGACGTCGCCCGCTACATCGTCGCCAACCTCGCCGGCGGCGCCAAGGTCAAGATCACCTGGCGCGAGTCGCCGTCGTCCACCCGCGAGGCGCTGCTTCAGAACGGCACCGTGGACATGATCGTCGCCTCCTACTCCATCACGGAGTCCCGCAAGCCCAAGGTCACCTTCGCCGGCCCGTACGTGATCGTGCCCCAGGACACCATGGTCAGGGCCGGCGACATGAGCATCAAGAAGGTGGAAGACCTGCGCGGCAAGCGGATCTGCCTGGCCGAGGGCTCGAACTCGTACCGGCGGATCGTCGACCCGCCGCCGGACGGCATGCTCGACCTGCCGGCCCAGCTGGTGCCCGCCGCGAACTACTCCGACTGCGTACGCAAGCTCGTCGAGGCCCGTCTCGACGCGGTCAGCACCGAGAACCTGACCCTGGCCGGGTACGCCGAGCACGACCCCGGCATGTTCCGGCTGCTCAACCAGCCGATCAGCTGGGAGAAGTGGGGCGTCGGCCTGAAGAAGGGCGACATCGAGACGTGCCAGGCGGTCAATCGCGCCATCGCCTCGATGTGGCGCGACGGGACGACGACGCGGCTGCTGAACAAGTGGTTCGGCCGCGCTGGCGTCGCACTCCCCTCCTCCCTGCCCCGCCCGGCCGGCTGCCCCTGAACCGCTCACGCGGGCTGAACTGTGGGGACAGCACCTCACGCCCGGCGATCTTCCGGCAGGATGCGGGGTATGCCTTTCTGGCCCTCCCCCATTTCGACCAGAGACGTGGCCGGCTCCGCCGTACGTCCCGGCTGGCCCACGCTCATGGACGGCCGGACGTGGTGGACCGAGGACCGTCCCGACGACGGCGGGCGTACCACGATCGTGTGCCGCGCCGCCGACGGCACCCGTCGTGACCTGCTACCCGCCCCCTGGTGCGCGCGCACCCGCGTTCACGAGTACGGCGGCCGCCCGTACGCGGTGACCCCCGAGGGGGAGGTGGTCTTCGCCAACCTGCAAGATCAGCGCCTCTACCTGTTGCCGGAAAACGGCGAACCGAAACCCGTCACTCCCCCGGGTTGCCGCTACGCGGATCCGTTGGTGCGCGACGGACAGGTGTGGTGCGTACGCGAGCACCACGCGGAGGACGGCAAGGTCACCAGAGCCGTCGTCTCTGTCCCCCTCGACGGCGGCGAGATCCGCGAATGGGCCACCGGCTGCGACTTCTACGCCTCTCCCACCATCTCCCCCGACGGACGACATCTCGCCTATGTCTGCTGGGATCACCCCCGCATGCCCTGGGACGGCACCGAGCTACGCGTCATCCGCCTCTCGGACGGCGACTCCTGGAAGGTGCGGGGCAGCGTCACCGAATCCGTCCTGGCTCCCGCCTGGAAGGACGACACCCGGCTCTACCTGGTCTCCGACTCCTCGGGCTGGTGGAACCTCTACGAGATCGGCCTGCACGGCGACGGGGCGCGAGCGCTCCACCCGGCCGAGGAGGAGTTCACGCTGCCGCCGTGGCGACTGGGCGGGATGCCGTACGCGATCCTCGCCGACGGCCGGCTCGCGGTCCTGCACGGGCGCGGCGACCTGCGACTCGGCCTGCTCGACCCCGCCTCAGGCACCCTCACCGACGTCGAGGCCCCGTACAGCGGCTGGGACGCCGACCTGGCCACCGACGGCACCGCCGTGACCGGCATCGCGTACGCCCCCACCACGCCTCGCTCGGTCGTGACCGTGAACCCGGCGACAGGCTCCCACCACCCCCTCGCCCCCACACCCTCCGCCCTGCCCAACCCCGCCTACCTGCCCGTCCCCCGCCCCGTACGAATCGGCGGCCCCGCAGATCAGACCGCACAGATCAGCGACACCACCGAGCAGGCCACCCGAATCGCCGGCACCACCGACCACGAAACACGAACCAGCAACGCCACCGACCAGGCCACACGGATCGGCGGCTCCACCCACCAAGAAGCACAAATCGGCTCCACCGCAGACCAGGCCACACGAACCAGCGACACCACCCACCAAGACACACAGATCGGCTCCACCGCAGACCAGGCCACACGAATCGCCAGCACCACCCACCAGGACAGACGGAGCGGCGACACCATCCACCAAGACGCACGAATTGGCGACACCGCAGACCAAGACGTGCACGCCTTTCTTTACCCACCCCACACCGAAGCCTCGCCGCAGTCCGGCCCACCCCCTTACGTCGTCTTCGTGCACGGCGGCCCGACCGCTCACGCCGACACCGCGCTCGACCTGGAGAAGGCGTTCCTGACCTCGCGCGGCATCGGCGTCCTCGACCTCAACTACGGCGGCTCGACGGGTTACGGCAGGGCCTACCGCGACCGGCTCAAGGGCCAATGGGGGCTCGTGGACGTCCACGACACGATCGCCGCCGCACGGTGGCTGGCCGAGCAGGGCCTGGCCGACCCCGCCAGGATCGCCGTACGCGGGGGCAGCGCGGGCGGCTGGACGGTGATGGCGGCCTGCTGCAGCTCCGACGTGTTCGCCGGCGGCGTCTCCTACTACGGCGTCAGCGCACTCGCCCCGCTGGCCGCCCACACCCACGACTTCGAGTCACGCTACGTGGAGTGGCTGGTGGGTCCGGAAGATCCCCAGGTGTACGCCGCCAGAGAGCCCCTGGCCCTCGTGGACGGAGCCACCCGCCCCATGCTGCTCCTCCAGGGCCTAGACGACCCGGTGGTGCCACCCGAGCAATCGGCCGCCTTCGCCGACGCACTGTCCGAACGCGGGGTGCCGTGCACGTACCTGGCCTTCGAGGGCGAATCCCACGGCTTCCGCCGCACCGAAACCCGAGCAGCGGCCCTAGCCGCAGAACTTGCCTTCTACCAGCAAATCTTCATCTAACCCAAACCCCAAACCCCAGACCCCAGACCCCGAACCTCCGGTCCCCTGAACCTCGGCCCCGCCCCAACCACCCTGACCTCGAACCCTCGAACCTCGGACCCGCACCCCCGCACTCCGAATCTCGCCCCCAAACCTCTCAGCCCCGCCCCAACCACCCTGACCTCGAACCCTCGAACCTCGGACTCGCGACCCCCAAACCGCCAAACCTCGGATCCCGAACCTCTCAGACCCACGATCCCTAGACCCCGGAACCTAGGACCCGCGAACCTCAGCCCCCGCACCCCATACCCCCGGACCTCTAATCCAGGAATCCCGAACCTCTCGGCCTCGCACCCCCGAACGTCGGATCCCCAAACCCCGGACCTCGGATCCCTGAATCCCGGATCCCCGAACCGCTCAGACCCTTGAACCCCCAGACCCCCGACCCTGGCTACGCAGAACCCGACCATTCACGCGCACCCACACAAACACCTGCACCTAGCGGGCGAACTCGGTTGCCCGTGACTCCCGTACCACCGTGATCCGGATCTGCCCAGGGTAGGTCAGCTCCTCCTCCACCTGCTTGGCCACATCGCGCGCGATCACCTGAGCCTGGATGTCGTCGATCGCGTCGGGCTTGACCATGACCCGGATCTCCCGGCCCGCCTGCATGGCGAACACCTTCTCCACGCCCTCGTACGACTGCGCGATCTCCTCCAGCCGCTCCAGCCGCTTGACGTAAGCCTCCAGGGACTCGCGCCGCGCACCGGGACGGCTGCCGCTGATCGCGTCGGCGGCCTGCGTGAGCACCGCCTCGACGGTACGCACCTCGACCTCGTTGTGGTGCGCCTCGATGGCGTGCACCACGTCCTCCTCCTCGCCGTACCGGCGGGCGATCTCCGCGCCGATCAGCGCGTGACTGCCTTCGACCTCGTGCGTGAGCGCCTTGCCGATGTCGTGGAGCAGGGCGCAGCGCTTCATCAGCGTCTGGTTCATCTTCAGCTCGGCGGCCATGATCCCGGCGATGTGCGCGGACTCGATGAGGTGCTTGAGCACGTTCTGTCCGTACGAAGTCCGATAACGCAACTGCCCGAGCAGCAACGTCAGCTCGGGATGCATCTCGGTGATCCCCAGCTCGACGAGAGCGTCCTCACCGGCCCGCGCGCACAGGTCCTGCACTTCCTGGCGGCTGCGGTCGTGCGCCTCCTCGATGCGCTGCGGGTGGATGCGGCCGTCCAGCACTAGCTTCTCCAGCGTCAGCCGCGCCGTCTCCCTCCTGACCGGATCGAAGCACGACAGCAGCACCGCCTCCGGCGTGTCGTCGATGATCAGGTTGACCCCGGTCGTGGACTCGAACGCGCGGATGTTGCGCCCTTCGCGCCCGATGATCCGGCCCTTCATCTCGTCACCGGGCAGGTGCAGCACGCTGACGACCGACTCGGCCGTCTGCTCCGCCGCCAGCCGCTGCACGGCCAGCGTCACGATCTTCGTGGCTCGCTTCTCGCCCTCCTTGCGGGCGGCGCCCTCGATCTCCCTGATGATCAGCGCGGCCTCGCGCTTGGCCTGGTTCTCGATCTCCTTGACCAGCTCGTTCTTGGCCTGCTCGCCGGTGAGCCCGGCCGCCCGCTCCAGGATGACCCGCCGCTCGTCCTCGACCTGGAGCAGCTCTTCCCGGCGGTCGGCCAGCTCGACCTCGGTCTCGGCCAGCTTCCTGTCCCGCTCGGACTGCCGCCTGGCCTCCTCGTCCAGCCGCTGCTCCCGCTCGGCCAGCCTGGCCTCGCGGCGTTCGAGGTCGGAGCGGAGCTCCTTGAGCTCGGACTTGAGTATCCGGCTCTCCTCCTCGACCTCCCGCCGCATCTGCGCGGCGCTCTCGGCGGCCGCCTCCGACCTGCGCAGAATCTCCTCGGCGTCGGTCTCCGCCTTGTGCCGGATCTCCCGCGCCTCTTCACGCGCCTGTTCAAGCTCCTCGTGCACGACGTGCACCTGCTCGGCACTCGGCTTGCCGGCGCGGGGCTGGCTGCCCGAAGTGCGCCGTATGACGACGAGGAGCGCCGCGATCATCCCGAACGCGAGCACGAGCACCGCCACCATCAGCACCACGACCAGCGGCCCCATGTACGCCCCGCCCTCCTCGCGTCGTCAAGAACTCATAACGCGGCCACAAAACGGGAGGGGTCACAGGCGCGCTGCGCAGAGCCCGGTCGGCGTCTTCACCAGTATCGATGTCAAGCCAAGACTGACCGGGCGTCGACTGCTCCAGCCGACACCTCGTCCGCCTCGATCATCCAAGCTCGTTCGTCCGTCGTTCACCGGTATGGCAATCCGCGCTGCGCGGAGTAACTCCTCACTGCCGTCGAGGTTATGCGTCGAACAGGTCACGAGCAAGCAAACGCGTCATCAAGCGTGTCTTACAGGCCCGCATCTCCACATCCAGCCCGATATCCCCCATTAGTGCCCGAATAGCCCAGTATGCGCCCCCGCTCCACCTCCCAATCCCCACCAACCCCGATAACCCACGCAACCCCGGCGGTGGTACGGCTTCTGCGGCCGCCGCACTCCCTTCAAGTCACCTCAAGGAACGACGCCCGCCGAGCAGAACGGCTCACACCCCACAGAACAGCGCGTCTCCACCCACTCCCCCTGATCCCGCCCAGGTCAGCAACGCGCAACACGACCGTTCCTCCCCACTCGGCACAACGCAACCCCGGGTCCGCCGGTACGGGACCCGCAGAGGCCCATGCAGCACTCGAACCACCACACAAAACGACCGACCAGCAGGGGGACACCCGGAAGCGGAAGGTCGAGAAGCAGAAGACTGAGAGAAGCGGGGGCCGATCCCAAGCCCGGAGCCCGGAGCCCGGAGCCCGGAGCCCGGAGCCCGGAGCCCGGAGCCCGGAGCCCGGAGCCCGGAGCCCGGAGCCCGGAGCCCGGAAAATGTGGGAGAAGTGGAAGAAGAGGAGGACCGGAGGGCTCAAGGGTCAGGAGAAGTCTTCCTCGATCTCGATGCCCTCCTGCTCAAGCGCCTCCCGGATGACGCGGAAGGCCAGTCCGGAGGGATAGCCCTTGCGCGCGAGCATGCCGGCCAGCCGTCGCGTCCGTACCTGCGGGTCGAGGGACCGGGTGGAGGCGAGCTTACGTTCGACCAGCTTCCGGGCCGTCTCCGCTTCCTGGTCGGGGTCCAGTCGCTCGACGGCTTCGTTCACCGTGTCGCTGTCGACACCCCGATGACGCAACTCGGCCGCCAGCGCGCGCTTGGCCAGACCGCGACCGTGATGCCGCGAATCAACCCAAGCCTCGGCGAAGGCCTCATCGTTGATCAGCCCAAGCTCGGAGAATCGGCTCAGCACCGCCTCAGCGGCCTCCTCCGGCACGTCCCGCTTACGCAACGCCTCAGCGAGCTGAGCGCGGGTCTTGGGCGCCATGGTGAGCAGGCGCAGGCAGATGGCCCGAGCGACGGACTCCGGATCGGCATGCGCCTGCGCCCCGGCCGCACTCCCCTCATCCGGCCCCTCAGGCAACCACCCCCGCTTCCGACCACCGTTCCCATTCCGTCTACCGCCCCGACGCCCACCACCACGACCCCGAGCACTACCGCCACCGCCATAGGGCCAAGCATCGCCACCGGATGACCCGCCATCACCACCAGGCGGTCCACTGTCACTGCCACGCGGCCCAGCGTCGCTGCCGCGTAGTCCGCCTACACCACCGCCATACAGGCCGGCGTCACCGCCGCTAAACCCGCTCCCGTCGCCAGACGGCCAAGCTTCGCCACCGGATGACCCGGCTTCACCGCCATGCGGCCCAGCCTCGCCATCACGCGATCCGCCTACACCGCTGCTAAACCCGCTCCCATCGCCGGACGACCACGCGCCGCCACCAGACAGCCCGCTTTCACCGGCGGTCGGTTCACCTTCACCGCCATACGACCACCCAGCTTCGCCACCGTGCGGCCGGCCTGCACCGCCGTGCAGGGCGGCGTCACCATCGCTGGACCCGGTCCCACCGCCGTACGGCCGAGCATCGCTGCTGGACGACCCGATTCGGCCCCCGCGTGGCTCGGTTTCGCCGTCGTGGAAGCCGGCTTCGCTGTCGTGTGGTTCGGGTTCGCCGTTGCTTGATCTGCCAGAGCGGTTGCGGATGCGGCTTGATCTGCCGCGTTTTCCGTAAGCGTTGCCGAGTCGGTCCGTTCCTTCTTCGGGATCAGGCTCTCCCGAGCTTCCGCCCCAGCGTCCGGTCTCCTCACCAGGCCACCCGGCTGTGCCTTCGGGTCCGTCAGGTTCGCGATCGGACCATCGGGACCTCTTCCCGGAACGACCGGACTTTCTGCCGGATCCGCTGGAGCGGCGTACCTTGGTCGGCCAGCCCGTGCCGCCGTCGTTCTGGTCGGGTGCGAACCAGCTGCTTCCGGCCAGCACCTTGGAGTGCCAGTCGTCCGCGGTTCCTGCCTTGGACCGGGCTTCGGCGGAGGGAGTGTCGCCGCGTGGATCTTGTGAGTCGTCCGGATGCGGCGGACCGTTCTGGGGACGTGGCAGGACGTCCTGGGCGCCCTCCTCATCACCGCCGGGATCCAGGGATGTGCTGGGTTCCGGGGATGGGCTCGTGGGAGTGGTGTCAGGAGCGGCCTGTTGGGTTGGGGGGGCTTCGTGGGGAGTGTCTGATTGTGGTTGTGAGGGCTCCGATGGTGGGGGGTTTGTGTCCGGCGGGGCGGCGGCGGAGGGTTCCGCCGCCTCGGCGGCGCGCAGGCGGATGCGTTGCTCGCGCCATTCGTCCACCGACGGCCAGCCGTCCGTGGCCGAACGGGCCAGGTCGCGCCTGTGTGACGAAGTGGGCTCGGGCCGAGCGCCCCGGTCTGACGGAGGGGGCGCCTGCGAGCGATCCGTGCTGCTCATGCGTGGTCGATCAGACGTCACCCGGCTTCGGGGTGGACTTCGAGCCCCGACCCGAAGGAGCGGCGGCGGCCGGAGCCGGAGCGGCGGCCTCTGCGGCGGGAGCGTCGAGACGCGGGCCCACGCCCAGCTTGTCCTTGATCTTCTTCTCGATCTCGTTGGCCATGTCGGGGTGGTTCTTCAGGAAGTTGCGGGCGTTCTCCTTGCCCTGGCCGAGCTGGTCGCCCTCGTAGGTGTACCAGGCGCCGGACTTGCGGACGAAGCCGTGCTCCACACCCATGTCGATGAGGCCGCCCTCGCGGGAGATGCCCACCCCGTAGAGGATGTCGAAGTCGGCGACGCGGAAGGGCGGGGCCATCTTGTTCTTGACGACCTTGATCCTGGTGCGGTTGCCGACCGCCTCCGTGCCGTCCTTGAGGGTCTCGATGCGGCGGATGTCCATCCGGACCGAGGCGTAGAACTTCAGCGCCTTACCGCCGGTCGTGGTCTCGGGGCTGCCGAACATGACGCCGATCTTCTCGCGAAGCTGGTTGATGAAGATGGCGGTGGTGCTGGTGCTGCTGAGGGCGCCGGCGATCTTACGCAGCGCCTGGGACATGAGGCGGGCCTGGAGACCGACGTGGCTGTCGCCCATCTCGCCCTCGATCTCGGCCTTGGGCACCAGGGCCGCCACCGAGTCGATGACGATGATGTCGACGGCGCCGGACCTGATCAGCATGTCGGCGATCTCAAGCGCCTGCTCACCCGTGTCGGGCTGGGAGACCAGCAGAGCGTCGGTGTCGACCCCGAGCTTCTTGGCGTATTCGGGGTCGAGGGCGTGCTCGGCGTCGATGAACGCGGCGATGCCGCCGGCCCGCTGGGCGTTGGCCACCGCGTGGAGGGCGATCGTGGTCTTACCCGAGGACTCAGGACCGTAGATCTCCACGATGCGGCCGCGTGGCAGGCCGCCGATGCCGAGGGCGACGTCAAGGGAGATCGACCCCGTGGGGATCACCTCGATGGGAGCTCGGGCGTCGTCGCCCAGTCTCATGACGGAGCCCTTGCCGAACTGCCGCTCGATCTGAGCGAGCGCGGTCTCGAGGGCCTTCTCGCGGTCGTTGATAGCCATGGAACTCCCCCTGGAGGGTCGTGGTCCGATCAGTCGAGTGAAAGCTACGGCCTGCCACCGACAATTTCTGCCGCAGTCGGGGAAGACGTGGCCCGGCTTTCATATCGTAGCCGAACGGCTGTTCGATCTCAGCAGGAACACGCAGGTCGTCATTGATCATCAGGCTCCTGGATCCCATTCGACTCGACACCGCTCAACGAACTGGTCGAGGGACTGGTGGATGAACTGGTCGAGGGCCAGGGCATGAGCTTGGGCTTGGGCTTGGGCTTGGGCTTGGGCTTGGGTGACATAGGTCCGGGTCGGCGACGGAGCTGGGGGGTGACTCTCGAAGGCTCGGGCTGTGGGTCGCAGGTCGAGGTCGGGTCGTGTAAGGCCGGGACTGTGCGGGTCCGGTGCTGGAGTCCGGGTCGGGTGGGCGGTGCCGGGGGGGCGGTGCTGGGGGGCGGTGCTGGGGTGAGCGGGGGTGAGGGTGAACGGGCGCGGATGAGCGGGCGATTCGGACAGGTGCTGGGGGTGGAGGGCGGGGTGAGGACGGATGCGCGTCCGTAGAGAAACGGCGCTCCGATGATGTACGCGGGCGGTTGGGCACCGCGTGTTGTCAGGCGCGATGAGCTGGGGAGACTCAGTGCAGGGCGACAGTTGGAGGCGGCACGTGGCGAGCGGCTTCACCGGGGAACGACGTGTCCATCTCGAGGCTCTCGCCGACCTGCTGCCCGCCTACGGCCTGGTCAGCCGGATGGTCGGCGGTGAGGATCCGGTGTTGTGGGTGTGGCATCCCCGCACCGGCCGCCAGACGATCGTCTTCGCCACCCCCTCGAACAACGGATGGCAGCTGTTGTGGTCACCAGGCGGGCAGGGCTCCGCGGACGAGCTGGACCGTGCGGCCACCGCCCTTCGCCGGACGCTCGCCGTGGACGAGCCGGACCACGAAGACCACCCGGATCACGAAGACCACCCGGATCACGAAGACCACCCGGATCACGAAGATCGCCCGGACCGCCCGGACCGCTCCGGCCACCCTGACTAGCCTGACTAGAGCGTCGGTGGCCTTGCCGGCACCGCCGGGCGCCCATGTAGGTCGCGGTGCGCAGTCGGCGCGGCCGCCCCTCCGATACGGTCGCCCCTGCCGGTACGTGCCCCCACCAGTGCGGCCGACCGAGCCGATTCGGCCACCCGCGTCCGTTCAGTCACCCGATCGGTGCAACACCACCCCAGAACGACTACAACCCGCCCCGATCACCGCAGCTTGGGCGACACGTCCTCCACCTGGCAGACCGCGCGCCACACCGTTTTCACACTCTCCCCGTCAGCCAGCGCCTGCATCACGGTCCGCCCGCCCAGAGGCGCGAGGACGTAGTCGCGGGCCCACGATTCGGCGTACGTCTCGCCGAAGTGGGCGTTCATCCGTCTCCAGAACTCCGTCAGGCGCATGGACTCAAGTATGGAATCCCCGGAGGTGTGGGTAGGACATCCTCATGCCAAAGACCCCCAAGTCTTCACCCCCGAAGACAGCCAGAACCAAGGCCAACAGAGCCAGACGCCGCCGGTTACTGCGCGCGCTGCGCCAGACCGTACATGAGGAGAAGGCGGAGCGCGCCGAGCGGCACGCGGGCATCAGACAGGCACCACGTGCGGGCAAGCCGCGTACGCGCAGGGCGTCGCGGCGTTAGGTCACATCACCCGCGCGCCGTACATCTCACCGAGATGGTCGGCGAGCAGTTCCAGACGGGCGCCGTCGGGGTCCTTGAAGTAAATGGAGGCGCCGCTCTCTATCTGGTGCGGCACGCCGGCCATCTCCAGCTTCCCGCGCAGCCGCTCCCACGTGGCGGGGTCGACGGAGATCGCGATGTGGTGGAGCCCGCCGAGCACTTCCTGGTACGGCCCGAGGTCGAGGCCGGGGAAGTCGAAGAAGGCGAGCAGGTTGCCGTTGCCGATGTCGAAGAAGAAGTGGTTGGAGCCCTTGTAGTCGCGGTTTTCGATGATCTCCGTCAGCGGGAACTCCAGGAGTTCCTGGTAGAACGTGATGGTCCGTTCCACGTCGGAGGAGAGCAGGGCCATGTGGTGGAGACCGCGCGCGCTGCTCGATGGCCGGTGCGGTAACACGTAACGCTCTCGTATGTCCGTACGGCGGGCTTCGATGGCCGCGTAATCGATGGTCACGGTCGCTGTATGTCCACGCGGGCGGCCCCTCAATCGCACGGCGCCGGGCCAAATGGTTTTCTGTCGGTGGCGCGAGGCAGGATGGCTGGGTGAGCTCGCTAGCCCAGTTCAGCCAGGTGACCAGGCAATGGTTCACCGGAGCCTTCCAAGCTCCCACGGCCGCCCAGGAGGGGGCGTGGGAGTCGATCTCGCGTGGCGACAACACCCTCGTCGTCGCGCCCACCGGGTCGGGCAAGACGCTGGCCGCGTTCCTGTGGTCGCTCGACCGGCTGGCCGCCGAACCGCGGCCCGAGCCCGGTCCGGGCGTTAAGGCGGGCACGCGCGTGCTCTACGTGTCGCCGCTCAAGGCGCTGGCCGTCGACGTCGAGCGTAACCTGCGCGCGCCGCTGGCCGGGTTGAAGCAGACGGCGCGCAGGCTGGGGCTGCCGGTGCCGGAGATCTCGGTGGCGATCAGGTCGGGCGACACCCCGGCCGAAGACCGCAGGCGGTTCGCGGCCAGGCCGTCCGACATCCTGATCACCACGCCGGAGTCGCTGTTCCTGCTGCTCACCAGCCAGGCGCGGGAGGCGCTGCGGAGCGTGGAGACGGTGATCGTGGACGAGGTGCACGCGGTCGCGGGCACCAAGCGCGGCGCCCACCTGGCCATCACCCTCGAACGGCTCGACGCCCTGCTCGACCGGCCGGCGCAGCGGATCGGGCTGTCGGCGACCGTGCGGCCGGTGAGCGATGTGGCCGCGTTCCTGGGCGGGGCGCGACCGGCCACCGTGGTGCAGCCGCCGTCGGACAAGCGGATCGAGGTCGAGGTCGTCGTTCCCGTCGAGGACATGACGGAGATGGAGGGGCGGCCGCGCGGGGAGCCTGCGGAGGAGGAGTTCGCGCCCGAGCCGGCCAACCGGTCGATCTGGCCGCACGTGGAGGAGCGGCTGTTCGACCTGATCGAGGCGCACAGCTCCACGATCGTGTTCGCCAACTCGCGGCGGCTGGCCGAACGGCTGTGCACCCGGCTCAACGAGCTGGCCTACGAACGCGAGCACGGCGCCGCCGCCGAGGCCGTCGACCTGTCGATCTGGGAGACGGGCCCGGCCGTTGAACCGGGCCTGAACGCGGGGCCGACCGACGGCGACTCGATGGGCGGGACCGACTCGAAGGGCGGGGTCGGGTCGAGAACTGAGGGTGGGGCCGGGAACGCGGGCGACCGGGGGCCGCGGGAGCCGTCTCAGAGGTCCGGGCCGGTCAGGCGGATGCCCGCCGACATGATGGCGCAGGCCGGATCCGGCGGGGGCGTCGTGTCGGAGATCGTACGCGCTCACCACGGCTCGGTCTCCAAGGAGGAACGGGCGCAGATCGAGGAGGCGCTGAAGTCGGGCCGCCTGCCGGCCGTGGTCGCCACCTCCAGCCTGGAGCTGGGCATCGACATGGGCGCGGTCGACCTGGTCGCCTGCGTGGAGGCGCCGCCGAGCGTGGCCAGCGGGCTGCAGCGCATCGGGCGGGCGGGCCACCAGGTGGGCGCGGTGTCCAGGGGGGTCATCTTCCCGAAATATCGGGGCGATCTGGTGCAGACGGCAGTGGTGGCCGAACGGATGAAGAGCGGGCTGATCGAGGAGCTGCGCTATCCGCGTAATCCGCTCGACGTGCTGGCCCAGCAGATCGTGGCGATGACCGCGCTCGACGAGTGGACGGTCGACGAGCTCGAAGAGGTGGTCAAGCGGGCCGCCCCTTATGCGACGCTGCCGAGGAGCGCGCTGGAGGCCACGCTCGACATGCTGGCCGGGCGTTACCCGAGCGAGGAGTTCGCCGAGCTGCGCCCGCGCATCGTGTGGGACCGGGTGACCGGCACCCTGCAAGGGCGGCCGGGCGCGCAGCGGCTGGCGGTCACCAACGGCGGCACGATCCCCGACCGCGGCCTGTTCGGCGTCTTCCTGGTGGGCGAGCGGGCCTCCAGGGTGGGCGAGCTGGACGAGGAGATGGTCTACGAGTCGCGCGTCGGCGACGTGTTCGTGCTGGGCGCGACCTCCTGGCGGATCGAGGACATCACGGCCGACCGGGTGCTCGTCTCCCCCGCGCCTGGCCAGCCGGGCAAGCTGCCGTTCTGGCACGGCGACGCGCCGGGCCGGCCGGCCGAGCTGGGGCGGGCGATCGGGCAGTTCCTGCGCGAACAGGCCAAACAGGATTCCACCGAACGGATGCGCGCCGCGGGCCTCGACGAGTTCGCCTCGGGCAACCTGCTGTCCTACCTCAAGGAGCAGCGCGAGGCGACCGGCTACGTGCCCGACGACCGCACTCTGCTGGTCGAACGCTTCCACGACGAGCTCGGCGACTGGCGGGTGGTGATCCACTCCCCCTACGGCGCGCGGGTCCATGCCCCGTGGGCGCTGGCGATCAACCGGCGGCTGCGCGAGCGTTACGGCATCGACGTGCAGGCCGTCCACTCCGACGACGGCATCGTGCTGCGCATCCCCGACACGCTGGCCGAGCCGCCGACCGACGTGGCGGCGTTCGACGCCGAGGAGATCGAGCAGATCGTCACCGAGGAGCTGGGCGGATCGGCCATGTTCGCCTCCCGGTTCAGGGAGTGCGCGGGCCGGGCGCTGCTGCTGCCGCGCCGCACGCCGGGCCGGCGCAGCCCGCTGTGGCAGCAGCGGCAGCGCGCCGCCCATCTGCTGGGCGTGGCCTCTCAGTACGCCTCGTTCCCGATCGTGCTGGAGACGATGCGCGAGTGCCTCCAGGACGTCTTCGACGTGCCTGGCCTGGTGCGGCTCATGCGTGACATCGCCGCGCGCAGGGTGCGGCTGGTGGAGGTGGAGACCTCGCAGGCCTCACCGTTCGCGGCCTCGCTGCTGTTCCACTACGTAGGCGCGTTCATGTACGAGGGAGACGCGCCGCTGGCCGAACGCCGGGCGCAGGCCCTGGCGCTGGACACCACCCTGCTGGCCGAGCTGCTCGGCCAGGCCGACCTGCGCGAGCTGCTCGACCCCGACGTGATCTCCGACAGCGAACGCGAGCTGGCCAGGCTCGACCGGCCGCTGCGCGATCTGGAGGACCTCGCCGACCTGCTGCGCTCACACGGGCCGCTGCTGGCGCCCGACGTGAGCGTGCGCGGCGGCGATCCCGCCTGGCTGGAGGAGCTCGAACGGGCTCGGCGGGCGATCAGGGTGCGCATCGCGGGCGAGGAGCAGTGGGCGGCCATCGAGGACGCGGCCCGCATGCGTGACGCGCTGGGCGTGCCGCCGCCCGTTGGGGTGCCGCACGCCTTCCTGGAGCCGGTGTCCGATCCGCTGGCCGACCTCGTCGCCCGGCACGCCCGCACGCGCGGGCCCTTCCACGCCGACACGGCGGCCGCCAGGTTCGGGCTCGGCGTGGCCGTGGTGAGCGACGCGCTGCGGCGGCTGGCCGCGACCGGGCGGGTCGTCAACGGCGAGTTCCGGCCGGGCGGGCGCGGCGAGGAATGGTGCGACGCGGGCGTGCTGCGGATGTTGCGCCGCAGGTCGCTGGCCAGGCTGCGCAAGGAGGTCGAGCCGGTCGCCCCCGAGACGCTCGCGCTGTTCCTGCCCGCCTGGCACGGCGTCACCGGCTCCGGCACGGGAAGCGGCGTCGGCGGGCCACGCGGTGAGGCGATCGGCGCGGCCCGGGCCATGGACTCCCTCGTCCGCGCCATCGAACAACTTCAAGGTGCCGCCGTGCCCGCCTCGGCGCTGGAGACCCTGGTGCTGCCGTCGCGGGTGCCCGCCTACCATCCGGCGCTGCTCGACGAGTTGACCTCGGCGGGCGACGTGATGTGGGTAGGTCAGGGCTCGCTGCCCGGCGGTGACGGATGGGTGTCGCTCTACTTCGCCGACACGGCGCCGCTGCTGATGCCCGAACCCGCCGAGATCACCGTGACGCCGGTGCACGAGCGGGTGCTTGAGCTGCTCGGCGGGGGTGGGGCGCTGTTCTTCCGCGGGATCTCCGACCAGGTCGGCTCGCTGGACGACGCGACCTTGGTGTCCGCGCTGTGGGACCTGGTGTGGGCGGGGCGGATCTCCGGCGACACCCTCGCACCGCTGCGGGCCACGCTCGGCACCGGACGTCCCGCGCACCGGCCGGCCACGACGCGGCGGCGCCGGGCCGTACTGCCCAGCCGCAGCGGGCCGCCGACGGTGGCCGGCCGGTGGTGGCTGCTGCCCTCCCCCGCCGACGACGCGACCCAGCGCGCCCACGCCCAGGCCGAGGTGCTGCTCGAACGGCACGGCGTGGTGACGCGGGGGGCAGTGACGTCGGAACGGTTGCCCGGCGGGTTCACGCCTGTTTATCAGGTGCTGCGGGCGTACGAGGAGAGCGGGCGGTGCCGCAGGGGGTACTTCGTCGAAGGGCTCGGCGGCGCGCAGTTCGCGTTGCCGGGGGCGGTGGACCGCATGCGCGCCATGGCGCCGGGCATAGCACCGACCTCCCAGCCCGCCCCCGGGACGGCCAAGGCGGGTGGCGGGCGGCGGGCCGTGGTACTGGCGTCCGCGGATCCGGCCAGCCCGTACGGCGCCGCGCTTCCCTGGCCGCAGCGTCCCGGCGACGTCGGGCACAAACCGGGCAGGAAGGCGGGCGCGCTCGTCGTGCTGGTGGACGGTCATCTGGTGCTCTACGTGGAACGTGGCGGCAAGACGCTGCTGTCGTTCACCGATGGCGACCGGCTGCAGCCGGCGGTGGACGCGCTGGCCCTGGCCGTACGTGACGGGGCGCTGGGGAAGCTGACGGTGGAGCGGGCCGACGGCGCCTCCATCGTGGACTCCCCGCTGGCCGCGGCCCTGGAGGCGGCCGGCTTCCATCCGACGCCACGCGGGCTGCGGCTGCGGGCCTGAGCGAAGGGGCGGCGCCCAGTGGTGGTGGGCGCCGTCCAGTGCCGCGGTCGCCCTGGCTGAGGCATTCGCCGGCGAACCTGCGGACCAGCGCGTATCCGCCTTGACGGCGTGACTTCTCGGACCTGATCATCCCGATGGCTGGCTGCTCTTCCAAAAATTTGAATGACCGTTTAAAGTTCTGCCTGTGCAGCCAGAAAGTCGCACGTTCATTGAAGAGGCCCGCCGGGCCCAGATCATCGCGTGTGCCATCGAAGTGATCGCCGAGCACGGCTACGCCCACGCCACCATGGCCAGGATCGCCAAGCAGGCGAAGATCAGCAGCGGCGTGATCTCGTATCACTTCGGCGGGAAGGACCAGCTCATCCAGGCCGTCGTCGCGGAGGTGGCCAAGCTGGCCATCGACCTGATGCTCCCGCGCATCCTGGCACAGCCCTCCGCGACGGAGGCGCTGCACGCGTACATCGAGGGCAACCTCGAGTTCATGCGGCTGCACCGCAAGCCCCTCCTGGCGCTGGTGGAGATCGTCACGCACGCCCAAGGCGGGGAAAGCGGCCAGGGGCCGTACGCCGAGCAGGCCGAGGTGGCCATCACCGACCTGGAGAAGATCCTGGACTGGGGCCGACGGACCGGCGAGTTCCGCGACTTCCACCAGCGGACCATGGCCATCGCCATCCGGGGAGCCATCGACGCCGTGCCGGGGCGTCTCCTTCACGACCCCGACTTCGACCTCGGCCTGCTCACCCGTGAGCTGGTCACCACCTTCACCATCGCGACCAGGAGACAACCATGACAGCGGCCTTGCAGATCAAGGGCTTAGCCAAGACCTTCGGCGACAAAACCGCCGTGGACCACGTCGATCTGACCGTCCCCCAGGGTTCCTTCTACGGCCTGGTCGGGCAGAACGGCGCGGGCAAGACGACCACGCTGTCCATGGCGGTCGGCCTGCTGCGGCCCGACGCGGGAGCGGCGTGGATCTTCGGCTCGAACGTCTGGTCCGACCCGGGGAAGGCCAAGCAGCTCGTCGGCGTGCTGCCGGATGGCCTGGCGATGCCCGAGCGGCTCACCGGGCGTGAGGTGCTCACCTATCTCGGCCTGCTGCGCGGGCTGAGCAAGGAGGTGGTGGCCGAGCGGGCCGAGGAGCTGCTGTCGGTGCTGGAGCTGGACAGCGCGGAGAAGACACTCGTCATCGAGTACTCCACGGGCATGCGCAAGAAGATCGCTCTGGCCACGGCACTGTTGCACGCGCCCAAGTTGCTGGTGCTGGACGAGCCGTTCGAGGCGGTGGACCCGGTCTCGGCGGCGACGATCAAGACGATCCTGCGCGGCTTCGTGGCAGGCGGCGGCTCGATCGTGCTGTCCAGCCACGTGATGGCGCTGGTCGAGCAGCTCTGCGACCACGTGGGCGTGATCGACAAGGGCCGGGTGGCGGCGGCCGGCACGCTGGACGAGGTACGCGGCACGGCCACGCTCGAGGACAGGTTCGTGGAACTGGTCGGCTCCGGCACCACCGCGACCAAGGGGCTGTCATGGCTGTAGCCGTCACCATGGCCCAGATGAAGCTCGCGATCCTGCGCCATTCGCTGAAGGGCGACAAGGGCACCATGATGGCCTCGGGCGGCACGCTCGGCCTGGTGCTCGCTGCGGGCACGATCTACCTGGCCTTCCTGGAGGGCGACTGGCTGGCCGCCGCGCTCGCGGTGTGGATGCTGGGCTGGATCATCGGCCCCGTCTTCTCCGGCGGCGGTGACGAGACGCTGCGCCCGGAGTTCTTCTCCCTGATAGGGCTGCCCCCGTGGCGGCTGGCGACCGCGCTGCTGGTGTCGGCGTTCGTGGGCGTGGCCCCGGTGATCGGCCTGATCGCGCTGGCCGGTCTTGTCGTCGCGGCCACGTCACCGGTGAACGCGCTCGTGGCGGTGCCGGCGATGGTGTTGCAGCTGGCAGTGTTCGTGCTGCTGTCGAAGGTGGCGGTGGCGCTGCTGGGCATCGCGCTGCGTTCGCGGGCAGGGGCGATCGGCGCGGGCCTGCTCAACGGTGTGGTGCTGGCCTTCCTGGGCCAGGCGTGGGTGTTCGCGGTGGCGTTCGGGCAGGGCGCGCAGATCCCGGAGTTCGTCCGCTACCTGCCGTCCGGCTGGGGGCTGCTCGCCGTCCAGGGCGACTATCTGGCGCTGGCCGCGATGGTCGTGCTCATCGCGCTGCTGCTGGCGACGTGGGCGGGGCTGCTGACCCGCCGGGCGGGCGCGAACCGGCCCTCGACCCGCGGCCGGCGGCCGATGCGGGCCCGCAACGGCCGGGAGGCGGTGGTGGCCAAGGAGCTGCGTACCTGGTCGCGGGACCTGGTGCGCAACCACCAGCTCACGTTCGCCCTCGCCTACGGGGTGTTCTTCGCGAGCGCGCCGCTCGTGCTGGGCTGGACGGACATGCTGCCCTGGGCGGCCCCGATCTTCATCGTCATGGCGGCCTCGATGACCTCCAACCTGTACGGCACCGACGGCACCTCCCTCTGGCTCGCCCTGATGACGCCGGGTTCGTCCGACGTGCGGGGCAGGCAACTGGCCTGGCTGGTGATGGTGGGCCCGGTGGCGGTGCTGGTGGCGGTGGCGTGCACGCTGATCACCGGCGGCCCGTGGGCGGTGATCCTGACGGCCACGGCCGCGCTGCTCGGCGGCGGCGCGGGGCTGGTGCCGCTCATCTCGGTGTACGCGCTGGTGCCCGGCACCGACCCGCAGAACCGGGGCGGCAACCCGCTGCGTACGAGCGAGGAAGACGGCGCCCTGACGGGGCTCGCGTACCTGATGATGGTGCTCGTAGCCCTGACCGGCGCGCCGGCCATCGCCGTCGCGACACTGTACGGCTGGTGGGGTGTCGCGGCCGGGCTGGCCACCGGCGCGCTGTGCTACTGGGGCCTGGGCCTGCTGGCGGATCGGCGGCTGGCGGCCCGGGGGCCGGAGCTGCTGCACCTCATGCGTACGGGACGCAGGCCGGAGAGCCCCAAGCCGTCCGCGTTCAAGCTGCCCGACATGCCGACGTCGCATCGGGCGATCGTGATGATCTGCTGGTCGCTGGGCGCGATCCCGCTGTTCCCGCAGGGCGTCGTGGCGGCGGTCATGGTCTCCAACGGGCAGCTCCGGCACTCCTGGTTCCTGGCCACGTACATGGAGCCCGGGTTGCGCTGGCCGGTGGCGATCGGCTTCGTCCTGCTCGGCCTGACTATGTACGGCACGGGCCTGTGGCTCCCGCACCGGGCGAAGAAGAAGGCGGCGGCCGGGTAAGAAGTTCGACGGTCTCCGGGAGGCGGCCAGGGAGGTGACGGACGCCGACCGGTACCCCGGCGCAGCGCAGATGACCTCCTGTATACGATTAGTCCGATATGACTGATCTCACGCTGGGCGCGGCCCACCGGACCTTGCGGGACGAGGTCACCAACGAGCTGCGCCGGCGCATACTGTCCGGCGAGCTGGCCCAGGGTGAGCGGTTGGTCGAGGATCGGCTGGCCGCCGCGCTCGGTGTCTCCCGCAACCCGGTGCGCGAGTCCATCAGGGTGCTGGCCGCCGAGGGCTTCATCCGGGTCGTCCCCCGGATCGGCGCCACAGTAGCGCGGCTGTCGGCGGAGGAGGGTGAGGAGCTCTTCGACGTGCGCATGGCGGTCGAGGGGCTGGCGGCGCGGCTGGCGGCGCGCAAGCGGGGCTCGGCCTCGGCAGCACGGCTGCGGCAGGTGCTCGACCAGGCCAAGGAGGCGGTGGAGAGCGGCCGGCTGGAAGAGGTGGCCGATTTGAACACCGCGTTCCACCTGGCGGTGGGCGAGGCGGCGGGGAACTCGTACCTCGCCCTGATGATGAAGCCGATGCTGCAGCGGGCGCAGTGGATCTTCAGTCAGACGGCCGCCGTCCGGGGCCCGCACTCCTGGCAGGAGCACCTGAGCCTGTGGGAGGCGATCGAGGCGGGCGACGAGGACGAAGCGCAGGCCAGGGCGGTCGCGCACGTAGCGGCGGCCCGGCGGTCGTTCCTGGCCGCCACCCGCGAGCCAAAACCGGCAAACGATTAGGAAACACTCAGATAACGACATAGGGTCACGAAACATCCCTGAAATGTCAGATCTTGTATACAGTCTCCTAAACGTTTTTCAACGGAGGCCCCCATGCGACCGTCACCCAAGGTCGTCGCGGCGCTCGTGACACTCCCCCTCGCCCTGACGGCTTGCGGCGGCGGCGGATCGAGCACCACACCCGCGGCACCTAGTTCCATAGCCAGCGCCTCGGCCGACCACCGGGCGGTCAAGAGCGGCGGCACGCTCAACATCGCTCTCAACGCCGACCCCGACGCGCTGGACCCGAGCATCTCGACCACGCTGGTGGGCCGCGAGGTGTTCGCGAACATGTGCGAGAAGCTCTACGACATCGACGCATCCTCCGCCCTGGTGCCGCAGCTCGCCTCGGCCCTGCCCGAGCTGTCGGGCGACGGCAAGGAGGTGACGATCAAGCTGCGCGAAGGCGTGAAGTTCAACGACGGCACGGCGCTCGACGCCGACGCGGTGAAGAAGTCGCTGGACCGCCACCGTACGTGGGAGAAGTCGGCCCGCCAGGCCGACCTGGCGGCGGTCTCCAAGGTGGAGGTCGTCGACCCCGCGACGGTGAAGCTCACTCTGACGCAGGCGTTCACCCCGCTGACCGCGCAGCTCGCGGACCGCGCTGGAATGATCATGTCGCCGAAGGCCCTGGACGCCGAAGGCGACAACTTCGGCGCGAGCCCGGTGTGCGTGGGGCCGTTCAAGTTCGCGAGCCGGACGTCCGGCAGCCAGATCTCGCTGGAGAAGGCGCCGGACTACTACGACGCGGCCAAGGTCAAGCTGGACAAGCTCGTATACAAAATCATCGTCGACCCCAACGTGCGGGCCGCGAACCTCAAGTCCGGCGACGTGCAGGTGGGCGACCAGCTCGCCACCAACACCGTCAAGGGCGTGCAGGACGACCCCAACCTGACCGTGGTCTCCGGCGGCGGGCTGGGTTACTACGGCTTCCAGATCAACATCGGCAACGCGAACGGCTCGACCAAGAAGCCAGGCCCGGTGGACACGGCGCTGGGCAAGAGCCCGCAGCTGCGTGAGGCGTTCGAGCTGGCGCTCGACCGGGACGCGATCAACAAGACCGTATACAACGGCCTGCACGAGGTCGACTGCTACCCGGTGCCGAACGACAGCCCGTTCCGGCCGAAGGATCTGACCTGCCCGAAGCGTGACCTGGCCAAGGCCAAGCAGCTCGTGCAGGCATCCGGTGTGCCGACGCCGATCCCGGTCTCGATGGCCACCCCGAACGACGCCGTCAACCAGCGTCTGGCGCAGGTCATCCAGTCGATGGTCAAGGAGGCCGGCTTCAACGTGAGCGTGCAGACGGCCGAATTCGTCAGCGTGCTGGAGCAGGGCAAGGCCGGCAAGTTCGACACCCTGCTGAGCGGCTGGTCGGGCCGGGTGGACGCGGACGGCAACCTGACGAACCTGGTCACGACGCAGGGCAGCAACAACTACGCCGGCATGTCCGACCCGGGCATCGACGACCCGATCAAGCAGGCCGCCGCCGAGACCGACCCGGACAAGCGCGCCGAGCTGTACGGGGCCGCCATGAAGAAGGCCGCCGAGCTGCGGGGCGTGGTGTACCTGTACCACAACAAGTACTACCTCGGCATGCACAAGACGGTCGCCGGCGTCCAGTACTTCAAGGACGGCCTGCCGCGCTTCGTCACCGCCGGGTTCGCCGCGTAATGCTCTGGTTCATCCTCCGGCGCTGCGGGTCGGCGGTGATCGTGCTCTTCCTGTCCAGCGTCCTGATCTTCCTGGGGATCAGGGCGCTGCCGGGAGACCCGGCCACGGTCATGGCGGGCCAGGAGGCCTCGCCCGCCGCGATCGAGGCCATCCGGCACGAGTTCGGCCTGGACAAGCCGCTGCCCGCGCAGTACGTGGACTACGTCGCCCAGACCGTCACCGGCAACTTCGGCCGCTCGACGCAGGACCAGCTCCCGGTGATCGACATCCTGGCCGAGCGGATCCCCGTGACGCTGGAGCTGTCGGCGCTGGCCATGCTGGTCGCGATCGTCGTCGGCGTGGGCGCGGGCATCGTCGCGGCCGTGCGCCGCGGCAGGTTCGCCGACTACGTGGCCACCGGCTTCGGCCTGGCCGGGCTGTCGGTGCCGCACTTCTGGCTGGGCCTGCTCGGCATCCTGCTGTTCGCGGTGACCTGGCGGGTCCTGCCCGCCTCCGGCTACGTCCCCTTCACCGAGGACCCCGGCCAGAACCTGCAGCGCATGATCCTGCCCGCGCTCGTGCTCGGCACCGGCTTCGCGGCGATCCTCATGCGGCAGACCCGCTCGGCGATGCTGGGCGCGCTGTCGGCCGACTATGTCAGGACCGCCAGGTCGAAGGGCCTGCCGGAGGTCAAGGTCGTCGGCGCGCACGCGCTGCGCAACAGCCTGACGACCGTGGTGACCGTGCTGGGCCTGCAGCTCGGCGCGCTGATCAGCGGCGCCGTGGTGACCGAGCAGATCTTCGTCATCCCCGGCTTCGGCAAGCTCACCGTGGACGCGGTCCTGACCAGGAACTATCCCGTCATCCAGGCGGTCGTGCTGGTCACGGTCGTCGGCTACGTGGTGGTCAACCTGCTGGTCGACATCGCCTACGCCTTCCTCAACCCGCGGATCCGGCTCTCGGGAGGCGGCCATGACTGAGGTGATGAGCCGGACGCGGCTGTGGCGGCGCTTCCGGCGCAGGCCCATGCCGATGGCCGGTCTCGTGCTGGTGGTCGCGTTCGTGCTGCTGGCGCTGGTAGGGCCCCTGGTCACCGGCGACCCGGCCGCGCAGGACTACATGGCCACCCTCGCTCCCCCGTCGGGCGCGCACCCGATGGGCACCGACGACCTGGGCCGGGACGCCCTGGCCAGGATCGCGCACGGCGCCCAGGTCTCGCTGCAGGCGGGCGTGCTGTCCACACTGCTGGCGATGATCATCGGCATCCCGATCGGGCTGGTCGCCGGGTTCTACCGGCGCTGGCTGGACCCGATCGTGATGCGGCTGGTGGACGTGACGCTGGCCTTCCCGTTCCTGGTGTTCGCGGTCGGCCTGGCGGCGATCATCGGGCCGTCGCTGAAGGGCGTGGTGCTGGCACTGGGCTTCGCGCAGTTGCCCGCCGTCATCCGGATCACCCGCGGCGAGGTGCTGGCGGTCAGGGAGATGGACTACGTGGCCGCGGCCATCGCCGACGGTGCGGGCGACGGGCACATCATCTTCAGGTACGTGCTGCCGAACTGCGCCAGCCCTCTCATCGTGCAGGCCACGGTGGCGATCCCGGCGGCGATCATCGGCGAGTCCACGCTGTCGTTCCTGGGCCTGGGCGTGCAGCCGCCGACCCCGTCGTGGGGCGTGATGCTGACGACCGCGCAGCAGTACCTGAGCGACGCGCCCTGGCTGGCGATCTGGCCGGGGCTGATGATCGCGCTGGCCACGCTGGGCTTCAACCTGCTCGGCGACGGGCTGCGCGACGTACTGGATCCGAGGAGCGCCCGATGAGCCTGCTGGAGATCACCGACCTCCGCGTCGGTTTCAGGACCGAGGACGGGCTCGTCCAGGCGGTCAGGGACATCTCGCTCACCCTGGACGAGGGCGAGATCCTCGCGCTGTGCGGCGAGTCGGGCTGCGGCAAGTCGGTCACCGCGATGTCGGTGCCGAGGCTGCTGCCGCCCGACACGACCGAGCTGAGCGGCTCGATCAAGCTGGACGGCCGCGAGCTGACCACGCTGCCCGAGTCGGAGCTGCGGCGCGTGCGCGGCAAGACGGTCTCAGTCGTCTTCCAGGAGCCGATGACCTCGCTGAACCCGTCGTTCACCGTCGGCTACCAGATCGCCGAGGTGCTGCGCCGGCACGAGCGCCTGTCCAGGCAGGCCGCTGCCAGGCGGGCGGAGGAGCTGCTGGAGCTGGTCGGCATCCCGGCGCCCGGGCGCAGGATGAAGGAGTACCCGCACCAGCTCTCCGGCGGCATGCGGCAGCGGGTGATGATCGCCATCGCGGTGGCCTGCTCGCCGCGGGTGCTGATCGCCGACGAGCCCACCACGGCGCTCGACGTGACGATCCAGGCCGGCGTGCTGGACGTCTTCCGCGACCTGCGGGACCGGCTGGGCACCGCGATCATCCTCATCACGCACGACCTGGGCGTGGTGGCCGACATCGCCGACCGCGCCGTGGTCATGTACGCGGGCCGCGCGGTCGAGCAGGCCCCGGTGGCGCAGTTGTTCGCCGAGCCGCGGCACCCGTACACGCTGGGGCTGATGAAGGCGCTGCCGTCGGCGGCGGTGAACGGGCGGCTGGCGGAGATCCCCGGCATGGTGCCCTCGCCGATGTCGGACCCCGACGAGTGCGCCTTCCATGACCGCTGCCCGCGCGCCCAGGACGACTGCCGCCTGTCCAGGCCCCAGCTCGTACGCCAGGCCGACCGCCACCTGGCGGCCTGTTTCCACCCGGGAGGCGGCAAGTGATCCTGCGGATCGACAACCTGGTCAAGCACTACGGCCCGGTACGCGCCGTGGACGGCCTGTCGCTGGAGATCGGCCAGGGCGAGGTGCTCGGCCTGGTCGGCGAGTCGGGCAGCGGCAAGTCCACGGTCGGCAAGTGCGTGCTGCGGCTGACCGAGCCCACCTCGGGCTCGATCGAGCTGAACGGCACCGACATCACCCACCTGTCGCGCCGGGCCATGCGGCCGCTGCGCCGCGAGGTCCACATGGTCTTCCAGGACCCGTTCTCCTCGCTCAACCCGCGCTTCACGATCGAGCAGATCGTCGGCGAGCCGCTGCTGCGGCACAAGGTGAGCGACCGGCGCGAGACGGCCGGGCGCGTGGCGGCCATGCTGGAGAAGGTCGGGCTGCGCCAGGAGATGCGCAAGCGCTACCCGCACGAGCTGTCCGGCGGGCAGCGGCAGCGGGTGGGGCTGGCCAGGGCCCTGATTCTGGAACCCAAGCTGGTCGTGGCGGACGAGCCGGTGTCGGCGCTGGACGTGTCCGTGCAGGCGTCGGTGCTCAACCTGATCACCGACCTGCAGCGGGACATGGGCTTCTCGTGCCTGTTCATCACCCATGACCTGTCGGTCGTGGAGTTCCTGGCCGACCGGATCGCGGTCATGTATCTGGGCCGGATCGTCGAGTCGGGGCCGACGGCCGAGATCTTCGCGCAGCCGCGGCATCCGTACACGCAGGCCCTGCTGTCGGCCGCCCCGGTGGCCGATCCGGTCGCGCAGCGGGAGCGGCGCAGGATCGTGCTCGGCGGCGACGTGCCGAGCCCGGTCGATCCGCCGGCCGGCTGCCGGTTCCACACGCGGTGCCCGCTGGCGTACGACGAGTGCCGCACGTCCGAGCCCCTCTTGCGAGACCCACGTGGCGCGGCCCATCCGGCCGCCTGCCACCTGGTAACGGCGGACCGCGTCCCCGACGCGGCCGCACCCCTAGTGAAGGAGTGAGTTTGTTCACCACCAGGCCCGAGCTGAAGGGCGACTTCGGCATGGTCGCCGGTACCCACTGGCTGGCCTCGGCCACCGGCATGAGTGTGCTGGAACGCGGCGGGAACGCCTTCGACGCCGCCGTGGCCGCCGGATTCGTGCTGCAGGTCGCCGAGCCGCATCTGAACGGCCCCGGCGGCGAGGTGCCGATCCTGCTGTGGAACGAGGCCGAGCAGAAGGTCTCGGTCGTGTGCGGTCAGGGCGTGGCCCCCGCGGCGGCGACCATCGAGCGCTTCACCGAGCTCGGCCTGGACGTCGTGCCCGGCACCGGGCTGCTGGCGGCGACGGTGCCGGGGGCGTTCGGCGGCTGGATGCTGATGCTGGAGCGCTGGGGCACCTGGTCGCTGGCCGACGTGCTGGCCCCGGCGATCCACTACGCCGAGCACGGCGTGCCGGTGCTGGAGCGGATCTCGGCCACGATCGAGTCGGTGCGCACCCTGTTCGAGCAGGACTGGCCGACGTCGGCGGCGACCTGGCTGCCCGGCGGAGACGTGCCCGAGCCCGGCGCCAAGCTGGCCAACCCGGTGCTGGCCGCCACCTACCGGCGGGTGATCGCCGAGGCCGAGTCGGCCTCCGGCACCCGCGAGGGCCAGATCGAGGCCGCCAGGAAGACCTGGTACGAGGGCTTCGTCGCCGAGACGATCGCCGAGTTCAGCCGGACCACAGCCTGGCGGGACAGCTCGGGCGAGGTGCACGGCGGCCTGCTGACCGGCGACGACCTGGCCGGCTGGGCGGCCTCGGTGGAGGAGCCGGCGACCTTCGACTACCGCGGTCACACGGTGGCCAAGACGGGGCCGTGGGGCCAGGGACCGGTCTTCCTGCAGCAGCTCGCCCTGCTCGACGGGTTCGACCTGGACGCGATGGACTTCCTCGGCGCCGACTACCTGCACACGGTGACCGAGGCCGCCAAGCTGGCCTTCGCCGACCGCGAAGCCTGGTACGGCGACACCGACGTGCCCATGGGCGACCTGCTGAGCCCGGCGTACAACGCCGAGCGGCGGCGGCTGATCGGCGCGCAGGCCAGCCTGGAGCTGCGGCCGGGCGCGCCCGGCGGGCGCACGCCCCGGCTGCCCGTCTTCCCCGAGCCGGGCACGGGGAGCGACGCGCCGGGTCTGTCGGGCTCGCGCAAGCCGCAGGGGGTGGGCGAGCCGACCGTGGCACGTGATGGCATGGTCAAGGGTGACACGTGTCACATCGATGTCGTGGACCGGTGGGGCAACATGGTGTCGGCCACGCCCAGCGGCGGCTGGCTGCAGAGCTCCCCGACCATTCCCGGGCTGGGCTTCTGCCTGGGCACGCGGGCCCAGATGTTCTGGCTGCAGAAGGGCGTGGCAACGGTGCTGCGTCCTGGCGCGCGCCCGCGTACGACGCTGTCGCCGTCGTTCGCGCTCAGGGACGGCAAGCCGTGGCTGGCCTTCGGCACCCCCGGCGGCGACCAGCAGGACCAGTGGAGCGTGAACTTCTTCCTGTCGATCGTGCACGGAGGGCTGAACCTCCAGGAGGCCATCGACGCCCCCATGTTCCACTCCGAGCACTTCCCCAGCTCGTTCTTCCCGCGCGCCTCCCGTCCCGGCGTCATGCACGTCGAGGACCGCGTGGACGCGGGCGTCATCGCGGAGCTGCGGCGGCGCGGGCACGAGGTCGAAACGCCGGGCGCGTGGGCGCTCGGCCGGCTCAGCGCGGTCGCGCGCGACGGCGCCTTCCTCAAGGCCGCCGCCAACCCGCGTGGCGCCCAGGGCTACGCAGCCGGCCGATGACGGTCACCGATCTGCTCTTCCTGGTAGGAGCCGGTCTGCTGGCCGGCGTGGTGAACGCCCTGGCAGGGGGAGGAACGCTCGTCTCCTTCCCCGCGCTGCTGGCGCTGGGGCTTCCCGGCCTGACCGCCACCGTGACCAACGCGGTGGCGCTCTGGCCGGGCTACCTGGGCGGCGCGGTGGGCTACCGCAAGGAGCTGCGCGGCCAGCGCAGCAGGACGGTGAGCCTGGCGGTCACCGCGGTGCTGGGGGCGTGCGTGGGCAGCTCGTTACTGCTGCTCACGCCGGGGAAGTTGTTCGAGTCGATGGTGCCGTGGCTGGTGGCCTTCGCCAGCCTCGCGCTGCTGGCCCAGCCGTGGCTGCGCCGCCTGTTCGGGGGCGAGGCGGACGAGCCGGTCAGCCGCATGGTGTACGCCGGGGTGTTCCTCGGCGGCTGCTACGGCGCCTACTTCAACGGCGGGATGGGCGTGGTGCTGCTGACCGTGCTCGGCATGTTCCTGCACGACAACCTGCATCGCGTGAACGCCGTGCGGGCCGTGCTGTCGCTGGTCGTCAGCTCGGTCTCGGTCGTCGCCTTCTCGCTGTTCGGCCCCGTGAACTGGCGGGCCGTGGCGGTGATCGCGCCGGCCAGCCTGGCGGGCGGGCTGCTCGGCACCCGCCTGGCCAGGCTCATGCCGCCGAAGGTGCTGCGCGGCGTGGTCGTCGCCTTCGGCCTGGGTGTGGCCGCCGCCCTCGCGCTGCGCTGACCACACCCGTCTCGCCTCAGGCCACGGTGGCCTCGATGAGGTCGTCCACCACCTCGGCCAGATCATTACCCCTCTCGTACGCCCTGCGCTGGCGCATGGCCCCCGACCCCTCGCGCAGCAACCGGTCGAGGCCCTCCTGGATGAAGGTCAGGTCACCGGTCTCCGCCAGCGCCGGGCGTACGTGCTCCAGCAGGCGCCCGGCCATCACCGCGGCCGGGACCAGCGTGCCGTGCCGTACGTCGAGGCTGTCGCCGCGTAACCCGTCGCGGGCGGCCCGCCAGTAGGCGGCGCGCAGCACCTCGGCAGGAATCGGCAGCCCGCGGTCCCCTCGCCGGACAGCGGTCAGCGCGGTGACGACGAGCGCCCTGATCAGCCCGATCAGGGTGAGGCTGTCGGCCACGTCGAGCGGCACGTCGGCCACCCTGATCTCCACGGTGGGCAGCCGGGGCGACGGGCGCGCGTCCCAGTAGACGGTCTTGGCGTCGAGCAGCGCGCCCGACTCCGCCAGCGCCTGGAGGGCCAGCTCGTAGTCGCCGAACGAGCGGAAGTAGGGTGGCGCGCCGGAGACCGGCCAGCGGCCCCAGCTGATCACCCGCCACGAGGCGTAGCCCGTGTCGCGGCCCACGAAGAACGGCGAGTTGGCGGCCAGCGCGATCAGCGTGGGCAGCCAGGGCCGCAGGTGGTTGCTCACGTAGACGGCGTGCTCGGGGTCGGGCACGTCCACGTGCACGTGCAGGGCGCAGATGCTGATCTCGTCCTGAAGGGCCCGATAGAGGGTCCTGCCCCGGAGATAACGGTCGTCGTCGGTGAGCGGTGAGGGCACCACGGCACCCAGGACCGGGATGCCGCTCGCGACGACGGCCAGCCCGCACGAGCGGGCCGCAAGGGCCACCTCCTTTCGCGCTGCGCGGAGCTGGAAGCCCAGCTCGCTGAGGTCGGCGGAGGGCGGTGTACGAGCCTCCACCTGGAATCTGGTGATTTCATGCACCACGTCCAGCACGTCGGTCGCCGCGGCCAGGACTTCGGCCGCTCGGGGAGCTACGTGGCGGGTGCGGGGATCAACGATGAGGTATTCCTCTTCGATCCCGATGAGCGGAACCATGCCGGCACCTCACTGGGGGAGTCCACAGTCTCCGCATCATGTTGTGCCCGTCCCACGCCCGTCGGAAAACCTTTCGACTGAGCGGTGTCAGACGGTAAATTCCACGGGGCCGTAGCGCGCGTGCTCTGCCTGCGTGGACATCGCCCAGTAACGGTCCCCGTACGACCAGTGCCACCATTCGGTGGGGTAGTTGACCAGCCCGGCGGGCTCCAGGGCGGCGGCCAGGAGCTTGCGGTGGGCGCGGGCGTCGTCGGAGATGCCGGGGGCGGCGGTGTAGCAGGCGCCGTCGCTCTGCTCGGGGTTGTCGTTGACCTGGGTGCCCATGTCGTATTCCGTACCGTCGGGCGAGCACAGGGTCAGGTCGACCGCCGCACCGGCGGTGTGGGGGGCGACCTCGACCGGGGAGACGTAGCGGCTGGCCGCGACATACGACTCCTCGGGCGTCAGCCCGGTGAGCGTGGCTCGGTATTCGTCGAAGATCCGGCGCTGCGTGGCGACCGGCCGGTAACCCTCGACGACCAGCAGGTGGTAGCCGTCGGGCAGCAGGCCCTGGGCCTGCTCCAGCCGGCGCAGCACGCCCTCCCGCAGGTGGGCGTAGGCGCCCTGCTCGTCGGCCAGCCGTGAGTCCACGCGCAGCCGCCCGCGTACGTCGGCCAGCGGCTCGCCGCATTCACGCACGGGGATCGAGGTCACACGCGGGTCGGAGATCAGCACGACGTCGTTCGAGGACTGCCACATGGGCAAGAATTCTCACACAGTGTCGGAGAAGACCTGCTCCCGGGCCTGCTCAAGGGCGGCCACCAGAGCGCCGCGCAGCACGGGGTTGCCGGCCACCCGGCTGACGACGACGCTCGGCCTGCTGGGGCACATGCGGGCCACGGCCTCCTCCACCTTGGCGGCCAGCCGCTCGCCGCCGGCCCTGCCGATGTCGCCGCTGAGCACGATGAGGCCGGGGTCGAGCACGACGGTCACGGCGGCCACGCCCAGGGCCAGCCGGGCCGCGACGGCGTCGAGGTAGTCGTCGTCGCCGCCGCGTACCAGGTCGGGCACGCTCGCGCCGGTCACGCCGCGTTCTCCGGCCAGGCCGCGCAGGGCGTCGTGGCCCACCAGGCGCTGGAACGAGCCGGTCTGCGGCCGGCGTACGTCGCTGGGCAGCGGCTGCCCGGGGACCGGCAGCCAGCCGATCTCGCCCGCGCCGCCGCTGATACCGCGGTGCAGCCGGCCGCCGAGCATGACGCCGAGCCCCTGGCCGACGCCGGCCCAGACGAGCACGAAGTCGTCGACGCCTTCGGCGGCGCCGTATCTGTGCTCGGCCAGGGCGACGAGGTTGACGTCGTTCTCTATCGTCACGGAGGCGCCGAGGGTCTCGCGCAGGCTGGCCAGCACGCCGACGTGCCAGGAGGGCAGGTCGACCGAGATGCGCACGTCGCCGGTGAGCGGGTCGACCACGCCCCTGGTGCCGATGACGAACGCGCGCAGCCGCGACAGGCTGACGTTGGCCGTGTCGCAGGCCCGCTGGACGGCCGCGTGCACCGCCTTGACGGGGTCGCGGCCGTCGGCGGGGTTGAGGGTGACCTCGACCACCACGCGGCCTGTGATGTCCGCCACAGCGACGGTGAGGCTGTCGGGCAGGACTTCGAGGCCGGCGACGTACGCGCTGGAGGGGACCACGGCATAGAGGGCGGCGTGCGGCCCCCTGCCTCCCGCCCGCTCGCCTGCCACTTCGACCAGGCCCCGTTCCTCCAATCGCGCGAGAAGCTGACCTGCCGTTACCTTGGAGAGCCCGGTACGCGCACCGAGCTCGGCCCGCGTCAGTGGGCCGTCGCCGAGGAGCAACTCGAGTGCCGCGCGGTCGTTCAGCCGGCGCAGCAGACGGGGGACTCCCGGGTCTCGGCTCATCTGCGCACCCTTCTCGTCACGATCGGCTAACGGGCGTTTCTTTTAAGAAAGTTTCTTGTTAGTTTAACACCATCGTTCGGCATATGACGATCAGCCTGGTGCGGACCGTAGGCCAGCACCCGGGAAGGGAGAACCCTGTGAGGATCGCGAAGATCACGGCCACTACGGTCACCACGGCCGCGCTGGCCCTGGGACTGGCCGCCTGTGGCGGTTCGAGCGAAGAACCCGCCACGTCCTCACCCAGCGCCGCCGCTGCCTCCGGCCCCAAGTTCGCCGGCAAGACCTTGAGCGTGTGGCGTCTTGGAGACAGCAACCCGGCCGCCGCCAAGTACATGGAGGAGCTCAACGCCGAGTTCAAGACGCAGACCGGCGCCGAGGTCAAGCTTGAGTGGATCCCGTGGCCGCAGGTCGCCGACAAGTTCGCCGCCGCCGCGACCGGCACAGGACCCGACGTGACCGAGATCGGCAACGACCAGGTCCCGATGTGGCAGAGCCAGGACGCGCTGGAGCCGATCACCGACATCGCCCGCGAGGGCGACAGGTCGCAGATCCCGCAGAACCTGTACGGCTACGAGACCGTCGACAACGAGGTCTACGCCGTGCCGTGGGGCGCGGGGGCCCGCGCGGTGCTCTACCGCAAGGACTGGTTCGACGACCTCAAGATCGAGGTCCCCAAGACCTGGGACGAGCTCGTCGCCGCGGCCAAGAAGATCCAGGGCGAGAAGAAGGGCGTCGACGGCTTCGCCTTCAACGGCGGCTCGGACGCCAACCACCTGCTCGCGGCCTTCGCCTGGTCCGAGGGCGGCGAGTACGCCGTCAAGGAGGGCGACAAGTGGGTCGGCAAGCTGACCGAACCCGGCTTCGCGGCCGGCTTCAACACCTACACCGGCCTGGTCCAGGACGGCCTGTCCAGCAAGGCCAACCTGACGCTCAACACCACGGACATCCGTAAGCGCTTCGCCAACGACAAGGTCGCGATGTACCTCACCGCCGCCTGGGACCTGCCCGGCATCGAGGAGGACTCCAAGGGCAAGCTGAAGGGCGACAAGCTCGGCTTCTTCCCGCTGCCCGCCAAGACCGGCGGCGTGGCCGCGTCCTTCTTCGGCGGCAACGACATCGCGCTGTGGGGCGGCACCCAGCAGGCCGACCTCGGCAAGGAGTACATCAAGCTGGCCACCAGCAAGACCTGGGCCGATCGCTACGCCAAGGAGGGCGGCCTGCTCCCGGTCTACCCCGACACCCTGGCCGCGATGAACGAGGACCCCGCCCAGGGCGCCTTCGCCCAGGCCTTCGCCAAGGCCAAGGCCTTCCCCGCCGACCCCAACTGGTCCGAGGCCGACGCGACCAAGGCCGTGCTGCAGAACGCGGCGCGGGAGGTCATCGAGGGCAAGAAGGACGCCACCGCCGCCCTCGCTGACGCCAACAAGGAACTCGAAGAGATCCTGAACCAGTAACGATGGCGAACCCGACAACGGTCGCCCGGGGCAGGGACTCCTCCCCTTCCCCGGGCCGCCGGCGCAACGACCGGGCCGCCCGCGCGAGCGGGCTGCCGGTCTGGAGCATCCCGTACGTGCTGCTCATCCCCGGCCTGGTGGTCATCGCGGGGCTGCTGCTGTATCCGATGGTCCAGCTCGGCATCATGGCCTTCCAGAAGGTCGGCCTGGCCCAGATCCGCGGCACCAGACCCGCCGAGTGGGTGGGCCTGGACAACTTCGACAAGGTGCTGTCCAACGACATCTTCTGGTCGGCCCTGCGCAACACCGTGGTCTTCGCCTTCGTCGCCGTCAGCCTCACGCTGATCGTGGGCACCGCGGTCGGCGTGCTGCTGCACCGGCTGGGCAGGAAGATGTCGCTGTTCGTGGTCATCGGCTGCATGTTCGCCTGGGCCGTGCCCCCGGTGGCGCAGGGCGTCATCTGGCGCTCCCTGTTCGACGCCGAGTCCGGCATCATCAACTGGGCGCTCAACCTCGTGCCCCACTGGCTGCTCTCGCCGCCGGACGGGCAGGAGAGCTGGTCGGGCACGCCCTGGCTCAACGACACCATCCCCCTCTACATCGCGCTCGTGGTGTGCGTCGTGTGGGCCGGCTTCCCGTTCATCGCGGTCTCGGTCCTCGCCGGGCTCAAGGGCATCCCCGCCGAGCTGTACGAGGCGGCCAGGGTCGACGGCTCGGGCGCCTGGCGCACGTTCAGAAAGATCACCCTGCCGCTGCTCAAGCCGGTCTTCGCGGTCCTGACGATCCTGTCGATCATCTGGGACTTCAAGGTGTTCAGCCAGCTCTACGTGCTCATGAACGGGCCGACCAACCGTGACGGCTTCAACCTGTCCATGTACGCCGTCGCCGAGGCGTTCAAGCCCCCGCAGAAGCTGGGGACGGGCGCGGCGATCTCGGTGGTGCTGACGATCATCCTGCTCATCATCACCGTCGTGTACGTCAGGCAGATCGTGAAGCAGGAGGAGATGTGACCCCGCTCGCACGCAAGAGGCTCGGCAAGATCCTCCTGAACACGGCCGGGATCCTCGTCTTCCTCTACGCCGTCTTCCCCGTCTACTGGATGGTCGCCACCGGCTTCAAGGCCAACGACCAGATCTTCACCACGGAGTTCATCCCGTTCCCGACGCACTTCACCTTCGAGCACTTCGAGCGGGTGCTGACCGAGGGCGTCGCGAACAACTCCATCTGGCTCTACATGCGCAACAGCGCCGTCGTGGCGCTCGGCACCGTGCTCATCGGGTCGGCCTTCGCGCTGCTGTCGGCCACCGCCATCGCGCGCTTCCGGTTCAAGGGCCGCGGCACCTTCCTGGTCACGCTGCTGATCGTGCAGATGCTGCCGTCGGAGGGCCTGCTCATCCCGCTCTACATGATGGTCAAGCGGGCCGGGCTGGGCGACCAGCTGATCGGCCTGATCATCACGCAGGTGGCGCTGACGCTGCCGTTCGGCGTCTGGATGCTGCGCACGTTCGTCGCCGCGGTGCCGAAGTCGCTGGAGGAGGCGGCCTGGATCGACGGCGCCGGACGCATGACGACCTTCTGGAAGGTGCTCTTCCCGCTGGTCGCGCCGGGCCTGGTGGCCACCAGCATCTTCTCGTTCATCACCGCGTGGAACGACCTGATCTTCGCCCTCTATCTGATGTCGGGGTCCGAGGGCTACACGATGCCGGTCGCCCTGCAGTACTTCTTCGGCCAGAAGGGCGTCGACTGGGGCGCGATCATGGCCGGCTCGACCCTGATGACGATCCCGGTCGTCATCTTCTTCCTGCTCGTCCAACGCCGCATGGTCTCCGGCCTGGTCGCCGGGGCCGTGAAGGGCTGACACCGTACGACGTCGTGGACGCCGTGCGCAGAACTGATGAGGAGCCATGAGTCAGAGTGATCGGGGGCTGCGCCGCCTCGCGGCCGGCACGCTGCTCGTCGCCTTCCAGGGCACCACGGCGCCCGAGTGGGTGCTGCGCGAGCTGGAGCAGGGTCTGGGCGGCGTGACGCTCTTCGGCTTCAACGTGGCCGACCCCGGCCAGGTGCTCGACCTGACCACCGCGCTGAGGGGAGCCGGTGATCCCGTCATCTCGCTCGACGAGGAGGGCGGGGACGTGACGCGGCTGGCGTACCACGTCGGCAGCCCGTACCCCGGCAACGCGGCCCTGGGGGCCGTGGACGACGTCGAGCTGACCCGCCGGGTCTACCGGGCCATCGGCTCAGAACTGGCCGCCTGCGGCATCAACCTGGACATGGCGCCCAGCGCGGACGTCAACACCGAGGCCGACAACCCGGTCATCGGCACCAGGTCGTTCGGCACCGTGCCCGACCTGGTCGCCCGGCACACGGTGGCCGCCGTCGAGGGCCTGCAGTCGGTACGGGTGGCCGCCTGCGTCAAGCACTTCCCCGGCCACGGCGCCACCCGGGTGGACTCCCACCTGGACGTGCCGGTCGTGGACGTCAGCCTGGAGGTGCTGCGGGCGCGCGAACTGGCGCCGTTCCGCGCGGCCATCGGCGCGGGGGCCAGGTCCGTGATGACCGCGCACGTGGCGGTGCCGACGCTGACAGGCGACACGCCTGCCACGCTGTCGGGGGCCGCGCTGACCGGGCTGCTCAGGGGCGAGCTCGGCTACGAGGGCGTGGTCGTCACCGACGCGCTGGACATGCGCGCGATCACCGAGAGCGTAGGGCTGGCCGGTGGCGCCGTGCTGACCCTCGCGGCCGGGGCCGATCTGCTCTGCCTGGGGCCGCTGCCGACGTACGACGACGTGCTGGCGATCATCGCCGGGATCGAGGCGGCCGTGCGCGACGGGCGGCTGCCGCTCGACCGGCTGGAGCAGGCGGCGGCGCGGGTGGCCGCGCTGCGGGCCTGGGCCGCCGGGGCGCCCGAGGAGGTCACGGCCGAGCAGAACGTCGTCGGCCTGCACGCCGCCCGCCGCGCCGTCCGCCTGAGCGGCTCGGCGGAGCCGCTGGTCGAGCCGCTGGTGATCGAGGTGGACACCCCGCCGACGATCGCCGTGGGCGACGTGCCGTGGGGGGTGGGCCCGTGGCTGCCCGACGCGGAGATCGTCCGGGTCAAGCCGGCCGCGGCCGACGTCGCCGGGCTGCTGGCCAAGGCGGTGAACCGGTCGCTGGTCGTCGTGGTCAAGGACGCCCATCGGCATCACGAGAGCAGGAACCTGCTGTCGGCGCTGGTGGCGGCCCGGCCCGATACGACCGTGATCGAGATGGGCCTGCCCGTGTGGCGGCCCGACAGCGCGGCCTACATCGCGACGTACGGCGCCGCCCGCGCCAACGCCCAGGCGGCCGTGGAGCTCCTCACCGCCTGAGCCGGGCATCTGCACACCCGGCATCCTGTTTGTGGCCCGTAGGGCGCGTCCTGAGTCCCCGTCAGCGGGTCGCCGTCGGGCGGCAGGCCCGTCGCCGGGTAGCCCGTCAGGCCAGGAGTTCCTCGCGGGCCTGGTCCAGGGCCGCCAGAACGGCGCCGCGCAGCACCGGGTTGCCCTCCGTCACCGTCGTCGTGACCACCTGGGGCCGTACCGGGCAGATCCCGGCCACGGCCTCCTCCACCCGGGACGTCAGCGCGGACCCGCCGGCGAGCCCCACCTCCCCGGCCAGCACCACCAGGCCGGGATCGAGCACCACGCACACCGCCGCCACCCCGAGCGCCAGCCGGTGCGCGATCTCGTCGAGCAGCGGCTCGCCCTCGGCGCCCGCGGCCACGGCGACCTTGACGGCCTCGGTGGCGCTGCCGGCCGCGAAGCCGTAGCCCTGGGCCAGCTCGGTCACCGCCTCGGCGCTGACCAGCGACTGCAGGCCGCCCGCCAGCGACGGCAGCCGCCCGGGCAGGGTGCGGATGTCTTCCGGCAGCGGCACGCCGGGCACCGGCAGGTAGCCGATCTCCCCCGCGCTGCCGGAACGCCCCCGGTGGAGCCGGCCGCCGAGCATGATGGCCAGGCCGAGGCCGCGGCTCGCCCACAGCAGCACGAAGTCGTCGGCGCCCTGGGCGGCCCCGTCGGCGCGCTCGGCGATGGCGGCGAGGTTGACGTCGTTCTCGATCGTCACCTCGCGCCGCAGGTCGCCGGCCAGGGCCTCGTGGATGCCCTCGTGCCAGCCGGGCAGGTCGAAGGAGAAGCGGATGTCGCCGCTGCGCGGATCGACCACGCCCGGGGTGCCGATCACCACGCCGCGCAGCCGGGAGATGCTGATCCTGGCGCCGCGGCAGGCCTTGGCGATGGCGCCGTGCACCACGGAGACCGGGTCGTCGTGCCCGTCGGGATCGACGGTGACCTCGGCGATCGTCCGGCCGTGGATGTCGGCCACGGCCGCGGAGAGCCGTTCAGGGCCGACCTCAAGGCCGGCCACGTAGGCGCTGGAGGCGATCACCGAGTAGAGGGCCGCGTTGGGCCCCCGCCCGCCGGCCTGGGCGCCCACCACCTCGACCAGGCCGCGCTCCTCCAGCCTGGCGAGAGTCTGCGAGGCCGTGACCTTGGACAGGCCGGTCAGCTCGCCGATCTGCCCGCGCGTCATGGGACCGGTGGCCAGCAGCAGGTCGAGCGCGGCCCGGTCGTTGATCTCCCTGAGCAGTCCGGGCACACCAGGGCGTCGCTCCGCGCTGTATCCCACCGTGAATCCCACCGTCAAAATCGAAAAGGTTGTTGGAAGTTTAGCGCTCCGGCTCTTGCGCGCCGCGTCAGGCGAACACGAGGATGCCTCATGACCATCCCGCGTGGCCATGCCGTCATGCTGGCGCTCGGCATCGTAGTCCTGTTCGACGTCCTGCGGGTCTTCCTGCCCTCTTTGATCACGCTGTTCGGCCGCGCGGGCGAGACGCCCGCGGAGCTGATGGGCCTGTACGCCGCCGCCTGGTTCATCCTCCCCTTCCTGGCCCTGCTCGCAAAGCCGCGCCACGCCCTGATCGCCGGCGCGGCCGGGCTGGTCGCGGCACGGCTGCTGCTCCAGGCGGGCGTGAGCCAGCTGTACGTCTCCTCCGCCGGCGTCACGGCCGGCCTGGTCTTCCTGTACGGCTGCGCCTGCGCGGTCCCCCGCAGGGCCGTGCCGGTCGGCATCATGGGCGGCATCGCGCTGTCGTCCCTCGTCCACCTGCTGCTGGACGGGGTGGACCTGGTCTGGCGGGCGGGCCCGCTGCCCTGGGCGGCCACGCTCGCGCTGTGCCTGGCCCTGTTCCTGGCGCTGCTCTCCACGCCGCCTGCGGAGGGCGCGCCCGCTCCCGCGCGGGTCTGGTTCCTCTTCGGGCCCACGCTGCTGCTGGCCGGGATGGCGGCCACGTCGTGGGCCAAGCCGGAGCAGGGCCCCGAGCCGCTCGGCACGCTCGCGCTCACCTCCGGCCTGCTGGCGCTGACGCTGGTCGCGGCGACCGCGGCGGCGCTGGGCCCGGCCACGTCCCCGCTGATCGAGCTCGGGCTGGGTATCGCGCTCGTCGCGATCACCGTGGTCACCTACCTGCCGGGCGCCGGGGTTCCTGGGCTGTCGATCGGGTTCCTCGGCAGCATGCTCGCCGCGGCGGGCACCGGGCCCGCGGGGCGGCGCCAGGGCCTGGCCCTGCTGTGCGGCGGGCTCGTCTTCCTCGTCGGGACGTTCGCCTATTACGCGGCCTACGACCTCGATCTCGGCGTGCCCAACTCCGTGGTGCCCGTGGCGGTCTCCGTGCTGGTCGCCGCGGTGGCCGTGGTGCCGCGGCTGGTCCGCGACCCGCCCGTGGAGCTGCCCGCCCGCCGCCGGACCCTACCCGCCGCCCTGGCCGCCGCGCTCGTGCTGGTGCCGCTGGTGGTGGTCGTCTCCTGGCAGCCCGCGCCCGCCGTGGCCGCCCGGCGCTCGGACGACCTCACGCTGATCGCGTACAACATCAGGATGGGGTTCGGGCTGGACGGGCGGCTGTCGCTCGACCGCATCGCCTCGTGGGCCGCCGCGCGGCGGCCCGACATCGTCCTGCTCAGCGAGGTGGACCGGGGCTGGCTGCTCAACGGCGGCCGCGACGACCTGGACCGGATCGCGCGCGGCCTGGGCATGCGCCACTACTTCGCGCCGGCGGCCGACAACGTCTGGGGCGACGCGCTGCTCACCAACCTGCCGGTCAAGAGCGTGCGGTCGTACGGGCTGGGGCGGCACGGCTATCCCACGGGGGCGCAGGCGCAGGCCGCCGTCGTCGAGGTGAACGGCAGGGAGGTCGGCGTGGTCAACACCCACCTCCAGGCGCCCGCCGGGCAGGCCCCCGAGGTCGCCGCCATCGTGCGCGACCTGGCCGCGAGCCGGCCGGTGATCCTGGCCGGCGATCTGAACATCACGCCGGACGACCCCGAGATGCGCGTGCTGCTCGCGGCGGGGCTGTCGGACCCCCTGAAAACCCTGGGCGACCCGCCCACCTCGCCCGCCGGCAGGCCGGTGAGACGGATCGACCACGTGCTGATCAGCGCGGGTTTGACGGCCGTTTCGGCCCAGGTACCGCGGTTGCCGTATTCAGATCACCTGCCCGTTCTGACGACCTTGCGCCTAACCAGTGTTGACCAGGAGGGATAATCGAGAACATGCGCCTATCCGCTCGTGTCGACTACGCCCTTCGCGCCGCCGCCGAACTCGCCGCAGCCGGTGCGGGTCCGACCACTGTGGGCGAGCTCGCCAAGGAGCAGGACATGCCGCCCAAATACCTGGAGAACATCCTGCTCCAGATGCGCCGCGCCGGGCTCGTACGCGGCCAGCGCGGCCCCGAGGGCGGCTACGTGCTGGCCCGGCCCGCCGCCGAGATCTCCCTGGCCGACGTCATCAGGGCGGTGGACGGCCCGCTGGCCAACGTCCGCGGCGAGCGGCCCGAGCACGTCGGCTACCGGGGGCCCGCCGAGTCGCTGCAGCAGGTGTGGATCGCGCTGCGGGCGACCGAGCGGTCGATCCTGGAGGAGGTCACGCTGGAGCAGGTGGCCTCGGGAGCGCTGCCCGAGCGCATCCGCGTGCTCGCCGCCGACCCCGCCGCCTGGGACTGACCGCTCCCCTCGTCGCCTGGGGCTGACGCCTCCCCCGGCCCCCGCCCGGAACCGGCCTGTTCCCCGGCTTCCCAGGCCCGGCGGCCCGTCCTCACTTCCTCGTGTACCAGAACCTGACCTTGTCGATCACGGACGCGGGGCCGGTGGCCAGGGTGCGCACGGTCCGGCCGGTCACGTCCGCCATGACGACGTTCAGGTCGTCGCCTGAGGGGATGGTGACCAGCAGATGGCGATCGTCCAGCCAGCCGCGGAAACCGGACCCCTTCGGCAACCGGGCCTCGCCCTTCTTCGCGCCGGTCATCTCGTCGAGGAAGCAGATGTCACGCGAGCGTCCGGGGCACTCGGTGGCGAAGACCGTGCCGATCGGCGTGGTCGCGACCCCGCCGATCGCCAGCTTCCCCTTGAACTCACGCAGCCGCCCGCCCTGAAGGTCCAGCGCCCTGATCACCCCGCCGGTCGCCTGATACAGCACGCTGTCGCCTGAGCCCCACATGAACCTGGTGTCGGCCACGTCAGGAACCTTCATCACCTTGACGGCTCCCGTGATCACGTCGATCACCGCGAAGCCCTCGGCCTTGCCCTTCCGGTCGGCCAGGGTCGCGACCAGCCGCCGCCCATCGGCGGACCAGACCGGCTCGAACAGCGTGGCGGGCTTGTCCACCGTGCGCAGCTCCCGGTCCTGGCCGGTGGCCCGGTCGCGGATCCGGATGAACTCGAAGCCGGAGCGCCGGAAGCGGGTCACCGACAGCGAGGCCACGTAGCGGCCGCCCGGCGCCACGATCGGCTCCTCCCAGGCGCCGAAGAAGCCGAAGGTCCCGGCGGCGGGGTCGCGTGTGTAGGTCGTGTAACCGACCCCGTCGCGCTCGTCGCGGTAGGAGGAGACCCAGAGGGGGTCGGCGGGGTTCTCGTGCAGCGTGATCCCGGTGCCGGGGATCTTCGCCTCGGTGGTGGACGTGAGCGCCATGTCCCCCGCGCGCGGAGTCGGCAGCGGCACCGACGCCGACCCCGACGCCGACCCCGAAGCCGACGGCGTGGCGGCGAGCGGTCGCGGCCCCGGCTGGGATCGCGGGATCAGCAGCACCGCCGCCACGACGGCGACCAGAGCCGTGGCCACCGCCGCAGCCACCACCGGCCACCTCCTGCGCCACGCGGAAGCCTGCTCCCCGACAACCGGTGGCCAGTTCCCGAGCCGCGCAGGATCCTCCGCCCCGCCCACCAGCGGCCATCTCCTGCGCCGCGCAGGAGCCGCGGGGTCCTGCGCCCCAGCTGCCGGAAGTCCCCCGGCGCGCCGAGGGACCTGATCGCGTCCGCCGGACGGCGGCGCCGCCGACTCCTGGCCCTCGGCCAGCAACTCGCCCGGGTGGCGTGGCGCCTGCTCCGGCACGCGGTGCCCGAGCAGGGTGAGCAGCGCCTGCGCGGCCGTGGGCCTGGCCGCGGGGTCCTTGGCCAGGCAGCGGGCGGCCAGCTCACGCAGGTCGCCGTCGAGCTCGCCCAGGTCGGGCTCCTGGTGCAGGATCCGGGTGATCAGCGCGGCCAGGTCGCCGGTGCCGAACGGCGGCCGCCCGGTGGCGGCGGCCACCATGGTCGAGGCCCAGGCGAACAGGTCCGCGGCCCGGCTCACCGGCCGGTCGGCGAACTGCTCCGGCGCCATGTACGGCGGCGTCCCGACCAGCTCCCCGCCGGCCTCGGTCTCCTCCAGGGCCCGGGAGATGCCGAAGTCGATCACCCGTGGCCCGTCCCTGCTGAGCAGCACGTTGCCCGGCTTGAAGTCCCGGTGCACCACCCCGGCCTGGTGGATCGCGGCCAGCGCGGTCAGCGTCCCGATCGCCAGCCGGCGCAGCTCGGCCCCGCGCAGCGGCCCCCTGTCCATGATCACGTCGGCCAGGGAGGGGCCGTCCACGTACTCGCTCACCACGTACGGCGTGCCGTCGAGCTCACCGCTGGCCAGCACCTGCGCGGTGCAGAACGCCTTGACCCGCCGCGCGTACCCGATCTCCTGCCGGAAACGCGAGCGGGCCTCGGCGTCGGCCGGCTCCGCCCCCAGCATCTTGATCGCCACCCGCCCGCCGCCGGGCGACTCGCCCAGGTAGACGACGCCCTGCCCGCCCACGCCGAGCCGCCCGACCACGCGGTGCTCCCCCACCTGGACGGGATCGTGCGCGAGCAGCGGCCTCACGATCGCGGCACGCGGGCGAACTGGAGCAGCACCGGGCCGTCCGTCGCCAGGTCGGCCAGCACCCGCTTGACATCGCCGATGAAGTCGATGATCTGGATTTGCTGGGTTTTCTTCTTGCCGGGATCCTGCACCATCAGGTGTTTCTCGTTGAACCAGCCGAGGAAGGAGCCCTTGGCGTCGCCGAAGTCGACCGTCGCCTGCCGCGCGCCGGTCGCGAGATCCCACACGCACAGCTCCTTGCCGTTCGGGCAGACGGTGGCCAGCCGCTTGCCGGACGGCGAGAACCACTCGCCGCCACGTGGCAGGCCCACCCAGTGCATGGTCTTGGTGACCTGGCCCGACATGTCGTAGAACTCGATCCCCGAGTTCTTGCCATCCCAGAACCCGCGCACGACCGTGCCGTCAGGGGCGAAGTTGTAGTACAGGGAGGAGTTGTCGGTGTATTCGGTCTCGACGTGCACGGCCTTCCTGGTGGCCAGTTCGATCACCACGAAGCCGACCAGCCTGCGGTCCTTGTCCTGGTTGTAGACCGACAGCAGCAGCTTGCCGCCGTCCCTGGACCAGACGGGCGTCAACGTCTGCAGAGGCTTCTTGACGGTGCTGACGACGAAGGACTCACCGGTGGACATCCGTACGAACCTGATCTGGTCCAGCTCGGAGGTCTGGAACTTGAGCATGGGGTTGAGCGCCACCCAGTCGCCGCCGGGGGAAAGGGCGGGCTGCTCGTAGTTGCCCACCTCCTTGAACTCCCCACCGGGCGGCCTGGCGAAGCTGGAGAACTGGCCGCCGGAGCCCAGGTAGGAGACCAGCCGCATCGAGTCGTCGGCATGCTCGTGCAGGGTCACGGCGACGTCCTTCAGTTTCGTGTCGCTCAGGCCCTTCTTCTCCACATCGTCCGACGGCGCCTCGGTCTGGACCGTGGTGATCGTGGGCGTGGGGGCGGCGCCGGGCGCGGGGGTGACGGCGCTCGTCGGCGTGGCGGCGGTGGCGGCCGTGCTCCTGGTCGCGGGGCCGCCGGACAGGACCTGGAACCCCGCGGCCGACACCAGCGCTCCCGCGACGAACGCGGCGGCCAGCGCGAGCACGCTCCTGCCCCGCCGGGGCGGCGGGGCGGCCGCCACGGCGCCGCTGTCCACCCGCCCGGTAAGCAACGAGGTCTGCCCGACCAGCCGCAGCAGCACCTCGCTGGCCGCCGGCCGCGCCTCGGGATCCTGCTCCAGGCAGGCCACGATCAACCCGTGCAACTCCCCCAGCTCCGGCAGATCCGCCTGACCGCCGGTGATCCTGGCCACGGTCGCCGCCATCGACCCGCCCTCGAACGGCGAGGCTCCGCTGACCGCGAACACCATCGTCGCCGCCCACGAGAACACGTCACCCGCCGGCGTGGCCGCGCCGCCCGCCAGCCGCTCGGGAGCGGTGTACGCGGGCACCGCCACCTTCCGCGTCGACACCGACGCCTGCGCCATCGCGTGTTCCAGCCCCGCGTCGGCCACTCTGGGCCCGTCGGGGCCCAGCAGCACGTTGCCCGGCCGGATGTCGCCGTGCACCAGCCCCGCCTGGTGCAGCGCGACCAGCGCCGTGATCGTCCCGGCCGCCAGCCGGTGCAGCCCCACCCCGTCGGCCGAACCGCCGACCTCCGCCAGCGAGGGTCCGTCCACCCACTCGGCCACCAGGTACGCCTGCTCGCCCTGTACGCCCGCGTCCAGGACCTGCGCCGTGCCGACCGCCGAGACCGCCCGCAGCGGCTCCATCTCCCGCAGGAACGCCTCCGGGTCCACCTCGGCCGGTAATAATCGCACCAGGACCGGCTCCCCGGCCCTCGACCGCCCGGCGAACACCCCGGGCGCCAGCCGCCCGCTCAGCCGATATCCCGCGACCTCCGCGGGATCTCCCGCACGTAACTCAGTGATCTCCGGCATGCCCTGCACAAGCCTTCCGTCAAGGCCGTCTCCTGATCGCCATTATGGCCACGAACCCCCTCAAAACGCAGCGAATCATTGACGCAAGGCTCTGCCGGAGACGCCCCCGTGCCGGTCAAGCGGGCCCGCGGCCGTGACGGCGGACGCGCAGCCATGACAGCGGACGCGCAGCCGTGACAGCCGCGCACCCATGACAGCGGACGCGCGGCCGTGACAGCGGCTTCTTAGACTGGACAGGTGCCTGAGGGAGATGCCGTCTACCGCACCGCCGCCCGCCTGCGAGGCGCGCTCGACGGGCGGACGCTCACCCGGTCGGACTTCCGGGTTCCGCGGCACGCCACCGCCGACCTCACCGGCCGCGCGGTCGTCACCACGCTCTCGCGTGGCAAACACCTGCTCACCCGGGTCGAGGGCGGCCTGACCGTGCACACCCACCTGCGCATGGACGGAAGCTGGCTGGTCACGCCCGCAGGCCGGCGCACCGCCCCCGGCGACCGGGTACGGCTGATCCTGGCGAACGCGGAGTGGCAGGCGGTCGGCGTCAGGCTGGGAATGGTCGACCTGGTCAGGACCGACGACGAGGCACGGCTGGTGGGCCATCTGGGGCCGGATCTGCTGGGTGCGGACTGGGACCCGGAGGAGGCCGTGCGGAGATTGCGAGCGGAGCCCGGCAGGACCATCGGGGAGGCGCTGCTCGATCAGCGCAACCTGGCGGGGATCGGCACGATCTATCGCACCGAGACCCTGTTCCTGCGCGGGGTCTGGCCGTGGAAGAAGGTCGGGGAGATCGAGGATCTCGACGGGCTGGTGTCACTGGCCCAGCGGCTGCTGGACGCCAACAAGGGACTTGCGGGCACGGTGACCACAGGTGATCGCCGCCCGGCGAACGCGACGTGGATCTACGGCAGGGCGGGGAGGCCCTGTCGCCGATGCGGCACCCGCATCAGCCGCGGGGAGATGGGGATGCGGCCACAGGAACGGCTGATCCTGTGGTGTGCGGGCTGCCAGCCGCGTTAGGCGGCCACCATGTCCTTGACTTCGGGGAACACGGAGTCGGAGATCGCCCCGGGAACCGTCTCGGAAAGGGCGAGACGCTCGTGCTCGGGCACGTCGGCGAGCACAGGGGCAGCCTGGAGCTCCGCCAGCGCGAACTGGTCGGAAACCTCACGCAGCACCTGCGAAAGCGGCACCCCGAGCGCGCCGCAAATGGACGCGAGCAGCTCGGACGAGGCCTCCTTCTGGCCACGTTCCACCTCGGACAGGTAGCCGAGCGAGACACGTGCCAGTGTCGACACCTCGCGCAGCGTGCGCCCTTGCCGCACCCGCAACCGCCTCAGCACGTCGCCGAGCAGCTGACGCAGCAGAATCATCTGTCGCTCCCTCCCCGGCGCGGATGTCTTCACCACGCCCCGCGCGATCGGTTCGTGCCGCACATTTTGCTTCTTCGCTTCGTACATACTCCTCGCCGTCATCACTGGGCGACTCCGCCCCTGGACCGCCGCTCGTGCCTCGTTGCGCGACTCATCAGGCCCGCCTGCCGGGCGCTCGGTGCTTGCAGTTGGCTCACGGACCTCACTCACAGCTCCACCGTACCCGTATCCACCGACACCGCGTCAGACCGTGCCTCGGATGTTCGCTCGGGACGTAACACGGTAATCACCCGGAATGTTCCCCTATGTTCGCCTTCAGCACACCTGACAGTAGATCGACTGCCTCGTCCACCGTCTCTACCCTGATACGTTCGCGCGACCCTTCAAGTCTCAATTCCCGGGCCCAAATCTGCCCGCCGGGCCCGGCGACGGCCGCGTAGACGGTGCCGACCGCCTTGCCGTCCTGCGGCTCGGGCCCGGCCACCCCCGTCACCGCCAGCCCGTACGTCGCCCCGCACACCCGCGCGACCCCCGCCGCCATGCCGGTCGCGACCTCGGGATGCACGGCCCCCTCGCGCTCCAGCAGCTCACCCGGCACCCCCAGCAGCTCATGCTTGAGATCGGTGGCGTAGGAGATCACCCCGCCCCTGAACGCCTTGGAGGAGCCGGACACCGCCGTGATGGCGGCGCCGATGAGCCCGCCGGTCAGCGACTCGGCCACCGCCACGGTCTCCTGCCGCTCCACCAGCATCGCCAGTACCCCGGCCACATCCGCCATCGCTCACTCCCCGCGCGCCCGCTTGGCCACTTTACGCAGTCTCACGGCCCTGAAGACGTAGTCGACGCCCGTGCCCACGGTCACGACGACCGCTCCGCCCATCACCACCCACTTGACGGGATCGGGGATGCCGGGCAAGAGGTAGAGCACGATCGCGGCGATCTGCAGCACGGTCTTGACCTTGCCGCCGTAGCTGGCCGGGATGACCGCGTGCCGTAGCAGCACGAACCGCAGCCCCGTGATGGCCACCTCGCGGCCGAGGATGACGATCGTGACCCACCAGGGCAGCTCGCCGAGGATCGACAGGCACACCAGCGCCGCCCCGGTGAGCGCCTTGTCGGCGATCGGGTCGGCGATCTTGCCGAAGTCGGTGATGAGGCCGTAGCGCCGGGCCAGCTCGCCGTCGAGGTGGTCGGTCAGCGAGGCCACCCCGAACAGCGCCAGCGCGCCCAGGCGCCAGCCGGTGCCCGGCAGGAAGAGACAGACGACAAAGAAAGGGACGAGCACCAACCGGAGGACCGTGAGGACGTTGGCGATGTTCCACGGGCTTACCACGCGGCGCTCGTCCCTTTTCATGGACCGGCCTTGATGCGCGCGATCAGGTCAACCCCCTCGGCGTCGACCACCACCGCGCGTACGATCTGCCCCTTGACCAGGCCGATGCCCTGCACCGTGACCGAGCCGTCCACCTCGGGGCCCTGGTGCGCCGCCCTGCCCTCGTAGCCGCCGTCGCCGAGGTCGTCGTCGATCAGCACGTCGACCTCGGTGCCGATGCGCTCCTCCGCGCGCTGGGCGGTCAGCTCCTCGGCCAGTTCGGTGAGCACGCGCACGCGCTCGTCGACGACCTCCTGCTCCAGCTTGCCCGGCAACCCGGCGGCCTCCGTGCCGTCCTCGTCGGAGTAGCCGAACACACCGATCACGTCGAGCCTGGCCTGCTCAAGGAAGCCGACCAGCTCGCCGAACTCCTCCTCCGTCTCGCCGGGGAAGCCCACGATGAAGTTGGAGCGCACACCCGCCTCGGGGGCGCGCTCGCGGACCGACTCCAGCAGCCCGAGGAAGCGCTCGGGGTCGCCGAAGCGGCGCATCCGGCGCAGCACCGTGCCGCTGGCGTGCTGGAAGGACAGGTCGAAGTAGGGGACGACGCCCTCGGTGGCGGTGAGCACCTCGATCAGGCCCGGACGCAGCTCGGCCGGCTGGAGGTAGCTGACCCGCACCCGCTCGATGCCCTCGACGGCGGCCAGCTGCGGCAGCAGCTTCTCCAGCGCGCGCAGGTCGCCCAGGTCCTTTCCGTAGGAGGTGGAGTTTTCGCTCACCAGGACCAGCTCGCGCACCCCCCTGTGGGCCAGCCAGTCGGCCTCGGCCAGCAGGTCGTCGGGCTTGCGCGAGACGTAGGAGCCGCGGAAGGCGGGGATGGCGCAGAAGGTGCAGCGCCGGTCGCAGCCCGAGGCCAGCTTGAGCGAGGCCACCGGGCTCTCGTCGAGCCGTTTGCGCAGCACGCGCGGCCCGCTGGCGGGCGCCAGGCCCGTCGGCAGGTCGCCGTGGCCCGGGATGCTCGTCGTGGCCGCGCTGGCACGGTCCACCGGCGAGATGGGTAGCAGGGTGCGGCGGTCGCGTGGGGTGTGCGGCTTGAGCGGCCGGCCTTCGAGCACGTCGTCGAGGCGGCCGCCGATCTCGGCGTAGTCGTCGAAGGAGATGACCGCGCTGGCCTCGGGCAGTGCCTCGGCCAGCTCGTTGCCGTAGCGCTCGGCCATGCAGCCCGCGGCGACTACCTTGACGCCCGAGTCGGCGGCGGCCAGCAGCGTGTCGATGGAGTCCTTCTTGGCCGAGTCGATGAAGCCACACGTGTTGACGACGACGACATCGGGGTCGTCGTCGCCCAGCTGCCAACCGGCAGCCTCGAGTCGCGCGGCCAGCTCCTCGGAGTCGACCTCGTTGCGTGCGCAGCCCAGAGTGATCAGCGATGCGGTTCGGCGGGATGACATGGTGAACACTACGGTATCGGGAGTTGGCCACCACCTGTTGCACGGGCTCCCCCGCGCGACCCGCGCGCTGCTACCGCGACTGCGGTTTCGGCGGCCCGAACGAGCGCCGCACCATGTCCCCGCTGCCTCCCAGACCCTTGACCTTCTTGCCGTTGACGTGCAGCGTTACGGCTCCGACGTCGGAAAGCAGCACGTTGACCTTCTCGGGCGCCTTCCAGGTGGACGTCTTGCCCGCCTTCAGCGTGCCCGAGAACAACTTCTGCCCCTTGGCGTCGTGCACGTTCACGTACGACGACCGCTTCGCCTTGATACGCACCGTCACCAGGTTCTTGGCGCTGACCTTCGACGGCGCCGCCCTGGGCGCCTCGGTGATCGGCGTGTTCGGCGGGACGCTGGGCCGGGCCGAGGCCGCCCGCACGTCCCCCGTGCGCACCTGGTCGCTCGCGCCGCCCAGCACCCGCATGGTGCCGAAGACCACGACGATGGCCAGGGCCACGCCCAGCGCCATCGTCCAGTTGGGCCCCCGGCGCTCGGGCACGTTGATCTTGCGGTCCGCCTGGAACACGGCCGAGGCCCGCACCGGCTGCGGCACCCCTCCGTGTTGCTGGTCGTAGAGATGGACCGTGGCCTCCGGGTCGAGCCCCACGGCCCCGGCCACCGCCCTGACATGCCCTCTGGCGTAGAAGTCACCCCCGCACTGGCGGTAATCATCCTGCTCCATGAGATGGATGATCGCTTCGCGAATCCTGGTTGCCGCACTGACCTGCGCGACCGTTAGCCCGGCCGACTGCCTGGCCGCTGCCAGCATGGCCCCGATGCTCTGCTCCTGCACAGCGAACGCCCCCCACCACACCGACTACTCTTCGTGGTGGTACATATTCAATCAGTTATCGCCAGGCAAGCACGCATTGGGGTCATTCGCCACGCAGATCGGCCAGCAAACCAGGCAGATCGTCGGGCTTGACCAGCACCTCGCGGGCCTTGGAACCCTCGCTCGGACCGACCACGTTGCGGCTCTCCAGCAGGTCCATCAGCCGCCCCGCCTTGGCGAAGCCGACCCGCAGCTTGCGCTGCAACATCGAGGTCGAGCCGAACTGCGTGGTCACGATCAGCTCCGCCGCCTGGATCAGCACGTCGAGGTCGTCGCCGATCTCCTCGTCGATCTCCCGCTTGACCGGCGCCGCCGCGACGTCGTCGCGGTATTCGACCTGCATCTGCTCCTTGCAGTGCGAGACGATCCCGGCGATCTCCTTCTCCGAGACGAACGCGTTCTGGATGCGGATCGGCTTGCTCGCGCCCATGGGCAGGAACAACGCGTCACCCTGGCCGACCAGCTTGTCGGCGCCGGGCTGGTCGAGGATGACCCGCGAGTCGGTGAGCGAGGACACCGCGAAGGCCAGCCTGGACGGCACGTTGGCCTTGATCAGGCCGGTGACGACGTCCACAGAAGGCCGCTGGGTGGCGATCACCAGGTGGATGCCGGCCGCGCGGGCGAGCTGCGTGATGCGCACGATCGAGTCCTCGACGTCGCGCGGGGCCACCATCATCAGGTCGGCCAGCTCGTCCACGATCACCAGCAGGTACGGGTACGGCTGGTAGACCCGCTCACTGCCGGGCGGCGGCTGCAGCTTGCCCGCCCGCACGGCCTTGTTGAACTCGTCCACGTGCCGGAACCCCGAGGCGGCCAGGTCGTCGTAGCGCCGGTCCATCTCGCCCACGACCCATTCCAGGGCCTCGGCGGCCTTCTTCGGGTTGGTGATGATGGGGGTGATGAGGTGGGGGATGCCCTCGTACACGCTGAGCTCGACCCGCTTGGGGTCCACCAGCACCATGCGCACCTCGTCGGGGGTGGCCCGCATGAGGATGCTGGTGATCAGCCCGTTGACGCAGACCGACTTGCCCGCGCCGGTGGCGCCCGCGATGAGCAGGTGGGGCATCTTGGCGAGGTTGGCCACGATGGTGCGGCCCTCGACGTCCTTGCCCAGGCCGACGATCATCGGATGGTGGTCGGCCTGCGCCACCTGCGAGCGCAGCACGTCGCCGAGGGAGACGAGGTCCTTGTCGGCGTTGGGGATCTCGACGCCGATCGCCGACTTGCCGGGGATCGGCGACAGGATGCGCACGTCCGCCGACTTGACGGCGTAGGCGATGTTCTTGGTGAGCGCGGTGACCTTCTCGACCTTGACCGCGGGCCCGAGCTCGATCTCGTAGCGGGTCACGGTCGGCCCCCGGGTGAAGCCGATCACCTGCGCGTCGATGGCGAACTGCTCCATCACGCTGGTGAGCGCGTTGACCACGGTCGTGTTGGCCTTGGTCTGCGGTTTGGGCGCCGTGCCCATCTTGAGGTGCTGCAGGTCGGGCAGCCCGTACGGGCCCGCCTGCGGCGACAGCACGAGCTGCTCGACCTTGCGCGGCGCGGGCGTCGGCTGCGGCGGCTCAGGCTTGCGCTCGGCCTCGGGAACAGGCGCTTCCTCCTCGTCCGTCAGCCCCGGCACGATCTCGGGCGAGTGGTCCTGCCGCTTGTCCTTCTCGGCCAGCACCGGGGTGTCGTACGGCTTGACGATGTCGCCGACGTCCTCGCCGCTCTCGCCCTTCTTGGTCCTGACCCGCTTCTTGGCCGGCTGCCGCGGCGTCTCCTGCTCGGCGTGCCGTTCGAACAGCAGGTGCTTGAGCTCGGCCAGCCGCTCGGGGATGCGGTGCACCGGCGTGGCGGTGATCACCAGCACACCGAACCCGGACAGGAGCAGCAGCAGCAGGATCGTCACCCACGGGGGCAGGATGCTCATCGGCGGCGCCGACACGATGAACCCGACCATGCCGCCGGCCTGCGACACCTTGTCCATGCCCTGGCCCTCGCCGGCCGGGTAGGGCGTGTCGTTGGCCACGTGGATGACGCCGAGCACGCCGACCATCAGCGCGGCCCAGCCGATCACCATGCGGCCGGTGTCGGCGTTCTGGTCGGGATGGCGCAGATAGCGCCAGGCCAGCAGGCCGAGCAGCAGCGGCAGCGCCCAGGCCAGCGAGCCGAACACGGCGTGCACGGTCGCGTTGACCACCCCGGCCACCGCGCCGTCGGAGGTGCGCCAGGTCATGGCCGCGAGCACGATCGCGCCCGCGAGCACCGTCAGGCCCACCCCGTCGCGCCGGTGCGCGGGATCGAGCTCCCTGGCGTTCTTGCCCAGCGCCCTGGCCGTGCTGCCGATGCCGTTGGCGAGCAGCATCCACAGCCCGACGATCAGCTTGCCGATCATGGTGAAGACCCAGCTGATGGGGTCCTGATGGGTCACCGATGACTTGCGGCCGGACGTGGTCGTCCTGGCCCTGGACCGGCCCGCCGGCGTGCTCCCGCGCTTGGCGGTGGTCGAGCGAGACGAGGCCGACCGCTTCGCCGGCCCCTTCGATGCGCTTTTCGGCGTACGGGTGGCCATGATGCCAAAGGTACGACGGAGACACCGCTGAACGCGCGCAGCCACGCCGGTGTCCTGGCACGAACCTCACCCGGCCCGCTCAGGCCGGCCCCGCCCATTCCGGCCCGCTCAGTCCGGCCTGCTCATTCCCGCCTGCTCATTCCCGCCCCCGTACGGACGACACCGCCTCGAACGCGGACTGCATGGCCCCCACCCGGTCCGCCAGATCCTTGATCGCCTCCCGCAGCCCCTCGTCCTCCCCCTCCACCTCGGCCAGCCCCTCCAGCCGCGACTCCACCGCCCCGAGCCGGCGCGCGAAGCCCGCCAGCGCCTCGTGGTCGCGGACGAGCTGGGCGAGCAGCGCCGCCTGCTCCTTCAACACCGTGGTCTTGCGGAACAGCTCCATGAACACCGTCACCTTGGAGCGCAGCACCCAGGGGTCGAAGGGCTTGGTGAGGTAGTCGACCGCGCCCACCGCGTATCCGCGGAAGGCCGATCCCGCGCTCGGCTCGGTGCCGGTCAGGAAGATGACGGGCACGTCGCGGGTCTGGTCGAGCCGCTTGATGTGGGTGGCGGTCTCGAACCCGTCCATGCCCGGCATGAGCACGTCGAGCAGCACGACGGCGAAGTCGTGGCGCAGCATCAGCTTCATCGCCTCGGCCCCCGACCTGGCCTTGAACAGCACCTGCTGCAGCGGCCTGAGCACGGCCTCCAGCGCGACCAGGTTCTCCTCGTTGTCGTCCACCACGAGGATCTTGACCTGCCGGTTCATCCGCCGGCCTGCCGTTCGCCCGTGAGCCACCCCCGCATCACCTCCAGGAACTGGTCCACGTCCACGGGTTTGGGCATGTAGTCGGAGGCGCCGCACGAGATCGTCTTCTCCCGGTCGCCCGGCATGGCCTTGGCGGTGAGCGATGATGGGCAGGCCGGCGAAGGCGGGCATCTGGCGTACGGCGGTGAGCGTCTCGTAGCCGTCCATCTCGGGCATCATCACGTCCATGAGAACGAGGGCGATGTCGTGCTCGCGTTCGAGCGCCTCCAGCCCCTCCCTGCCGTTCTCCGCGTAGACGATCTCCATGCCGAGGCGGCCGAGCACGTGGCTCAGGGCGTAGACGTTGCGGATGTCGTCGTCCACGATGAGCACCCGCCGGCCCGCGAAGATCTCCCCGGCCGGGCTGTCCTTCAGCCGGGTGAGCGTCGCGCTCCACGAGTCCTCGCCATCGGCGGCCGGCCACTCGGCCGGGACGGTGAGCGCCTCGGGCACGGGCTCCTCGGCCCACTCCGGCTCGCCCGCGAGCGCGGCCGCCGCCCGGCCGGCCGGCACGTAGAGGGTGAAGGTGCTGCCCCTGCCGGGGCTGCTGGCGGCGTGGATCTCGCCGCCGAGCAGGCGGGCGATCTCGCTGCTGATCGACAGGCCCAGGCCGGTGCCCCCGTATTTGCGGCTCGTGGTCCCGTCGGCCTGCTGGAAGGCCCCGAAGATGGCGGGCAGCTTGTCGGCGGCGATGCCGATGCCGCTGTCGCTGACCGCGAACGCGAGCATCGGGCGGCCCTCGGGGTCGGGCCTGTCCCCGGCGACGGAGACGACCATGCGCACCTCGCCGGAGGAGGTGAACTTGACCGCGTTGGACAGCAGGTTGCGCAGGATCTGCTGCAGCCGGCGCTCGTCGTTGCAGCTCGGCCTGCTGGCGCTGCAGCTCGTCCGAGCGGCCCTGGAGCTGCTGGGCCAGGCGCTGCGACTCCGACAGCAGCGCCTCGGTGCGGGCGTTGGCGATGATGGTGTTGATGGCCACGCCGATGGTGACCACGAACTGGTCGAAGAAGGCCAGGTGCACGTCGCTGAACCGGCTGAACGAGGCCAGCTCGATCACCCCGAGCACCTTGTCCTCGGACACGATGGGCAGCACCACGACGCTGGCCGGGGCGGCCTCGCCGAGCCCGGTGTGGACCTTGATGTAGCCGGGCGGCACGTCGCCGAGCAGGATGCGCTTGCGTTCCAGGGCCGCCTGCTACATGAGCCCGGGCCCCGGGGTGCCCTGGCCGGGCAGCACGTCGTGGGCGGCGCCGTAGCCGGCGATGAAGGCGAGCGAGCCGTCGAAGGAGGCGGCCTCGGCCAGGAAGAAGGCGCCGTACTGGGCGCTGACCAGCGGCGTCAGCTCGCGCAGGATCAGGTCGGCGACCTCGACCAGGTCGCGGTGTCCCTGCATGAGGCCCGCGATGCGGGCCAGGTTGCTCTCCAGCCAGTCCTTCGCGCGGGTGGTCTCGCGCAGGTTGGCGACCATGAGGTTGACGTTGTTCTCCAGCTCGGCGACCTCGCCCTTGGCCTCGACGCTGATCGAGCGGCTGAGGTCGCCCTGGGCGACGGCACTGGCCACCTCGGCGATGGCGCGCACCTGGGTGGTGAGGTTGCCGGCCAGCTGGTTGACGTTCTTGGTCAGGCGCTCCCAGGTGCCGTAGACGCCCTCGACCTCGGTCTGGCCACCCAGCCTGCCCTCGGTGCCGACCTCGCGGGCCACCGCGTCACCTCGCCGGAGAACAGCGCGAGCTGCTCGACCATGCGGTTGACCGCCTTGCCCATCAGCCGCAGCCCGCCGCGCAGCGGCCGGTCGTCCTCCTGCAGATCGACCCGCTTGGACAGGTCGCCGTCCGCGACCGCGTTGAGCACCCTGGTGGCCTTGGCGGCGGGGATGACGAGCGCGTCGATGAGGGTGTTGACGGCGGCCACGTTGACCGCCCAGCCGCCGGTGCCTGGGCTGGGGCTGAGCCGCTCGTCGAGCCGCCCGCGCCTGGCCACCTCCGTGCGCAGGCGGGTCAGCTCGCCGCAGAGGTGCTCGTTGCGGTCGAGCACCTGGTTGAGCGTCGTCGCCAGCTCGGCCAGGAAGGGGTCGCCGGGCAGTTCGAGCCTGGTTTTGAAGTTGCCGTCACGCAGCCCGCGCAGGGCCACGAGCAGCGGGCGGAGATCCGCCGGGTGGAGCGGTCCATGTGCATTAGAGGATTCCAACTGCGTGACCATCGCGGCCTTCTTCACAACTGGAGGCATCAACGGCATCAGTCTGCCACTCTGAGAGTGACCGAACTGCCACATCGAGTGATGTTCTAGGACGCAGAGTGGACACGACCAAGGTGTCGAGCACGGCCTTCGACGGCAGTCCCCACGCACCGGCGCACGCCCGCAAGTTCGTACGCCAGGTGCTCGCCGAGTGGCGGCTGGCCCATCTGGCCGAGGACGCCGTCCTGCTGACCAGCGAGCTCGTCACGAACGCGGTGGTCCACGCCGGCACCGGAGTCGAGCTGACCTGCCGCCTCGACGTGGACGCGTGCCCGGCCAGGCTGGAGATCGAGGTCGACGACCACCACCCCGGCCGGACCATCTCCGGCGCCCCGCCGCCCGCCACCGACGAGGACGAGCAGCCGGCCACCTCCGGCCGCGGCCTGGCGCTGGCCCACCTGCTCGCCGACGCCTGGGGCGTGACGTACACGAGGACGGCCAAGCGGGTCTGGGTGCGGCTGGAGATCGGCGAGGGCTGCGAGCAGCAGGAGAGCCTGCCGGGCCCGGCGGGCCCGGTCGCCGCGCCGGTCGTGGCGCCGCTGGAGACCCTGCACGTCGGCGTGGTGGTCTGCGACCTCGACGGTGTGGTGAAGTCGTGGAACTCCGAGGCCGCCCAGTTGCTCGGCTGGGCGCCTGAGCAGGTCGTCGGCCGGTCGCTGAAGGGGCTGGTGGTCTGGCGCGGCGCGGGCCCGTACGCGCTGTCGCTGGCCGACACGCTCGGCCTCGGCCGCTGGCGGGGCGAGACGCGGATGCGGCACCGCGACGGCGGGCTCGTCCCCGTCTACGTCTCCCACCTGCGCACCCGCGGGCACGCCGGGGAGCGCAGGACGATCTGGATGATCGTGGCCGGCGACCACCGCCACGTTTTGACACCGCCGCCCCAGCCGCTGCGCAGGGAGGCGGGCCGGCGGATCAAGGACCTGATCGACCACGACATGCCGCTCGCCGACCTGCTCACCACGATCGCCCAGATCGTGCAGGTGTCCAGCGCGGGCGACGCCTCCTACGTGCTGCTGGCCGCCGACACCGGCGGCCAGTTCGGCGTGGCCGCCGGCGCGGGCGACACGGCGGGGATGGTCGGGGTGCTGGCCAAGGGCGTGTTCTGCGCCGAACGCAAGGCGCCCGCGCTGATCGACGACCTGCTCGCCGCGGACGTGGAGCTGGCCGAGCAATTGCGCGCCAGGTCGCTGGCGTGCGCGCCGTTGCTGGTGTCCGGCGAGGTGATCGGCTATCTCGTGGTCACGGCCGCGCGGCCGGCGCGCTTCGACCAGGAGCTGACGGTCAGCCTGCAGCACATCGCCGACCAGGTGGCGGTGCCGGTGCAGCGCGAGCGGCTGGCCGAGCGGGACCGGGCGCACCGGGGACGGCTGTCGTTCCTGGCCGAGGCGGGCGAGCTGCTGGCGGGCGTGCACGACGAGGAGCTGATCGCGGCGCTGACGGCGCAGCTCGTCGTGCCGAAGATCGCCACGTGGGCGGCGGTCTACCTGACCGATCTGGCGGGCATGACCAGGCTCGCCCACGTCTGGCACAGCGAGGAGAGCCGCAACTCCGCGCTGCGCAAGTCGCTGCCCGCCCTCCCCCGCACCGCGCTGCACGAGGTGGCCTGGCCGATCGGCCCCGAGACGGTGCTGGCCTTCCCGCTGCTGACGCAGGGCAGGTCGCACGGCGCGCTGGTGATCGGCCGTAAGGAGCCGACGCTGCCGCTGGAGCTGGCCGACCTGCTGGCCGATCTGTGCCGCCTGGTGGCGCTCAACCTGCACACGGCCATGCTGTACGCCAGGCAGGCGACGACTTCCCGCGTGCTGCAGCGCAGCCTGCTGCCGATGCGGGTGGCCCCCATGCCGGGTCTGGAGTCGGCGGTGGTCTACGAGCCGGCCGAGGAGGGCGCCGACGTCGGGGGCGACTTCTACGACCTGTTCACGGTGGCCGACCACTGGTGCTTCGCGCTCGGCGACGTGTGCGGCAGCGGCCCCGAGGCGGCCGCGGTCACCGGCCTGGCCAGGCACGCCGTACGCCTGCTGGCCAAGGAGCGCTACACGGTGGCCGACATCTTCGGCCGGCTCAACCAGGCGCTGCTCGACGAGGGGGACGAGGGCAGGTTCCTCAGCCTGCTGTGCGGCGAGCTGACCCCGCTGCCGCAGGGCGGCGCGCTGTGCACGATCGCCTCGGCCGGCCACCCTCCGCCCCTGCTGCTGCGGGCCAGCGGCGAGGTCCAGGCCATGGCGACCCCGCAGCTGCTGCTCGGCATCGAGTCCGGCGCCAGGTTCTACGTGGAGACGTTCGAGCTGGCGCCGGAGGAGGTGCTGCTGTGCGTCACCGACGGCGTGACCGAGCGCCGCGACGGCGACCGGCTGCTCGACGACGGCGACGGGCTGGCCGAGCTGCTGTCGGGCTGCACGGGCCTCAGCGCCCACGCCGTGGCGGAACGGGTGCGCCACGCCGTCGAGACGTTCGCCGCCGAGCCGGCCCAGGACGACATGGCGCTGCTGGTGATCAAGGCGTCCGGCGCCCTGCGGCCGGTCAGATGAACCGGTACGTCGTGGTCGAGGTGCGCCGCTCGCCGGGACGCAGCACGGTGGAGGGGAACTGCGGCTGGTTGGGCGCGTCGGGGAAGTGCTGCGTCTCCAGGCACAGCCCCGCGAACGGCCCGTACGGCGTCTGCACCCCGTCGAGCATGCCACCGGCGTAGAACTGCACGCCCGGCTCGGTCGTGGTGACCTCCATGGTCAGCCCGCCGCCCTTGACCTCGATGCCGCCGCCGTCGAGCACGAAGCAGTGGTCGTAGCCGCCGTCGTAGCGCTCACCCACCGCGTGCGGCTCGGTGAAGTCGAACGGCGTGCCCTTGACCGGCGCCGGCTCCCCTGTGGGGATCTTGTCGTCGTCCACCGGCAGGTAGTGGGCGGCGTCCATCCTGATCACGTGGTCGAGGACGTCGCCCTCGCCCTTGAGGTTGAAGTAGGAGTGGTTGGTCAGGTTGACCACGGTGGGCGCGTCGCTCTCGGCCGCGTAGTCGATCCGCAGCGCGTCGCCGTCCAGCGTGTAGGTGACCGAGGCCGTCAGCGTGCCGGGGAAGCCCTGGTCGCCGTCGGGGCTGGTCAGCGTCAGGGTCACCGACGCGTCGCTCTGGGCGGCGATCGTCCACACCCTGCTGTCGAAGCCCTCGGTGCCGCCGTGCAGGCAGTTGGGGCCGTTGTTGGCGGGCAGCCGGTATTCGGTCCCGTCGAGGGTGAAGCGGGCGTGGGCGATGCGGTTGCCGTAACGGCCGACGACCGCGCCGAAGTAGCGGCTTCGGGTCAGGTAGTCGTCGATCGTGTCCAGCCCGAGCACGACGTTGACCCCGTCGACCTCCAGCCTGCGGATGACGGCGCCGTAGGTCAGCACGTCGGCGCGCAGCCGTCCCGACGCCAGCTCCACCTGCTCGACCTGCCGACCCGACGGCAGCGTTCCGAAGTTCATGACGGCGCTCATTTATGGGGCCCTTCCCGTGGACTCGCGGACGATGAGGTCGGTGTCGAGGGTCACTGTCGCGCCCTCTCCCCCCGACTGCAGCAGCAGGTCGACGGCCATCCTTCCCGCCGCCGCGGCCGGCATGGCCACCGTGGTCAGCTTGGGCCGGTTGAGCCGTCCCGGAAGGATGTCGTCGAACCCGATCACACTTATCTGGTCTGGTACCCCTATCTCCATCGCCGACAGCCCCTCGATGAGCCCGAGTGCGAGGAGGTCGTTGTAGGCCAGCACCGCGCTCGCCCCGCAGGCGGCCACCTCGGGGGCCACGGCCAGGCCGCCGCCCTCCGTGGGCTGGTTGGGGCCGAAGAAGACCAGGTCGAGCCCGACCGCCTCGGCGGCCGCGCCCTGCATCTCGTTGCTGGTCCACGAGCCGATCGGGCCGGACACGAGCGCGATCCTGTGGTGGCCGAGCGCGGCCAGGTGGTCGAGGGCGAGCTTGGTGCCCTGGGCGACGTTCATGAGCACGGCGGGCATGCCCTTGATGCGCCGGTTGACCACCACGAACGGCACGTCCTCCGCCAGCCGCTCGATCATCTTGTTCGACAGCCGGGGGCTGCACAGCAGGACGCCGTCCACCTGCTTGGCGAAGGTCCTGATCAGCTCTTCCTCGACCCGCGGGTCCTCGTCGGTGTCGGCCACGAAGACGTGGTAGTCACGGCCTCTGGCCTGCGCCTGGGCGGCCTTGATGAGCGGCGGGAAGAACGGGTTGGCGATGTCGGCCACGATCAGGCCCATGTTGTACGTGCGCCCCGTGGTGAGCGCCCTGGCGGCGCGGTTGGGCCGGTAGCCGAGGTCGTCGGCGGCGGCCAGCACGCGGGTCCTGGTGGCCGGATTGACCAGGTGCGGCGCGGAGAACGTCCGGGACACGGTGGAGACGTGGACACCGCAGGCGCGGGCCACGTCCTTGATCGTCGCCGCCATGGCCGTCCTCCCATGCAAACGGTTGCCAGATCAAACCTTGGCGTTCATAGCTGGCGCCGTCAAGGTTCTTGCAACCGGTTGCCCCGGCAGGCGGGTCAGCTCACCACTTCCCGCCGAGCTCGTTCAGCGTGAAGACGCCGCCCGCGCGGTGGTGCAGCGGCTCGGACACGTCGGGCTCGCCCTGCGCCTCGATGAGGGCGGCGGCGAACGGCTCGGAGCTGTCCTTCGACTCGAACCCGATGGCCTTGGCCTCCTCCAGCGACCACCAGCGGCGCGGGCTGTCGGAGACGCCCCAGACCACGTGGTAGCCGGTCGCGCTCAGCCCGGCCTCGACCAGGCGGGTCAGGTCGTCGGGCGAGATCCAGGTGGCCAGCCCGCGCGTGTCGGCGGGGGCCTCGCTGCAGGTGCCGAGGCGGACCACGGTGACATTCATGCCGAACCGGTCGTGGTAGAGGCTGCCGAGGGCCTCCATGACGACCTTGCTCACGCCGTAGAAGGTGTCCGGTCTGGGGAAGGCGTAGTCGGGCAGGTCCGCGCCCGACTCGGGGCGGGTCTGGTAGCCGGCCGCGTGGTGGCTGCCCATGAGCAGGACGTGCTCGACCCCCTCCTTCCGCGCCGCCTCCAGCAGCACCTGGGTCCCGTTGATGTTGGCCTGCACGATGTCGGCCCAGGGGTGCTCCCTGCTCTGGCCGCCCAGGTGCAGCACGGCGTCCACGCCCTTCACGGCCTCGGCCACGGCGGCCGGGTCGGTCAGGTCGGCCGTCACCCATTCCTCGCCGGGCCCGGGCTCGACCGGCTGGATGTCGGAAAGCCGCAGCGTACGGCCCTCACGCGCGAGTCGCGGCCGGAGCAGCGTCCCGACCTTTCCCGAGGCCCCTGTCATGAGAATGCGCATGCCTCAATGATGTACACGAATCTGACTGAAATTCACATCCTTGAATATTGACCGTGAGCCATGCCACTAGTTACGTTCACAGGCACACATCCAAGTCCACGACTCATGTCCACATATGTGAACAGGAGGCGGTCTGATGTCACGTCGTCTGCTGGGAGCCGCGATGACCGCGGCTCTGGCCTTAGGAGTGACAGCCTGCGGGTCCGGGGGATCATCGTCTAGTTCCGACAACGCCTTGGAGATCTGGATCAGGCAACCACCCGATTCCGACTCCGCCAAGACCGCCGTGAAGCTGGCCGAGGGTTTTACCAAGGCCAGTGGCGTACAGACGAAAGTCGTCGCCCTTTTCGACGACTTCGAGACCAAACTGAACCAGCAGGCGGCGCAGAAAGACCTGCCCGACATCGTCATCAACGACACCGCGCAACTCGGCAACATGGTCACCCAGGGCTGGCTGGCGCCGGTCGACAAGGCCGCGCTCAAGGGCGGTGACCAGATCGCGGAGACCGCCTGGACGGCCGCCACCGGGGCCGACGGCAAGTTCTACGCGGCCCCGTTCTCGGCCCAGTCGTTCGCGCTGATCGTGCGCAAGGACTGGCGCGAGAAGGTGGGCATGGAGCCGCCCGAGACCTGGGAGGACCTGGCCGAACTGGCCGTCGCCTTCACCGAGAAGGACCCCGACGGCAACGGCCAGAAGGACACCGCCGGCTTCGTGGCCCCCGCGGGCACCAAGCGCGGCTACGCCTCCTGGTACGCCTCCTCGCTCATCTACGCCAACGGCGGCGACTTCATCAAGGCCGCAGGCGGCGGCAAGTACGCCGCCACGGTGAACGACCCCAAGACCGTGGAGGCCGTGCAGTTCCTCCAGGACCAGTTCTGCAAGACCAAGACCGTCAACCCGGGCGCCGTCAGCAACGACACCACCGTCACGCACGAGGTGTTCGAGAAGGGCCAGGGCGGCATCTACCTGGTCGGGCCGTACGTGCTGGCCAGGTTCGTCAACAGCATCGGCACCGACAAGATCGAGGTCCTGCCCGTGCCCAAGGGGCCCTCCGGCGGCCCCGGCACGCTCGGCGAGGGCGAGAACGTCTACATGATGGCCGGGTCCCCGAACCCGGACAACCAGAAGAAGTTCGCCGAATTCGCCATCTCGCCCGAGGGCCAGAAGATCGGCATGAACAAGGACGCCAACGGCGCCATCGTGCGTCTGCCGGTCAACACCACGGTCGACATGGCCGCCGAGCGGCAGGACCCGCGCTGGAAGGTGTTCCAGGAGTCGTACGCGAACGCCGTCTACGCCCCGCCGGTGCCCAACTGGGCGCCGATCCGCCAGACCTCCGCCGACACCATCAACGCGGTCTGGGCCGACTGCTCCGCCAACGTCAAGACGGCGATGGATGAGCTCAACACGAAACTCACCCAGGAACTGCAGAGCCAGAAAGCGTCATGACCTCCACACTCGCCCCGGCGTCCGGCCGGACGGCGGCTCCCGGCCACCCGCCGAAATCGGCGCGGTGGCGGGGACCGCTGATCGCCTGGCTGTTCCTGGCGCCCGCGCTGCTGCTCTTCCTGTATTTCAAGTTCATCCCGATGTTCGTGGGCCTGTGGAAGAGCCTGTTCAAGGTCCAGACGTTTCTCGGTGACGAGTGGGTCGGCTTTCAGAACTACCAGACGATCATCACCGACGACGAGTTCGGCGCGGCGATCTGGCACAGCGTCGTGCTGGCCCTCGGCACCACGCTCGGCTCGATCGTGCTGGGCCTCGGGCTGGCGCTGCTCATCGAGGGGCCGGCGCGTTACCTGTGGTTCGTCAGGACCGCGGCCTTCCTGCCGGTCGTCACCACGATGGCGGCCGTGGCCGAGGTGTGGCGCATCATGTTCCACCCGGCCGACAGCGGGATGCTCAACATCGTGATCGGCTGGGCCGGCGTCGATCCGCAGCCGTGGCTGGCCAGCGAGGACTCCTCGCTGATGTCGATCATGCTGATGAGCATCTGGCGCGGCACCCCGTACGACATGATGATCTTCCTGGCCGGTCTGGTCGGCGTGGACCGCAGCCTGTACGAGGCCGCGGCCGTGGACGGCGCCTCCACCTGGCGGCGGCTGCGGCACATCACGCTGCCCGCGCTGCGGCCGGTGTTCTGGATCCTGTTCACGCTGGCGGCCATCCGCGGCCTGCGGGTCTTCGTCGAGGTGTACGTGCTCACGAACGGCGGCCCGAACGGCTCCTCCGAAGTGCTGATGACCTTGATCTACAAGCTCGGGTTCCAGAAGAACGAGCTGGGGGTCGCCTCGGCGGGCGGAATCGTGCTGTTCCTGGCCACGCTGGCGCTCACCGTGATCGTGCAGATGTTGCGCAGGAGGCAGGCGACATGAGGTTCGACAGCGCGCTGGGCCTGGAGTCGCGGCGCGGCCCGCTGGCCACCACCGGAAAGTTCCTGATTTATGGGGCTATGGTGGTCGTTTTCACCGGGCCGCTGGTCGGGCTGCTCATCAGCGCCTTCAACAAGACCCTCGACCCCACCTCTTTTTCCCTGTGGCCGGACGAGTTCACCCTGGAGAACTTCATCAAGGCCCAGGAGAAGAACGTCTACCTGTACCTGCTCAACTCCTTCATCGTCGTGGGCTTCGGGCTGCTGCTGCAGGTGCTGGTGAGCGTCTTCGCGGCGTACTCGCTGGCCCGCAAGAAGTTTCGCGGCATGACGTTCGTGATGCTGCTCATGCTCGCCACGATGATGCTCCCCGAGGAGATCATCGCGATCCCCCTCTCCCTCGTCCTGGCCGACATGCCGCTGCTGCACGTCAACCTCATCGGCACGTACGCCGGCATGATCCTGCCCGTCGGGGCCTGGGGGTTCTCCATCCTCGTCATGACCGAGTTCATGAAGGAGGTGCCGGTCGAACTGGAGGAGGCCGCGCGCATCGACGGCGCGGGAGAGCTGCGCATCTTCGCCACGATCATCCTGCCGCTGTGCCGCCCGGCGCTCGGCGTCATCGGCGTCTTCGGTTTCACGATGATCTGGGACCAGTACCTGCTCCCCCTGATCGTCGCGCCGCAGTCGGACATGTGGACGCTGCCCATCGCGCTGCGCTCCCTGCGCTCCGACGAGGAGGTCGGGATCGGCGTGCTGCTGGCGGCCTCGTTGCTGGCGCTGCTGCCGTCGATCATCGCGTTCCTGGCGTTCCAGCGGCAGTTCATGCGCGGTCTGACAAGCGGCGCGGTCAAGGGCTGAGTGTCCATGTATCTGGACGGCATCCCATATCCTGGATGCCCGAGCCCGCCGATGGATACGAGATGGGATGAGCATGGAGCCCCAGCTGGTCAAGTCCGCCGAGCGGACCGTACGCATCCTGGAAACTCTCGCAGATTCACACGACCACCTGACGTTGTCCGAGCTCCAGCAGCGCACCGGATTCCCGCGCAGCAGCCTGCACGCTCTCATGCGCACCCTGGTCGAGCTCAACTGGGTCGAGACCGACGCGGCCAGATCGGCGTTCGGGATCGGGCCCCACGCGCTGCTGACCGGCACCGCCTACCTCGACAAGGACCCCGCGCTGCCGTTCGCCCAGGAGAGCCTGGAAGACCTGCGCGACGAGATCGGGCAGACCGTGCACTTCGCCCGCCGCGACGGAGCCCACGTGCTCTACCTCGCGACCCGCGACTCCCGCGAGGCCGACCACATCATCCCCCGCGTCGGCCGGCGCCTGCCCGCCCACGTCACCGCGCTCGGCCAGGTGCTGCTCGCCCAGCTCACCGACGACGAGGTCGGGGCGCTGCTGCCCCAGCCGCTGACCGGACTGACCGACCACACGATCACCGACCTGACCAAGCTCACGGGCGAGCTCGACCAGGTCCGCACGCGCGGCTGGTCCTACGAACGCGAGCAGGGCACGCCCGGGGTGGCCTGCGTGGCCGTGGCCGTCGACTACCGCATCCCGGCGACGGACGCGATCAGCTGCTCGATGCCGGCCGGGCTGCCGCCTGCCGACGTGGAACGGATCACCGAAGCGGTGATCAGACATACGCGGAAGCTGGCCGCCACTCTCCGCAGGGAGGGCATCCGCTAGCGGCGTCCTGTTCTTCCCGGCCCCTTGAGGTAGGAGGCGTTGATGCGGCTTGACGGCGTTCTGTTCTTCCCGGTCACCCCGTTCGGCTCCGACGGCCGCCTCGCCGAACCCGTCCTCGCCCGGCACGTGTCCGACGGGGTCGCGGCCGGGGCCGGCGGAGTGTTCGCCGCGTGCGGCACCGGCGAGTTCAACGCCCTCGACCTCGACGAGTACACCCGCGTCGTGGCCACCGCGGTCACCGCCACCGCCGGCCGCGTCCCCGTTCTCGCCGGCGCCGGCGGCCCGCTCCCGTCCGCGCGCGCCCTCGCCAGCGCCGCCGCCGACCAGGGCGCCGACGGCCTGCTGCTCATGCCGCCGTACCTGGTCACCGGCCCCGCCGCCGGCCTGGTGCGCTACGTCCGCGAGGTGGTGGACGCCGCCGGCCTGCCGTGCGTCATGTACCAGCGCGGCAACGCCCGCTTCACCCCCGCCGCCGTGGCCGAACTGGCCCGCCACCCCGGCGTGATCGGCTTCAAGGACGGCCTGGGCGACTTCGACCTGCTGCAACGCATCATCCTGACCGTCCGCGCGAGCGCCGGCGAGGACTTCACGTTCTTCAACGGCCTCCCGACCGCCGAGCTGACCGTCCCCGCCTACCGGGGGATCGGCGTCAACCTCTACTCCAGCGCCGTCTTCGCCTTCGCCCCCGAGATCGCCCTCGCCTTCAACAAAGCCGTCACCGGAGGCGACGAGGTCATGGTCCGGCGCCTGCTCACCGACTTCTATCTGCCGCTGGTGGAGCTGCGCGATCTCGTGCCCGGGTACGCGGTGTCGCTGGTCAAGGCGGGGGTGCGGTTGCGGGGGCTGGAGGTGGGCGGGGTACGGGCGCCGTTGGCGGACCCGGCTCCCGAACACCTGCGCGCCCTGGAGCGCCTCATCGCCACCGGTCTGGGGCTCGTGGACGCCTGAAGGGGTCGTGCGTACGCGCTGGGCCCCTCGTTCCCCACGATCAGCCGACAGCACTGACGACGGAGACAGGACCCCGTGACCACGGGCCATAAGGCCGCAGCCCCGTCGCTGCGGATCACGAGCCCGGTCGCCACAGGTCACGGGGCTGTCCGCCACGGCGCCACCAGCCCCGTCACCACACGCCACCACTTAGGGAGGACCTAGGGACGGACGGGAGAACTCAGGCCCGCCCTGGCCCTGCACATGTATGCCTGCCTAGCCCTGCATACGTCCATCCACCCTGCGCGGAATGGACAGCGGATTGGCTTCCTTGAGCTCGTCCGGCAGCAGCGCCTCCGGCCAGTCCTGGTAGGCCGTGGGCGCGAGCCAGCGCTCGATCGCCGTGGCCCCCACGGACGTGGAGGTGGTCGTCGCGGCGGGCCAGGGCCCACCGTGATGCATGGCCCAGCACACGGCGACCCCGGTCGGCCAGCCGTTCCAGATGAGCCGCCCGGCCTTGCGGCCCAGCACGCCGGCGACCTCCGCGGCCTCGTCGGCCTCGGTGCCGTGCACGGTCGCGGTCAGCGACCCTTCGAGCCGCTCCAGCACCGGCGGCAGGTCGGAGACGTTCCGGTACGTCACCACGATCGACGCGGGCCCGAAGCACTCCTCGCCGATGTTCGGCAGCTTGCCGGCGAACGTGTCGAGGTCGGCCGTGAAGACCTTGGGCGTGACGGCCAGGCTGCCCTCTCCCGGCTTGCCCTCGGCCAGCAGCCGCAGCTCACCCAGGCGCTCGACGCCGCCGAGGTAGCCGTCCCTGATCCGCTCGGCCAGCATGGGGCCGCCGCTGGTGCCCTCGACGGCCTCGACGATCGCCTGGCGCAGCTCGTCGTTCTCGGGCACGAACAGCAGCCCGGGGTTCGTGCAGAACTGCCCCACCCCGAGCGTCAGCGACCCGGCGAACCCCGTGGCCACCTCCTTGGCGGGCGCGGAAGGCAGCACGACCACCGGGTTGACGCTGCCGAGCTCGCCGAAGAACGGGATCGGCACCTCTCGGTCGTCGATCAGCTTCTGGATGGCCTTGCCCCCGGACACGGACCCCGTGAACCCGGCCGCGACCACGCCGGGGTGCTGGACGAGGTCGGCGCCCGCCTGCATGCCCTGGACCAGCCCGAGCAGGTCCGGGTTCGGCAGCGCCTCGCGTACGATCTTGGCCACTCGCTCGGAGGTGTTGGGGTGCCCGGGATGCGCCTTGACGACCACGGGGCAGCCGGCGGCCAGGGCGGAGGCGGTGTCACCACCGGCCACCGAGAACGCGAAGGGGAAGTTGCTGGCCGCGAACACGGCCACGACGCCCTGCAGCGCGTTCTTCATCCGCCGCACGTCCGGCCTGGGCGGTGCGAGCGAAGGGTCGGCGTGATCGATGATGGCCTCCAGGTAGCCGCCATCCCTGATCACCTCGGCGAAGAGCCTGAACTGCCCCGCCGTCCGCGCCACCTCGCCGCGCAGCCGCGCCTCGCCGAGCGCGGTCTCCTGGTCGGCGAGCTGCCACAGTTCGTCCACGTGGGCGGTGAGCGCGTCGGCGACGGCCTCCAGCGCGACGGCCCGCTCAGCCGCCGGGGTCGCGCGCCAGGCCGCACCGGCCGCCGCCGCGGCAGAGACGATCAAGTCGACCCCGGCGCTGTCGGTCTCGGGCAGGGCGGCGCCCACGGTCTCGCCGGTCCTGGGGTCGTGTCCGTAGATCATCGAATGGCCCTTCGGAGTCTTGACACTTATTCAGCCCAATTCTTACAGTTGCGACAACTTGTCCACAAATCTGGCTATTGTTCACATATATGGACGGCGTTGCGAATGATCATTAGGCAGATCCACGTCACCCCCGTCGCCTTCCGGGATCCGCCTCTGCTCAACGCCGCAGGAGTCCACGAGCCGTGGGCCCTCCGTACCATTGTCGAGGTCGTCACCGATCAAGGTCTGACCGGGTTGGGCGAGACCTACGGAGACCTCGACCATCTCGGCAAGGTACGCACGTGCGCGCAGGCCCTGATCGGCCTCGACGTCCACGCCACGAACACCATGTACGCCCGCATCGCCGCATTCCTCGGCGCCCCCGAACCCGGCACCACCGCAACCGAAACCGGCACCACACCTGGCCCTTTCACTGTCGCCACCAACCCCAAGGAAAGGACCGGGAAGAGAACCGGGGCGAGGACCGGGGAAAGGACCAAGGAGAGGACCAGGGAGAGGACCAGGGAGAGGACCAGGGAGAGGACCGTCGACCGGGTCTTCTCCCCCTTCGACGTCGCCTGCCTCGACATTCGCGGCAAAGCAGCCGGCGTCCCGGTCTCGGACCTGCTCGGCGGCAGGGTCAGGGACGCCGTGCCGTACAGCGCGTACCTCTTCTACAAGTGGGCCGGCCACCCGGACGAGCAGCAGCCCGACAGATTCGGCGCCGCACTGGACGCGGCCGGCATCGTCGAGCAGGCGAGACTCCTCATCGACGAGTACGGCTTCGAGTCCATCAAGCTCAAGGGCGGCGTTCACCCTCCCGACGAAGAGATCGCCGCGATCCGCGCCCTACACGAGGCGTTCCCCGGCGTACCACTCCGCCTCGACCCGAACGCCGCCTGGACCGTGGAGACCTCGATCCGCGTAGGCCGGGAACTCGACGGCGTCCTCCAATACCTGGAGGACCCCACGGCCGGCATTCCGGGCATGGCCGAAGTCGCCGCCGCCGTCCCCATGCCCCTGGCTACCAACATGTGCGTGGTCACCCCCGAACACTTCCCGCCCGCGATGGCCGCCACCCGCGCCATCGGCGTCCTCCTCCTGGACCACCACTATTGGGGCGGACTCGTACGTTCCGCACACATCGCCGCCATGTGCGACGCCTTCGGCCTGGCCATGTCCATGCACTCCAACTCCCACCTCGGCATCAGCCTGGCCGCCATGACCCATCTGGCCGCCGCCACGCCAAACCTCACCTTCGCCTGCGACACGCACACCCCCTGGCAGGACGGCCAGGACGTGATCCAGCCCGGCACCCTCCACTTCACGAACGGCGCCGTCCCCGTACCCACCGCCCCGGGCCTGGGCGTGGACCTCGACCGGGACGCACTGGCGGTCATGAACGAGCAGTACGAGAAGTGCGGCATCGTCGCCCGCAACGACACCTCGTACATGCAACGCTTCACCCCCACCTTCACCGCAAAGCGCCCCCGCTGGTGACCACCCCGCACCCAGCCATCAACCACCCACACCCCTGCCCACCACCGCCCTGCCGCCAGCCACCCGCACCACTGCCCCACCATCACCCTGCCGCCAGCCACCCGCACCACAGCCCCACCAGCGCCCTCAGCTCTCGCCACCACCCAGCCGCATTCACCCGGCTACCGACTTCCCGGACAACTGCCCGCAAGACTGAAGCTCCGACCACCCACACTCACCACCACCATCGACAAGAAGACCCGCCGATCAACGGCGGCAAGGAGATGCCCTGATGAACCTCGCCTACCTCTACCCATGGGACGTGGTCGGGGACCCGTCGGCTCCAGGCCGCCTGGCGGACCTCGGCGTACAAGCGGTCGCCCTGGCAGCCAGCTATCACTCGACAAGGGCCGCCACGCCGTACCACCCCGCCCACCGGGTACTCGACGTACCGCACCCCGCCTTCTACCTCCCGATCCGCCCGTCGTCCTGGGCTCGCCTCGTCCCCGCCGCCCCGACGTGGACCCCCGCAGACGCCTACCTCCAGGCCAGAGACGCCTTGAAGGCCGCCGGCCTCCAGGTGCACGCCTGGACCGTCCTCACCCACAACTCACACCTGGGCACGGCCAACCCCGACCTGGTCGTACGCAACGCCTTCGGCGACCCGTACCCCTATGCCCTGTGCCCCGCCCACGAGGACGTCATCGAGTACTGCGAACGGATGGTCCAGGAGATCCTCGAGGTAGGCGAGCCCGACGGCCTGATCCTGGAGGCCTGCGGCCCGATGGGTTTCGGCCACCAGAGCGTCCACGAGAAAACGTCCGGCGCGGACTGGACCCCAGTAGACGCCGACCTCCTTTCGCTCTGCTTCTGCACGAATTGCGCCCCCCGCTACCCCGAACCGACCGCAGCAGCCGTACGCGCCGCCATAGACCGCACCCCGCAGGCGAACCCCACCACAGAAAACGCCACAGCCTCTTCACCCACCCCCGGAACCATCGAGTCGGCCCTCGGCAACCTGACCGACGAAGTACGCGAGATCCGCGTCGCCCTCTCCACCACCCTCCGCCAACGCCTGACAACCCTCACCCGCACAATCGCCCCAAACACCCCCATAACCCTGCACGCCAACCCAGACCCGTGGGCCACCGGCGCCTTCGCCCCTCTCCCCACAGGCGAACCGAACGCCGACGTCCTGGTCGCCAACTGCTGGGGCGACCCCGCCACAGACGCCATCCGCCTGGCCCGCCTGAAGGAACTCACCACACCAGGCCAGCGAGTAGGCGCCTACGTCCTGGCCCTCCCACCCCGCCCCGCCGACCCGTACGTCCTGCTCGACCACCTCAGGACGTACGCCAAAGCAGGAGCCTCTGAGTTCCACCTGTACCACGCGGGCCTGGCCTCCCCCCAACGCCTGACCACCCTCGCCCAAGCCCTACGCCTCCACACCTAGTACCGCCCGAGAGAGCACCCACGGCTGCCGACCAACACCGCACCGTCAATCACCACAGGCAGCCACACCCCGAACAGGTCCTGCTAGTCCTGGATCGCCCCTTCTTCCACATGCCGGTAGATGCCATCAACGCAATGCGCGCCCGCCGACGCACATTGGAACTGGACCCCGACGAACTGGCCGCCACGCTGGCCCGAACCCGGGCCGGCTTCCACCGTGCAGTCGCAGGCATGGCCCAAGCAGGCAACGACCTCGTCGTCGATTACGTCCTCAGCGAGCAGTGGCGCCTGCTGGGCTGCCTCACCGTCTTCAGCGGTCTGGACGTCGTCTTCATCGGCGTCCGCTGCTCGGAACAGGAACTGGCACGCCGGGAAAAGGCGCGCGGCGACCGGCACCCCGGACAGGCAGCAGCCCAACTCCGGCAGGTCCACTCCTACGGCGCTTATGACATCGAATGCGACACGACCACAACCAGCCCCCGCGACTGCGCCTTGACCATCAAGAAGTCCCTTGACCAACTCCCCACCCCTCACGCCTTCGACGGCCTAAGAACCGAATTCCTGCGCTACAGGAATTGAAGCGTCGGGGCGCCTCCCGCCCCGCTCGTCTACCTGCAGAAACGTGACCCATAGGCGCTCCCCCTGCCTCTGATCCTCTGCAGCGTCTACACACGCCCCGAAGCCCTGGAACCACCGGCCCCCAGCACCCGGTCCACTCCGCGCACCCGAGATCACGACCTCACCCGCCATACGCGCTCAACTCACGAGAAACTGCGGCCAGCTCTCAGGAACGAACCCACTCCACTACGCGGCCGAACCCACTCCACCACCACGGAACCTGACCCCACACACCAGCGGAACATCGCCTCCACCTCCACTCCGGAGGACACGAACCCGCGCGCCACACGAACCGCGCGTCAACGAAGCACCGCTTCCACCCCCACCGGGGTCAGAGGCCCTGCCTGACCTGGCCGTAGCCGCACGGCCTGGCAACAGCGATCTCGAGGTATTCGGCATCCATCACTGATCACCAAGCCAAACAACACCCCCACCCCACGGAACCTGACCCCACCCACCGGCCGAACAACCACTCCGCCTCCACCTCCACCCCGCAGGACACCAACCCGTGCACCAACGGAACCTCGCTTCCACCCCCACCAGATCCATCACTGATCACCAAGCCGCCCAACGTCTCGTGATGAGTTGTCGCGCCCACAACCGTCACACCTATGACAGGACACACCGAGGCGGAAGGATGACGTGATGAGCACGGACGCACGACCGACGAAGCCGAGCGCAGGCGGTCTGGGCCCGAAAGGTGCGAGCGAAAGCAGCCTGGACGCAAGGAGCCTGGCCGAGGTCGACGAACCGACGTTCTCGGGGCTGGCGGAGCGACACCGGCGGGAACTCCACGTCCACTGCTACCGGATGCTCGGTTCGTTCGAGGACGCCGAGGACACCGTACAGGAGACGTTCCTGCGCGCCTGGCGGCGGCGGGAGACCTTCGAGGGGCGGTCGACGTTCCGGGCCTGGCTGTACCGGATCGCCACCAACGCCTGCCTGGACCTGCTCGCCAAGTGCCGTCCTGAGCCTGCGACCGGCGGCGAGGTGCTGTGGCTGCAGCCCTACCCGGACCGGCTGCTCGACGAGCTGCCCGCCGGCGACGCGGACGAACCGGAAGCCGTCGCCCTCGCGCGGGAGACGATCGAGCTGGCGTACCTGGTCGCGGTCCAGCACCTCGCACCGCGCCCCCGGGCCGTGCTGATCCTGCGGGACGTACTCGGCTGGCCGGCGAAGGACGTCGCGGAGCTCCTCGGGGACTCCGTCAACTCGGTCAACAGCGCGCTGCAACGAGCCCGCGCCGGCATGCGCGAGCACCTGCCCGCCGAACGACAGGACTGGACCGGCGGCGAGGATGACGCCGGAGCGCGCGAGCTGGTGCGCCGCTACACGGACGCCAGCGTGGCGACGGACATCGACAAGCTCGCCGCACTGCTGCGCGACGACGTCCGCTGCTCGATGCCACCCACCCCGGGCCTGTACGTCGGCCGCGACGCGGTGGTGAAGGACTGGATCGAGAGCGGCTTCGAGCACCTGACCCACCTGCGCACCATCCCTACCTCTGTGAACCGTCAGCCCGCCATCGCCTTCTACGAGTGGCGACAGGGAGAGGGCGCGTACCTGCCCCTGACCATCGACGTCCTGCGCATCACCGGCGGAGCCATCACCGAGATCATCACGTTCCACGACGACCAGTTCCCGCACCTCGGCCTGCCGCAGCGCCTCCCGGTGAACGACCCGAAGTAGCCCCACCACGAACGCCCACACGGGGCCGCGCGCACACATCCCGAAACCACAAATTTCACCCAACCGGAGCGCGCAGCCCCGCAACCACGAACGCCTACACCACCGCAGCGCGAAGCCCCGTTAACCAGAAACGCCCGCATGACCGCAGCACGCATCCCATGACCGCAAACACCCGCACAACCGCAGCACACATGCCCGAAACCACCAACACCTGCACAAGCACGGCACACATCTCCAAGACCCCAAACGGCCGCACGGCCGCGGCACACATCCCCAAGATCGAAAACACCCGCACAGTCACGGCACGCATCCCAACCCGAAACGGCCCCGCCGAACACGTGACACTGAAGCCACCCCGACCCAGACCACCCGACACCCCGAAGTGGCACCTCCAAGCCGTCCTCGACAAAGGCCCGGGTTGGGGGCAAGGACCGGTTCTAACCATCACGAACCACGCCTGAACAGCAGTCATCAGGAAACCCGGTCGGCTATCAGTGACCACGCCGGTAGCCGTAGCCGGTAGCCGGTCTGAGTCGCAGACGGACGGCCGTAAGAGATGCCGACGGCCGTATCCGTCGCCCGAGCACCCGGCACCACGCTCACCGAGCCGCCACCCAGCAGAACAACATCTGCCGGGTGGCCGGCGATCCAGGGAGCACGGCTTGTGAGGCGGAGGTCGGAACGGCTCCCCCAGCGCAGCACTCACCCTGACCTCGCGGCGGGGCACCTCGTGTGAGCCCCATGCGGCCTGGATAAATTCTCCCTATGACTGATGTGCGAATCGTCTTTCGAAAGTACGGCGGCGCATTGCACTGGAACCACCCCGGTCGTGTGCTCGGCGAGGATGAGTACGGCATCTGGGTGACAGTCCCAGGTGGAACGGTCGCCCGCAAAGGCGACGGCCCACCTGTCACCTGGGAGACAACCGCGATCATGCTGTTCCCCCGAGACGCCTGGTGGACGGCCTCCTTCAACACCCCGCCCCACAAGTCGGAGGTCTACGTCGACGTCACCACCGTCCCCGAGTGGAGAGACGACGAAGTCACCATGCTCGATTTGGACCTGGACGTGATCCGCCTGCGAGACGGCCGGCTGATCCTCGACGACGAAGACGAATTCGCCGAACATCAACTCTTGCTGAACTATCCGACCGATCTGATCACCCAGGCTGAATCAACTGCACAGTGGCTGCTCGACGCGGTAGGTGAGAGAAAAGGCCCGTTCGGCGGCGCCCATCTGGACTGGCTGTCAAAAGCTGAATAAATCCAAGAAATCACACTTGTTCGGCGCTCATCCCCATAATTGTGCTACTCCTCGAGAGAACGTCCCTTTTTCACAGTAACCCAGCGGCAGAGACCAGACCGCTTTCGTAGGCTGCGATGACGAGCTGGGCCCGATCCCGAGCCTCCACCTTGGCCAGCAGCCGGGTGATGTGTGTCTTCACCGTAGCCAGACTCACCTGCAGATGAGCGGCGATCTCATTGTTCGACAATCCTCGCGCGATCAGCGTCAGCACTTCACGTTCCCGCTCGGTGACCCCGTCCAAGCCCTTGACCCGAGGCATCGCAGGAGTGCGGGTGAACTCCTCGATCAGCCGCCTCGTCACCTTCGGAGCCAGCAACGCCTCTCCGCTCGCCACCACCCGGATAGCAGCAAGCAGATCCACCGGTGGCGTATCCTTCAACAAAAATCCGCTCGCGCCCGCCCGCAGTGCATCATAAACATAAGAGTCAAGATCGAACATCGTCACCACCAGCACCCGGCAGATATCTCGAATTCGACGAGTGGCCTCGATCCCATCCATTTCCGGCATTCGTACGTCCATAAGAACCACATCCGGACGCTCCTGCACCGCGAGAGCCACGGCCTCACTTCCCGTCGCCGCCTCCCCCACGACCTCCAGGTCAGGCTCAGAGTCCACCAGCACCCTGAAACTGCCCCTGAGCAGTGCCTGGTCATCGGCCACGACCACGCGAATCATGCGACCTCCCGGTAGGGCAGTCTCGCAAACACCCGAAATCCCCGTCCGGCAACGTTTCCGGCCTCGAACGCGCCACCGTACAGCGCGACCCGCTCCCGCATCCCGATCAGGCCGTGACCGGCACCGTCAGAGGGCGTGGTGCGCCTCCCCGGGCCGTCATCCACGACCTCGATCCGGACATTCTCGCCATCCGCGACCACCGACACACGGCAACGCGTGGGCGCGGCGTGCTTGACGACATTGGTGAGCGCCTCCTGCACGATGCGGTAGACCGACAGCCCCACACCGTCAGGCAACCGCTCCCACTCCCCTGCCCCCTCATGCGGGCCATCTTTCTCCGACACACCGAGCTCGAGATCCACCTCGACCCCGGCCAGCCGAGCCTGCCCCACCAACCCCCGAATGCCTGCCGGACCAGGCGCGGGCACCCGCTCGGGCGCCTCCGTCGATCTCAGCACGCCGAGCAGGTGGCGCATCTCGACCAGCGCGCTCCTGCTGGCAGTCTCGATCACCCGCAGCGCGTCGTGCGCCTCCTCCGGCTTGGTCGCCATGACATGGTTGGCGACCCCCGCCTTGACCGCGATCAGCCCCACGCTGTGCGTGACCACGTCGTGCAGCTCGCGAGCGATCCTTAACCGCTCGTCGGCCACCGCCTGCGCTGCCAGCCGCTCCGCGTCGCGGGCCGCGAAGGACCTGCGCTCCTGCACGGCCCGGCCGACGGTCCACGCCGCTCCGAGGGATCCGATGCCGAGCAGCGGCTGGTCGAGGTGCAGCAGCCAGCCGGGCGCCTGATCGCGCGGCGCGCCGGCCATCACCAAGCCCAGCACCGTGACCAGGCTTATCACCCCGATGCCCATCGTCGGAATCACCGTGCCACGTCTGTCGGACAGGGCGACGACGTAGAGAGCATACGCCGGCGCCAGGTACGCGAAACCCATGGCGTCGGCCAGCACGGCGAAGACCGCGAGAGCGAGTGTGAGGCAGAAGACGCTCAGCGGCCACAGCCTGCGCAGGGCCAGTGGCAGCCCCAGACCGAGAGGAAGGGCGATCCGCATCCACGGGGGTATCGCCGTGGCGTGAACCGTCACCGTCAGGGCAACGAACGCGAAGCACAGCGCTGCCACCGCGTCGAGCATGATCAGCTCGCGACGGCTCCTGCGTCGGGCGAAGAAGGGATGCGTGTCGTCCACGCGTTGAAACGTAGCCGGTGAAGCGGTGCGCGCACGTCAACCCAGGGTTTGACCTTGAGATTCGAACCGTGGTCCGACGCGCCGGCGACCCGCCGTCCCGCATCCTTTACGGCGTGATCGAACTCCAACACCTCACCAAGCGCTACGGCGCCACACTCGCCGTGGACGATCTGTCCTTCGCGGTCGAGCCCGGGCATGTGACCGGGTTCCTCGGTCCCAACGGCGCAGGCAAATCGACCACGATGCGTCTGATCCTCGGACTGGACGCGCCGACCTCCGGCCAAGCCCTGGTCAACGGGCGTCGATACACCTCTCTCAGCAAGCCGATGCGCGAGGTCGGCGCCCTACTCGACGCCGGCGCCGTCCATGGCGGGCGCAGTGCCTACAACCATCTGCTGTGCCTGGCGCGCACCAACGACATCGGTCCGAAGCGGGTGACGGAGGTGCTGGAGCAGGTCGGGCTCGCGGAGGTGGCCCGTAAACGGGTGGGTGGGTTCTCCCTCGGCATGAAACAGCGCCTCGGCATCGCGGTCGCGTTACTCGGCGATCCAGGGATATTGATGTTCGACGAACCGGTCAACGGCCTCGATCCCGACGGCGTGCGCTGGATCCGCGACCTGATGCGCGCGCTGGCCGCCGAGGGCAGGACGATCCTGCTCTCCAGCCATCTCATGAGCGAGATGGCACTCACCGCGGAGCGCATCGTCATCGTCGGCCGCGGCAAGCTCATCGTCGAGGCCACGGTCGCCGACCTGACGGCGCGCTACCCCTCGCTCGAAGACGCCTACATGGCCTTGACCTCCGGCAGCGTTCAATTCGGGGCGGCCCGATGAAGGCAGTTCTCTCGTCCGAATGGGTCAAGCTCCGCTCGGTGACCTCGACCTTCCACACGGTCGGCGCCGCCGCCGCGATGGTGGTCCTCGGCATCGCCTGGACCGTCTACGTGTGTGTCCTCGCCGACGAGAGGGGGATGCTCCGCGCCGCCGCTCCGGAGGAGGGCTTCCTGCCGCTCGTCCAGCTGAGTCTCGCCGTGCTCGGCGTGCTCACGATCACCTCCGAACACGCCACCGGCATGATCCGCACCAGTCTCGTCGTCGTCCCGCGACGCAGCACCCTGTTCTTGGCCAAGACCGGCATCGTCGCTCTGGCCACGTTCGCGACCGCCACATCGATTCTCCTGCTGACCTACGTGACGAGCCGCCTCATCGCCGGCGAGCGCCAGCTCGGCTTCAACGAGTCCGCCTTCACCGACGACCTGCCCGCCCTTCTCGCCTCCGGCCTGTCGGTGACCGCACTGGCGCTCGTAGGGCTCGGCCTCGGCGCCGCCATGCGATCCACGGCGGGAGCGCTCGTGTCGGTCGTCTCCTTACTGTTCGTGCTGCCCGGCGCGGTCAACTACCTGCCAGCACCGTGGAACACGCGTATCGCCACACTTCTCCTACCGAATCTCATTCCGCAGATAGCAAGCGAGCGCATGTCGTCCCGTCTCGGCGACGGTTTCCTACCGCCTTGGGCCGCGCTGGCCGTGCTCTTCGCCTATCCGCTCGTCACCCTGACCATCGGCTATTACGCACTCAAGCGGAAAGACGCATGACCATCCGCACACTTGCCACCAAACCCGGCTGCGAACGCCACGAGCCATCGTTCGCCCACCCCGGCAGCCCCACCGCATCGGCCATCAGCTCTCGCCTGCTGCGAACAGTCGCCCCCACAGCCTGTACGCAACTCGGACGCGTGCTTCCACACCGCTCGGCGAGGCTGCTAAGCGCCAACTCGGCCAACGACGCAGTCTCCGATAGGAGAGCCGCCACACGTCCGTTCACGCCCCAACCGAGCACCGACGCCCAACCGCTCTTCTCAGGCCACCTGAACATCATCCGCAGCCGCACCGACACCTACAGCACCGGCACCCACCGAAGCCCCCACACCGAAGTTGGCGCTTCCGCCGACACCGACGGCAGCATTGCCACCCGAATCGGCATAGTCACCCGAACCGGCACTGGCAAGAGCAGCGGCAGCGGCAGCGGCAGCGGCAGCGGCAGCGGCAGCGGCAGCGGCAAATCTAACTTCGACCGGCCCGAGAACACCACCACCAACAACACGAAGAGTCATCACGATTGCCGACGGAGGAGCGCATGAGTGTTCTCGCTTCCGAGTGGGTGAAGATCCGCTCGCTCCGCTCGACCTACCTGGTTCTGGGGCTCGCGCTCAGCGCCATTGCCATAGGCCTGGCACTCGCCGTGATGGCGGCCGGCATGTACGACACGGCGTCCGCCGCTCAGCGATCCCGCGCCAGGATCGCGGACCTGGAGGAGGTGCTCGTCATGGTGCCCCAGCTCTGCATGGGCATCCTGGGCGCCCTCACCATCACCTCGGAATACACGACCGGCTTGATCAGGACCAGCCTGACCCTGGTCCCGCGCCGATGGCCGGTCCTCGCCGCCAAGTCCGTCATCGTCGGCGCGCTGGGCTTGATCGTCGGCACTCTGACGGTCTTCGGCACCTACTTCCTGGCTCGGGAGGTGCTGGGCGACCGTTTCGCGGGCGCGTACACCACTCCTTTCCAAGACCGCCTGCCACTTTTGCTCGCGCTCAGCCTCACGGTGCCGGTGCTCGCGCTGCTCGGGACGGCCTTCGGTGCCCTGCTCCGCTCCGCCGCAGGTGCGATAGCCCTCATTGTGGGGCTCGTCTACGTGATCCCCATGATCATCGGCAACATCCCCGAGCCGTGGAGTGAGCGCCTCGGATCACTGATGATCGGCGCGTTGCCCCGGGAGATCACAGGTGACACCATCACCACCTCGGTGTACGGCTCTCTCCTGTCCTCCATCGCCGCCGCCCTGGTCATGATCGCGTACGCGATCCTCCCCTTGATCGCCGCCACGTGGCTGGTACGCCGAAGGGACGTTTGACCATGCAACTCCCCGGGCTCCCGCCCCGCTCCGACCACTCCGGCACGGCGGATCAAGCCCTCACACGCCACAAGCCCGAAGGGTCGGCTTTCATCCGGAAGTGGGGCCTCGCCGGGCGACGAGGCGACGAGCTCGCCGCACATCGCCGACCTGGACGAACCAGGCCAAGCTGGTGGGGAAAGTACGCCGCCCTGTGGGACATCATCATCCGGACGTCGCTGTATCGCCTGCTCCGGCCGCGACCCACAACATCGGCGGGCACGCCGGAGCCGGATGACGGCCTCGTGCGCGTACGCCCGCAGGTACGGCAGGCAGGGACGCCTGCCGTACCCTCACCAAGGTCAGACTTCGACCACCACGGGGATGATCATGGGCCTGCGGCGATAGGTGTCGCTGACCCAGCGGCCCACCGTGCGACGTACGACCCGGCGGATCTCCTGCATGTCGACCACACCATCCGCGGCCTTCTCCTCGAGGGCCCTTTGGATCTGCGGAATGAACTCGTCGAACTGCATCGGATCGATGCCCGACCCTCGCGCGTGGATCTCAGGGCCGGCGGTGAGCTTGCCCGTGTTGGAGTCCACGACCACGACGACGGAGATGAATCCTTCGTCGCCCAGGATCCGGCGGTCCTTCAGCGAGGTGTCGGTGATCTCACCCACCGACGAGCCGTCCACGTAGACGTATCCGGCGTGAACCGCGCCCACGATCTTGGCGCGTCCGTCGACCAGGTCGACCACGACGCCGTCCTCGGCGATGACGATGTGATCCTCGGGCACGCCGGTGAGGGCTGCCAGCTTGGCGTGGGCACGCAGATGGCGCCATTCGCCGTGCACCGGCATGAAGTTCGACGGACGCGTCAGGTTGAGCACGTACAGGAGCTCGCCGGCGGCCGCGTGGCCGGAGACGTGCACCTTGGCGTTGCCCTTGTGCACCACCCGGGCGCCCCACCTGGTCAGCCCGTTGATGACCTTGTTGACCGCCGTCTCGTTCCCCGGCACCAGCGACGACGCCAGCAGCACGGTGTCGCCTTCGGCGATGCGGATCGGATGGTCGCGGTTGGCCATCCTGGACAGCGCTGCCATCGGCTCGCCCTGGGATCCGGTGCAGATGAGCACCACGTCCTTGGGCGGCCACTCCTCGATGTCGCGCGAGTCGACGATCAGGTCCGGCGGCACCTTGAGGTAGCCGAGGTCGCGGGCCACGCCCATGTTGCGCACCATCGACCGGCCAACCAGGGCCACCTTGCGGCGGTGCTTGGCGGCGGCGTCCATCACCTGCTGGATGCGGTGTACGTGCGACGCGAAGCTGGCCACGATGACCCGCTGCTCGGACGTCCGGATCACCTCGTCGATGACCGGCCCGATCTCGCGCTCGCTGGTGACGAATCCCGGCACCTCGGCGTTGGTGGAGTCGGACATCAACAGGTCGACGCCCTCGGTGCCGAGCCTGGCGAAACCGCCGAGGTCGGTGAGCCGGCCGTCGCTGGGCAACTGGTCCATGCGGAAGTCGCCGGTGTGCAGGACGATGCCTGCGGGGGTCCTGATGGCGACGGCCAGCGCGTCGGGGATCGAATGGTTGACCGCGAAGAACTCGCAGTCGAACGGCCCGAACGTGTGCCGCTCACCCTCGACGACCTCGACCTTGGTCGGCTGGATCCTGTGTTCGGTCAGCTTGGCCTCGATCAGGGCAAGCGTGAGTCTGGAGCCGATGAGCGGGATATTGCGTCGCTCGCGCAGGAGGTACGGCACCGCCCCGATATGGTCCTCGTGAGCGTGCGTCAGCACCACGGCTTCGACGTCGTCGAGCCGGTCCCTGATGTACTCGAAGTCGGGCAGGATCAGATCGACACCCGGCTGGTCGGGCTCGGGGAACAGCACCCCGCAGTCAACGACCAGCAGGCGACCGTCATATTCGAAGACGGCCATGTTTCTGCCGATTTCCCCCAACCCACCGAGCGCAACGATGCGCAAGCCGCCTTCGGGCAGCATCGGCGGGGGGCCAAGCTCAGGATGCGGATGGCTCATGCCTGGCCCCCACGGTCAGATCTTGTTCTCAAAACTCCCGGTTCCTCCCCGTTCCTATGCGTCTGTCAACTTCACCCCGCCGGCTACCAGGCAAGCACGCAGCTCGGCGATTTGCTTCTCTGTCGCGTCCACGAGCGGCAGGCGTACCGGACCGGCCGGCACCCCCACCATGCTCAGTGCCGCCTTTGCCATGATCGCGCCGCCGGCGCGCAGCATGATCCCGTCCACCACGGGCGCCACCTGGCCGTGTATGGCCATCGCCTGCTCGACGTCCCCGTTCTTGTGCAGGTGGATCATGCGCGCCAGTTCCGCGCCCACCACGTGCCCGACGACGCTGACGAACCCGGCCGCGCCAAGGGACAACCAGGCCAGGTTGAGCAGGTCGTCGCCGGAGTAGAAGGCGAGATCGGTCGAGCTCATCACCTGGCTCGCGGCGAAGAGGTCGCCCTTGGCGTCCTTCACGGCCACGATACGGTCGTGCTGCGCCAGCCGGATCAAGGTCTCGGTCTTGATCGGCACGCCGCTACGACCGGGAATGTCGTACAGCATCACCGGCAGCTCGGTCGCGTCGGCGACGGCGGTGAAATGCCGGTACAGCCCCTCTTGCGGAGGCTTGTTGTAGTAAGGCGTCACCACCAGCAGACCGTGCGCGCCGGCGCGGGCTGCCTGCTTCGCGAGTTCGACGCTGTGGCGAGTGTCGTTGGTGCCGGCTCCCGCCACCACGGTCGCGCGATCACCTACCGCCTCGAGGACGGCGCTGACGATGCGCTGCTTTTCCTCATCCGAGGTGGTGGGCGACTCACCCGTCGTCCCGTTGACGATCAAGCCGTCGTTGCGCTGCTCATCCACCAGATAAGCGGCAAGACGTCGCACAGCCACATAATCGACCTCGCCGTCGGAGGTGAACGGCGTGACCATCGCGGTCAGCATACGGCCGAAGGGCGCGTCAGTGGTTCCAGTTGGCGATGCCATAGTGCGAACGCTACCTGGATTCAGAAAACCATTGGACGTCGCCACCCCGCTTTGCCTGCCTGGAGCCGCCTTTTGCCCCCTTTCGCCGGACGTTGCCGCCCAGCACCTCAACGGTAAGCGATGAAACCGACTCCCCCGACCGTCGCCGATGAGCCGGGCGACGCGGATCCGGCGGCGTATCGGAGGCGATCATGAGTCCGGAGAAGAGTGCGCCCAAGGACCAGGGCCGCTTGATCGTTCGCCGCCCGCAGCCGTCCCGGGTCGAGGACGCATTCTCGCCGCTCAAGGGCAGGGCGTTCCGGAGACGCGGCGCGAATCGCAGCACGCGGGAATCGTCGATCCAGCAACAGGCCGAGACGCCGTCGACAGTGCCGCCCGTGAACCATTGGTGTCCGCCACCGGCTGAAGTGCCCCCATGCACGCAGTCTCGGCGTCACGAACCAGCACGCCCACCGGGCCGACCACACCGCCGAAGCACCGACATCTCAGCCCAATACGGCCGTGGCACTGCGCTTCGCAAGATCCCAGGCCCGACGACTCATGAGCCTGCAAGCGCCTCGAACCCCTGCCCGGGCACGACGCTCAGCTACGGAAGTGTCACCGATAGGGGCACGTACCGGAGCCACACCTTGAACGGCCGGGACAGCTTTACGGAACTCGATGGCCTATGAGCGATGTCCTCCGACAGCCACCGCTTGGCCACCTACGACGACAGTTCGATCTGGTAGCGGATGAAACCCCGGTTCTCGGCGACCTTGTCGTACAAGTGCCGTGCGGTGCTGTTCGACTCGTGCGTGTTCCAGTACACCCGCGAGCAGCCGCGACTCCGAGCCCAATCCGCCACGGCCTCGATCAGGGCGCGGCCCACACCCTTGCCGCGGACATCTGGAGCGGTGAACAGGTCTTGCAGGTAGCAGACGTCCGTACCGGGTGTCGAGGTGTTCCCATGGGTGAGGAAGTGTGTGATGCCGACCAACCGCCCGTCGATCCTCGCCCCGAGCGCGTGCAGCGTGGCATCGGTCTGGAATTCATGCCACGCCCTGTCGTACATCTCATCTGGCTCGACCCGCTCGTAGAAGTCGATGTACGAACGGAACAAGCCTTCCCACACATTCCGGTCAGACGGGAGAAGCTTGCCGATATCGAGCATGATGCACCTCTTGGATGTTCGACGTCATGGGAGCACGGTTGCACGCGAACCCTGCGGGAGGGAGCTTCACAGGGAGGCCGGCAACGCCTTCGAGCTCGCAACTTAGGAGAAATGTCACCTCTCCTGAACAGCCACTCAACGGCGGTACCCGAGGACCACTTGTGCTCCATGCTCAGCGGCCCGCCGCGGGCGGCAAGCGGCACAGCGCACCCGACCTTTCACGAGCTCACGAGACGCAGACCGAGCACCCTGCGTTCACGAAGCGTGAGGACCGCGACTGAAGATGGCAGCGATCTGCCCGAGCAACAACCAATTGCGCAGACTGGACGGGGATCCAGTCAGCGGGGGGCCTGGACCGCCATGGGTTGGGGAGGCCGCTGAACCGGCGTTCGAGCGCCTCTTCCCGAGCCCCGAAAAGCAGGACTGACCAGGGGTTCTACACCCGGCAGACGGCACCGCCTCCCGAGGCGGACATGGAAGAGGTCGCCGATATGTGCTCGGGGGTACACACATCGACGACCTCTATCGGAGAATCGGCACCCCTTACATCGGCGTTACAGGGTTTCTCCGATAATTTTCCACCATCGCAAAGTTGGGGCTCCAGCAGTCATCGATGACGGTCGGTTACCTGTCGAATACGGCAACATGGGGCAACGCCTCACACGAACCCCCAGGGATGCACTAGTGGCCACCTCAGATCCGGTCTACCTGCGTGTCGTCGAAGACATCCGGCGACAGATCACCGACGGCACCCTTCCCCCCGGCGCGCCTATTCCTTCGCGGGCGCAGCTGACCCGTAAATACCAGGTCGGCGAGACCGCCGCCCGTCACGCGCTACGTGTGCTCGCGGGCGAAGGCCTCATCATCGGCCGAGTGGGCTCGGGCCATTACGTCAGAGAACGCCCCGATCTCACCCCGCTCTACCGATGGCGTTTTCTTGATCATCCCGCCCCGTTCGCCGCCGACCTGCAGTCCCAGGGCCGGCGCGTGACCTGGGATTGGCACAGCGAGCCGGCCGAAGCGGGCCCCGACATCGCCAGGCGGCTCCGCCTGCCCGAGTCGGCCACGCTGACCAGAACGCATTACGTCTTCCGCGGGGACGGCAAACCACTCCAACTGGCGACGTCCTACGAGTTGCGGGAGTTCGCCGCCCATTCGGACGAGGAGCGGCGGAGCCTGGTCGCGCGGATGTACGGGCACGGGATAAAGATCACTGAGATCGTCGAAAGCGTGCATACCCGCATTCCTCGCCCGGTGGAGAGCGATGCGCTCGATCTGGCGGCGGGCGTGCACGTCTTGCATGTCGAACGTACGCACTGGGCGGGCGACCGTCCGGTGGAGACCAGCGACATCGTGATTCCCGGCGATCGCTTCCGGGTGATGTACAGCATGCCTGTTTAGGGCGGGAAGCTCCGGGCGAGTGGCCCCGTCTCGCCCGGAGCTTCCGTACTGGCGAGGCGTCTGAGCCGGCGGCGGCCCGTACGCTGAACGCAGGGGCGATTCGGCGGGGTTTGCACCGCCTTGGACCTATGTACGTGTGCGGAGATGTGCGGCCTGGGCACGACTCGACTGAAGAGCAAGCGTTCCGTCGACCGGAACACGATCACGACAGGGCGGCGGATCAGGCCCGGGACGTGTTACCCGAAGACCTGCCGTACGCCGCTCACTACGAAATTCGTGCGACTGAATCGTCCCTGGGCCAGGCTCGGGCCGGGTGTCTACTCGGCGATCCGGCGGAACTGATCCTCGGAGCGGCGTCGACACCGTGGCCGGCGCGAGCGTCGACCAATGGCCACCACGTCGCGCAGAACGGCTTCCCTCTGACGCTTTCGCCTCTGCAGTCTTCTCCGTCGGCTGCCCGGACGCGGAAGTCGGCAGGTGGTTTCCCACCCGAATAGAACAGTTCCGCCCGTACGTTTCTGTTCAGCCAGGTTATACACGCGAAGAGTCTTCGTCCGTTACTCGGCTGGACGTCATCAAGTCAGCATTTCCCGTACATTGCGCGAATCAACGAGACATTGGGGCCCCAGCCGCCTCCGGCAAGCACTCGGAGAAGTGAAAAGCAGTACCCCGCCGCCGGTTACGGATTACTCTTCTGTCGGGCAGGGGCGCCATGCAGAGATCCACCCCCTTCAATTGGCCGCTCCTGCCTCCATTCGTTCACGCGTCCTGAATTCGCTGCTGCCTCTGGCCCTTCAGAGCGGCTATCCGACCACGAGTGTCTGGGCGTTCCCCGCGAACAGCAAGCTCCGCCACCCACGCGCTTGTCCGGATATTTCCGATGTCCACGAATCGGGTGTCGTCCCTCTGAAGCGCGACTCGCTCGAAGCCATGCAGTGCCCCGACTCAGCCTCGTTCACCCAGGTAAACGGCGCGCAGCAAGATCATTTACTTCCACTCGGCGAGATGCAGCCACCACTGCCGCCTCCGCCCACTTCATCAGAGGCCGACCACCGCAGGCCGGACCGTGGTCGCGTTACCGCTGGCCGGAGCCACGACCGCGCCGACGCACGCCAGGCCAGGACCGTGCGGCCACGCGCCGGACCATGAAGTTGTAGCCACGTGCCGGGCCATGCCGTGCCGCCACACACCGGCCGTGACCGTACCGACGCACGCCGAGCAGGTAACCGTGCAGCCACGCGCCGAGCCGTGACCTTGTCGCCGCGCCATGCCACGGCCCTGTCGCCACAGGCCGGTCCATGGCCGCGTCACCACCATCGACCCGGACCGTGCCGCCACACGCTGGGCCATGACCGTACCGACGCCGGACGGCACCACCGGGCCGCCTGTCGGTCGGGGGGCGCGGACCGCCTGGCCGGTTCCGCACCCGTGTGAGAGCCGCGACCCACGCACCCACCCCCTCCCAACAGATGGGGACGTTGCGCGCATATCGTGCGATCGATCTCGGCGAATGCGCAGGTCAGAGATTGTCGGTGCGGGTTGATACAACGGTTGCGGAGGTTGCCGATGCGAGTCAAAGACCTGTCCGAGCGCGACCGACCGCGCGAACGTCTGATGGCTTCGGGTGCCGCCGCCCTGGCGGACCGAGAGCTGCTGGCTGTCCTGCTCGGCTCCGGGTTCCGCGGGGCGAGCGCCCTGGACCTGGCCAGCCAAGTGATCGAGCACTGTGGAGATCTCGACGGGCTCGGCCGTTCCGACCCACACCGGTTACTGGCGCTGCACGGCATCGGGCCGGCCAAAGCCGCGCGCGTGACGGCGGCCTTCCATCTGGCGCGCCGGGCCGGAGCCTGTCCTGAGCGTACGCGGATCACCAGCACGTCCGATCTGGCGTACGCATGCGAGCCGCTGTTGCGCGACTGCACCCATGAACGGCTGGTCCTGGTCGTCTGCGACACCGGTGGGCGGGTGCTGAAGCGCGCGGTGCTGACGGAGGGCGGGAGCGATCACACCGTGCTGCCCGTACGGGAGCTCATCACGGAAGTGCTCACGGCCGGCGGGGCGATGTTCGGGCTTGCCCACAATCATCCCGGCGGGTCGCTGGAGCCGAGCTTGGCCGACCTGGAGGCGACGGCCAGGCTCATCGAAGCCACAGAGACCGTCGGGCTGAGGCTCCTCGACCATCTGATCATCACGGATGGAGCCTGGAGGCGGATTCCCACCTAAATCAATTGCAGCGCACATCAGGAGGTCGGCACGCTGCAAACGGAATGATCCTGGATATAGCGTCGAACGGTGGTTTTCCAAGGGGTGCCCATGAGAATCTAATGGCGCGGGTAGGCCGTTATGGACGTCAGCCGGCCACAACTCGTCATGGCGTGGCACCATGCCCCTGGTAAGCACGGGGCCACGTCCATGGTCTTGCACGATCCTGTTGAAGCCCATTCTCGCCATATTGGAGGATATGGAGGGTTCGGGTGGACACATGAGCTGGATCAGGCAAGACGCACGGTACGTCAGCGATGGCGCCTCAAAGCGGGTCATTGCCAACGGTGTCCGGTTCGCAATTTGCGATGGCAATGGCGCAAATTGGGCGCTCGCTCGTACCTGCGCCACCGAGCGGGGACGTGTTTCCCGTTCGGTGGCGCGTGGGGGCAACAGCTTGTGTTCGTCAGGTTGCGACCCATGGCCTTCACCAAGGGTCGCAACAGAAAGTCGGAGCCACCGGTTAGGAACCCCTTCACTAAACGGTGGCTCAGGCGGCACACTGTTGTCTGCGGCCATCGCGATGACATCCCTTGAACTGCGTCTTCAAGGGACCGCGATGGCCGTCACCATTTCCAGGCCCGGCTCCAGCACGGCGTCTCTCCGGCGGATGGGCGATCGGATCGCCTGCGGGTTTCGGTGGTCCACGGGCTCGCGTCCGCGGTTCATGGCCGACGTCCGCACGTGCATCCCACAGGTAGTGCCACTTCCGCTCCGGCAGCCCACTGGGATCAACCGCCGCAGGTGCTCCGGGTGCTGCAAGTCCCCCAGGCGCCGTCGATAGACGCTGCCGGCGCCCCGGCGTAGACAACACACAAGGTCACCGGTGCTGCCTGCGCGGAGGGTCCACAGGGCCGCCCCGGAGGGTGCATAGGGCTGCCTGCGCAGACGGCATGCCGGTGCCGCTGACACTGAGGCGCTGCCGATGCGGACGACGCAGAAGGCCGCCACGGCTGCCTGCTCGGACGACACGCGGGGCTATCAGTGCTTACTGGCGCGCAGAGCTCCTGGTGCTGCCGGTGCGGAGGGTGCACAGGGCTGCCTGCGAGGACGGCGTGCAGGACTACGCGTCGGTGAGGGGGTACGCAGAACTGCTGGTGGGTGTTACCGGTGCTGCTGGCGCTGAGGTGCTGTGGGTGCGGACGGCGCACGAGATTGCCGGCGGTGCCTACGTGAGCGGTATGCCGGTGCTGGTAGCGCGGACGGAACGGAGGACCGCCGATACTGCCTGCGCGGACGGCACGCGGGCTATGCCGGTGCTGCTGGCGCGCGCGCCAGTGCGGGAGGCGCACAGGGCCGCCGATGTTGCCGAAGTGGACGACACGAACGGCGCTCAGGGCTGCCGGCGCTACCTGCTGCTGGCGCCGGTGCGAACGGCGTGCCGGGCTGCTCGTGCCGCTGGTGCCGAACGCGCCTTTGACGCCTCGCCATCTCGCGGCTCATCGTTCGCGCTCGGCAAGGCTCCCCTTCGTGACGCTGAGTCGCGAGCAGGGGTGTCTTTGAGTCGGTGACGATCCAGAGGAGTAGCGCCCGGGGCGACACCCCGCAGAGCCGCCGATGCTACCGGCGCAACGGTGCTCCTGGCGCTGCTGGTGCGGAACGGCACGCAGGCTGCCGGTGCTGCTGGCGTTGACAGCGCACAGGGTGCCGGGGCTGCCTGCTGCTGGCGCGCCGGTGCGAACGGCACGCGAGGTCGCCGGAGCGGACGGCATACGGGCCACGGTGCTGCTGAGGCGCTAGCGCGGACGGCACGTAGGACTGCCGGTGCTGCCGACGCGGACAGCGCACAGGGTCGCCGGGCTGCCGGCGCCGGTGCAGACGGCGTGCAGGGCCCAGGGGGCTGCCTGTTGCCCGTGCTGCTGGCGCCAGTGCAGACGACGTACAGGGCCGCTGGTGCTGCTGGTGGCAGACGTGCCCATGACGCCCTGATCTCATCGCTACTTTGCCGGTGTAGGTCGACTGGGGCGGCTGGGGTGAAGGGGTGGCTGTGGGGCGGTGAGTCAGGACTGTTGAAATGTTTATAATCCGGGCGTGCTCGATCGTACGGGTCCCGTGCCGCTCTATCAGCAGGTCGCCGGCCTGATCCGCGATCAGATCGACAGTGGGGTGCTTCGACCTGGCGATGTTCTTCCGAGTGAGGCCGCGCTTGAGGAGCACTATGGCATCGCTCGGACGACCGCGCGTCGCGTCGCCAGGGAACTGCGGGAGCGGGGGCTGGCGTACACGGTTCCGGGGGAGGGGACGTACGTCGGTCAGCCGGGCATTCCTCGCACGCCACGGAAGGTGCCTATATATCAGAGAATCGCTGGTGAAGTTGTCAAACGTATCCAGCGAGGTGAGATCACGCCAAACAGTGCCATTCCCGGCGAGAAAGTGATGATACGACAATATGGTGTGGCGAAGGTGACGGTACGGCAGGCCGTCGCGCATCTGCGGGAGCAGGGGTGGGTCTTCACCGTGCCGTATAGGGGTACGTTTGTGGCCGATCCCGAAAAGTGGCCGGGGAATCGGGGCTCTTGATTGCCCTGTGTTTGACGGGGTCGTTGGATAACCTTGTAGCGTGCCGAATCGCGAGGGCGGGACGTACCTGTATCTCCAGATCAGCGAGGTCATCAAAGCGCGCATCATCGCCGATCTTTCGCCTGGAGATCTTGTGATCAGCGAGGCGGGGATCCAGCGGGAGTTCAAGGTCGCGCGCACGACAGCGCGCAGGGCGATTCGTGTGCTGCGCAACCAAGGGCTGGTTCATACGCGGCAAGGAGAGGGGACATTTGTCAACGCTCCCGGCCAGACCGGGCCATCAGGCAGGCAGACGCCGTTCTATCGACACATCGCCGATGAGCTCAGAAAGCGGATCAGAAGTGGCGCCTTGGTGCCGAGTAAGCCGCTGCCGAGCGAGGTCGATCTGGTGCGTGAATTCCGTGCGGCACGGGAGACCGTACGGCGGGCTCTTACGTTGCTACGGGAGGAGGGATGGGCGTACAGCATTCCGCATCGTGGCAGTTTCGTCGCCCCTGTGGAGCAGTGGCCCATATCGGAGTGATGCGGCGGATATCGGGATGCGGCGACTGAAGGGGCTGCAGGCGATACAGAGGATGCGGCGTACTGGGGTCGAGGGTTACGGCTCAGCCGCTATGGGATGTCAGGCGCCCCGACAGGTGTCCGTATGTCCTCCGTCCGTCCTTCTGTTCTCCGTCTGTCCTACTTTCCCCGCCGGCCGGTACAGACGCCTTGGCCTGATGTAGGTGCCGCTGGCCGGATGTAGGTGCCGCTGGCCGGATGTAGGTGCCGCTGGCCGGATGTTTGATGCCGCCGGAGATGGTGGCGGTGGTCGCGGCGAGAAGGTGGATCGGCGGTGTCGGCGCGCATCATCGCCGATGTGGGCAGGGCGGATAAGGCTGAGCGGGTCGGAAACTCGCTCGGATCTGTGGACGTCATCCCGGGCATGTGGGAGGTCATTCCGGGCGAGAGGGGTAGGCAGGCCAGTGAGTGGCGGGGTGCGCGGAGTTGAGGTGCCGGTGGATGGGGACGACGGGATGTCTCCGGAATGCGGACGAAGTGGTGTCGCCAGTGGTCGGTAGCGGACGTCTCCGACGAGTAGAGGGGTCGGGGTTACGCCTGTTCGATGGTGATACGTCTCTTGCGAACCCGGCGAGAGGATGCCGTGCTGTCCGGCGGCCAAGCCACGGTCACGTCACGGACGAGCCGAGCAACGGGTACGCCTCCTTTCATAGCGCGGGACGTCTCACGCGAACGTGCGAGACGGTGCCGCGCCTGCCCGGCGGCTAGGCCTCCGTCGAGTAGAGCAACCGGGTTACACCGGTTCCATGGCGGGACGTCTCTCGCGAACCCGACGCGACGACGTCGTCCTCCCCGGGTGGCCGAGCCTCTGACGAGCCGAGGAACGGGGTTACGCCTGTTCCATGGCAGGCTCGCTCTCAGGGGTGATCGCCAGGGTTGGGGCACGCTGCCGTCTCGGGGAGGCGGTGTCGCACCTGCACGGTGGCGGGCCTCGCCGACGAGCGTGAGGGGCGGTGTCTCAGTGCTGCGAGCGGGGCGGCGTCATGCGGGTGGGGCTGGATTTCCGTTTGGCGGCCCGCCTACGCGTGACACGACCCGGTACCACAGGCACACCACCGTGGTGTCGTGGCTCACCTCGTACCCCTGCTCCGCCCAATAGCGGCGGTGCGTCTCCCGCCAGTCCTCCACCGAGCTGTACCCCTCCCCCTCCGCCTGGGCGAACTCCCAGCTCACCTCGGCGAACGGCGTCAGTTCGACTCGGGTGATCTCGATCTCCGCGGTGCGTTCCCCGGAGGAGTTCACCAGGACGAGTCTCTCCCCGACCTGCTCCAGTTCCTCGCCTTCGGCCTCGTAGTCGAGGGGCAGGAGGCCGGCTGTGGCCGTCTTGGCGCCCGACAGTGTCAGGTCGGTGAGCCAGGTGCGGAGTTTGCCGGGAGTGCCCAGTTCGAGGACTCTGAGTCCGTCTATGCGCGGCCACATGAGGTCATCCTAGAAGTCGCCAGCCATACGACGGCGTCGTGTGGCCGTCACATGACGTGACGGCACCCGGGTGACCGCCGTACGACGTGCTGCTTGATGTCGTTCCGAAGTTCTCAGCCGGCGGCTTCGGAACGGGGCGTCAGAAGACCGGGATGATGTCCTCCGGGTCGATGAAGTCCACGGGGACTCCTTCCAGGTCCAGCTCGGGAATGGCGGGAAAGGCGATCCCCCACCGTTCGACGATGGCTCGGACGCGGGCCATCGCCACCCGCCAGTTCTCCGCCTGCTCCTCGTACGACAGCACCCCCAGCCCCGCCTCCCGCGCATGGTCCATGAGGACGCGATGGTTGGGCAGGAAGTAAGGGGGAAGCTCCCAGAAGCCCTCCGGCGGCTCCCAGAGAATCATGCTGAGGAAGACGAAACCGGCCCTCAACTGCCGGGTGATCAAAGTACGGGTCTCGTCGGTGAGGCCGGGCCATTCGGTTTCGAGAATGGTCATGCAGATCTGCAGGTGGCGTGACTCGTCGCGGCCGATCCGCTGGAACATCTCGCCGAAGACGGGATGACTCGTGCCCGAGGCCATGCCTCTGAACAGGGTGGAGGCGGCCATCTCGCCCATCATGAAACTGGTGAAGAGAACGGGCAGCGAATACTTGCCCACGGCCGAGGTGTAGCCGGTCCAGTAGCGGCCGCCGTTGTGGTAGAGCCAGCCGATGTTGTTGTGGGCGGCCGATTCGAGGTCGTCCGCCGGTGTCCAGTCGAGCGGGCCGCCCGGCCAGAGTCTGGCGATCGTACGCTGGCAGCATTCCTCGTGGTTCATCTCGTCGCGGGTGATCGAGAAGAAGCACTTTCTGACCGGGTCCTCTTCGTGTTTCTCGAAGGCCTGGATGGTGGCGCGGGCGAACACCGCCGGCCCCGAGGCGTCGAAGTTCGCCAGGACCGCGAACCAGTACATGATGCCCAGGCGCTGCTCCCGCGTGAAGTCGTCGGGATTGAGGCCGTCCCAGGGCAGGTCGGCCGGGTTCCAGACCACGCGCTTGGATTTCTCGTATATGGCGGCGAGCTTCTCGGTCTCCACTCGCCATTCCATGGGATAGATATTGGGCTGCGGGATTTCCGGCGCCGGCCAGAATCCGCCTTCCGGGATCGTGAGGTCAGCCATTGGTGTGACACCTCCACTCCCATCCTGCGGCGCGGCGTCACGGCTTTCAAGTACGGGCGCGCTGGGTGACGGCCACGCAGACGAGCACGGCCACGGCCGCGAGCACGGTCGCCGGGCCGAAGCGCTCGCCCATCAGGAACCAGGCCCACACCAGGGTGAGGAGCGGCTGGGTGAGCTGGGTCTGGCCCGCTCTGGCGATGCCGCCTCTGGCCAGGCCCGCGTACCAGGGGATGAAACCGAGGAACATCGAGATCGCCGCCACGTACGCGAGCCCGGCGACGGCCTCGGGGGTGATGGTGATCGGGGTGGTGAGGGCCAGGACCGCCGTCACGGGGAGCGTCACAGGAAGGGAGAGCACGAGGACGTGCGAGATGACCTGCCAGCCTGGCGTCTGCCTGGTCAGGCGGGCGCCTTCGGTGTAACCGGCCGCCGCCGACAGCAGGGCCGCGACGAGGAGCAGGTCGGGCCAGGACGCGCCGCCCTGGTGCTGGATGAGGGTGAAGGCCGTGATGGCGGCGGCGCCGGCCGCGCAGGCGACCCAGAACAGCGGGCGGGGGCGTTCTGAGGCTCTCAGGACGGCGCAGGCGGCCGTGGCGGCCGGGAGCAGGCCGATGACGACGGCGGAGTGTGCGGTGCCGGCTCCGAGGGCCAGGGCCAGGCCGCTGAAGACGGGGAAGCCGAAGACGACGCCGCCGGAGATCAGCGCGTACGAGGGCCACTCGGCTCTGCGTGGGAGGAGTGGACGGCCGCTGGCTCGCAGGCAGATCAGGGCCAGTACGCCTGCCAGGGCGGCCCTGCCCACCGCGACGAGCCAGGGGTCGAAGCCCTGCATCGCGTAGACGGTGGCGGGGAAGGAGCCGGAGAAGGCCAGCACCCCCAGGAAGGCCAGAGCTGTCCCCCGCCGACGATCACGTCCACGGTCGTGATCTCGCTCCCGACCATGGTCATGGTCATGATCGCGGGACTGCGGCTGCGGCTGTGGTGGGGTCTCGGGCTCGGCGCCGGGCTGGGGCGTGGGTGGGGAGTCAGGGTGAAGGTCGGGTTGGGGGAGCGCTACTGCGCCGGTGACGATAGCGCTATCATCCGATCTCATGAACAACGATAGCAGTATCGCTCAGATCACCGCGATACTGCGTGAAGAGGCCGAACGCCTCGGGCCGGGCGCGCGGTTGCCGTCCAGTCGGGAGATCATGCGCCGGCACAACGTCAGCCCCGTCACCGTCTCCAGGGCGATCGGGCAGCTGGCCGCAGAAGGGCGGGTGGTGACGCGGCCGGGCAGCGGTGCCTTCGTGGCACCGCCCGTGCGGCCGGCGCGGGACGCGGCCGATCTGTCCTGGCAGACCGTCGCGCTCGGGGATCGGGTGGTGGACGACGGGCCGATCACGGCCCTGCTGGGGGCGGCGCCCGAGGGGGTGGTGCCGCTGACCGGTGGATATCTGCGGCCCGGGCTGCGGCCGGACAAGCAGCTGGCCGCCGCGGCGGCGCGGGCCGTACGCAGGCCGGGCGCCTGGGCCAGGCCGCCTCTGACCGGGCTGCCTGAGCTGCGGCGCTGGTTCGCCACGCAGGCCGGCGGCGACGTGACAGGGGCCGACGCGTTGATCGTGAGCGGCGGACAGGCGGCGCTCACGAACGCGTTCAGAGCGCTGGCGGCTCCCGGTACGCCCATCCTCGTCGAGACGCCCACCTATCCGGGAGCGCTGGCCGCGGCCAGGGCGGCGGGGCTGCGGGCCACGGCGGTGCCGATGGACCGCGACGGCGTGCGGCCCGAGCTGCTGGCCGAGGCGTTCGCGATGACGGGGGCGCGGGTGTTCTTCTGCCAGCCCACCCTGCACAACCCCACCGGCGCCACCCTGCCCGTCGAACGCCGCGAGCAGGTGCTGCAGGTGGCGCGGGCGGCGGGCGCGTTCGTGGTGGAGGACGACTACGCCCGCTACCTGACCGGGCAGGCGCCCCCGTCGCTGGCGTCGATGGACCGCGACGGCACGGTGGTGCACATCGGCTCGCTGACCAAGATCCTCGCGCCGAGCCTGCGGGTGGCGGCCGTGATCGCCAGGGGGCCCGCCGCGCACCGGCTGCGTGCCGCCCAGCTCGTGGAGTCGTTCTTCGTGGCGCGGCCGTTGCAGGAGACGGCGCTGGAGTTCGTGGGGTCGCCGGCCTGGCGGCGGCATCTCACGGCCGTGCACGCCGAGATCGTGATCCGCCGCGACGCGCTCGCGGCGGCGCTCGCCGAGCACATGCCCGCGGCCGAGCCGCATCTGCTGCCGATCGGCGGCATGCATCTCTGGGTACGGCTGCCCGCCGACGTCGACGAGGGCGCCCTCGTGGAGACGGCCAGGCAGAACGGGGTACTGGTGAGTCCGGGCCGGATGTACTACCCGTCGGAGCCGCCGGGGCCGCGCATCCGGGTCACGCACATGGCCGCGGCCAACCTCGCGGAGCTGCGTGAAGGGGTCAGGCGGCTGGCTGAGGCCCTGACGATCACAAAAGTGCGGGCAGCCCAGTAGATGGCCGGGTTCGAGTCCAGTAGATCAACCCGGGAGATCGGCCCAGTAGAGTGACGGCATGCCGTTGCCCACGGAGCTCGTACGAGACTTCGTGAACACCTTCGACGTCGAAGCCCAGGCGGACGAGCTGTCCTCCCCCGCCGACCTGGCCCTGTGGCTGCGCGAGCGCGGCCTGGCAGGCCCGCGCGACCGTGCCTCCGACGACGACCTGCACACCGCCCACGCCCTGCGTGAGGGCCTCAGAGCGGCACTCAGACGGCGCCCGGCCGAGCGTTCGCCCGAGCGCCCGTCCGAGCGACCGGCGCAACAAAGGCGACCGGCCGAGCTTCCCCCGCTGCCCCTCCTCGTCACCCTCGACGCCGACGGTGGCCCCCGGCTGACCCCTGCGGCCACCGGCGTGGCGGGCGGCCTGGCGCGCATCGCCGCGGCGGCAGTGGCCGCGTCGTGGGACCGGCTCAAGGTGTGCGCGGAGGAAAGCTGTCGGTGGGCGTTCATCGACTCGTCGAAGAACCGTTCCCGCTCGTGGTGTTCCATGCGTGTATGCGGCAACCGCACCAAGACGCGGGCTTACCGGGCGAGGAAGCGGGGTTCGCGTCGTCTCCAAGGCTCAAACACCGATACGGTGTAACTCGTGCCTTGTGGCATGGACGGCAGGCGAAGGAGCGGGCCGAGATGGCAGACGTAGGCGTCCGGGCGGCCCGGCGCGAGGATGTTCTCCAGGTTGCGAACACTCAGATCCGCGCCTGGCGCTACGGCTATCGGGACTTCCTCCCCGAGGGCCCACTCGAGCAGATGACCGGCGCGGCGGCGGAGAAGATGTGGCTGCGCCAGTGGGACGAGGCGATCGTCGCCCCGCCCTCCCCCATGCATCGGGTGCTGGTGGCGGTGGAGACGATCCTCGACACCGAGGGCTTTCCCGCGCTGGGCGCGGGCGGCGCCGGAGCCGCCCTCGTCACCCCGCGCGGCGGTGAGCGCGTGGTGGGGCTGGCCTCCCACGCCCCCGCGGAGGACCCCGACCTCGACCCCGGGGTGGCGGCCGAGATGCTGACGTTGCTGGTCGACCCGGACTTCGTCCGCAGGGGCCATGGCAGCCGGCTGCTCAACGCCACGGTCGACTATCTTCGTGACGACGGGTTCCGGCAGATCGTCACCTGGGTGTTCGCCGACAACTACGCGGTGCTCGGCTTCCTGGAGTCGGCGGGCTGGGGTGAGGACATGGCCGAACGCGTCCTCGACATGGGCCGTCCGATCCGGATGGTCAGACTCACCACCGACATCAGCTAGAGGTTCAAGCAGGACATGGCAACCCCTTCCCAGTGGATCGCCGGCGCTCGCCCCCGCACCCTTCCCAACGCCGTCGTGCCGGTCATGGTCGGCACGGGCGTGGCGATCGGCGAAGGCGGTTTCGTGTGGTGGCGGGCGGTGCTGGCCCTGTTCGTGGCGCTGTCGCTGCAGATCGGCGTCAACTACGCCAACGACTACAGCGACGGCGTGCGCGGCACCGACGACCAGCGGGTCGGGCCGATGCGGCTGGTGGGCTCGCGGGCGGCCACCCCGCGCGAGGTGCTGACGGCCGCGCTCGGCTCGTTCGCGCTCGCGGCGGTGCTGGGGCTCGTGCTCGTCGTCGTCACGCGGGCCTGGTGGGTGCTGCTGGTGGGCGCGGCGGCGATCGCGGCCGCCTGGTTCTACACCGGCGGCAAGCACCCGTACGGTTATCGCGGGCTCGGCGAGGTGGCCGTGTTCGTGTTCTTCGGCATCGTCCCCGTGATGGGCACGGCCTACGTGCAGACGGAGCACCTGAGCTGGGCGGCGCTGATCGCCTCGATCCCGGTGGGGCTGCTGTCGTGCTCGATGCTGGTGGTCAACAACCTGCGCGACGTCGGCACCGACGGGCAGGCGGGCAAGCGCACGCTGGCGGTGCTGCTGGGCGCCGAGCGCACCCGTACGCTCTACGTGGCCTGCCAGATCGTGCCGTTCGTGGTGGCGCTGGCGATGATCCCCATCACGCCCTGGGCGGCCCTGGTGCTGCTCGCGGCGCCGCTGGCGGTCTCCCCCATCAGGGCGGTGCTGAGCAAGGCGGTGGGCCCGGCCCTGATCGCGGTGCTGCAGCAGACGGGCAAGCTGCAACTGGCGTACGGGTTCCTCTTCGCGGTGGGTCTGGCGATCATCTTCTAGCCGTCTTCTACAGTGGGACGGTGAAGGAATTCATCGCCGGTCTGCCCAAGTGCGAGCTGCACCTGCACATCGAGGGCACGCTGGAGCCGGAGCTCAAGTTCGAGCTGGCCGCCCGCAACGGGCTGGAGCTGCCGTACGCGACCGTCGAGGAGATGCGGGCCGCCTACACCTTCGACAGCCTCTCGTCCTTCCTGACGATCTACTACGAGGGCATGCGGGTGCTGCGCACCGAGCCCGACTTCTACGACCTGGCGATGGCCTACCTGCGCAAGGCCGCCGAGCAGAACGTCCGCTACGCCGAGATCTTCTTCGACCCCCAGGCGCACACCTCGCGCGGCGTGCCGTTCGACGTGGTGATCAGGGGGCTGCGGCGGGCGTTGATGGACGCGCACGCCCAGCTCGGCGTGCGGGCCCAGCTCATCATGTGCTTCCTGCGCGACTTCCAGGCCGAGTACGCGATGGCGACGCTGCTGGAGTCGCTGCCGTACAAGGAGTGGATCGTCGGGGTCGGGCTCGACTCCGACGAGAAGGGCAACCCGCCGGCCAAGTTCGCCGCGGTCTACGAGCGGGCCAGGCAGGAGGGCTACCTGCTGACCATGCACTGCGACGTGGACCAGGACGACGCGATCGAGCACATCCGCCAGGCCGTCGAGGAGATCGGCGTCGACCGGATCGACCACGGCGTCAACATTCTTGAGGACCAGCGGCTGGTGGAGGTGGTGCTGGCTCGCGGCACGGGGCTGACCTGCTGCCCGGTGTCCAACGGCTACGTCACCGACTCGATGAAGGCCGAGGGCATCCGCAAGCTGATGGACCTGGGCGTGCGGGTGACGGTCAACTCCGACGATCCGGCCTACTTCGCCGCCTACGTACAGGAGAACATCGAGGCCCTGCAGGACTCCCTCCAGCTCAGCCGCGAGGAGCTGGCGCAACTGCAGCGCAACGCCTTCGAGATCACCTGGCTGCCGCGCCACGTCAAGGACGCCTACCTGACAGAGATCGACGCCTACCTCTCGTGAGCGTCCCGCCGAACCGCTAGCCTGGAGGTCTCGAAGGCAAGGCCCCAGTGACCCCCGACGCAGCGATCGCGAGGGATCGTGGCAGATCGGCCCAGGGTGTCCACGGACATCGAGGAGTTCGAGCGGGCACTCGCTGAGTGCGTCGCCATCGCCGGACGGGCGATGCCCGGCCCGACCGCGCCCGTCTCACCCCTGACCGGGCCGACCGCGCCCGTCTCATCCCCGACCGCAGCCGAGGCGACGATCGCCGCCTCGGCGATGCCCTGCTCGCCGATGCTGAGCGTCGTGCTGTGCTCCGCGGACGGTCTGCGCACCGCGGCCGCGTCCCACGCGCGGGCCAGGCTCTTCGACGACCTGCAGACGGCCGTCGGACAGGGGCCCGTGCTCGACACGATCGGCAGCGGGCGGTCCGTGACGACCCGCGACCTGGCCGCCGACTCCCGCTGGTCGAAGTTCGCCCAGCAGGCGCCGGAGATCCGCACGGTGCACTGTGAGCCGCTGGAGTCGGAGGGGACGCTGCTCGGCGCGTTCACGCTCTACTCAGAGGACGACGGCTCCCCCGACGCCACCGTTCTCACCGCCACGCAACCGGACGCCACAGAACCGGACTCCACAGAACCGAACGCCGCCGAACCGAACGCCGGAGGACTCGCCGCCACCATGCTCGCCATGCGGGTCAGCGCCGCCCACGTCGGCGTCCTCTACCGTACGACGCTGGAAGCGGCCAGGATGCGTGAGGTGGCGGCCCAGCTCAAGGAGGCGCTCACCACGCGCGCGATCATCGACCAGGCCCTCGGCATCGTCATGGCGCAGCGCCGGTGCACCGCGCAGCACGCGTTCGAGCTGCTGCGGCACGTCTCCCAGGACCGGAACGTCAAGCTGCACCAGCTCGCCGCCTCCATCGTGGAGCAGGTCAGCGGCGAGCCGGCCCAGCGCTCCCGCTTCGAGGAGCCGCCACCGCACATCACCAGCCGCACCGTCCGCGAGCCGTCGTGACAACGGCGCACGCTAGGGACGGCGGCGCATCACCACGCGCGGGGCGATCTCGATGCCGAGCTCCCGTTCGTGCTCGACCAGCGCCCGCAGCTGCGGCCCCCACTCGGCCTCGGGCATCGGGGTGAAGCCGTGGCGCGCGTACCAGGGCGCGTTCCACGGCACGTCGCGGTACGTCGTCAGCGTCACGCCCGGCGCACCGGCCGCCCGCGCGTGGTCGATGACGGCTGTCACCAGCCGCCCGCCGATGCCCTGGCGCATGCTCTCGGGACGGACGGCGAGCTGATCGAGGTGGAGGCCGCCGTCGACCCAGCCGATCAGCGCGAACCCGTCGGGCGGCTCGCCCTCGACCAGCACGGCGCCTGGGTCGGCCGCTTCTTCGATCATGGTGGTCCCGGGCGGGAAGACGATGCCCACCTGCTCGAACAGCCGGTCGGCGGCCAGCTCTATGGAGACCAGCCCGGGAAGTTCGTCCGCTCGCGCCCATCGCACCATGGCGACACGATCTCATTTTTCCGGACGAGCTCGCCGCTCATATTAGGGTTGAAGATCGTAGGCCTGGCTGTGCGGAGCCGGGACCCTCTCCTCACCACGTGCCCACGGCCGAGTACGGACGTGGGCACGTCGTGTTGAGAGGCGAAAAGGCCGCGTCAGAGGTCGAGCAGCGGCTCAAGGCCGAGGGTCAGGCCGGGCAGCTCGCGCACCCTGCGCACGCCGAGCAGCACGCCCGGCGTGAACGCCGACCTGCTCATCGTGTCGTGCCTGATGGTGAGGATCTCGCCGTCGCCGCCGAGCAGCACCTCCTGGTGCGCGATCAGCCCGGACAGGCGCACCGCGTGGACGTGCACGCCGCCGACGTCGGCCCCGCGCGCGCCGTCAAGCGCGGTGCTGGTCGCGTCGGGCATCGCCCCGGCCCCGGCCTTGGCGCGCGCCTCGTAGATCAGCTCGGCGGTGCGCCGGGCCGTGCCGGAGGGCGCGTCGGCCTTGTTGGGGTGGTGCAGCTCGATGATCTCGGCCGACTCGAAGTAGCGGGCCGCCTGCTGGGCGAAGTGCATCATGAGCACGGCGGCGATGCCGAAGTTGGGGGCGATGAGGCAGTTGGTGCCGGGACTCGCGGCCAGCCAGCCGCGCACGGTCTCCAGGCGGCCCTCGTCGAACCCGGTCGTGCCCACCACGGGATGCACGCCGTGGCCGATCGCCCAATCGAGGTTGCCCATGACCACGTCGGGATGGGTGAAGTCGACCACCACCTCGGCGCCCTGGAGCCCCTCGATGGAGTCGTCCTTGTCGAGCGCGGCCACCAACTCCATGTCGGTGGCCGCCTCGACCGCCTTGCACACCTCGACGCCCACGCGCCCCTGGGCGCCGAGCACACCTACCCTGATCACAGGGCGAGCCTATCCCAACCGGCGCGGGCCGCCGTTCACGCGATGGCGTCGGAGAAGTCCTTGTCGCCGTACGGGCCGATCACGGCCAGCGTGAGCGGCCGGTTGAGCACGTCGCGGGCGACCTCGGAGATCTCCTCAGGGGTGACGGCCTCGATGCGGGCCAGCACCTCGTCGACCGACATCAGCTCGTCGTAGACCAGCTCGTTCTTGCCGATGCGCGACATGCGCGAGCCGGTGTCCTCAAGACCGAGCACGAGCCCGCCACGCATCTGGCCCTTGCCGCGCATGATCTCGTCGGCGGTGATGCCCTCGGTGATCACCCTGGCCACCTCGTCCCGGCAGATCTTGAGCACGTCGTCGATCTTGGACGGCAGGCAGCCCACGTAGATGCCGAACTGGCCGGTGTCGGCGTAGGCCGAGGTGTAGCTGTAGGCGGAGTAGGCCAGGCCGCGCTTCTCCCTGATCTCCTGGAAGAGCCGGGACGACATGCCGCCGCCGAGCGCCGCGTTGAGCACGCCCAGCGCGAAGCGGCGGTCGTCGGTGCGGGCCAGGCCGGTCGTGCCGAGCACCAGGTTGGCCTGCTCGGTGGGCCGGTCGAGCACCGCCAGGCGGGAGCCGGACGTGGCGCCGGGGCCGCTGGTGCGCGGCGGCGCGAACTCGGCAGGACCGGTCAGCGCCCCCGCCCGCTCATAGGCCCTGGCCACCAGCTCGACGACCTCTTCGTGCCGGATGTTGCCCGCCACGGACACCACCGTGCAACGAGGCCGGTAGTAGCGGTGGTAGTACTCGGCGATCCGCTCGCGCCCGAGGGCGTTGATCGAGTCGACCGTGCCCAGGATGGGCCGGCCGATCGGCGAGTCGCCGTAGAGGGCGGCGGCGAACTGCTCGTGCACCACGTCGGAGGGATCGTCGTCGTGCATGGCGATCTCTTCGAGGATCACACCCCGCTCGGACTCGACGTCCTCGGCGGTCACCAGCGAGCTGGTCACCACGTCGGCGAGCACGTCGACCGCGACCGGCAGGTCCTCGTCGAGGACCCGCGCGTAGTAGCAGGTGTACTCCTTCGCGGTGAAGGCGTTGATCTCACCGCCGATGCCCTCGATGCTGGCGGAAATCTCCATCGCGTCGCGCGTCGGGGTGCCCTTGAACAGCAGGTGTTCGAGGAAGTGCGTGGCCCCCATGTGCTCGGGGGCCTCGTCACGCGAGCCGATGCCGACCCACATGCCGACCGCGACGCTGCGCACGGTCGGCATGGTCTCGGTCACCACGCGCAGCCCACCCGGGAGGACGGTGCGCCTCACCACCCCGGCTCCGTCCTTGCCGGGGTGGAGCGTGGTCGTCGTCACGAGTTCCGGTCGTCCCCATCGGAGCGGGTGTTACGCACGCGCGTACGGGTGCGCCGGGGCCGCTCGGACCGCTCCTCGCCGGCCGGAGCCGCCTCGGACGGGGCCGGAGCGTCGGAGTCGTCGCCGTCGACGCCCTTGGCCTCCTTCTCGGCGGCCTCCTTCTCGATGACCTCGACCGGCACCAGGGAGAGCTTGCCCCGGCCGTCGATCTCGGCGATCTCGACCTGGATCTTCTCGCCGACGCCCATGACGTCCTCGACGTTCTCGATCCGCTTGCCGCCGTGCAGCTTGCGGATCTGCGAGACGTGCAGCAGACCGTCCTTGCCGGGCATGAGCGAGATGAACGCGCCGAACGCGGCGATCTTCACGACCGTGCCCAGGTAGCGCTCGCCGACCTCCGGCATGTGCGGGTTGGCGATCGCGTTGATCGCCGAACGGGCGGCCTCGGCGGCGGGCCCGTCGGTGGCGCCGATGTAGATCGTGCCGTCGTCCTCGATGGTGATCTCGGCGCCCGTGTCGTCCTGGATCTGGTTGATCATCTTGCCCTTCGGGCCGATGACCTCGCCGATCTTGTCGACCGGGACCTTGATGGTGATGATGCGCGGCGCGGTCGGGTTCATCTCCGCCGGAGAGTCGATCGCCTCCTGCATCACGTCGAGGATCGCCAGGCGGGCGCCCTTGGCCTGCTTGAGCGCGGCGGCCAGCACGCTGGCGGGGATGCCGTCGAGCTTGGTGTCGAGCTGCAGGGCGGTGATGACGTCCTTGGTGCCGGCGACCTTGAAGTCCATGTCGCCCATGGCGTCCTCGGCGCCGAGGATGTCGGTCAGCGTGACGTAGTTGTCACCCTCGCCGATCAGACCCATCGCGATGCCCGCGACCATCTCCTTGAGCGGCACACCGGCGTCGAGCAGCGCCATGGTGGAGGCGCAGACCGAGCCCATCGAGGTGGAACCGTTGGAGCCGAGCGCCTCGGAGACCTGCCGGATCGCGTAGGGGAACTCCTCACGCGTGGGCAGCACCGGGATCAGCGCCCGCTCGGCCAGCGCGCCGTGACCGATCTCGCGGCGCTTGGGCGAGCCCACTCGGCCGGTCTCACCGGTGGAGTAGGGCGGGAAGTTGTAGTTGTGCATGTAGCGCTTGGTCCGCTCGGGGTTGAGCGTGTCGATGACCTGCTCCATGCGCAGCATGTTGAGGGTGGTGATGCCCATGATCTGGGTCTCACCGCGCTCGAACAGGGCCGAGCCGTGCACGCGAGGCACCACGTGGACCTCCGCCGACAGGGCGCGGATGTCCTTGGTGCCGCGGCCGTCGATGCGGATGCCCTCCTTGACGACCCGCTCGCGCATGAGCTTCTTCATCACCGAGCGGAAGGCGCCGGAGATCTCCTTCTCGCGGCCCTCGAACTCGGGCAGGAGCTTCTCGGCGGCCAGCGCCTTGACCTTCTCCAGCTCGGTCTCGCGCTCCTGCTTGCCGGCGATGGTCAGCGCGGCGGCCAGCTCGTTCTTGACCGCGGCCTCGACCGCGTTGAGCACGTCGTCCTGGTATTCCAGGAAGACCGGGTATTCGGCCGTCTCCTTGGCCGCCACCTGCGCGATGCGTGACTGCGCCTCGCACAGCACCTTGATGAAGGGCTTGGCGGCGTCGAGGCCCTGCGCGACGGTCTCCTCGGTGGGCGCGACCGCGCCCTCGGCGACCAGCTTGAGCGTGTCCTTGGTGGACTCGGCCTCGACCATCATGATCGCGACGTCGCCGTCGTCGAGCACGCGGCCCGCCACGACCATGTCGAACGTGGCCCGCTCCAGCTCGTGGTGCGTCGGGAAGGCCACCCACTGGCCGTCGATCAGCGCGACGCGCACGCCGCCGATCGGGCCGGAGAAGGGCAGGCCGGCCAGCTGCGTCGACAGGGACGCGGCGTTGATGGCGACCACGTCGTAGAGGTGGTCGGGGTTGAGCGCCATGACCGTGGCCACGACCTGGATCTCGTTGCGCAGGCCCTTGACGAACGACGGGCGCAGCGGCCGGTCGATCAGCCGGCAGGTGAGGATGGCGTCCTCGGAGGGACGGCCCTCACGGCGGAAGAACGAGCCGGGGATGCGGCCCGCGGCGTACATGCGCTCTTCGACGTCGACCGTGAGCGGGAAGAAGTCGAACTGTTCCTTCGGAGACTTCGACGCGGTGGTGGCGGAGAGCACCATCGTGTCGCTGTCGAGATAGGCGACGGCGGAGCCCGCCGCCTGGCGCGCGAGGCGACCGGTCTCGAACCGGATCGTGCGCGTGCCGAATGAGCCGTTGTCTATGACGGCTTCAGCAGTGTGGACACCCTCCACGGGGGACCTCCTTGTGGTCGGTCTCCCGCGCCCTTTTCTCACCGGCACCCTCGTTAGGTGCAGCGCCGGTCTTCGATCGAAGCGCCCGGTCAAGTGTGTTTGTTACCGGAAGCCACTACCGAGGACCGGCCCGCAGGCGTCGCGGGTCGCATGGTGCTGAGCGGACGCGGGGGCTGTGTGTCTCGGATCTTCAGTTGTACGTCAAGCGCGGGGCGGTTTTCAGCTCGCCACGCCTCCTGACCGTATGGGGTTCTACCCCAATATGAGAAGGGAGCGGCGCGAGCGCCGCTCCCTTTCAGACTATCGGCGCAGGCCGAGCCGCTCGATGAGCGTACGGTAGCGCTGGATGTCGACCTTCTGCAGGTACTTCAGCAGGCGGCGCCGGCGCCCGACGAGCAGCAGCAGACCACGACGGCTGTGGTGGTCGTGCTTGTGCGTCTTCAGGTGCTCGGTCAGCTCGCTGATGCGCTTGCTGAGCAGCGCGATCTGCACCTCGGGCGACCCGGTGTCGCCGTCGGCCGTCGCGTACTCCTCGATGATGGTCTTCTTGGCAGCGGTGTCGAGGGACACGGCTCTCCTTCGATCTACGGACACGCGCGAATGTGATGTGAAAGCGCGAACGACCGTGCGTGCCTACAGTCGCCGCGTGAAGGCCGTCATGGGCAGCGCGCAGCACCGCCGCTACAGAGCCGACATGCAAGGTTACCACCAAGCGTCCAGTGCTCGGGCGGGGTCGCGACGCGCCCGCGTACAGAGGGCTTACACGGGTCAGGGCGGGGTCAGTTCGTCAGACGGCGGGTGGCCTCCACGTCGGCGTGGATCTGGTCGATCAGCGCCTCGATCGAGTCGAAGCGGGTGTTGCCGCGCAGCCGCGCGGCGAACTCCACGGCCACGTGCACGCCGTAGAGCTCCAGGTCGTCGCGGTCGAGCGCGTACGCCTCCACCGTGCGCGGCACGCCCTCGAACGTCGGGTTGGTGCCGACCGAGATCGCCGCCGGCCAGCGCTCCCCCTCGTAGAGAGCGGGCAGGTTGGCCATCGGGACGCACTCCATCCACCCGGCGTAGACCCCGTCGGCGGGAATGGCGGTGTGCTGCGGCGTCTCGACGTTGGCGGTGGGGAAGCCGAGCTGGCGCCCGCGCTGGTAGCCGCGGACGACGACGCCCTCCACACGGTGCGGCCGGCCGAGCTGCCGCGCGGCGCCCTCCACGTCTCCGGTGGCGATCCGCTCACGGATCGAGGTGGCGGAGACGTCGTCGAGGCGGGGCACGGTCTCGACCTCGAAGTCGTATTTATCGCCCAGCGTCCTCAATATCTCCACGCCGCTGCCTTCGTCGTGGCCGAACCTGAATTGCTCCCCCACCACCACGACGACCGCCCGCAGCCGCTCGGCCAGGACGTTCCGCACGAACTCACCAGGATCCGCCGCGCCCGGCAGATCCGGCACCACGTCGACCTCGTCGACGCCGAGCCCGGTCAGCAACTCGGCCCTGCGCCGCGGGCCGGTCAGCACCTGCGGCCGCGCCCCTCGCCGCCCCGCCTCGTCGGGCCGCTCGAACACGACCGCCACGGCACGCAGCCCACGCTCACGCGCGACGGCGACAGCCCGCTCGGCCACCCGACGGTGCCCGCGGTGAACCCCGTCGAACACGCCGATGGTGACGACAGACCTCTCCGAACCCTGCACGCCCCGGCCCCACATTCGCTCGTTCCCGGATCAACGCGTACAAGCCTGCCATGCGCTCCGGCATTCCCTCCAATCGAGGGGGCTATCATCGGGCATCATGCCTCGTTACGCGCTACTGATCCTGCCTGCCTTCAACCGGGTCTACGGAGAGAGCTCCGTCCGGCTGACCCGTAACGAGCTGGCCGTCTTCAGCGCGCAGGCCCTCGGCAATCAGGTGCTGAGCAGCGACGAGACGCGGATCGGCGGCGTCCCCTACGTGACGTTCGAGACCGCCGGGCCGCTGAGCGAGGCGGACGTCGCGCTGCTGTCCGACCTCTCCTCCGTCTACGCCGTCTTCGGGATGGAGGGCGAGTTGCTCAGGCCGCTGGCCATGAGTCCGCGCGACCGGCTCAGCAGCGACCTGATCACGATCCAGAAATACGCCGGCAAGACCAACGAGCACTTCACCAAGCTGCTGCTCAACGTCACGGCGCTGGCCCGCGACGAGGGGATGGGCGGGCGGTTGTCGGTGTTCGACCCGATGTGCGGGCGCGGCACCACCCTCAACCAGGCCCTCATGTACGGCTACGACGCCTACGGCATCGACGTGGACAGCAAGGACTTCGAGGCCTACACCGGCTTCTTCAAGACGTGGCTGCGCAACAAGCGGCTCAAGCACACGGCGGAGATCGTGCCGGTGCGCCGCGAGCGGGCCCTGGTCGGCCGCCGCTTCAATGCCACCTTCGGCCTGTCGAAGGAGGCGGTCAAAGCGGGCGACACGCAGCGCCTGACCGTGGTCAACGCCGACACCCTCAAGAGCCGCGACTTCTTCAGGCCGCGCTCGTTCGACATCGTGGCGACGGACGCGCCGTACGGTGTCCAGCACGGCAGCAAGGGCGGCGGCGGGCTGTCCCGCAGCCCGCTGGAGCTGCTCGGCCGGGCGGTGCCGGTCTGGGCCGAGCTGCTGCGCCCCGGCGGCGCGATGGGCATCGCCTGGAACACCTACGGGGGCAAGAGCTCCGAGCTGGCCAGGATCCTCACGGACGCGGGCCTTGAGGTGATGGACTATCCCGACTTCGAGCACTGGGTGGATCAGGCGATCGTGCGCGACATCATCGTGGCCCGCAAGCCCCACTGACCGGCGGCTGGCAATCCAGAAGAGAAGCGGCTGGCGGCTGGCGATCCACAGAAAAAGCGACCGCCGACCGGCGATCTGCGGTTGCCGACCGGCGATCCGCGGCTGGCGGCCGGCGATCGGCGATCGGCGGAACGTCTGTCAGTGGGCGCTAGCCGACGAACACGGCGAGCGGCCTGGCCGTTTTGCCCTGCTCCTCCACCAGCGCCAGCAACTCCCCCTCCGGCCCGAACACCCCGATCGGCCCCGGTCCCAGCCCGGCCGCCGGCAGCCGCCCGCCGTGCCCGATGACACGCGCCTCCTCGGCCGTGACGTCCCTGCGCGGGAACGCCGCCGCCACCGCCTCGCCGATCGGCAGGATCACGCACTCCTCGGTCAGCTGCTCGATGCTCCTGGCCAGGGACAGGTCGTACGGGCCGACACGGGTGCGCCGCAGCCGCGTCAGGTGACCACCGACCCCGAGCCCGGCGCCCAGGTCGCGGGCCAGGGCGCGGATGTAGGTGCCGCTGGAGCAGGTCACGACGGCGTCCACGTCCACCACGTCGCCTTCGGCCCTGATGTCGAGCACGGCGAACTCCCGTACGGTGACGGGCCTGGCGGCCAGCTCGACCTCCTCGCCCGCCCGCGCCATCTTGTAGGCCCGCTGGCCGTTCACCTTGATCGCGCTGACCTGCGGCGGGATCTGCATGATCTCCCCGGTCAGCGCGGCGACGCCCTTGTGGATCTCGCCGGGCGTGACCGCCGACGCCGAGGCCGTGGCGGTGACCTCGCCCTCGGCGTCGTCGGTGTTGGTGGTGACGCCGAGCCTGATCGTGGCCTCGTAGACCTTCTCGGTCAGCGTCAGGTGCCCGAGCAGCCTGGTCGCCTTCTCCACACCGACGACGAGCACGCCCGTCGCCATGGGGTCGAGCGTGCCGGCGTGGCCCACCCTGCGGGTGCCCGCGAGGCGCCGCATCTTGGCCACCACGTCGTGGGAGGTCCACTCGCCCGGCTTGTCGACGATGATCAGACCGCTCTCGGCCATCAGGAGACCTTCCTCAGCTCGTGCCGGAACTTCGCCATGGTCTCCTCCACGGTGTCGTGGGAGGTGTAGCCGGCGGCGTTGTGGTGGCCGCCGCCGCCGAGCGCCGTACACACGGCCGCCACGTCGACGCTGCCCTTGGACCTGGTGGACACCTGCCAGTCGCCCTGGTCGTCCTCTTTGAGCACGACCGCGACCTCGGCCTCGTCGGTGCGGCGCACGATGTCGATGAGCCCTTCCAGCTCGGAGTACGGCAGCCCGTGCTCCGCCCGGTCGACCCGGGTCACGTACGTCCACACCAGGCCGCCCGCGGGCCCGTTCTCCAGCGTCACCCGATCGAGGGCCCCGGCCAGCACCTTGAGGTAGCCGAACGGCGAGCGGTCCCACAGCTCGCGGGCGATCTCGTCGGTACGCAGCCCGGTCGCCACGAGCCTGGCCGCCATCTGGTGCACGGCGGGCGTGGTCGAGGAGTAGCGGAAGGACCCGGTGTCGGTCACCAGGCCCGCGTACAGGCAGGTGGCGATGTCGCGGTCGAGGCGTCCGCCGAGCCGGTAGACGAGCTGCTCGGCGAGCACGGCCGTGGCCGCGGCCTGGGCGTCGATGAGGCTGAGCGTGCCGAAGCCGGCGTTGGACGGATGGTGGTCCACCACGACGAGCTCGCGCGCCATGGCGGCGTTGGTGCCGAGCACCCCGAGCCGCTCGAACGTCGAGGAGTCGAAGACGATCATCAACTCGGGCGCGGCGGGATAGGCATCCGGCGGCACGAGCATGTCCTGGCCGGGCAGGAAGCGCAGCAGCCGCGGCACCGCGAACTGCCGGTCGCCGAAGGAGGCCACCACGCGCTTGCCCATCGAGCGCAGCACGAACGCGACGGCCAGCATCGAGCCGAGCGCGTCACCGTCGGGGGTGACGTGGCAGGCCAGCGCGACCTCGTCGGCCTGCCCGATCAGGTGCAGCGCCCGGTCCCACGACGTGGCGGGGATCGGGCAGTCGTCCGCCTGCCCCGCCTCGACCCGGGCCGGGCGGCCGGCCCGGTCCCGAACGTCGGGCGTCACGCCTGCTCTTCCCTGGCGACGTCGGCGCGCTCCTCCGCTTCCTCTTCCTCGTCCGGCTTCCTGTAGGGGTCTGCCTCGCCGGCGTAGGAAGCGGTCTCGGCCCGCCGCGCCACCTCGGCGTCACGCGCCCTGGCGGCGTTGATCAGGTCGTCCAGGTGACGAGCGCTGTCGGGCAGCGGGTCGTGCTTGAACGTCAGCGTCGGGGCGAAGCGCACCCCGGTCTGGCGGCCAACCTCGGAACGGAGGATCCCCTTGGCGCTTTCGAGGGCGGCGGCGCTGTCGGCCCGCTCGGCGTCGGAGCCGAACACCGTGTAGAACACCGTCGCGTCGCGCAGGTCCGCGGTGACACGCGTGTCGGTCACGGTCACGAAACCCAGGCGCGGATCCTTGATCCGGCGCTCCAGCATCTCGGCGACGATCTGCTGGATGCGGTCCGCGAGCTTGCGCGCTCGTGCGGCATCCACCATGTTCGCTCCCCCTCACGCACGACCTGGCCGTGCAGTTGTTCAATCTTCGTCGTTGTAGAGCCGGTGCCGGGCCGACAGCAGCTCGATCTCGGGGCGGAAAGCCACCATCCGCTCGCAGGCGTCCAGCACCTCTTTGCAGTTACCCGCGGAGGCTGAGACCACCGCGACGCCGACCTCCGCTCTGCGGTGGAGGTCGAGATGGCCGGTTTCAGCCACCGCGATGCTGGGATAACGGCGCTGCAGCTCGGCGATCAGAGGCCGGATGGCAGAGCGCTTCTGCTTCAGCGATCTGACGTCGCCGAGCAGGATGTCCAGGGTGAGAGAACCCACATACATCGTTGGCAACCACCGCTTGACCTGGTGAGGTGGACGCACGCCCGGCCTGCTGCGGTGGGGACCAGGCCAGGGCGTGCGAGAAGCGCCCGGCGGATGTCCCGCCGGGCGCCCGGCCGCGTGTCACACGCGCGGCTTCTCCCGCATTTCGAACGTCTCGATCACGTCGTCGAGCCTGATGTCGTTGTAGCCGACACCGATACCGCACTCGAAGCCCTCGCGGACCTCGGTCGCGTCATCCTTGAAGCGACGCAGGGACGAGACGGTCAGGTTGTCCGCGATGACGACGCCGTCGCGGATGACCCTGGCCTTGCTGTTACGGACGATCACGCCGGAGCGGACCAGCGAACCGGCGACGTTGCCGATCTTCGGCACCTTGAAGACCTCGCGGACTTCGGCGGTGCCCATCTGGACCTCTTCGAACTCGGGCTTGAGCATGCCCTTGAGCGCCGCTTCGATCTCCTCGATCGCCTGGTAGATGACCGAGTAGTAGCGGATGTCGACGCCCTCGCGCTCGGCCAGGTCGCGCGCCCGAGGCTCGGGGCGGACGTTGAAGCCGATGATGACCGCGTTGTCGTCGGCGACGGCCAGGTTGACGTCGTACTCGGTGATCGCGCCGACCGCGCGGTGCAGGACTCGGAGCCTGACCTCGTCGCCGACGTCGATCTTGAGCAGGGCGTCTTCCAGGGCCTCCACCGAACCGGACACGTCACCCTTGATGATGAGCTTGAGCTCGTCGACGCGGCCCTTCTCAAGGTCGCTGAACAGCTCTTCGAGGGTGCGGCGACGGCTCGACTTCGCCATGTCGGCGCTGCGCTTGCGCGCCGCGCGCTGCTGGGCGATCTGCCGGGCCATCCGGTCGTCGGTGACCACGATGAAGTTGTCACCGGCGCTCGGCACGGCCGTCAGACCCATCACCAGGACCGGACGCGACGGCGTGGCCTCTTCGACCGCGTCGCCGTTGTCGTCGAGCATCGCCCGGACGCGGCCGAAGGCCTCGCCACAGACGATGGAGTCGCCGACCCGCAGCGTACCGCGCTGGACCAGGACGGTCGCGACGGGGCCGCGGCCCTTGTCGAGGTGTGCCTCGATCGCGATGCCCTGAGCGTCCATCGTCGGGTTGGCGCGCAGGTCGAGCTCGGCGTCCGCGGTCAGCAGGATGGCCTCGAGGAGCTGGTCGATGCCCGTGCCGTTCTTCGCCGAGATGTCGACGAACAGCGTCGAGCCGCCGTATTCCTCCGCCACCAAGCCGTATTCGGTGAGCTGGGCCCTGACCTTGTTGGGGTCGGCGCCCTCCTTGTCGACCTTGTTGACCGCGACCACGACCGGCACCTCCGCCGCCTGGGCGTGGTTGAGTGCCTCGATCGTCTGCGGCTTCACACCGTCGTCGGCCGCGACCACCAGCACCGCGATGTCGGTGGACTTGGCGCCTCGGGCACGCATGGCGGTGAACGCCTCGTGACCCGGGGTGTCGATGAAGGTGATGCGGCGCTCTTCGCCCTCGTGCTCGGCCGAGACCTGGTAAGCGCCGATGTGCTGGGTGATGCCACCCGCCTCGCGCGCCACCACATTGGTCTTGCGGATGGCGTCGAGCAGCTTGGTCTTACCGTGGTCGACGTGACCCATGACGGTCACGACCGGCGGACGCGCGGCCAGGTCGGCCTCGTCGCCCTCGTCCTCGCCGAACTCGATGTCGAAGGCCTCGAGAAGCTCGCGGTCCTCCTCCTCCGGGCTGACGACCTGGATGTTGTAGTCGAGCTCGGCGCCGAGCAGCTGCAGCGTCTCCTCGTTGACCGACTGCGTCGCGGTCACCATCTCGCCCAGGTGCAGCATGATCTGCACCAGAGAGGCGGGATTGGCGCCGATGCGGTCGGCGAAGTCGGAGAGCGAGGCGCCGCGGGGCAGCCGGATCGTCGCGCCGTTGCCGCGAGCGACCTGCACGCCGCCGATCGCCGGCGCCGACATGTTGTCGAACTCCTGGCGCCGCTGACGCTTCGACTTGCGGCCACGCGCGGGACGGCCGCCGGGACGCCCGAAGGCTCCCGCGGTGCCGCCGCCACGGCCGCGGCCACCGCCGCCGGGACGACCGCCGAAGCCGCCGCCACCACCGGGACCACCGGTGCCGGTGCGCTGGCCGGTGCCGCCGCCACCCGGGCGACCGGCGAAACCGCCACCGCCGCCACCGGGACGACCGCCGCCGCCACCGCCGCCAGGACGACCGCCGCCGCCACCGCCGGGACGGCCACCGCCGCCACCGCCGCCGGGACGACCGCCACCGCCGCCGCCACCTCCGGGACCGGAGGGACGACCCTGGGGCATCATCATCGGGTTGGGCCGCGGGCCACCAGGACGGGGACCACCGGCACCAGGACCGGGACGCGGGCCGCCGGGAGGCGGACCAGGACGCGGACCGGCGCCGCCGGGCCTGCCCTCGCCGCCGCCACGACCCTGCGGCGGACGCGGCATCGCGCCGTCGCGCGGCGGACCGTCACGACGCTCACGCTGGCCGGGACCGCCACCGCCTTCGCGGTTGCCGCCCGGACGCGGCGGCCGGGACTGACCCATGCCGCTGGCGTTGGACGAGAACGGGTTGTTGCCGGGACGCGGACCACGCGGGCCGGGCTTGGGACCCGGACCAGGACGCGGGCCACCGCCGCCACCGGGACGCGGAGCCTGCTGCTGGCCACCGCCGCCGCCACCCTGGGCCCCAGGACGGGCCGCGGGGCCGGGCCTGGGCCCGGGACGCGGAGCGGGACCGGGCCGCGGGGCCGGAGCGGGACGAGCGGACGGGCCGCCCTCCTGACGGGCCGGCGCGCCGCTCTCGAAACGCGCCTGCGGAGCCCCCGACGTCTCGCCGCGGGCGGCCTCAGGCTGCTGCTGAGGCTGGTGCGGCATCGCCACCGGCGGGCGCGGCTGCGCGCCGCCACCGGCGGGGCCCGCTGCGGGGCCGGGACGCGGACCGGGCTTCGGGCCCGGACGCGGGGGGGCTGGAACCGGCGCCTGCCCGGCGCCGTTGGCGGCCTGGCCATCGGCCGGCCGCGGCGCAGCCCTTGGCGGCTGCGGCTTGTTGGACGACTGACCGCCGCCCCTTGAGGGGCCGCCCTTGGACGCCCCCAACGCTTCGGTGAGCCTGCGGACCACCGGCGCCTCGATGGTGGAGGACGCCGAACGGACGAACTCCCCCATCTCCTGGAGCTTGGCCATGACGACCTTGCTCTCTACGCCGAACTCCTTAGCGAGCTCGTATACCCGGACCTTCGCCACTGCACTCCCTTACTCGGCCCGGGAGGCTGGCTATGCCGTCCGGACCGTCGCTACCTTGACGTCTTCATCGCCGCGTGCTCATCAGGCGCTCATAGCAATCTGACTCCGCCCATCAACTCGGCGTCCTACATGACATTTCGTGGTTCTCCTTCTAGATGCGCCCGTACGGGCGACACGTCAAGCGGCCCCGGCACGCGGAACGCGCGCGGAAACGCTCGACGCCGCTCGGCGAGCTCCAGACAACTCAAGGACGGATGCAGCGATGCACCGCGGCCTGAAAGCCGTCCTCGCAGGTCGGGGACCACTTGATCCTCGACCCGCACCAGTCGGAGCAGCTCGGACTTAGCCGTGCGAACCCTGCAGCCCACACAGGTGCGCTGTGGGACCGCGTGGCCACCATATTCCAGCTTACCGTGTTGACGCATCTACGGAACCGGCGGCGTCCTCGGCTTGGGTATCGGGCCGGATGTCGATCCGCCATCCGGTCAGTCGTGCGGCGAGCCGGGCGTTCTGCCCCTCTTTGCCGATGGCCAGCGAGAGCTGGTAGTCGGGCACGGTCACCCGCGCGACGCGTCCGTCGAGATCGAGAACCTCGACATGGGAAACGCGTGCGGGAGACAGGGCATTCCCCACGAACTCGCCGGGGTCCTCCGACCAGTCGATGATGTCGATCTTCTCGCCGTGCAGCTCGGTCATCACGTTGCGCACCCGCGAGCCCATCGGCCCGATGCAGGCGCCCTTGGCGTTGACGCCGGGCCTGCGCGACCTGACCGCGATCTTCGTGCGGTGGCCGGCCTCGCGGGCGACCGCGGCGATCTCGACGGTGCCGTCGGCGATCTCCGGGACCTCCAGCGCGAACAGCTTCTTCACCAGCCCGGGGTGGGTGCGCGACAGGGTGACCGACGGGCCCTTGTGGCCCTTCTTCACCTGCACCACGTAGGCGCGGATGCGCTCGCCGTGGGTGTATTCCTCACCGGGGACCTGCTCGGCGTGGGGCAGCACGGCCTCGATCTTGCCGAGGTCGACCAGGACCACGCGCGGGTCCTTGCCCTGCTGGATCACGCCGGAGACCAGCTCGCCCTCGCGGCTGGCGAACTCGCCGAAGTTGATCTCGTCCTCGGCGTCGCGCAGCTGCTGCAGGATGACCTGCTTGGCGGTGGTCGCGGCGATCCGGCTGAAGTTGCCCGGGGTGTCGTCGAACTCCCTGACGACCTCGCCCTCGTCGTCCAGCTCCGCCGCCCAGATCGTGACGTGACCGCTGCCTCGGTCGAGCTCGGCCCGCGCCTTGGGGGCCGCGCCCTCCGTGCGGAAGTACGCGATCAGCAGCGCGTCCTCGATCGCCTTGACGACCAGGTCGAAGGAGATGTCCTTCTCCCGCTCCAGGCTGCGCAGGACGCTCATGTCGATGTCCACGACGGCTCCCCCTTAGCCTTCGTCGCCGTCGACGTCGTCGAAGCGGCGGAACTCCACCTGCACCCGTCCGCGGGTCAGGCTCTCGTAGTCAAGTCTGCGCGCCGCGCCCTCGACGTCGAGGTCGACGCCGGTGTCGTCGGCGGTCATGATGCGGCCCTCCATCACGGTGCCGTCTCGCAGCTCGGCCTTCACCAGCCGTTTCGCCGCGCGGCGCCAGTGACGCGGCTCGGTGAGCGGGCGGTCGACGCCGGGCGAGGAGACCTCGAGTGTGTAAGCGGCCTGGCCCATCGCGTCGGTGTCGTCGAGGGCCGTGGAGACGGCCTGGCTGACGTCGGCCACGTCGTCGAGGCTCACGCCGCCGTCACGATCGACGATCACCCGCAGCAGCCGTCTCTTGCCTGCCTGGGTGACGGTGACGTCCTCCAGGTCGAGACCCTCCGCGCTGACCACGGGCTCCAGGAGCTTCATCAGGTGGTCGCGGGGTGATGCGCTGCCCATATCGACCTCCCCTATTGTCATGTCTCAGCCGGGCGGACCTCGCCTCTGGCTCTCCGCCGTCTGGCCGCTCAGCCAGCGACGACAGTTGACACCCTATCCGTATGAGGGCACAGAAAGAGCGCCACTCGTCACGGCTGGACGGCGGGTCGAACGCCAGGCCGGATCACAGGCTGGATCACGGGCCTGATCCGGAGCCGGATCACGGGTCTGATCACGAGCCCGATCACGGGGCGTCGCCGGGCGGCGATCCCGGGCACTGGCCGTACGATGCTAGCGAGGTCCGCGACAGGGGTCAGAGACATGTGGAGGTTCGAGTCCGTGCGCCCGGTTCAGCTCTCCAGGCGAGCCTTGCTGGCGGGCGGGGCGGCCGCCCTCACCGCATGCAGCGCCTCCGGCCCCGATCGGCCGGCGGCGCCGGCCCCCGACTCGCCCGAGACGGTCATGCTGAAGGGCCTCATCGCGGAGAAGGAGCGCACGATCGCGCTCTACTCGTCGCTGATCTCGGGCGGGGCCGACAAGCTCGTGCCGTTCAGGGACCGCCATCAGGCCCATCTCGACGAGCTGCGCAAGCACGTGACCGTCCCGCCCACGCCGGTCGCCGCGTCCGGGCCGGTCTCGCCGTCGCCCACGTCGCCCACGTCCACCGGGAGGGCGCGTAAACCGTCGCTGGCGCGGCTGCGCGAGCTGGAGCGCAGGGCCGCGGCCGGGCGGGCGCGGGCGCTCGGCGGGCTCTCGCCCGGGGTGGCCCAGCTCGTGGCCAGCATCGGGGCCTGCGAGGCCGCCCACGTCGTCGCGCTGCCGAGGTCCCTGTGAGCGGCGACGCGGGCGACATCGACAAGTTGCGCAAGGCGCTGGCGGCGGAGCACGCGGTGCTGTTCGCCTACGGGCTGCTCGGGGCGCGCACCTCGGGCACGCTGCGGTCCAGGATGAGCGCGGCCTACGAGGCCCACCGGTCCAGGCGCGACCAGTTGCGCGCGCTGATCACGGCGCGGGGCGGCCGGCCGGTCGAGCCCGACGCGTCGTACGCGCTGCCGTTCTTCCCCTCCAACGCCACCCTGGCCGCGAACCTCGCGGTGCACCTGGAAGGCGGTGTCACGGCCGCCTACCTGGAGCTGGCCGCGGCCACCGAGGAGCCGCTGCGCCGGCACGCCGCGCTGGCCATGCAGGAGGCGGTGGCCCGCTCCTACTCCTTCCGCCCGGCCCAGCCCGCGGCCTTTCCCGGCATGCCGGCGAAAGCCACGCCCGCCGCCTCACCCGCGGCCTCGCCCGGGGCATCGGCCGTCCAGGACGGGGAGTAGCGCCCTCCGGGAGCCGTGCGTCAGCGGTAGAGGACGGAGAGCAGGTCGGGGCCGAGGCGTTCGACCGCGTCGGCGTCGAGCTGGTAGTAGACGACCGAACCGCGCCGGTGCGTGTGGACGAGCTGGGCCTCCCTGAGCCGGCGCAGGTGCCTGGAGACCTGGGGCGCGGTCATGCCGAGCTGAGTGGCGAGCTCGGCGGTGGCGACCGGGTTGCGCAGGATCGCGTAGCACAGCCGCAGCCGCGTGGGGTCCTGGAGGGCGGCGAGCCTGCGCCTGGCGGTCTCCAGCGTGGGCGTGCCGGCCCCGTCGGCGCTGTACTGGATGACGACCGGATAGCCCGGATAGTGCTTGATCACGAAGTGGGGGCGGCCGTGCACGGTCGGGACGAGCAGGCAGGGGCGGTCGTCGTCCACCCGGGCGGTGGCGTTGTAGAGCTTGTCGAACACGACGCGCACCCGCCCGCCCGACGGCTGGACGGCTGACGCGGTCGGGAAGTCGGCCAGCGACAGGGCGCCCTTCCTGCGCAGGTCGCGCTCGCGCAGCGCGCCGTCGCGGTCGAGGACGCGGCGCAGGGCGGGCCATTCGGCGTCGAACGCGGCGGCGGCGAAGGCGGCCAGGAAGCCGAGCAGCTCGGCGCGCACCCCCTCGGGGTCGGCCAGCAGCCGGGCGCCGATCTCCATCCGGCTGGAGGAGATCAGCCGGAGCCGGTGCAGCACCTCGTCGCTGAGCCGGGGCGCGAGCCCGGTGTCGTTCTTGCCGATCAGCGCCTGCACGCTCATGTCCGTGAACTCGCCGATGGGCAGCCCCGCCACCTCCTCCAGCTCGTCGTCGAGCGTGCGCCGCCCGTCGGCCGACAGCGGCAGCAGGTAGCGGGCGCGGAAGGCACCCCAGAGCGGCGCCCAGACGGCGGCCTGGGCGAGCAGCGCGGTGTCGAGGTCGGCGTGGGCCCTGGCCACCCAGGCGGCGCTGGCGGGGTGGTGGCCCGGCTCGTCGAACGCGTGGAGACAGGCGCACAACTCGGCCAGGGGCGACTGGCGCGCGACGACGGATCCGGTGCCGGGCGGATCGAGGAGGAGCGTGACGGCCACCCTGCAGATTACCGCGTTCGCGGCAATCTCCTTGTGGAGCCCTCCGCGTTTGCGCAGGCTGTCGCCTCATGGCTGAGGCACTGCACGTGGTCAAGCATCCGACGGGCTTCTATTCGGCGGGCGCGACGACCGTCTTCGCGTCGAGATACGACCAGAGATTCTCCTACTGCCTGTACGTGCCGTCCGCCCACGACCCGGACGGCGCTCCCCTGCCGATGGCCGTCCTGCAGCACGGGACGGGGCGGCGCGGACCGCAGTACCGCGACAACTTCGCCGGCTGGGCCGAGGAGCACGACTGCCTGGTGCTGGCGCCGCTCTTCCCCGCCGGCATCGGCGACGACCCCCAGGACCTGCACAACTTCAAGTTCCTCCGGTACGACGGCATCCGCTTCGACCTGGCCCTGCTGGCCATGGTCGAGGAGGTCGGCGAGCGCTTCAACGTACGGACGGAGAAGTTCCTGCTGCACGGCTTCTCCGGCGGCGGGCAGTTCGTGCACCGGTTCGCCTACCTGCACCCCGGCCGTCTGTCCGGATTGTCCATCGGGGCGCCGGGGCGGATAACGTACATCGATCCCGACAGCCCTTGGTGGATCGGGCTGAAGGGGTTCGAGGAGGAGTTCGGCTGCGCCCCGAGGATCGGGGAGCTGCGGGACGTGCCGGTCCAGATGGTCGTGGGCAGCGCCGACGTGGAGACCTGGGAGATCAACAACCAGGGCGACTCCAACTGGATGGACGGCGCCGACGCCCACGGCGTGACGCGGCTCGAACGGCTGACGGCGTTGCGCGACGACTTCGAGGCCCACGGCATCGGCGTGCGGTTCGACGTCGTGCCGGGCGTGGGGCACGAGCCGATGCAGGTGCTCGGCCCCGTCAAGGACTTCTTCGCATCGATCCTCACCCCCCGGGAGTCATCATGAAGATCAGGCTGGTGGCCGCCGTCGCGGCGGCCGTGACGCTCAGTGGCGGCTGCGCCGTGGGCGAGAGCGCCGACGCGGGCGGCGAGTACCCGAGCAAGGCCCTGTCGATCATGGCGCCGGGCAGTCCCGGCGGCGGCTGGGACACCCGGGCGCGCGGCATCGCGAGCGCGCTCGGCGAGTGCAAGGTGGCCGACGTGGACGCCACGGTCACGAACGTGCCGGGCGCGGGCGGGACCATCGGGCTGGCGCAGTTCGCCAAGCGGAACGGCGACCCCTACCAGCTCATGGTCATGGACAGCGTCACCATGCTGGGCGGCATCGTGAACAACAAGTCGCCGGTCGACCTGTCCACGCTGACGCCGGTGGCCGGGCTGAGCCGGGGGCCGAGCGCCATCGTGGTGGCCGAGAAGTCCCCGTACGAGGACCTGAAGGCGCTGCTCGACGCGATGCAGGCCAAGCCGCACAGCGTCAAGTGGACCGGCGGCTCGCTCGGCGGCCCCGGCCAGATGACGGTGGCCGGGCTGGCCAAGGGCCGCGACATCGCCGCCAAGGAGATCAACTTCGTGCCCACCGCCGGTGGCGGCGAGTCCATGAACCTGCTGCTCAGCGGGGCCGCCACGGTCGGCATCGACACCGTGGCCGAGCTGCGACCGCAGATCGAGGCGGGCGCGCTCCGGGTGCTGGCGGTCGACTCCGAGCAGCGGGTGCCCGGCATCGACGCGCCGACCATGAAGGAGCTGGGCCTGGCCGACGAGGCGGTCTCCACGCTGGCGGGCGTGCTGGCCCCGGCCGGGCTGTCGAAGGAGCAGCAGCAGGACGTGATCGGGCTGATCGACAAGGTCCGCCAGTCGTCGTGCTGGAAGCAGGTGCTCAAGCGCAACAACTGGACCGAGGACTGGAAGCCGGGCGACGAGTTCGGCAAGGTGCTGGCCGAGCAGCGGACGCAGGTCACCGCCATCCTGGGTGAGCTGGGGCTCGGCAAGTGACGCAGCGGATCGTCTCGCTCGGCTTCCTGGCGGCGGCCGTGGTCGTGCTGGCCCAGGCCTTCTCCATCCCCCAGGGCACCGGGTACCAGACGGTGGGGCCGCGTGCGTTCCCGCTGCTGGTGGGGGTGGGGCTGGCCGTGGTGTCGGTGATCGGGGTGATCCAGGCCTTCCGGCCCGGCTCCACCCCGGGCGAGGTCGCGGCGGGCTCGGTCGCGTCGGGTGAGGACACGTCGGGCGAGGTCGCGCCTGGTGAGGACGCGTCGGTTGAGGACGGCGAGACGCATTGGCCGTCGGTGCTGATGCTGCTGGGGGCGCTGGCCGCGTACGCGCTGCTGCTCGTCCCCGCGGGCTACTGGCAGGCCACGACCCTGTTCTTCGTGGCCGTGGCCAGGGTCCTGGGCAGCCGGCGGCTGGTGCGCGACGTGCTCGCCGGGCTGGTGCTGGCGCTGGCCACGTACTTCCTGTTCGACCGGCTCCTCGGCATCACGCTGCCGCCGGGCCTGATCAGATTGGCGTTCTGAGATGGACGTGCTGGGCAACCTGCTCGACGGGTTCGGCCACGCGCTGAGCCTGCAGAACCTGCTGCTGGCCATGCTCGGGGTCACCGTCGGCACGCTCGTGGGCGTGCTGCCGGGGCTCGGGCCCGCCACGACGATCGCGTTGCTGCTGCCGCTGACCTTCGTGTTCGACCCCGTCGGGGCGTTCGTGATGTTCGCCGGGATCTACTACGGCGGCATGTACGGCGGCTCGACCACCGCGATCCTGCTCAACATCCCGGGCGAGACGGCCTCGATCCCGACCACGCTGGAGGGCTATCCGATGGCCCGGCGCGGCCGGGCGGGGGCGGCGCTGGCGACGGCGGCCATCGGCTCGTTCGTAGCCGGCACGATCTCCACGGTCGTCATCACGTTCCTGGCTCCCGGCATGTCGAACATCGCCAAGCTGATCCAGCCGGCCGAGTACTTCTCGATCATGGTGCTCGCGTTCGTGACGGTCACCTCGCTGATGGGCGACTCGATCGTACGGGGGCTGTCGAGCCTGTTCGTCGGGCTGACGATCGGCCTGGTCGGGATCGACCAGATGACCGGCCAGCCGCGCTTCGCCTTCGGGGTGCCCGAGCTGTACGAGGGGCTGTCGGTGGTGGCGGTCGCGGTGGGGCTGTTCGCGGTGGCCGAGGCGGTCTCCACGGCGGCCGCCCGGCACCGGCCCGCGCAGGCGCCCGTCACCGTGGACGGCAGGGTCGGCATGACGCGGGAGGACTGGCGGCGGTCGTGGCGGCCGTGGTTGCGCGGGACGCTGTTCGGGCTGCCCATCGGCTCGCTGCCGGCGGGCGGGGCCGAGCTGCCCACGTTCCTGAGCTACAACGTCGAGAAGCGGCTGTCGAAGCACAAGGAGGAATTCGGGCAGGGGGCCATCGAGGGCGTGGCGGGGCCTGAGGCGGCCAACAACGCGGCGTTCTCCGGGGTGCTGGTGCCGCTGCTCACACTGGGCATCCCGACCTCGGCGACGGCCAGCATGCTGCTGATCGCGTTCCAGATCTACAACGTGCAGCCCGGGCCGCAGCTCTTCGACCAGCAGCCAGTGCTGGTGTGGACGCTGATCGCCAGCCTCTACATCGGCAACGTGATGCTGCTGGTGCTGAACCTGCCGCTGATCCGGGTGTGGGTGAAGCTGCTGAGCGTCCCGCCCGCGCTGCTGACGGCGGCGATCCTGACGTTCGCCACCCTGGGCGTCTACTCGATCTCGCAGAGCGTGTTCGAGGTGCTGATCGCGTACGGGTTCGGGCTGCTGGGGTGGGTGTTGCACCGGGCCCGGTATCCGGTGGCGCCGCTGATCCTGGGGGCGGTGCTGGGGCCGTTGATGGAGGTGCAGTTCCGGCGGGCGCTGGCCTTCAGCGAAGGGGATCCGACGGTGTTCGTGACGCGGCCGGTGTCGCTGGTGATCCTGCTCGTCGCGGTGGCGTGCCTGGTCGGGCCGGTGGTCGTACGGCGGCGGTCGAAGTCTCCCCTGCCCGTCGCCTGATCCACCTGGCCCGCCCGGCGAGCATGTGTGCCGGGCGGGCTGAGGCTGTGCCGGCTCAGGCGGTGGCGGGTCAGGTGGTGGCGGGTCAGGTGGTGGCGGGTCAGGTGGTGGCGGGTCAGGTGGTGGCGGGTCAGGTGGTGGCGGGTCAGGTGGTGGCGGCGATCACGCGGTCGGCGGCCTCGGCGAGGGGGATCTCCGACTTCTCGCCGGTCACCCGGTCGCGCAGCTCCACCACGCCCTGCGAGAGCCCGCGCCCGACCACCACGATCGTGGGCAGGCCGAGCAGCTCGGCGTCCTTGAACTTCACGCCGGGCGAGACCTGCGGCCGGTCGTCGACCAGGACCCGCAAGCCGCGCGACTCCAGCTCGGCCCCCAGCTCCAGGGCGGCCTCCACCTGGTTTTCCTTGCCGGTGCCGACGATGTGCACGTCGGCGGGCGCGACCTCGCGCGGCCACACCAGCCCGAGCTGGTCGTGGGCCTGCTCGGCGATGACGGCCACCGCGCGCGAGACGCCGATGCCGTAGGAGCCCATGGTGACGCGGATGGGCTTGCCGTCGGGGCCGAGCGCGTCGAGGCCGGCGGCGTCGGCGTATTTGCGGCCGAGCTGGAAGATGTGGCCGATCTCGATGCCCCGGTCGATGGACAGCTCGGCGCCGCAGCGGGGGCACGGGTCGCCGGCGCGCACCTCGGCGGCCTCGATCGTGCCGTCGGGGGTGAAGTCGCGGCCGGCGACCACGTTGACGGCGTGCTTGCCGGGCTCGTTGGCGCCGGTCACCCAGGAGGTGCCGGTGACGACGCGGGGGTCGACGAGGTAGCGGATGCCGAGCTCGCGCAGGACCTGCGGGCCGATGTAGCCGCGGACGAGACCCGGGTGCTTGGCGAAGTCGGCGGCCTCGAAGATGGCCGGCTCGCCAGGCGCCAGCGACGCCTCAAGGCGCTTGAAGTCCACCTCGCGGTCGCCGGGCACGCCGACGACCAGCGTCTCGACCTTGTCGGAGCCGGGCGTGGTCACCTTGACGACGACGTTCTTGAGCGTGTCTGCGGCGGTGACGGACAGGCCGTGGTGCTCGTTGACGTGGCTGACCAGGGACTCGATGGTCGGGGTGTCGGGCGTGTCGAGGACCCGCAGCGGCGCCGCGTCCTCGACGGGACGGGCGGCGGGCGCGGTGGTGACGACGGCCTCGGCGTTGGCCGCGTAGCCGCAGGAGTGGCAGGCCACGAACGTGTCCTCGCCGGTGGGCGTGGGGGCCAGGAACTCCTCGGAGGCCGAGCCGCCCATGGCGCCGGACGTGGCGAAGACGATCTTGTAGGAGATGCCGAGGCGGTCGAACGTGCGGATGTAGGCCTCACGGTGCTGCTCGTAGGAGCGCTTGAGCCCGTCGTCGTCGAGGTCGAAGGAGTAGGAGTCCTTCATCAGGAACTCGCGGCCGCGCAGGATGCCCGCCCGGGGCCGCGCCTCGTCGCGATATTTGGTCTGAATTTGGTAAAGGGTGACCGGATAGTCCTTGTAGGAGGAGTATTCGCTCTTGACCATGTCGGCGAAGAGCTCCTCGTGCGTGGGACCGAGCAGATAGTCGGCGCCCTTACGGTCTTGGAGACGGAAGAGCGTGTCGCCGTATTCGGTCCAGCGACCGGTCGCCTCGTAGTATTCGCGGGGCAGCAGCGCGGGGAAGAGCACTTCCTGGCCGCCCATGCGGTTCATTTCCTCGCGGACGATCCTCGCGACGTTCTCCAGCACCATCTTGCCGAGCGGGAGCCAGGAGTAGATGCCGGGGGCCACGCGGCGGACATAGCCGGCGCGGACCAGGAGCTTGTGGCTCGGGACTTCCGCGTCTGCCGGGTCGTCCCGCAGGGTGCGAAGAAACAACGACGACATGCGCAGCAACACGGCTACTCCTTGCTCGAACCTGGATGTGAAGGACTACAGGCTATCGAGTCGGAGGAGCGCCGCGCTCGGGCTTATCCCGTGTGGGGGCACGGGAGGATTCGGACGGCCCAGAAGACGGCCCAGAAGACGGCCAGAAAAACGACGCGGAAGACGGCGCAGAAGACGGTGCGGAAAGGATCAGGCGGCCAAGGGGAACCAGCCCGCCACGAAGGCCGCGAGGCAGAACGTGAACAGCGCCGCGAACACCGCCGACATGGCCAGCGCGCGCACCCGTCCGCCCGCGTTCCTGCGCAGGAAGAACACCAGGCCCAGGGCGAGCAGCGCGACCGACACCGCGGGTCCCGGCCAGAACGACTGGTCGCTGTCGATGAAGCCGGGGGTGCAGCGGTCCACCACGTCGGTGATCAGCGCGGCTCCGATCGCGCCCGCGGCCACGTCGCCCCAGCCGTCGTCTCTGCGTGTGACGTACGCCAGCAGGCCCAGCACGACGAGCAGGCCGAGCGTCCAGTTGAGCCCGACGGCGCTGCCGCCGATGACGTCGAAGGCCTCGTCGCCGCTCAAGGCGGTCGCGCCGAGCGCGGCGACCAGCGTGGAGACCGCCGCGAGGAACGTGGTCACCAGCGCCCAGCCGAACCCGGAAGCACTCACGCCCACGGCGAGGGAGAGGGCGAGATAGACGTAAGGATCGTAGATCTGCCCGAACCATCGCGGACCGATCCCGGAAAGCAGCATTCCCAGCACTCCGACGACCAGTCCACCCAGGAAGGCCGTCACCAGGTGCCGTTCGATGGCACGTTGTCGCCGGTCGTACTCGGCGAAGTCGACGTAGTCGATGGTGGTGTTGTTCATCTCCGATTCCCTGGTCAACCCCTCACCGGCTAAATCTGGGGATAACCGCAATCAGACTATGTAACCCTACAGAAAAGGCAAATTTCGGTCATCCGCATTCCAAAACAAGCAATCGCTTGGTTATGGTGGAGCACGTGACGCTCGCCGACGATCTCCGCGCCGTGGTCCGCGACTATCTCGACGCCCGTCCCGCCGCCTCATGGCGGGCGTTCGCGGACGACGTCGGGATCGCCGGGCTGCTCGTTCCCGAGAAGTACGCCGGCGCGGGCTGCGGCCCGGCGGAGATGGCCGCGGTGGCCGAGGAGCTCGGACGCGCGCTGTCCCCTCACCCCTTCCTGCAGTCGGCGGTCATGGCCGTCGAGGCGGCCAGGGCGTGCGGGGCGGACGGGGTGCTGACGGCGCTGGCCGGCGGGGAGACGACGGCGACCGTGGTGCTGCCGGGCGACGGCGAGCTCAGGCTGGAGGGCGGCCTGCTCACCGGGGTGGTGCCGTACGCGCTGGAGGGTGAGCTGGTGCTCCTGTACGCCGGCGGATCGCTGGTCGAGGCGGTGCCGGAGGAGCGGGAGACGTACCGGACGATGGACGAGAGCCGGCCGCTGCAGCGGCTCTCCTTCCGCGACACCCCGGTCCGGCGACTGGGCGACGGCGGCTCGTGGGCCCGCGTGCGCGACCTCGGGATCGCCGCCCTGGCGGCCGAGCAGGTGGGCGGGGCGCAGCGGTGCCTGGACATGGCGGTCGAGCACGCGCTGCGGCGGCACCAGTTCGGGCGGCCGATCGGGTCGTTCCAGGCGATCAAGCACAAGCTGGCCGACCTGCTGCTCCTGGTGGAGTCGGCCAGGTCGGCGGCGGGGGCGGCGGCCGAGGACGAGGTGTCGGCGGCGGTCGCGGGGTCGTACTGCACGGAGGCGTACCTGACGGCGGCCGGGGAGAACATCCAGGTGCACGGCGGGATCGGGATCACCTGGGAGCATCCCGCGCATCGTTACTTCAAGCGGGCGACGTCGGACGCGCAGCTGTTCGGCCCGCCGCAGGCGCATCGCGCCCGCCTCGCCGCGCACGTCTTCGACGGCGCCTGAGCCGGAAGCCACAAGCCGGGGCGGCGGCAGGGAGCCGGGCCTCGATCGGCGGCGCATGAGCCGCGTCCTCGGGGTCAGCCGCCGAGGAGTTCTTCCCAGGGGTGGCGGGTGTTGGTGCGGCGGGTGGTGTCGAGGGCCTCGGTCAGGCGCCAGAAGCCGGGCCTGGCGCGTACGCCGGCCCGTCCCATCGGGTCGATCGCGCGCAGCTCGAACCGCACGCCCATCACGTCGAGCACGGCCGACCCCGCACCGGCCGGCCCTGCCCCGGTGACCAGCGAGTCGTCGTAGGCGGGGTCGCGTACCTGCTCGGCGAGCAGATCAGCCACCTCGGACGCGAAGGGGCCGTCGCGCCACTCGATGTGCCAGCCGTGGTCGGCGCCGGGCCACCAGGTCAGGTCGCGGCACGACTCGATGAAGTCGGCCTCGGCGGCCAGCGCGGCCATCACCCTGCCGAATGCTTCGTACCGGCGGGCCTCGGTGAGCGAGAGCCCGTCGCCGTGGTCGGAAGGCGTGCCGCTCTTCGGCCGCCGCAACGCGTGCTTTCGCTTCACGAGCATCACTCTGATCGCCGCCGCGCCCTTCCCGCAAGTCTTTGCCGCTGATACGCTCTACCAAGCGAGCGCTTGGTTTCCTATAACGCCGGAGGCGCGATGACGTCCCTACGGATCAGCCTGGGGTACGAACTGGAGGTCCGCGGCCGCACCCGCGAGGTCGAACAGCGGGCGTTCCAGAACGTGATCGACCAGGTCGTCCTGGGCGACAGGCTGGGCTTCGAGGCGGCCTGGTTCGTGGAGCACCACTTCACCAGGGGCTTCTCCCACTCCTCCGCCCCCGATCTGGTCCTGGCCGCCATCTCCCAGCGCACCGAGCGCATCAGGCTCGGGCTCGGGGTGGTGCTGCTGCCGTTCCAGTCCCCGATCCGCACGGCCGAGCGCGTGGCCACGCTGGACGTGCTGAGCGGCGGCCGGGTGGACTTCGGCACCGGGCGCGGGGCCTCCCCGCTGGAGTACCAGGCGTTCCAGCGGCCGTTCGAGAAGTCGCGGCAGATCTGGGAGGACTCCCTGGAGGCGACGCTCGCCATCTGGGAGGCCGACGGCGAGCCGGTCAGCCGGTCGAACGAGTTCTTCGAGATCCCCGACGTGGCCGTCTATCCGCGCCCGGCCCAGCGGCCCCATCCGCCGGTGTGGGTGGCCTCGACCTCCCTGGAGGGCTACCTGGCCGCCGCCCGGCGCGGGTACAACCTGCTCGGCATGACGATGCTCAAGGGCATCGACGACGTCGCCGCCGACATCGCGAAATATCGGGAGTGTCTGGCGGAGCACGGTTTCGACCCCGCCACGCGCCGGGTCGCGCTCATGATCCCCTGGTTCGTGGCCCCCACCAGGGACGAGGCCACCGCCACGGCCGCCGACGCCGTCCTGTGGTACATCCGGCGTCAGGTCAACCTCGTCACCCCGCCCGACTACTACGACGCCCGCCACGCCACGCACCGCGTGCTCGGGCAACTGGCGGCCGGGATGCCGCCCGAGGAGTCCATGGCCACGCTGCGCGAGCACCTGATGGTGGTGGTGGACGACGTCGAGGGCTCGCGCAAGGCGCTGGCCAGGATCGCCGAGGCGGGCGCGACCGATCTGATCATCCAGGCGCAGGTGGGCGGGCTGGCGCACGAACGGGTGTGCGACTCGATCACCCTGTTCATGAAGGACGTGATGCGCTGATGGCGCGCTGGCTGACCCGCGACGACCTCGGGTCCGCCGCGGGATCCGCCACCGGCCTGCTGCTGGTCTCTCCCGACGTGTCGAGCGTCCTGCCCCTCGGTCCCGGCGACCGGGCGGCCGCCGCCGAGCTGACCGGGGCTGCGCTTCGGGAAGCGGGGGTGGGTGACCGCGACCGGGTGGTGGTGGCGCTCGCCGAGCCGGCCGGGGCGCTGTGGACCGCGGCGGCGGCGGACGTGGCCGCGGCGGCGGCGTCCGTGGGCCCGCGCGGGCGGATGCGGCTGCACCACGCCCTGTCGGCGCTCAAGGCGACCACGCTGGTCGCCACCCCGACGGGCGCGATGGACCTCCTGGCCCGCCTGCATCTGGAGTTCCTGCTGGACCCGCTGGACCTCGGCCTCAGGAGCATCGTCCTGACCGGGGAGATCGCCTCCAAGCGCACGCTCGGGCACCTGGCGGGCGAGTTCGGCGCCACGGTCACGGAGGTGCTGGCCAGCCCGTTCGGCGGCGGCGCGCTGGCGTGGCGGACGGCCGAGGAGGATCCGCTCAAACCGCTCGTGGACGGCCTGCTCGGGACCGCGGCCCTGGCCAGGGACGACGCGGCCGACCCCGCCGCCGGGCTGGCGGAGCTGGTCGTCACCCCGCACGCGCACTCCACGCTCGGCGACGCCGTGCTGCGGACCGGCCTGGTGGCCGGGACGTCCGGCTCGGCCATCCCCGCGCCGGCCCACACCGTGGGCGAGCACGTGCTGGTCAGAGGCGTGTGGCTGGCGCTGCCGCGCGTCGACAGGGCGCTGTCGAAGATCGACGGCGTGACCGGGTGGGAGCTGGCCGTGAGCCGCCATGGAACGCTGGACACGGCCGTGCTGACGGTGACGTTCGGCCGGGAGAGCCTGGTCGGCAACCCCATGTGGAAGGCGCGGATCGAGCAGTCCGTACGCGCGCTCACGCCCGTCTCGATCGCCGTGGAGATCGCCCCCGAGATCTCGGAGACCGCGACGCCCGGCGCCGTCGCCGACGCACGCGGCCACCACCTGGGAAGGGACCGGAGCGCGCTCGCCTGAGAAGGGGCAGCCGATGGGATCGATGCCGGACTGGGGGACGCTCCCCCGCATGCTACGTGACCAGGCCGAACGGCATCCCGGCGCCGTCGTGGTCGCCGAGCGGGACGGCCCGCGGCTGACGCTGGCGGACCTGAGGGAGCGGGCGTCCGGCGTGGCCCGCCGCCTGATGGCGCTCGGCGTGGCCCCCGGTGACCGGGTGGCGATGTGGGGGGTGAACTCGGCGGCCTGGGTGACGCACGCGTTCGGGATCTGGGACGCGGGCGCGGTGATCGTGCCGCTGTCGGCGCGCTACAAGGGGATCGAGGCCGCCCAGCTGATCGAGAAGACGGGCGCGAAGGTACTGATCGCGGGGGCGGGGCCGGCGGATCCCCGGCCGGCGGAGCTGCTGCCCCCGCTGCCCGGTCTGCTCCACGTCCTCACCTCGGGCGACCTGGGCGCGGCGCCGGATCTCCTCGGCGCCGGCGCAGAGGCGGTTTCTGCCAGGGCGGTGTCTGCCAGGGCGGTGTCTGCCAGGGCGGTTTCCGCCGAGGCGGCTGAGGAGCGGGCGCTGTCGGTCCTGCCGGGCGACCTGTGCGAGATCATGTCCACCTCGGGCACCACCGGCACCCCCAAAGGCGTCATGATCGACCACTCCCAGGTCCTGCGCGGCTACTGGGACTGGTCGGAGATCGTCACGCTGGACGAGAACGACCGCTATCCGGTGATCGCCCCGTTCAGCCACGGGTTCGGGCTGAACGCCGGGCTCGTGGCCTGCGTGCTGCGCCGGGCCACGATGGTGCCGATCCCGGTGTTCGCGCCGGAGTCGCTGATGTCGCTGATCTCCTCCGAGCGGGTCACGGTGCTGGCCGGGCCGCCCACGCTCTTCCACCGGGTGCTGGACGAGCTGGACCGGGGCTCCTGGGACGTGTCGTCGCTGCGGGTGGCCATCTGCGGGGCGGCCGCCGTGCCGGCGAGCCTGATCACGCGGCTGGTCGAGCGGGTCGGGCTGGAACGCATGATCAACGCGTACGGGCTGATGGAGGGCACGGTCGTCTCCATGACCAGGGCCGGCGACCCGATCGAGGTGGTCGCCGCGACGACCGGCAGGCCCGTGCCGGGCATCGAGGTGAAGATCGTGGACGACGACGGCAAGGAGGTCGCGCCCGGCGAGCGCGGCGAGATCCTCCAGCGCGGCTACGGCGTGATGCGCGGCTACTGGGACGACCCCGACAGGACGGCCGAGGTCGTCGACGCCGGCGGCTGGCTGCACACCGGCGACGTCGGCGTCCTGGACGAGGCCGGCAACCTCGCGATCGTGGACCGCAAGAAGGAGCTCTACATCGTCAACGGGTTCAACGTCTCCCCCGCCGAGGTCGAATCGCTGCTGCTGCGGGAGGGCTCGCTGGCGCAGGCCGCGGTCGTGGGCGTGCCCGACCCGGTCTCGGGCGAGGCCGGGCTGGCCTACGTCGTCCCCCGGCCCGGCCAGAAACCCGACCCCGAGGCCCTGCTCGCGTGGGCGAGGGCCAACATGGCCGGCTACAAGGTGCCCAAGACGATCACCGTGCTGGACGCGCTGCCCACGAACCCGAACGGAAAGGTGGACAAGCTGGCATTACGCCCCCGATAGACGCGCCTGGCTGACAAGGTGAGGTGCTTCTCCCCACCGGCGCGGTGATGAGCGGCTACGTTGGCAAGAGCCCCGATCATGCGGTAATCGCCGGACACGGGTTCATCCGTACCGGCGACCGGGGATACATCGATCACACTGGCCGGTTGTATCTGGTGGGACGCACGTCCCGTGGTGCACGATCACCGGCATAGGGAGGCGACGTGGCGTTGCGCGTGGCGGTCATCGGGTCGGGCCCAGCAGGCATCTACACGGCCGAGGCACTGGTCAAGCAGTCGGCGGAACCGGTCGAGGTGGATGTCCTGGAGCGGCTGCCGACTCCGTACGGGCTGGTCAGATACGGCGTGGCGCCTGACCACACCTCGATCAAGTCGATCGCCAACTACCTGCGCAGGGTGCTGGAGCTGCCCGAGGTGCGCTTCCTCGGCGGCGTCACGCTCGGCGCGCACCTGTCGGTGGACGACCTGCTCGGCGCCTACGACGCGGTGGTCTACTGCACGGGAGCGATGGTCGACAGGAAGCTCGGCATCCCCGGCGAGGACCTGCCGGGCAGCGTGGCGGCGACCGACTTCGTCAACTGGTACTGCGGGCATCCCGACGTCGATCCCGGCCGGTTCACGCTCGACACCTCCGAGGTCGCGGTGATCGGGGTCGGCAACGTGGCGGTGGACGTCGTACGCGTGCTGGCCAAGACCTCGCAGGAGCTGCGCGCCACGGACGTGCCCCACGAGGTGCTCGAACGCCTGGAGGCGAGCCAGGTCAAGGCCATCCACATGATCGGCCGGCGCGGCCCCGAGCATGCCAAGTTCACCCTGAAGGAGCTGCGCGAGCTGGGCGAGCTGGCCAACGCCGACGTCTGCGTGCGGCCCGAGGAGGCCGTCGTCCTGGGCGCCGACTTCTCGCGCCAGGTGCAGGGCAACATCAAGATCCTCCAGGAGTGGGCAGGCCGCGAGCCCGTGGGCCGGCCGCGCCGGCTCGACGTGCGCTTCTGGATGCGCCCGGTCGAGATCCTCGGCGCCGACCGGGTCGAGGGGATCAAGCTGGAGCGCACCCGGCTGTCGGAGGAGGGGCGCGTGGTCGGGACCGGCGTGTACGAGACGCTGCCGGTCGGCATGGTGCTGCGCTCGGTCGGCTACCAGAGCGTGCCGTTGCCCGGGGTGCCGTTCTCCGAGGCGACCATGACCGTCCCGAACGAGGCCGGGCGGGTGCGCGAGCGCGAATACGTGGCAGGCTGGCTCAAACGCGGGCCCACCGGGGTGATCGGCACGAACAAGTCAGACGCGGCCGAGACTGTCCGCACGCTCCTGGCCGACTCCGCGGGCGGGGCGCGGGCCGAGGGGCCCGGCATCGACGCGGTGCTGGCCGAGCGGGGGGTGCGGCCGGTGACGTACGAGGAATGGCTGGCGATCGAGGCCGCCGAGGCCGAGCTCGCCCAGTCGCTCAACCGGGGCGAGCGCGTCAAGCTCGTCGGTCTGGAGGCCATGCTCCGTGCCTGCCGTCCCTGAGGGTTTCGCTGGGACCTACCGGCTGCAGCAGGCCCGATACCCCATGACCACGCCCGGCTGGCAGCCGGTGCACACCGTCTACGTGCCCGCCGACCGGTTCTCCGCGCGTACCGTCCAGGAGTGGGGCGATCACGCGCTCGCCCTGGTCAAGGCGCACCTGTCCGGGCCCGACGAGCTGACCGAGGTGTTCGGCGTGCCGGGTGCGCTGGGCGCCGCCGTGCACGAGCGGGTGCTGCGCAAGCTGTCCACCGAGCCGGTCGAGGACCTGCGCGTCGACTTCGAGGACGGCTACGGCGTGCGTCCTGGTGCCGTCGAGGACGAGCACGCGGAGCGGGCCGCCGAGGCCGTCGCCTCGATGTACGCGGCCGGGACGCTGCCGCGGCGCTGGGGTCCCCGGGTGAAGTCGTTCGCCGACGGCGATCCCGAACGGTCGGTGCGCACGTTGCGTACGCTGCTGGCCGGGGTGATCACGCGAGCGGGGGAGCTTCCGGGCGGTTTCACGGTAACTTTCCCAAAGGTCCTGATGGAGGCCTATCTCGGGCAGTTCGCGGCCGTGCTGGCGGAGCTGGAGGCCGAGTTCGGGGTGCGGCTGCGGTTCGAGATGCAGGTGGAGGCGCCGCAGACGCTGCCGTTCCTGCGCGGGGACCTGAACGAGTCACTGGGCGGGCGCCTGGCGGCGGCGCACTTCGGCGTCTTCGACTACACCGCCGCGATCGGGCTGCCGCCGCACGAGCAGCGGCTCGACCATCCGGCCTGCGACCACGCGCGGCACGTGATGCAGACGGCGTTCGCGGAGACGGGGGTGGAGCTGTCGGACGGGTCGCTGGCGGCCTCGCCCGCCTCCGAGCTGACGAGCGACGTGCACGCCCTGTGGCGGCGGCACGCCGAGCTCGTCAGGCATTCCCTGCGTTACGGGTTCTACCAGGGCTGGGACATGCACCCGTCGCATCTGGTGAGCCGCTTCGCCACCGTCTACGCCTTCCATCTGGCCAGGTACGACGCCTACCAGGAGCGGGTGCGAGCCTGGGAGGAGCGGCGCTCGGCCGGGGGCGGCGTGATGGACGAGCCTGCCACGATCCGCACGCTGAGTGCCGCGCTGCGTCGCGCGGACGCGGCACTCCCCTGACCCCGCTGTCGCTTGCCCGGGTTCAGTCGCGTTCGACGAGGGCCCGCCACTGGCGTACCAGGCGCCAGTCGACGGGGTCCGACCAGCTGCCTCGCACCGCCGTGCCGACGTGGAAGGCGCGGATGCCGTAGTCGAGCAGGGCTGGCACGTGGACCGGCTTCAGGCCGCCGCCGGCCAGCACGATGGAGGCGTCACCGGCGTCGGCGCGCGTCTTCAGCACCCGCAGGCCGTCCCCCACGCCGCTGGGCGAGCCCGAGGTGAGCACGGTGGCCAGGTTCGGCAGCAGCCGAACCGCCCGCCAGGCTGCCTGGACGTCGGCGGCGTGGTCCACGGCGCGGTGGAACGTCCACGGCAGCGGGGAGACGGCGTGGATGAGCGCCTCGGTGGCGGCCAGGTCGACGGCTCCCCCGCCGTCGAGAAACCCGAACACGAACCCCGCCGCACCCGCCTGCGCCAATGCCTTGGCGTCGCGGCTGAGCCTGGCCAGCACGTCGGGGTCGGCGGCGAAGCCGGCGTCGCAGCGGAGCATCACCATCTGGGGCAGGGGGCATTCCGCGGCGATCGCGGCAACCGTCTCCGGGGAGGGGGACAATCCGTCGGCCGCCATGTCGGCGACGACCTCCAGCCGGTCGGCTCCGCCCTGTTCGGCGGCCACGGCGTCGCGCACGTTGAGCGCGATCACCTCGAGCAGGGATCCGGTCATGGAGGAGAGGTTATAGGGTACTTTGCGCCTTTGTGTCAGAAAGTGCCGCCTGACCTCGGATGGAGCGCGGACGGGCCTTGCTGGTAGGGGAATCGGAACGCGTACGGAAGCCGTTACGGAACGCACGAGACCTTCGCACGCGGAGAGCCCTCGGGAGGTCCCTCGCCTCGCTTTTGTCGGTGGCGTCCGGCAACCTGCTGTTCCATGACCGCGTCCCTCACGCTTTCCCCCGAGGCCCAGCGGGTGCTGCTCCACCTGACCGGGCAGGACCCCGCCTACCCCGATCCGTGGCCCGACGGCTCCCGGCTGACCGCTCGCGATCTGGGCCACCTGCTGCCCCTCGCCTACCGGACGCCGGGCAAAGGGAGCGCGGCCTTCTCGATGCGCCGCCTCGTGGAGGACGAGGTGCGGCAGCGGCAGCCGGAGTTCACCCCCGAGTCCTGCCTGGCGCTGTACGAAGCGCTCGTGGCCGGTCTGGAGAGGCGCAAGTGGGCCGATCTGTGCCTGGCGGCGGGCGCGTTGCTGCGGTGTCCCGACGGTGTGCCGACGGCCGAGCTGGCCGGGCCGGCCCGAGTCCTGACCGAGTTCATGATCGCCGCACAGCGGCTGGAGGCGCCGTGGGCACTGCTGGCCGTGGCGGCGGTGGCGGGAATGGGAGAGGTGACGCTCTTGGCGGACGAGCCGGCGGCGTCGCTCGCGGCGGCCGAACGCGACCTGGTGCTGAGCTTCGATCCGGTGGACCGGGCACTACTGTCCGAGACCGGCCCCGGCTCGTTCGGAGCGCCGCCCGAATCGCCCGACACGTGGGAACGGCTGGCGCAGCTGCCCGCCTACGCGGCCTTCGCCCGTACCGCCCTGGAGAGCGCCGGGGAGAGGCTGGCCGCGATCCACGCCGGGGAGCTGCCTTTCCGCGCCGACAAGGCGTTCGGCCGGGCCGAGGTGGAGACGCTCGGCCGGGCCGCGCGGCTGGCCCTGTTCCGCGACGAGCCGTGGCTGCCCGAGTTGCTCGGCAAGCTGCTGTCCCTGGTCGCGGTCGCCCCCACGCAGGCGAAGACGCCGCCGTCGCAGGCGCTGCTCTTCGAGATCGCCAGAGCGGCCGAGCGGTTCCCGACCCCCGAGGTGATCACGGCGCTGCGCGCGGCCCGCGCGGCGACCCGGCACGCGGGGGTGATCAAGCAGCTCGACCGCATGATCAAGCGGGCCGAGCCGGGGCTGGCCGACCGGGTCGAGGTCGCCCTGCGCATGCCGTCCCTGGGGTTCGGGCCCGGCGGGCGGATGGAGGTGGCGCTGGGCTCGCACCAGGCGGTGATCGCGCCGGGCGAGAGCGGCGAGTTCGCGCTGACCTGGCGGCAGGGCGAGCGGCCGGTCAAGAGCCTTCCCGCGGCGGTGCGCAAGGAGCACCCGGAGGAGGTCAAGCGGCTGCGTGAGCTGGTCAAGCAGGCCAACCGGCAGGTGAGCACGATGACCAGGGCGCTGGAGGCCGGGTTCGCGGCGGAGAGCACGCTGCCGTACGCGACGTGGCTGGCGCAGGTGGCCCGGCATCCCGTCGCCGAGCCGGTGGCGGCACGGCTGATCTGGGAGATCGAGCACGCCCCCGGCGAGTGGCGGGCCACGCTGGGCGCGCCGGAGGAGCCCGGCGTGCCCGAGGACGCGCAGGTGCGGTTGTGGCACCCGGCTCGCGCGACCACGGACGAGGTGTTCCGCTGGCGCGAGCGGATCACCGAGGAACGGGTCAGGCAGCCGTTCAAGCAGGCCTTCCGCGAGGTCTACCTGCTGACTCCGGCGGAGGAGGGCGCGGCCCTCTCCGAGCGCTTCGCCGGTCATGTCGTCGACTACCGCCGCCTCTACGCCCTGCTCAAGACCCGCGCCTGGCAGACCCCGATGCTCGGCCCCTGGGACGGCGGCGTCGAGGGCGAGGCCACGCGCGAGCTCGGCACACGGGTGGCGGGTGATCGGTGGCGGGTGGCGTTGCACCACGAATACCTCCACGACGACCCCGGCGAATACGCCCTCACCGGCCGGATCCGCTTCGACCGGCACGACGGCGGCGGCTGGCGGGAGGCGCCGCCGGCGGAGGTGCCGCCTCTGGTGTTCAGCGAGGCGATGCGGGACGTGGACCTGTTCGTGGCGGTGACCTCGATCGCCACCGATCCCGAGTGGGCCGACCGGGGGCAGGGCCGCCATCTCGATTACTGGCGTGAGACCTCTTTCGGCTCGCTCGCGGCCTCGGGCGAGGTGCGCCGCGACGCGCTGGCCCGCATCCTGCCGCGCCTGGCCGTGGCCGATCGCTGCACGCTCGACGGGCGGTTCCTGGTCGTTCGCGGCGACCTGCGTACGTACAAGATCCATCTGGGCAGCGGCAACGTCCTCATGGATCCGGGCGACGTCTACCTGTGCGTCGTGCCCGAGCGGAAGACCGACGCGCGGCTGTTCCTGCCGTTCGAGGACGACAGCCGATTGGCGCTCATCCTCAGCAAGGCGCTGCTGCTGGCCAGGGACACCGAGATCACCGACGAGAGCATCCTCAGACAGATCAAGGGCTGACCGCCCGGCCCGCGATGCGGGAAGGGCCGGCGCCCCCGACGGGACACCGGCCCTCGGCATGCCGAGCGCGCTCACGTGGCCGCTCACATAACCGCTGCCACGTGCGCGGACTCACGGTGGGCGAACCGGCGTCCGCCCACCGTTCTCACATGAAGCCCACTGTGCTCACGTGAAGCCCATCGTGCTCACGTGAAGCCCATCGTGCTCACATGAAGTAGTAGACGTCCACGGAGCCGTCGCTCCGGGTGGAGAAGGAGGCCTCACCCGCGCCTTGCGGCGGTGTCTTGTTGACCCACTCGGCCGCCTTGGCCGCGTTGGGAACGGTCTTGGTGTGCCAGATCTTGGTGGCCGCCTCGACCCCCGCTGCACGCTTGGCGCTGGACGCCGCCTCGCGCTTGTCGACGTCAACCGCTTGACTCATGCTTGTTACACCTCCGGAGAAGACCTGCACGGTCTTCGTTGAGAGAAGGAATACCGGCCGTTCGCCGGCCGGAGCCGGTGCGGTCGGCGACCGCACCGTTCCACCGCCCTCCGTCGCGGAAGCCCGCGGAACGGTCGCGCCTTGACGTGGCGCGACCACTGCCGCGTGGCACCGGCAGAGAGCAGGTCTACGGGGAGCGCACCAGACCGACGCCCCGGTCGGCGATGTCCACGCCGGAGGCCAGCGGGCTGACGGCGGCGTTGGCGAGAAGGCGGGCCAGCACCGTCGTCGACGTGGCCGGCAGCGGTGACTTCATCACTTCCTCCCACCACAGCGCCGCCACGCCCGCGACGTGCGGCGTCGCCATGCTGGTGCCGCTGAGCGAGCGCAGGCCGCCACCGACCCGGGCGGAGACCACGCCGACCCCGGGCGCGCTGATCTGCGGGAAGGTGTTGGAGAAGGGCGCGACGACCAGGCCGTTGCCGGTGGGCGACTGCGCCAGCGCGCCCACCGCGATGACGCCCTCGGCTGCGGCGGGCAGCGACACGGCGATCTCGAAGTCAGGCCCGGTCTGGCGCTCGCTCTCGTTCCCCGCCGCGGCGACGACAAGGGTGCCGGGGCTCACGGCCTCGCGGGCGGCGACCATCCGCATGAGCGCGTCGAAGAGCCGCAGGTTGGCCCGGTACGCCTCCAGCGCCAGCGACGTGGCGAACTTGGGCTGCCGTCCGAGGTCGACCAGGCGCTGCACCATGCCGGGGAAGTCGAACCCCAGCGACATGGAGATCACCTGCGCGCCCTGGCGCAGTGCCCACTCCATCCCGCGCAGCAGCCCTTCGGTGTCGCCGCTCCCGTCGTCGGCGAGCACCTTGCCGATCACGGCGCGGGTCACGCCGGGCGCGACGCCGATCCTGGTGCCGTCCACGGCCCGGCCGAAGATCGTGCCGGCGCAGTGGGTGCCGTGTCCCTGCTTGTCGCCGACGCCGGAGCCGCTGAAGTCCTCCTGGATGAGGGTGACGCCGGTGAACGCGGGGTGGTTGCCGTCGATGCCGGTGTCGAGGACGGCCACGATCACGTCCGCGCCCGTCCGGGTCGAGACGTCGGCGCCCACCGCCTTGACGCCCCAGGTGGCCGCGGCGGCCGCCGCCTCGGCCGTGGCACGTTCGTCGGCGCCGTCCTCGAACGGCTGGATGAGCATGGTCGGCATGACCGGCGCCACCGCCCGCACCTCCGGATCACGGGAGATGTCGCGCAGCTCGTGCTTGGCCAGTTCGAGCACCTCGACGTGCGGCTCGCCGCCGGCGAGGACGCGAGCGGGCTCCGGCCCCGGCTGCCGCGCCGACTCGAAAGGACTCGCTGTGCTCACGCCGCTCATGTCGCGCAGCACGCTGTATCTTTCACCCACCGAAATTTCTCCCCCTCGCACCCGTCCGTTTCCGGACGGGGGCCGGACGTGCCCGGCTCCACCCGGATCAGTTCCCAGCACCGGCTCGGCTCGTGCTCAAGGCACGCCCGGAATACCGCCAAGGGCACGCACAGGACTCACAAGTGGGGTGCCGGCTCGAACGGCTGGTCCGCGCGCTTCTCCTGGAGTCCACGGGTGAGGTGCTGCTGCAGCTCGATGTGGCGGAACTGGTAGTACGGGCCTTCCGTACGCAGCAGGCCGAGCCGGTGGGCGTCGTCCAGGAAGTCCATCGCCCGCATGGGCAGACTGCCCTTGGCGGCCAGGCGCGGCACGGTCAGGTTGTAGGCCAGCCAGGCGTGGTGCCGGCCCACGACGAGCCCGAACAGCAGGCCGAGCAGCAACCCGCCGACGATCGCGACGGTCGTGGGGAGCCGGGCCTCCCTGGCGATGAGCCCGGCCATGAGGCCGACCACGATCCCGCTGAGCATCCGGATGACGGTCAGGGTCCGGTCCGCCCGCCAGGTCGAGCGGGGGGATCGCGCGGTCGCGGTGACGGTCGGGTGCTCGACCCAGCGGATCAGGCCGAGGACGATGACGAAGCCGATGCCCGACAGCAGCCCGATGTTCCGCGCGGTGTTCCAGGCGGCCTCGTAGTTACCGAAGTACCAGCCCACCAGCCAGCCGAGGATCGCCCCGACAAGTCCGATGATCAGCCCGGCCAGGAGCACGCGGGCCAGTTCGCCGAGCCGGCCGCGCCACTGGAGCTCGGCGTGACCGGGGGTCTCGGTGAACCAGGACCCGGTCATGACGATGACCACCAAGGCCGCCAGCAAGCCGGTCACCACGCCTACGAGCACCATCCCGTCGGTCAGTAGAAAGAAGACCAGCCCGGTCACGACGCCGATGCCGATGCCGCACCAGAGGCGCACCGTGCGGTTGGGCGTGCGGCCCGCCAGGTGCCACCAGGCCATGTCGCGGGTGTCGTCCTCGCTCACGGCCAACTGCCGGCAAACGTATGTGAGCCAGCGGCCGACCTGCTCCGGGGTCCACGCGTGCCGGGGCCTGAAGGGCTGCACCGGACCGTCGGCGGGCGTCCTGGTGCTCACCAGAGCGGGAATGAGCTGGTCGCAGAGGTGGTCCTGCAGTTCGGCCGCGCTGCCGTGCGCGTACCGCAGCAGCGGGGACGGATCCACGCGCGGGGCGATGTAGGTGGCGCGGACCAGCCACAGGCCCAGCGAGGTCGAGGTGACCTCCGCCAGAGCGGGGGCCGCGCCTGTGCGCAACGCCTCGATGACCGCCGGCCAGTTGGGATGCGGCACCGGCGGAAGGCAGGCCTGCAGATAGTCGGCGGCGACGTCGGGCCCCATAGGCTGCGGCTCGATGACCGCAGCCGCTGTCAGGACGTCGCCGATCTCCTCGACCGACTCGGCGAACTGCTCCGTCCGGCAGGTGAGGATGAGCTGGTCGTTTCCGCACATCGACCGGTTGAGCGCGGCCAGCAGATCCGCGCGGGCGTGGTCGGGCAGCTCGTCCAGGCCGTCGATGACGGGCAGGATCTCCCCCCTCGCCACCAGCGACTCAGGGATGTCGGTGCCGAGTTCCGCCGCACGCAGCGCGGGATAGTCCATGACCAGGCTCCCGGCCAGCCATTCCTGAAGCCGGGGATACGCGCGATCGTCCCAGCGGGCGGCCGACAGCAGCACCGGGACGGGCTCGTCCGACTCGCGGGTGCGCAGAAGTTCGAGCACGAGCTGCACCGCCAGCGTCGTCTTGCCGGTGCCTGGGCCGCCGAGGATGACCAGCCGCCTGCAGCGCAGGGCACGGAAGTTACGGACCATGTCCTCGATGTGCACATCCAGGCCGGAGAAGGCGACGGTCCCCTCGGCGATGATCTCGGAGCGGTCGGCGAGTTCGCGGCGCTCGGTCGAGCGCCAGGCCAGCGGCATCGGCTCGGGGTCGGCCAGCGAACGCAGGGCGGTCTCGTCCCGCCACTGCTGCGCCACCAGGCCGGCGAGCACATCCTTCGCGGTGCTGATCTGGGCGGAGGTCGGGGCGGGCAGGGGCGCGCCGCTGCGCCGCCACCAGGACACGGACTGCAACACGTGGGTGCCCAACGCGATCACAGTGCTCGCGAAGGCGTAGATCTGGGCGGACCCGAACACCTGCCCCAGGGGCTGGCCCTTGAGATTCGTGGCGGCCATGTAGAACACCAGAGACAAGAACCCGAACAGCAGGAAGAAACCGAACGACATCCTGGCCAGGCGATTTTGTCGTCGCCAATATCGAGCAGTCATAAACTCAGTATGCGCAGGTTCCACGCGAAACCAGTGCTCGGAATTCTCCGCACAAGGTTGATTATCGGAAAACAGGGCTGCGGCTCTCCAATATCCGTCAAAGACGTGGCAGAGATACGTTCTCAAGGGCAGAAAGTGCGGCCGCCCTGCCGCGACGGCCGGGAATGACGAGGTTTCCGTCGATCACCAGCATGAAACGCTCCAGCCCAGGAACGAACACGTGCACGGCGGTGACGCCGGAAGGAAGGGCGTGCACCGTCCGGCCATAAGCGGTGAAACCCCGCGCCGCCAGCGCCGCGACGACTCTCCATAGCTGATCCCCAGGCGTCCCGGCCGTCACACCCGCCGGCGCATCGGCCGGGAAGGGCACCACGTGGGCGTCGGGCAGGGCCTGGGCGAGGTCGAACCGGGCGCACGCGTGCAGCGCGGGATGCGCCGCCGGCGCGGCCGGGTCGCGGTGTGTGCCGGCCGGGAGCCGTTCGCCGAGCGTGGTCTGGACGAGTTCGGCGAGGGCGCGCCAGGCGGCGTGGGACGGGCTCAGCGAGGTGCCGGTGCCGCGCCGGTGCGGGTGGCGGGAGGTGGGCAGCGTGTACGCCAGCATGGTCGGCACGCCGAGGTCGCTGGTGATGTCCAGCAGGTACACCGGGGATCCGGTCAGCTCCCGGGCCACCGCGTACGCCCGCGCGGGCCTGTCGGGCAGCGTCCCCGGATCGATCAGCCGAGGGCGGAACCCGGGCCCGCCCAGGAAGGCCCGTACCAGGAGCAGGGACAGGGCGTCCCGCTCGATCGTCTCGTTGAGCGCGTGCAGCAACGCCTCGGCCACCGTGACGCCGACGGCGGAGCCGCTGTTGCAGCTGTAGCGCATGAGGTCGGCGTAGTCGCAGCGGTCGCCCACCAGCTCCCGGAGCGGCGCGGAGCCCGCCTCGACGTACCAGGGAGCCGACAGAAAGAGCGGCACCAACACCCCGCCGCCGCCACTGAGGCCATCCTCGCTGCGGCCGCCACCGCTTGGACCGCCGCCATCGAGGCCGTCCCCGCTTGGACCGCCCCCGTTCAGTTGACCGCCGCTGAGACCGTCCCCGCTGAAGCCGCCACCGCTGAGGACGTCCCTGCCGAGCTTTGGCCCGCCGATGGCCCGGTAGCGAGCGCAAGCCATCCGGTGGCCGCTCATGGGGGCCAGCAGGGCCCCGCAGACGTCATCCCGCAGCGGCCCGGCGGCGACGTCGGCCGGGACGGCCAGTTCCACAGTCTCGGGGGCGAATCCTGCCGATCCGGTCAGGTAGTGCTCGACGGCCTCGAAGAGGGCGCCCGCGCGGGCCTCGTCCCGGCTGCCCTTGCCCATCCCGCAGGCAGGCGGCGCCGCGTCCGCCTCACCCCGCAGGCCGCACCACCAGGCGGACGGGTCACGACCGGGACCCGCGTCGACGAGCTGCGCGCGCAGGCCGAGCGCGGACAGCGTGGCCGTCACCCGCCGGACGGCGACGGGAAGCGGCACCTCGCGCTCGGCCGGGCAGCGCGGCGGCGGATGACGACCCCCGCTACTGTCCGTCATCCCGGGCCGGCAGCTCGTCCAACAGTTGGAGCTCCACCGGGGTGAGCTGCTGGGCCTGCCGGTCCAACGATTCCACGGTTACGAAGTCGACCTTGTTTCCCATGGGACCGCCTCCCTTTCTCACGTCGTTTGATTGTAGTCCCGCCTTCATCCGGAAAAGAGAAAAGCATCTTGATGACATATTTAATGAGTTAACTTGACTGGCGACCGTCGAGGTGGACGGGAAGTGCGCGCCGAAATGTCGGTCAACGTGCGGCCAATTACCGTACACCCGCCTGGACGCCGCACCGCCCCGAGCCGCATCGTCGAAAGTGACACGGCTTTTACGTGAGGTGGCGGAACTGCCATGGATATAGCAACCGAGGTCCGTGAGAACCGGGTGGGCCACAGCAGGGCCGCCGCGAAGCGGTATCGCTGGAGCGACAGCGACCGCGAGGCCACCTCCCACAGGCAGCGGCAGGGAGAGGCGTTCCCCGACACGCCGGAGATGCTCGCCGCCCGCACCGCCCGCCTCGTCCAGCGCAACGGGCTCCCGGTCGAGGCGGCGCTGGAGGCCACCAGGACCGAGGCTCTCGACCGGCCCAAGATGTACGAGCGCATCCTGGGCGTGGCCAAGGACCTCCAGGCGTGGAGCTTCCTGCCCCGCGGCGCACGGGCCGCGCGGACGGTCGCCAGGATCGCGGTCCGCGAGAACGGCCGCGAGATCCCGATCGGCACCGGCTTCCTGGTCTCCCCCAGGCTGCTGCTCACCAACCATCACGTGTTCCCCGACGCCGGCGTGGCCCGCTCGGCGGTCGTGGAGTTCGACGCCCAGGTCAGCGTGGACAACACTCCCGAGGTGTCGCAGCGCTTCCTCCTGGCCCCCGACGCCTTCCTCGTCGCCGACGAGGCCCTCGACTTCGCCCTCGTCCCGGTCGTCCCTGACGCCACCGGCCGGCCGGTCGGGGAGATGTTCGGCTGGAACAGGCTCAGCGTCCAGACCGGCAAACTGGTCATCGGGGAGCCGGTGAACATCATCGGTCATCCCAGCGGCAGGCTGAAGGAGATCTCCATCCGGGAGAACCGGCTGGAGGCGCGGCTGGACGACTTCCTGCAGTACCAGACCGACACCGAGCCCGGCAGTTCCGGCTCTCCCGTCTTCAACGACCAGTGGGAGGTGACGGCGCTCCACCACAGCGGCGTGCCCAGGACGGACGGCCGCGGCCGGATCCTGCGGCGCGACGGGCAGCTCTGGCGCGAGGGCGACGGCGACGACGCCGTCGACTGGATCTCGAACGAGGGCGTACGAGTCAGCGTCATCCTCAAGCACCTGGCCGCGCTGCCGCTCGACGATGAACGGCTGACGTACCTGACCGAAATGGGCCCAGAATCCGGCCTCCAGAACCTCACCACGGTACGAACCACCGCCACCGCAACCGCAACCGCCTCGCCCTCGACAGACGGGCGATCCGCCAGCCCCTCGACAGACGGACGATCGGCTCCACTTTCAGCGGACGGGCTATCCGCCGCACCTTCGGCAGACGGGGAAACGATCCCTCCTGCGTCGGACGCACAAGCAGTCCTTCCTGCGATGAATGGACAAACGGTCCCGCCGTCGGAAGACGCGCGATCGGCCGCGCCGCCACAGGACACGCGACCGGTTTCGCCACCGCAGGGCACGCGATCGGAGCCGCCGCTGATGGATCCGCGGTCGGTCCCGCCACCAGGCACCAGGGCATCGGTGGCGCCGCCCGGAGACGGGCGATCGGAGCCGCCGCCGGAGGCGTGGCGGTCGGTTGTGCCGTCGCAGGGCGGGCCGCCCGTCGAGGCCGGCGTACGTGCCGCGCCCCTCCGGACTCGCACCGGCCTGCCCGCTGCGCCGGGCGCGTTCGGTGGGGCGAAGCACCTGGTGTTCCTGCACGGCCGCAACCACGAGGATTGCGTTCCCGAAGAGGTGCGTCGCAACTGGGCCGCCGGGCTGAACTGCGGGCTCACCCGGGCCGGCCTGCCCACCATCGTGCCCGCCGACGCCTGCTTCCCGTTCTACGGGCGGCGGCTCGTCGACGCCATGCGGCCGCTGGAGGCGCTGCAGCGTTCGCCGAGGGTGGCCGTCGGGGATCCCGTCGAGGCGGCGGCGCCGGCGGCCGGTTCCACGCGGCGGCTGTACGAGCAGCTGATCGTCGAGGCGGCGGCCCGAGCCGGCCTGCCCCCGGCTCGGGCTCCGGGCATGGAGGGGCTGAGTGACGCCGTCCACGACGGGCTGAGCTGGCTCGCCGACACCACCGACCTGGACCGCCTGGCCATCGCCGCCGTCTTCGGAGACGTGGCCGCCTACCTCGACGACCAGCGGGTACGGGACGCGGTTCTGGACTGCGTGCTCCAGGAGCTGCCACGATCCGGCCGCATGGTGCTGGTCAGTCACAGCCTGGGCACGGTGGTCGCGATGGACCTGCTCACCCGGCTCGATCCGGCGGTGGAGGTGGAACTGCTGGTGACGGCGGGCAGCCCGCTCGGCCTGGACAGCGTGTACGAGCGGCTGATCAGCGGCGGGCCGTACCGTCCTGACCGGGTGGCCCGCTGGTTGAACGCCTGGTGCCCGACCGATTCGGTCACCATCGGCTGCCCGCTAAGTGATCGCTGGCAGGACGGGCCGGATGAGGTCCCCGTCGTCAACGCGACGGGCCGGGCTCATGACATCGACGAGTACCTCGCCCACGCCGAGGTGGCCCAGGAGATCGGCATCTCGCTGTGCGCCCCGGCCTGGACGGCGCCGCACGGCTGAGCAAGCCGACTCAAACCGCAGGCCAGCTCAGACCAGAGGCCGACCCCGCGGGATCGGGTCAGGACAGAGCCGCGCGGGATCGAGGGTCGGACCGGGCTCCTGGGAGATCGGGGCCGGTCGCAACCCGAGGGACGGGGGCCGGTCGCGACCGAGGAACGGAGCCGGCCGGGGCCCGGTCCCGAGGGGTGGGGCCGGGCCGCGAGCCGGGGCGGGTCAGGCGCTGATCAGTTCGGCGATGGTCAGGTCACGGAAGACCGTGATCGGCACGTCCTGCGACGAGCGCTGGAACAGCGCCCCCGAGGACCGGTGCGGCAGGTCCACCGTGCGGACGTGGCGGAAGCCGCGCCTGCGGTAGTAGTTCTGCAGCCCGGGGTTGTTCTTGGCGCAGTCGAGGCGCAGCCACGGCAGGCCGGCCCAGTACGCCGAGGCGCCCGCCCAGTCGAGCAGGGCGTCCCCGAGGCCGGAGCCCGACCAGGGGCGGGCGACGGCCAGTTTGTGGACGTAGAGCGCGGCCCCCGGGTCGTCTCCCGGCCGCCAGAACTCGGGGTCGGCGTGCTCGTCGAGGGCGATGGTGGCCACCGGCGGGGCGGATTCGTCGGGATCGAGGTATCTGAGCTCGTCGTCCAGCAGGAACAGCACCCGCTCCTCGATGAGCGGCTCGATCCTTTCCGGGCCGAACCCCCCACGGGGCCATTGCCGCAGTCCCTGCCGCCAGAGCCACTCGGAGGTGTCGGCGAGGAGGGTGAGCACGCCGGGAAGGTCCGCGGGTTCCGCTCGGCGGAGGGAGAGAGGGTGAAGCAGGGTGTGTGTGTGCATAGTAAATCCTTCACTGCGTTGGGTGTCCGCTCCAGCGCACAGCGTGATGACGCAACGGTGCGCTAGGGCGAAATAGGGCCTTATCCCGATATATATGGATAAATGGCGATTTAGGGGAGTATGCACGACTCCCCTAGGCCAGCGAGGCGGCTATTTCTCGCTGCGCCCGGCCGGCGGGATCACCCCTTCACCCACGAACTCGTCAGCGGCGATCGAGTTCGTATCTGATCAGATGTTTGTCGGCTGGCAACACCGACACGGCGACACGCACAGGCATGTCCGCCCCGTCGTAACCCACTCGGACATAGACCATCACTGGCGTGCCGAGCTCAAGCTGGAGGCGCTCGGCCTCCTCTTGGTTGGGCATGCGGGCCCAGATGTCGTCGACGACGCGCACCTGCGCATGACCCAACTCTTCCAGTACCCGGTTCGCCCCTCGCGCGATGTCTCCGGGTCTGGCGATCTCGGAATCGGCGACCATGTCACGGGGAAAGTAGGAATCGTTGGTGTTGTACGGCTGCCCGTCCACGAACCGCAGACGGCGTCTCACCACGGCCAACTCCCCGTCGGCCAACTCCAGCCTGCTGGCGATCTCCTCTACCGGAGACACCGTCAGGACCTCGATGTACTGGCTTGGCGCGCGGCCTTCCTGCGCGACGGCGTAGGCGAAGGCCTCCCGCAGTTCCCCACTGGGTTGTGGCTCCAGCTCCCGCTGCGGATAGATCAGCAGCGGTCTGCGGTCTCTGACCACTGTTCCACGCCGTGGCGTGCGAGTGACGAGTCCCTCATTGACCAGCTCCCCAAGGGCCAGCCTCACAGTGTTCCTGCTCACGCCATGGTCTTCCATGAGCTGAGCCTCGGTCGGCAGCTGCGACCCGGGGCCGAGGACACCCGAGTAGATGGCTCGTCGCAGTTCCGAAGCCACCTGCTGATACAGCACCGACCTTGCCACTTTCACCCCTTTTGTTCCAACAATTTAGACGATCTGGTTCTAGCAGGCCACAACCCCTTGACCAAACCCGGTCCACCGGCCCATCATCCATTCGTTGGTACAAATCCATCTAAAGGCCGGTGAGGGGGTGAAGGCCAGTGTCGCCGGTCCGCACGGGTACGCCATACCTGCCCTGGCATGACCCTCGCGAAGCAACTCGTTTACTGCGTTACGCGTTGCGCCGCCAGGTGATCACCCACACCTGCCAGTGCAGTGGCACATCCGTGCCATCGCCATCGGTGCTGACTGAGCTGACCGCGTGCTGCGAAGACGGATCCTTTGTCGGAGACAAGGAGGGTGGCGCCACCGTCACGCAGCACATCGATGACCCGGTCGGTGCAGCTCGAAGCATCGCCGCACGTTGCCGACGACAGGGACCTTCACGTTCCCCCATCGACTCCGTGTGCGGCTCAACGGTCTAGGACTCCATCCCTCGCCGGAGTCCTGGGCCGTCGCACACGGGGAAGGAAGCGCGTCCTGGCGGGTCCCCCACGCCCGCCAGGACGCGTTCTCCTCGACAGGGATCCGCACGAACAGCCGCCTCCATCTCCCGATGGGGGCTTTTCCGTGTCAGGGGGCGCACGGGCCGCCCCGCTCCGGAACCCGGGGCGGCTGGCCCGGGTTCCGGAGCGGGGAGACCGGGTGTCACGACGGCAGGCGGGCAGGATCGTCTCACGTGACCTCGTGGCCACGTCCGTCACCCAGCACGCACGAATCACATCTGCCGCCAAGTCCAGGCCGTCCGCATCGACGACGCCTACAGCCACATCATCAACCCTTGAGGCCGAACGCGGGGGCACCTTTCGTGATGGTGGGACTGGTGGGATTTACCGGTACCAATGCAATTTGCCACGCAAGGTCAACTAGCGGGAGGACTTGCGCTCGGGTGGATGAACATGCACGCTCCCGGCATCGGCCGGCGCCCAGTCGAGCAGCGTCACATCCCCTGTGACCTCGGTGAACGCCCCCACGACCCGCTCCCCGTGCTCCGGCGGACGCGTCGATCGCCAATTTCCGTACACCAGACAGCCGGAAACCGCCTCCAGCCGGACCATTACCACTAGGTATGGATCGAGCCGTCCCGGCACGAACGGCTGGTGGCTGACGATCCAGCTCTCCACCGTTCCCACGGGGTCGACCTTCCGCCAGCGACACCCTTCCGTACGGCAGACCGGGCAGAAGGCCCGCGGTGGGAAACGCGGCGTGCCGCAGCCGGCACATTCCTGTACCGCGAACTCCTTCCCGGCGATCCGCTCCCACCACGGGCGGGAGTCCCGGTCGGGCTCGGGACGGTAGGCCATCACGCCCTCCTCAGGATCAGGGCGGAGGTGGCGGGCAGGATGTAGCCGGGCTGGGACGTCGAGAGCGCCACCTCCGCGCCCGGCACCTGCCGGTCCCCCGCGTCCCCCCGGAGCTGGGAGACCGCCTCGGCGACGTGGTTGAGCCCGTGGACGTATCCCTCGGACAGGAAACCCCCGTGCGTGTTGACCGGGAGGGCGCCGTCCAGGGCGGTCGCGCCCGACTCCACGTACGGCCCGCCCTCGCCCTTGGCGCAGAACCCGTAGTCCTCCAGCTGGACGATCACCGAGTAGGTGAAGCAGTCGTACAGCTCGGCCACGTCCACCTCCTCCGGGCCGAGCCCGGCCTGCGCGTACAGGCGGGGGGCCAGGGCGGCGGCCGCGGTGACCGTGGGGTCGGCGCCGGCGAGCGAGAGGTGCGAGGTGCCGCCGCCCCAGGCGGCGCCGGAGACGAGGACGGGCGGGCGGCGCAGCGAGCGGGCGCGTTCGGCCGTGGTGACGACCACGGCGCAGGCCCCGTCGGTCTCCAGGCAGCAGTCCAGCAGCCGGAACGGCTCGGCGATCCACCGGCTGGCCAGGTAGTCGTCGAGGGTGATGGGCGTACGCATGAGAGCACGCGGATTCTTGGCGGCGTTGGCCCGCTGGGTGACGGCCAGGCGGCCGAAGTGCTCGGCCTTGGTGCCGTAGCGGAGCATGTGGGCGCGGGCGTACATGGCGAACTGCTGGGGCGGGGCCACGTACCCGTACGGGGCCTGGTACTGCACCTCAGGGCTCACCGGCACGCCCCTGCCGGTGCCGCCCATGCGGAACTCCGAGCGGGCGTTGATGGCCCGGTAGCAGACGACGGTCTCGGCCAGGCCCGCGGCCACCGCCAGCGCGGCCTGGCCGACGACGGCGTGGGAGACGCTGCCCCCGCCGAACTGGTCCAGGTGCCAGGCCAGGTCGCTCAGCCCCAGGGCGGGGCCGACGAGGGTGGGCGGGGCCGAGTCGCCGACGCGGTGCGTGGCCAGGCCGTCCACGTCGTCCGCGGTCAGGCCGGCGTCCTCCAGCGCGGCCAGCACGGCGCGGCAGGCCAGGGTCAGCGTGCTGACGCCGGAGTCCTTGGTGAAGGGCGTGTAGCCGACTCCCGCGACGGCCGTGACATTCCTGAATTCAAGCAAGCGCTTGGGCACATACGTCACGTTATGCACCCGTTTTCGCCCCTGTCAACGCAGGTGAGCCGGTGCGACTTGACACCTTTCGCCGCTTCCCCCTAGCGTCCAAGCAAGCGCTTGGTAAGATGAGCGCAGTCGGCGTACGAGGAGGCGGATCATGAGCACACACGCTGCCCGGCTCATCGCGCCGGACGGCTGCCGCGGCCTTCCGACGCCCTACCAGCGCAGGACTCGCAACGGAGCCGCCATGCCGACGAGCCCATCCCAGCACAGCCCGAACGGCCACCTCGACAGCCGCCGCTTCCGGCAGGTGCTGGGCAGGTTCGCGACCGGCGTGGTGGCGATCACGGCCGTCGACCCGCTGAGCGGCCGGCCGTGCGGCCTGGCCGCCAACTCCTTCACCTCGGTCTCGCTGGACCCGCCCCTGGTGGCCTTCTGCGTCGCGCACACCAGCACGAGCTGGCCCAAGGTACGCGCCGCCAAGGTCGTCACGGTCAACGTGCTGGCCGAGACCCAGCAGGACGTGTGCGCGCAGATGGCGAGCAAGGGCGGCGACAAGTTCGCCGGCCTCGCCTGGACCGGCTCCCCCGGCGGCAACCCGGTGCTCGACGGCGCGCTCGCCTGGCTCGACTGCGTGGTCGAGGCCGAGCACGTGGCGGGCGACCACATGATCGTGGTGGCCCGGGTACACCAGCTCGACACGCTCGCCGAGGGCGGGCCGCTGCTGTTCTTCCGCGGCGGGTACGGATCGTTCAACGGCGGGTTCCTTGAGCCTTCGTGAGCGGGCCAGGGCCTGGCTGGAGGAGAGCCTGCGCGGCGAGTTCGCCGACGCAAGGGGGCTCGGCGGCCCCGGGCGCGAGCACGAGGGATTCGAGCGGCGAAAGGCGTGGGAGCGCCACCTCGGCCGGCACGGCTGGACCTGCCTGGGCTGGCCCGAGAGGTACGGCGGCCGCGCCGCCTCCCTCGCCGACCAGGTCGCCTTCCACGAGGAGTACGCCAGAGCCGGCGCCCCCGCCCGGGTGGGCCTCATCGGCGAAGGGCTGGTCGGCCCGACCATCCTGGAGTTCGGCACCGACGAGCAGAAAGAGCGCTTCCTGCCCCCGATCCGGCGCGGCGAGGAGCTGTGGTGCCAGGGCTACTCCGAGCCGGAGGCCGGCTCCGACCTGGCCAATGTCCAGACGCGGGCCCGACTCGAAGCGGGCGAATGGGTGATCACCGGCCAGAAGGTGTGGACGTCGCTGGCGCACGTGGCCGACTGGTGCTTCGTCCTGTGCCGTACGGAGGAGGGCTCCCGGCGTCATCACGGGCTGTCGTACCTGCTGGTGCCCATGAACGGCCCCGGCGTCGAGGTGCGCCCGATCGTGCAGCTGACCGGCACCTCGGAGTTCAACGAGGTCTTCTTCGACGGCGCGCGCACGGCGGCGGGCAACATCCTCGGGGCGCCGGGCGACGGCTGGCGGGTGGCCATGGCCACGCTCGGCCACGAGCGCGGGGCCTCCACGCTCGGCCAGCAGCTCGGGTTCGCGCGGGAGCTGGACACGGTGATCGCGACGGCCAGGCGCACGGGCGCCGCCGCCGACCCCGTGCTGCGCGACCGGCTCGTACGCGCCTGGCTGGAGCTGCGGATCATGCGGCTCAACGCGCTCAGGACGCTGGGCCCCGACCCGGGACCCGAGGTGTCGATCGCCAAGCTGTACTGGTCGGAGTGGCACCGCAGGCTGGGCGAGCTGGCCCAGGCCGTCCAGGGCCGGGCGGGGCTCGCCTGCGGCCCAGACGGGCTGAACGAGCTGCAGCGGCTCTACCTGTTCAGCCGGGCCGACACCATCTATGCCGGTTCCAGCGAGATCCAGCGCAACATCATCGCCGAGCGCACCCTGGGACTTCCCCGCTGATCGGAGCCGCCGATGTCACCATCCCGACCGACGCCGCCCCAGCCGAAGGCTCACGGCCTGCTGGACGGCAAGGTCACGCTCGTCACGGCCGCCGCGGGCGCCGGCATCGGCTACGCCACGGCCAGGCGCTGCGCCGAGGAGGGCGCCACGATCGTCGTCTCCGACCGGCACGAGCGCCGCCTGTCGGCCGCCGCCGACGCGCTGACCGAGCTGACGGGGGTCAAGCCGCTGGCCGTCCCCTGCGACGTGACCTCGGAGGCGCAGGTGCTGGCGCTGTTCGACGCGGTCGTGGAGGCGCACGGGCGGCTGGACGTGGTGGTCAACAACGCCGGGCTCGGCGGGACCGCGCCGCTGGCCGAGATGACCGACGAGCAGTGGCACGCGGTCATCGACGTCACGCTGCACGGCACCATGCGCTGCACCAGGGCGGCCCTGCGGCAGATGATCGCCCAGGGCTCCGGGGTCATCGTCAACAACGCCTCCGTGGTCGGCTGGCGGGCCCAGCGCGGTCAGGCGCACTACGCCGCGGCCAAGGCCGGCGTGATGGCGCTGACCAGGTGCGTCGCGATGGAGGCGGCCGAGCACGGGGTGCGGGTCAACGCCGTGGCGCCGTCGCTGGCGGTGCATCCGTTCCTGGCGAAGGTGACCAGTGAGGAGCTGCTGGCGGAGCTGGCGGCCAAGGAGGCGTTCGGGCGGTCGGCGGAGCCGTGGGAGGTGGCGAACGTGATCGTCTTCCTGGCGAGCGACTACTCCTCGTACATGACGGGCGAGGTCGTCTCCGTCTCCTCGCAGCATCCGTGAACCCGCAGGAATCATCCCTGACCGGCGCGGATCGCCCCTGTCAGGGAAAGACCAGGGTGGCCGGACGGGCGATCCGGATCTAGTGTCCGGACCATGGGCACACGCTCTTCGTTCCTGCTCGATGTCCTCATGACGGAGTTCGGCGAGTCGATCAAGCGAGACCCCGCCGCGTTCAGGCGGAAGTTCAGGAAGATGGCGGCCTCCCCCTTCGCGTTCTACCGGGGCAGCGCCTGCCTGTTCTACGCGGACATGACCGGATCCTTCGCCGACGAGTCCTACCTCGACGGGCCGACCAGCCGGGTGTGGATCCACGGCGACCTGCACGCGGAGAACTTCGGCACCTACATGAACGCCTCCGGCGTCCTCGTCTTCAACGTCAACGACTTCGACGAGGCGTACGTGGGCCCCTACGTCTGGGACCTCAAGCGGTTCGCGGCCAGCCTGGCCCTGCTCGGGTACGCCAAGGCGCTGTCCGACGACTCGATCAGCGTGCTGGTGACCGACTTCGCCGGGGCGTACCTGGTCGAACTGGGCGCCATCGCGGCCGGTGGCGACGACGCGATCGGCTCGCTCACGCTCGACACCACCACCGGCGTGCTGCACCGGGTGCTGCAGCGGGCCCGGCTGAGCACCAGGGTGGCGCTGCTCGACGTCGAAACGGTGATCGACGACTACGACCGGCGCTTCGCGCTCATGGAGGGGCGCGAGCCGGTGGACGAGGCGACGCGGCTGGCGGTGCTGGCGGCCTTCGACGACTACCTGGCCACGCTGCCGGCGCCGCTCGCGCCGCACGAGCAGACGATCAAGGACGTGGCGCTGCGCAAGGGCGTGGGCATCGGGTCGGCGGGGCTGCCGTCGTACAACCTGCTGCTCGAAGGGCGCTCGCAGGCGCTGGAGAACGACGTGATCCTCTACATGAAGCAGGCGGCGGCCCCCGCGGTGGCGCGCTACATCTCCGACGAGAAGGTCACCTCCTACTTCCTGCACCAGGGGCACCGCACGGCCGAGTCGCAGCGGGCGCTGCAGGCCTACGCCGATCCGTGGCTGGGATACACCTCGCTCGGCGGAGTGGGGCAGCTGGTGGCCGAGGTGTCCCCGTACTCGGCCGACCTCGACTGGGACGACGTCAACGAGCCGGCGGAGCTGCGCTCGATCGTGCAGGACCTGGGGCGGGCGGTGGCCCGCATGCACGCGGTGGCCGACGACGAGTCCAGCCACGACCTGGTGGACTTCTCGACGGAGAAGGCGATCGTGGCGGTGATCGGCGCGGACAGGTCCGGATTCGTCGCCATGCTGGTGGACTTCGCCCATCGGTACGGGGCGCGGGCCAGGGACGATCATCAGCGGTTCGTCGACCTGTTCCGCAACGGCCGCCTGCCCGGAGTGTGAGCGTCCGACCCTGACAGCCGACCGGTCGGTATGGCATGCTCCCAGAACATGACTCTGTTCTCAGTGGAAGGCAAGAACGTCGTCGTCACCGGCGGTTCGCGCGGCATCGGGCGCATGATCGCCGCCGGGTTCGTCGAGGCGGGCGCGACCGTGCACATCTCCGCCCGCAAAACGGCCGAGGTGGAGAAGACGGCCGCCGAGCTCGGCTGCTCCGCCGTGCCGGCCGACCTGTCCACGCCCGAGGGGCTGGACCGGCTGGTGTCGGCGGTGGACGGGCCGCTGCACGTGCTGGTGAACAACGCGGGGGCGACGTGGGGCGCGCCGCTGGAGGAATATCCGGAGAGCGCCTTCGACAAGCTGTGGAACATCAACGTCAAGGGGGTGTTCCAGCTGACCCAGCGGTTCCTGCCGCAGTTGCGCCAGGCCGCCGGCGCCGACGACCCGGCCCGGGTGATCAACGTCGGCTCGATCGACGGGCTCAGGGTGCCGGCCTTGGAGAGCTACGCCTACTCCGCGACGAAGTCGGCCGTCCACATGCTCACCCGCCACCTGGCCAAGCGCCTGGCCGGCGAGCACATCACGGTCAACGCCATCGCGCCGGGGCCGTTCGAGTCGAAGATGATGGCGTTCGCGCTCGACGACCCCGCCACCCGCGCGAGCATCGCCGCGAGCGTCCCGCTGGGGCGCATCGGGCGGCCTGAGGACATGGCGGGCGCGGCCATCTACCTGGCCTCGCGGGCGGGGGCGTACCTCACCGGCACGGTCATCCCGGTGGACGGCGGGATCTCCTGCTGATCAGAGCAGCTCGCGCAGCGCCCTGGCGAAGCTCGCCGCCGCCGACGGCTCGTGGCGCAGGTAGAGGGCGGGCTCGGTCAGCTCCAGCTCGATGACGGCGGGCGCGCCGCCGGGGAGCCGGACCAGATCGACCCTGGCGTAGAGAAGGACATGGGGTACGGCGGTGAGCACCTTCTCGGCGAGGTCGACCTGGTCCGGAGCCGGCGTGCGGAGCCGGGCCCGCGAGATGTCGCCGGGGCCCGCCCCGCGGGCGAGCATGGGCCTGCGGCGGACGGCGTGACTGAGGCGGCCGTTGAAGAACAGCAGCGAGGTCTCGCCCTCCGACTCCACCATGTCGAGGTACGGCTGCACCATCGGCGCGCGCCCCGCGGCCTCCAGCGCCGCGGCCAGCGCCTCCGCCTCGGCGCGGTCGGCGGTCCTGACGGTGTCGCGGGCCCCGCCGGAGACGGTCGGCTTGACGACGTATTCCGGCCAGTCGGGCAGCCCCCGCGACGACCAGTGCGTGGGCACGATCGGCACACCCAGGTCGCGCAGGTAGGTCTTGTCGGTGTTCGACTCCAGCACCGCGTACGGGTTCAGCAGCCGCGTGACGGACTCCACGCCGCGCGCCCACGCCAGGAACTCCTCCCGCCGCAGGATGTAGTCCCAGACGGAACGGACGACGACGGCGTCGTACGCGCTCCAGTCGACCGCCGGGTCGTCCCAGCGCTCGGCGCGCCCGTCGATCCCGGCCTCTTTCCAGGCGGTCAGGACCAGGTCGAGCTCGTCGTCCTCACGAAAGTTCTCAAACGTGGCATAGGCGCAGAGAGTCACGCAAAGATGCTATTACGGTGCGAGCCGGGCCTTTTCGGCCCGGCCCGCCCCCTACCCCGCACGAGCGCGCCGCCTTCCGTCAGGTCCGCGGCGCGGGAGCCGGACTAGTCGACCACGTCGTCGACGGCCACGTCGCTGCCGTTGGTGCCCGTCACGGCGTTGCCGTTGACGTTGTTGATCGCGGTGGCGCCGAGGCCGTTCACGTTGGAGTTGACGACGTTGCCGAAGTTGTTGCCCGACTGCGAGGAGCCGCGGTTGGAGCTGGTGTTGCCGGCGTTCGTGTCGGCCTGGGCGGGGGCGGACAGCAGGGTCACGCCGGCCGCGGCGGCGATGAGACCGGTCACGCAGAGCTTCTTCATCATGGTGCTTGCCCTTTCGTAGTGCTGTTTCGGGACGCCAGCGGGTCAGTGGAAGATGTACGTCACCGTGATGCCGCCGTAGGTGGCGGTCGGCGCGATGCCGTTGACGTTGTTGACGTTGGTCGAGTGTCCTGAGCCGTGGTTGCCGGCCAGGACGTCCCCGAAGTTGTTTCCCGACTGGGACGAATCGCTGTTGCCGCTCCGGTTCGCGGACCAGTCGGCGCCGGTCCACGGGCTGATCCAGTCGTCGTCAGCGTGAGCGGGGACTGCCAGTAGTGTGCCGCCGGCGACCGCTGCCAGCACGGCCGCGGCGGCGCACACCCTTCTGATCACTTCTGCTCCTTCGCCAGTTGGGGAAGAGCTCGGAGACGGCGCTCGCAGGGCCCTGAGCGCACACCGCCCCCTTGACCTTCCTTGGACCTCAGGGGATCAAGGTCAGTGCGAGCATATAGCGTTGCGTGGTCGATTAGTAGCTGTGCGTGATCAGAATATTGTTCGAAGCTTACGCTGACACGGGATGTCAGTGACCCGGCCCTAACGTCCGGCGCATGATCTACGAACTACGGCGCTACCAGATGCGCCCCGGGCGGCGTGACGTCCTCATCGAGCTGTTCGAGCGGGAGTTCATCGAGACGCAGGAGGCCACCGGCATGCGGGTCGCCGGATCCTTCCGCGAGGACGGCGAGCCGGACACCTTCCCCTGGTTGCGGGCCTTTCCCAACATGGAGTCGCGGCGGGCGGCGCTGACCGACTTCTACAGCGGCCCGACCTGGCTGGCCAACCGTGACACGGCCAACGGCACGATGGTCGACTCCGACGACGTGCTGCTGCTGCGGCCCGCCGGACCGGAGCTGCCTTTCGGTGAACGGCCTCCGGTGGGGGCGAAGGAACTGCCCTCGTCACTCTACGTAGCCACGATCCATCACGTGGCCGGAGACGGCTTCGCCGGACTCTTCGCGCGGGAGACCCTGCCGGCGCTGGCCGAGGCGGGGGTGCGGCCGGTGGGTTGCCTGGAGAGCGAGCACGCGGAGAACACCTATCCGCGACTGCCCGTGAGGACGGGGGTGAACGTGTTCGTGTGGTTCGCCCGTTTCGAGACTCCGGAGGAGGAGCGGGAGGTGGAGCTGCCGATGCTGAAGCCGTACCTGACCGCGCCCACGGAGCGGCTGCGCCTGCGCCCCACCGCCCGGTCTTCCCTGCGCTGATCCCCCACCGCCCGCTCGTCTCTGCGCTGACCTCACACCGCCCGGCGTCCGCGCGCTGGTCCCGCGCGTCCCCTGCCGCCCCGGCGCTGAGGTCCGCACCGATCGGCGCATGGGGCCACAGCGTCAGGGGCCGCTCCGCTCCCGTGCCGGTCGCCGGTCACTCCGCGACGAGGTGGCGCCAGGCGGGGATCTCGCCGCCGCCGTCCACTCGCACCTCCGCGCCGGTCACGTAGCCGGGGGCAGCCAGCCACAGGCAGGCCTGGGCCACGTCGGCCGGTGTGGCCATCCGCCCGGCCGGGATGGCCCGGCCGTCGAGATCCGCCCGGCCGCCATAGTGGTCCGCCGCGCCGTGGGCACCGGCGCCCCGAGTGCCGAGGTCCCGGGCTCCGGCATCCTGGGATCCGGCGTCCCGGGTGTCGGCGTCCCGGGTGGTGGCCAGGCCCACGACGACCGTGTTGACCCGCACCCGGGGGGCCCACTCGGCGGCCAGGCAGCGGGCCAGGTGGTGCAGGCCGGCTTTGGCGGCGCCGTACGCGGAGGTGCCGGGTGAGGGGCGGGCGCCGCTGGCGCTGCCGATCATCACCACGGCCCCGCCCGCCTCGGCGAGCAGCGGGTACGCGCACTGCGAGACCAGCAGCGGAGCCGTCAGGTTGAGCTCGATGACGCGGGCGTGCAGGCGCGGCGACGTGCCCTCCAAGGGTGCGGGGGGCGAGCCGCCCGCGTTGTTGACCACGACGTCGAGCCGGTCGAACCCCGAGATCAGCCGCTCGACGTCCGAAGGATCGCGCACGTCGGCCTGGACGAAACGGAACCCCCCGGCCGGGACGGCGCCCCGCCCGACCGCTCCGGTATCGCCGGAGTGATGGTCACGGGCGGTGGGTGGGGTTCTGGCGCAGACGGTGACCTCGGCGCCGGCCGAGGCGAAGGCGGCGGCGATGCCGGCGCCGATTCCCTTGGTGCCGCCGGTCACCAGGACGCGCTTGCCCGCGTAGTCGTAAGTCACGGTCACGAGTGCTACCGTACCAAGCAAGCGTTAGGTAAGGGGGGAGATGGGCATCACGTTGCTGGGCGGAGCGGTCGCCGAGGTGGTCGTTGACCTGCCGCCGGTGAACGCACTGGCCGTGCGGGACTGGGAGAAGCTGGCCCGCCTCGTGCGGGCGGCCGGCGAGGACCCCGCGACCCGGGTAGTCGTGCTGCGGGCCGAAGGGCGCGGGTTCAACGCCGGAGTGGACATCAAGGAGATGCGCGACAGCGAGGGGCACGCCGCGCTGGTCGGGGCCAACCGGGCCTGCTACGAGGCGTTCGCCGCCGTGTACGAGTGCGCGGTGCCGGTGATCGCGGCCGTGCACGGGCACTGCCTGGGCGGCGGCGTCGGGCTGGTGGGGAACGCGGACGTGGTGGTGGCCGGCGAGGACGCCTACTTCGGCCTGCCCGAGGTGGACAGAGGCGCGCTGGGAGCCGCCACGCACCTGTCCAGGCTGGTGCCGCAGCATCTCGTCCGAGCCATGGTCTACACGTGCAGAAACGTCACCGCCGCCGAACTGCACGCCTTCGGGTCCGTCCTGGAGGTGGTGCCGCGCGACAAGCTGCACGAGACGGCGATGGAGGTGGCGGGGCAGATCGCGGCCAAGGACCCGTACGTGATCCGGCGCGCGAAGGAGTCGCTCAACGGCATCGACCCGATGGACGTCAACCGCAGCTACCGCTTCGAGCAGGGCTTCACCTTCGAGCTGAACCTCCTGGGCATCGGCGAGCGGCACAGGGAGCGGTTCGAGTGAGCGCATCGGCCAACGAACCGGCGGCCGATCTGGGAGCACGCCCGGGGAGCAAGGTGATGACGGCCGAGCAGGTGGCCGCGTCCGTGGAGAGCGGGATGGCGGTCGGGATCGGCGGCTGGGGCTCGCGCCGCAAGCCCATGGCTCTCGTCCAGGCCCTGCTCCGCTCCCCCGTCCGCGACCTCACCCTCATCTCGTACGGCGGCCCCGACGTCGGCATGCTCTGCGCGGCGGGAAAGGTGCGCAGGGTCGTGGCCCCGTTCGTGACCCTCGACTCCATCCCCCTCGAACCGCACTTCAGAAGGGCCCGCCAGACGGGGGCGATCGAGTTCACCGAGTACGACGAGGGCATGTTCATGTTCGGCCTGCTGGCCGGGGCGCACCGGCTGCCGTTCCTGCCGACGCGGGCCGGGATGGGCTCGGACGTGATGCGGGTCAATCCGGAGCTGCGGACCGTGCGGTCGCCGTACGCGGACGGGGAGGAGCTGGTGGCGGTGCCGGCGCTGAGGCCCGACGTGGCGCTCGTGCACGTGAACCGGGCCGACGCGCGGGGCAACGCCCAATACCTGGGCCCCGACCCGTACTTCGACGACCTCTACGCCAAGGCCGCCGGGCGCTGCTACGTCTCGTGCGAGCGGCTGGTGGACCCGGCGGACCTGCTGAAGGAGGGGCCGGTGCAGTCGTTGCTGATCAGCCGCTCGATGGTGGCGGGCGTGGTGGAGGCGCCGGGCGGAGCCGGGTTCACCTCGTGCGAGCCCGACTACGGCCGCGACGAGGCCGAGCAGCGGCGATACGTGGAGACGCCGTGGGAGGACTTCCGTGAGCAGGGCTGACGTGTGCGTGGTGGCCTGCGCGGAGGCGTTCAGGGGCGACGGGGAGATCCTCGCGGCCGGGATCGGCGGGGCGGTCACGGTGCTGGCCGCGCGGCTGGCCCGGCTCACGTTCGAACCTGACCTGCTCACCCACGACGGCGTCTGCCTGCTCACCGGCGACGTGCCCGCGCTCGGCGAGGCACCGCAGGTGGTGGAGGGGTGGCTGCCCTTCCGCGAGCACCTGTGGCTGGTGCTGAACGGGCGGCGGCACGTCATGCTCGGAGCCAGCCAGATCGACCGGCACGGCAACACGAACATCTCCTGCGTCGGCGACTGGGCCAGGCCCAAGGCGCAGTTGCTCGGTGTGCGCGGCGCCCCGGGGAACACCCGCTGCGACCCGACGAGCTACTGGATCCCCCGGCACTCGACCAGGGTGTTCGTCCCCGAGGTGGACATGGTCAGCGGGCTCGGCACCGACAGGGGCGCGTTCGAGCTGCGCCGGGTGGTGACGAACCTGGCCGTGCTCGACTTCGGCGGGCCCGGCGGGGCGATGCGGCTGGTGTCGACGCATCCTGGGGTGAGCGTGGCCGACGTGGTCGCCGCGACCGGGTTCGAGCTGGCCGGCGCCGGCGACGGCGTCCCCCGTACGCGGGAGCCGACCGAGGAGGAGCTGCGCGTGCTCGACCGCCTCGACCCCGGTCGCCTGCGCGACCGGGAGGTGCCGGCGTGAGGACCGCGCTGACGTCGCTGGTCGGCTGCCGGCATCCGATCGTGCAGACCGGCATGGGGTACGTCGCCGGGGCCCGGCTGGCCGCGGCCACGTCGGCGGCGGGCGGCCTGGGCGTGATCGGGTCGGCCACCATGTCGGTGCCCGAGATGACCGCGGCGATCAGGCGGGTCAAGGAGCGGACGGACGCCCCCTTCGGGGTGAACCTGCGCACCGACGCCGACGACGCGGCGGCCAGGATCGAGGTGCTGATCAAGGAGGGCGTGCGGGTGGCGTCGTTCGCGCTGGCGCCGCGCCGCGAGCTGATCGCCCGGCTCAAGGACGCGGGCGTGGTGACGATCCCGTCGGTGGGGGCGCGCCGGCACGCGGAGAAGGTCGCGGCGTGGGGCGCCGACGCGGTGATCGTACAGGGCGGCGAGGGCGGGGGGCACACGGGGCCGGTGGCGACCACCCTGCTGCTGCCGCAGGTCGTGGACGCGGTGGACATCCCGGTGATCGCGGCGGGCGGCTTCTTCGACGGGCGCGGGCTGGTGGCGGCGCTGGCGTACGGGGCCTGCGGGATCGCCATGGGCACCCGGTTCCTGCTGACCGCCGACTCGCCGGTGCCCGACGAGGTGAAGCGGTTCTACCTGGCGGCGCGCGAGACCGTGGTGACCCGCGACGTGGACGGGGTGCCACACCGGGTGCTGAGCACGCCGTTCGTGGCCTCGCTCGAACGTTCCCGCCTGGTCAGGGCGGTGGTGAACGGGGCCAGGTTCAAGCGGCTGTCGGGGCTGTCCTGGCGGTCGATGCTGCGCGAGGGACGGCGGATGCGGCGGGGCCGCGAGCTGACGTGGGCGCAGGTGCTGCAGGCGGCGAACACACCGGTGCTGCTGCGGGCGGCCATGGTGGAGGGCAGAGTGGACCTGGGGGTGATGGCCTCGGGGCAGGTGGTCACGGTGATCGACGACCTGCCGTCCTGCCGTGAGCTGGTCGAGCGCGTCATGGCGGAGGCGGAGGCGACACTGGCCCGACTGCCCGCGAGCACGTCCCTCCAGGACGAGGCACCCACAGGACGGTGACGCCACGTACGACGCGGCGGCTACAGGACGGTGATGCCGCGGGCCGCGAGGATGGCGTTGGCCTGCGTCTGGTTGATCACGGCACCCGCGAACGCGCGCAGCCTGTCGTCGTCCGGCTGCCCCAGATCGGCCCCGCGCAGGTCGGCCTGCTGGAACTTGGTCAGCAGCAGCCGCGCGCCGATGAGCCGGCAGTCGCTCAGCGTGGCCTGGGTGAAGTCGCAGCCGGACAGGTCGGCGTCGTCGAAGCGCACGCCCTCGATCACCTCGCCGCGCAGCGAGCAGCCGCCGAGGTTGGCCAGCGTCAGGTTGGAGCGCGCGACCTTGAAGCCGGTGCCCCTGGAGCCGGTGAGCGAGGCACCGATCATGCGGCAGCCGGTGAAGGAGACGTCGGTCAGCAGCGCGCCGCCGAACCGGGCCGACGACAGGTCCACATCGGTGAAGGTCGCGTCGATGAGGTCGGCGTCGCTGAACCTGATGCGCATCCCGCCGCCGCCCTTGAAGACCGCCCCGTCGAGGTCGGCCTTGCGGAAGTCGGTCTGCTCCAGCACGCACGACTCGAACCGCGCCCCGGCCAGCGAGGCGCCCCACAGGTCGGTCTCCGTCAGGTCGCACTCGCGGAAGACGTGGGTCTCCCCCTGGGGAAGCCGGTCGCCCAGCGCCTTGTGTGAGAGGTCCTCGCCGTCGAAGTTCACGATCTCAGAGACTACCGGTCAGCACCTCCGCCGCGGCCTGGCCGCAGACCCGCGCGGAGCCGTACGTGGCGATGTGCACGGCCCCCAGGTCGGACCTGGCGGGCAGGCCCATCTCCACGACCACGGCGTCGGGGCGGGCGCTGAGCAGGTGGCTCAGGGCCTCCGACTGCCAGCGGTGGCGGTGCACGTCCCTGACCACCACGACCAGCGGACGGCCGGCGGCCCGGCCGATCACCCGCTCCAGCTCGGGGCCGGTGGTCCGGCCCGCCGTCAGGCGGACGGTGGAGGTGCCGGGGCGCAGCCGGGTCAGGGGCTCGCCGACGCCCCACGGGGTCTTCCTGTCGATGGCCAGGTTCATCTCCGGCGCCAGCTCCACCACGCAGGGCTCGGGGCCGAGCGGGAGCACGGCCGCGGTGGAGCGGCGGGTGAGGCGGATCGCCCGGCGGGCCGCGGTCAGGCCGACGTGGCCGTCAGCGGGGGCCGGACTGCCCGAGGAGGCGGCCCACGTGGCCAGCTCGCGGACCCTGCGAGCGGCGTCCGCCAGTCGCTCCTCGGGCAGCAGCCCGCTGGTCACCGCCGCCGCGATCGCGTCGCGGATCCCGGCCGCGGTGGCCTCGTCGGCGTGCTCACCGCCGACGCAGATGGCGTCCGCCCCGGCGGCCAGGGCTCGGGCGGAGGCGCCGCCGATCCCGTACGCGCCCGCCACGGCGGCCATCTCGATGCCGTCAGTGATGATCATTCCGTCGAAGCCGAGCTCCTCCCGCAGCAGCCCGGTGAGCACTTTGGGGCTGAGCGTGGCGGGCAGTTCGGCGTCGTACGACGGCACCAGGAGGTGGCCGGTCATGACCGCCTTGACCCCTTCGGCGATGGCCTCGCGAAAAGGGAACAGCGCGTCCTCGATCCCGCTCTCGGCGACGACCGGCACCCCGTGGTGCGAGTCCACGGAGGTGTCCCCGTGCCCGGGGAAGTGCTTGGCGCAGGCGGCCACCCCGGCCGACTGCAGCCCGCGGACGAACGCCCTGGTGTGCCGGGCGACCAGCGCCGGGTCCGCGCCGAAGGCCCGCAGCCCGATGACCGGGTTGTCCGGGTTGGAGTTGACGTCGGCGGAGGGGGCGAAGTCGAGGGAGATGCCCGCCCCGGCCAGGTCCGCGCCGAGGCCGGCGGCCAGCGACTCGGTGAGGTCCACGTCGTCCACGACGCCGAGCGCGTATCCGCCGGGGCGGCTGCTGCCGGTGTCCGCCTCCAGCCTGGTGACCTCGCCGGACTCCTCGTCGGTGCCGACGAGCACCTCGGGGTTCTCCGCGCGCAGGGCGGCCGTGAGCCGGGCCACCTGCGCGGGGTCGGCGATGTTGCGCGAGAACAGCACCACGCCGGCCAGCCCCGCGCCGAGCCGGCGGCGGATCCAGTCGGGAGGGTCGTGTCCGGTGAAACCGGGGAAGAGGACGGCGTCGGCGAGGCGAAGCAGGTCACCGCTCAGGGGCATGGTCTGCAATCTAATAGGAAAGTTTCCTATTTGCTAGAGGCATTTTCTGACGTCAGCCCGTTTCTTATCATGACAGACCCGACTCATAGCGAGCCCGGCTCACGATCCGCCCGGCTCCTGACCCCCGGCCGGCCCTGGCTCGCCATCCGCCCGGCCCATGTCGAACCGGGCGTCCCCCACCCCCAGGCCCCCACCCCCAGGCCCCGGTCCGTCAGGGCGATTCCGGGCCGGGCGTGGCGAGTCGTTCGATGATCGTGACGTTCGCCTGTCCGCCGCCCTCGCACATGGTGAGCAGGCCGTACCTGCCGCCGGTCCGCTCCAGCTCGTGCAGCAGCTTGACCGCCAGCACGGCGCCGGTCGCGCCGAGCGGATGGCCGAGGGCGATGGAGCCGCCGTTCGGGTTGACCTTGGCGGGGTCGGCGCCGGTCTCCTGCATCCAGGCCAGCACGACGGAGGCGAACGCCTCGTTGATCTCGATCGCGTCGAAGTCCCCGATGGACAGGCCGGTCATCCCGAGCGCGTGCACGGTGGCGGGGATGGGAGCGGAGAGCATCATGATCGGGTCGTCGCCGCGCGCCGACAAATGGTGCACGCGGGCGCGCGGCGTCAGGCCGTGCTCGCGCACCGCGCGGGGCGAGGCGACGAGCAGGGCGGCGGCGCCGTCGGAGATCTGGGAGGCCAGGGCGGCGGTCAGGCGGCCGCCGTCCGTCAGTGGCCTGAGCGCGGCCATCCGCTCGCGGGTGGTGTCCCTGCGCGGGCCCTCGTCCACGGCGACGCCTTCGAAGGGGGCGATCTCGCGCCCGAAGTGCCCGGCGTCGATGGCGTGCAGGGCCCGGCGGTGCGACTCGTACGCGTACCGTTCCATCTCCTCGCGCGAGATGCCCCAGCGCTCGGCGATCAGCTCGGCGCCGGTGAACTGGGAGACCTCCTGGGTGCCGTACCGCTGCGCCCAGCCCTTGGAACCGGAGAACGGCGTCTCGTGCCCGAGCGGCCGGCCCGCGAGCATCGCGGAGGAGATGGGGATCATGCTCATGTTCTGCACACCCCCGGCCACCACCAGGTCGTTCGTGCCGGACAGCACGGCCTGGGCGGCGAAGTGCAGCGCCTGCTGCGAGGAGCCGCACTGGCGGTCGATCGTGACGCCCGGCACCTCCTCCGGCAGGCCCGCCGCGAGCCAGCAGGTGCGCGCGACGTCGCCGGCCTGGGGGCCGATGGTGTCCACGCAGCCGAAGATCACGTCCTCGACGGCGGACGGGTCGGCGTCGGCGCGGTACATCAGCTCTTTGAGCACGTGCGCGCCGAGGTCGGCGGGGTGGGCTCCGGACAGCCCGCCGTTCCTGCGCCCGACGGGGGTGCGGACGGCGCCGACGATGTACGCCTCACTCATCCCGATATCGTAGCAAGCGCTTGGTATGTGCGGGAATGCCGTATGAGCTGGGCCGGTAAGGTGAACAAGCGATTGTCCGATGGCTCATAATGGTGTCGTGACCACGCGAAAGAACTCCGGCACCACCGCCGCCCCGGCCAAGCGCCAGCGCGCGACCTCATCGGGGTCGGCGTCCGAGCGTCGCGACCACCTCGTCAAGCTCGCTGCGGAGCTCTTCGCGCGCAAGGGCTTCCAGGCCACGACCGTACGCGAGATCGCCGACGAGGCGGGCATCCTCTCCGGAAGTCTCTACCACCACTTCGACTCCAAGGAGACGATCGTCGACGAGGTGCTGTCCACCTTCCTCGACGACCTCATCGCCCGCTACCGCGCCGCCCTCGACACCAAGGCCGACCCCCGCACCGTGCTGTCGGAGATGGTGCGCATCGGCTTCGGCACGCTGGAGCCCCACCGCGCCGCCATCACGGTGATGCAGAACGACTGGAACTACCTGCGCCAGTTCGAGCGCTTCAACTACCTGGTCAAGGCCGAGGACGAGGTCGAGCAGATCTGGGTCTCGCAGATCAAGGCGGGGCAGGCGGCCGGGCTGTTCCGGGCCGACGTCGACCCCAAGCTGACCTACCGGATGATCAGGGACACGATCTGGGTGGCGGTGCGCTGGTTCCGCCCCGGCGGCAGGCTCAACACGGCCGGCCTGGCGGAGCACTACATCACCGTGCTCTTCGACGGGCTCGCCACCGGCGAGCGCACCACCCAAAAGGGATGAGCCTCGGCAAGGCGGTGCGCCTGGCACTGCAGGAGGCGGCCGAGCCCGCCAAGGCCGAGACCATGCGCGCCTACATGAAGTCCACCATGCCCTTCCTCGGCGTCAAGGCGGTACCCCGGCGGGCGGCGCTGCGGAAGGTGTTCGCCGAACACCGGCTGGGCAGCGCTCCCGAGTGGCGGCGCGCCGTGCTGTCGCTGTGGCGCGAGGCCGAATTCCGCGAGGAGCGCTACGCCGCCGTCGAGCTGTCCGGCTATCACCTCTACCGGGAGTTCCAGACCCTCTACACCGTGCCGATGTACGAGGAGATGATCGTCACCGGCGCCTGGTGGGACCTGGTCGACGAGCTGGCCACCCATCGCGTCGGCGGGCTGCTGGCCGTCTATCCCGACTCGATGCGGCCGCTCATGCTGGAGTGGGCGCACGACGACGACCTGTGGAAGCGGCGCACGGCCATCCTGTGCCAGAACCGGTTCAAGTCGCGTACGGACACGGCTCTGTTGTACGCGTGCATCGAGCCGAGTCTTTCGGACAACGACTTCTTCGCCCGCAAGGCGATCGGCTGGGCCTTACGCGAGTTCGCCAAGACCAATCCCGGCGAGGTGATCCGCTACGTGAAGGCCAAGGGCATCTCGGGGCTCAGCCGCCGCGAGGCGCTCAAGAACCTGCCGGCCCAGTAGATCAGGCCCCTATGATCGGGCCGGCGATCAGCCCGGTGGACCCCAATGATCGGCCCCGGTGTTCAGGCCCCGGCAGGCTGTGCGCGCAGTGACAGCACGGCTTCGGCGATGCGCTCGGGCTGCTCATCGAGCATGTTGTGGCTGGCGTCCAGTTCGAGCACGCGCAGGTGCGGGCGGTCGGCGGTGAGCGCCGTCAGGTCGCGGCGGATGCCCGCGCGCAGCGCCGGCATGAGGTCGCCGGTCCGGCCGGGCAGCCCCGGCAGGTTCCTGGTGGCCAGCACGAACAGGGCCGGGCAGCGCAGGTCCGCCACCGCGGGGACGCTGTCCTGGAAGTGCGGGTCGGACCTGACCCGCGCGGCCAGCTCGGCGTCGGGGCGCGCGTAGACGCCGTCGGCCGTGTGGCGCAGCGCCCGCTGGGGGAACATCGCGACGTGCTCCTCGGGCAGCGGCTGGGCCATCGCCGCGGCCTGGGCGTCGAAGACGGCCTTCAGCTCCGCCAGCAGCGCGGTCACCTCCTCCTCCGCGAGGCCGGCGTAGTGGCGCGGCGCGGTCTCGGCCGAGCGCAGGCCGTCGAGGTTGACGATCCCCGGGCCGTCCGGGTGACGCAGGCCCCAGCGAATCGCGATCATGCCGCCGAGCGAGTGTCCGGCCACCAGGGGCGCGTCCAGGCCGAGGTGGTCGACGACGGCCTGCACGTCGTCGAGGACGGCCTCCCAGTCCCACGGGCCGTCGCCCGAGCGGCCGTGGCCGCGCAGGTCCATCGCCACGACGCGGCGACTGCCCGTCAGCAGCGGCGCGAGGGCGTCCCAGTGCAGCAGGGTGCCGCCGAGGCCGTGCAGCAGCAGCACGGGAGGCCCGTCGCCGCCGTGATCGCGGACGGCAAGGCTGACGGGGCGGTCATCGATGATCAGGTCTTGCGGTGCCACGGGATGCTCTCCTGGGGTCGGTTGAGCCGGTCGCGAATGGAGGAGGTGGTGACGCCGCCGTCGGGGTGCCGGTCGAGCTTGCCCCGCTTGACCAGGTCGTGCACGCCCTGCCGGGTGATGCCGAGCATCGCGCCCGCCGTGGCGTACGGCACCGCCGCCGCCGTGGGGTGCCCGGCCGTGCGGGCCACGGCCCGGCCGAGCGCGCTTCGCCACCACGAGTCGGGCGGGTCGAATGGCCCGTCGCCGGGGAAGAGCACGCCGATGAGCCTGGCCGCGGTCGCGGTGGCCCGCTCCCTGTCGGCGCCCAGCAGTTGCGCGGCCCACACCTCGGCCTCCACGCGCAGCCGCGCCCTGACGGGGCTCAGCAGCTCGTCGGAGGTCAGCAGGATCTCCAGCGGGTCGAGGATGCGCGTCTCCAGCAGGCGCACCAGCTCGGCCACCAGCTCGACGTGGTCTTCCGTGGTCGTCACTTGACACAAGATAGCAAGTACTTGCGCCGCCGCGTCAAGTAGTCGGAGTCACCTCGTCCACAGGGCGTCCTGGACGGCTTGGACCAGGGCCATCAGCTCCGGGGTGACCCGTTCCTTCGACCACGCCAGCGCGTACGTGATCCGCAGATCGCCCGCCTCCAGCGGCACGAAGCGCACGTCGTCCCGCCGGATCGTCCTGACCATGAGCTGCGGGATGGGCAGCAGGCCCGCCCCTGCGGCCACCAGGTCGAGGGCGGCGGCGAAGTCGTCGGCCACCAGCCGGGAGCGGCCGGGCAGCCCGGGCCACGGGCGGCTGCCCGGCGTGAGGAGCACCTGGCCGCCCAGCTCGGCCGGACTCACTCGCGGAAGGGACTCCAGGCGGTGCCCGGCGGGAACGGCCAGATGGTCGACGGTGACGTGGAACCTGGCCGCCGTGACGAACCGGGCGGGCGCCGGCGTGGCCAGGATGGCCGCCGAGACCTCGCCGTCCGCCAGCGCCCGCGCGGCCTCGTCGCGCCCGGCGGCGCGCAGCTCGACCCCGACCGCGGGGGTGCGCGTCGCCAGCCGCCTGACGATCCGGGCGGCCAGCGTCCCGACAAGGGGTGGATAAGCCAGGTGAATGGTCGGCCGAGCCAGCCGGGCAGCCTCCGCGCCGAACGCCTGGACCGAGTCGATCACCTGCTCCGCGTACGCCAGCAGCGCCTTGCCCGCGGCGGTGAGCCGCACCTCGCGGGCGCTCCGCTCGAAGAGCCTGACCCCGGTGGCACGTTCGAGCCGGGTGATGGCCTGGCTCATGGCGGGCTGGGACATCCCCACGTCGGCGGCGGCGGCCGAGAAGCTGAGCCGTTCCGCGACCCGCGCGAAGCACTGGATCTCCCGAAGCATAAGCAGCACAAATCCATGGTGCATGACGTTCCGGCAATCGGCAGCATTCCACCGACCTGAACGATCTCGAAGGAGCACCAGAACATGTCAGCACTTATCCCGTCTTCCCCCGGGCCGTTTCCCGCGTCCACCGTGCTCGGATATCCGCGGATCGGACCGCGGCGCGAGCTGAAGCGGGCGCTGGAGTCGTACTGGGACGGGCGGGCGAGCCGGGCGGAGCTCGACCGGGTGGGCGCCGAGATCAGGGAGCGCACCTGGCACCGGCTGGCCGAGCTGGGCCTCGAAGGGCTGCCGTCGAACACGTTCTCGCTATATGACCAGGTGCTGGACACGGCGGTGCTGCTCGGCGCGGTGCCGGCCCGCTACCGCGACGCGGCCGACCCCTACTTCGCGATGGCCAGGGGCACCGACGGACTGGCGCCGCTGCGGATGACGAAGTGGTTCGACACGAACTACCACTACATCGTGCCCGAGATCGGGCCGGAGACCGTGTTCAAGCTGGACGCCGCCAAGCCGCTGGCCGAAGTGCGGCAGGCGCGGGCGCTGGGGTACGAGACGCGGCCCGTGGTGGTGGGGCCGGTGACGTTCCTGCTGCTCGGCTCGGCCCTGGACCGGCTGGACGAGGTGCTGGCCTGCTACGAGGAGCTGCTGGCCGCGCTGGCGGCGGAAGGGGTCGCGTGGGTGCAGCTCGACGAGCCCGCGCTGGTGGGCGACAGGACGCCGGAGGAGCTGGCCGCCGTCAGGACCGCCTACGAACGGCTGGGCGCCCTGGGCACGCGGCCCGCGCTGTTCGTGGCGTCGTACTTCGGCGACCTCGGCGAGTCGCTGCCCGAGCTGGCCGCCACACCGGTCGAGGCCATCGGGATCGACCTGGTCAGGGGCGGGGTGCCCGGTGTCGATCTGAGCGGCAAGACCGTGGTCGCGGGCGTGGTGTCCGGGCGGGACGTGTGGCGCACCTCGCCGGAGCGCGCGCTGGCCGCTCTGGGCGCCGTACGCGCCGCGCAGGTCGTGGTGTCCACCTCGTGCTCGCTCCAGCACGTGCCCTACTCGGTCGCGGACGAGCCTGACCTCGCGCCGGAGCTGAAGGCGCGGCTGGCGTTCGCGGAGGAGAAGGTGGCCGAGGTCGTGGCGCTGGCGCGGGCCGACTTCCGCGGCTCCCTGCCGGCCGGGCCGCCCGGACTGTCCGTGGCGCTGCCGGCGCCGGTGGTGACCGAGGGGCGTGGCCCGTACGCCGACCGCGCCGCCGCTCAAAAGGCGCACCTGCGGCTGCCCGTCCTGCCCACCACCACGATCGGCTCGTTCCCGCAGACCGGCGAGCTGCGCGCGGCCCGCGCGGCCCTGACGGCGGGGACGCTGAGCCAGGAGGAGTACGAGCGGCGGGTCGAGGCGGAGATCGAGCGGGCGATCCGGCTCCAGGAGCGGCTCGGCCTCGACGTCCTCGTGCACGGGGAGCCCGAGCGCAACGACATGGTGCAGTACTTCGCCGAGCACCTCGACGGGTTCGCGGTCACCAGGAACGGCTGGGTGCAGTCGTACGGGTCGCGCTGCACCCGCCCGCCGATCCTGCACGGCGACGTGAGCCGTCCCGGGCCGATCACGGTGCGCTGGTCCACGTACGCGCAGTCGCTCACGGACCGGCCGGTCAAGGGCATGCTCACCGGCCCGGTCACGATCGTGGCCTGGTCCTTCGTCCGGGACGACCTGCCGCTGCGCGACGTGGTGTTCCAGGTGGCCGACGCCGTCAGGGAGGAGGTCCGCGACCTGGAGGCGGCCGGGCTGTCGATCGTCCAGGTGGACGAGCCGGCGCTGCGCGAGCTGCTGCCGCTGCGGCGGGCGGCGCAGGACGACTACCTGGAGTGGGCGGTGGCGGCCTACCGGCGGGCCACGTCCGGGGCCAGCGACCGCACACAGATCCACACGCACCTGTGCTATTCGGACGCCGACCAGATCCTGGCCGCCATCGACGGCCTGGACGCCGACGTCACGACGATCGAGTCGGCCCGGTCGGGGGCGCGGATCCTGGGGACGGTGGCGGCGTTCGGGCGCGGGCTCGGCCCGGGGGTCTACGACATCCACTCGCCCCGGGTGCCCGGCGTCGAGGAGGTCGAGGAACTGCTGCGCAGAACCGTGGCGGCGCTGCCGGCGGAACGGGTCTGGGTCAACCCGGACTGCGGGCTGAAGACGCGTACGTACGAGCAGGTCGAGGCCGCACTGGCCAACGTGGTCACCGCCACCCGGCGGATCAGGGCCGAACTGGAGGCTCAGGCGTAACGCTCGGCGTCCCCGCTCAGGCGTAACGCTCGGTGTGCTCGACGATTGCCGCGATGGCCAGGTCCCAGAGTTCTCGTGGCGGTTGTTGATGCCCGGCGCCGGGGAGGGGGACCAACTGCGCGCCAGGGATCTCGGCGGCGAGGGCCTGGCCATGCTCAAGGGGGAACATCGGGTCGGTGGTGCCGTGCAGGACCAGGGTGGGGGTGGTGATCTGGTCGAGCCGGGAGCCGGTCGGGGTGTCGTCATCCAGGGTGAAATGGTTGGTCATCGAAGCGGCCATGTCCCGGGTTCGATCGACCTCCTGGGCAGCGAGCCGCCGGTAGTGCGGCTCGTCGAACCCGAGACTTCCCGCGTACGGCCGTTCCACCTCGACCCGATAGGCCACCACCGCGTCCCGGTCGGTCCAGTCGGGCTCGGGTCCGGGGTCGGTGAACGTGGCCATCACCTGCGGTCTCGGCGGTGGGAGCCTGCGATCGTGCTCGGCCGGGACGGCGGGGCTGGTTGAGGCCAGGCACAAGGTGCTCACCCGTTCGGCGTGTTCGAGAGCGATACGCTGGGCGATGCCGCCTCCCATCGACAGCCCGACCACGTGCGCGCGGCCCACCCCCAGGGCGTCCAGTATTCGCAGTGGGTCGGTGGTCAGATCGTGGGCGGTGTACGACGGTCGTCCGGGCGGTGAGCTGGTCGACCGGCCGGTGTCGCGGTGGTCATAACGCACGACCCGGCGACCCGCCTCGGCGAGCCTGCTGCAGAACTCCTCTTCCCACCAGATCATCGACTGTGCTCCGCCGGCGATCAACAACACGGTGGCGTCGGCCGGGACACCGAACACCTCGTAACACAGGTCGATCCCGTCGATGGTGACCGTTTGCTCGGTCATGGTGCGGTCCCCTTGGTCGTGGCGGGCCGGGTGCTCGTGGGCCGGCCGCCGGCGTAACGATCGGTGTACTCCTCGACCGTCATGCCGAAGAGCACCTCGTCGTGATAGCGGCCGTTGGCGTAGTGGCTCCTGCGCCGGCGGCCCTCCTCCACGAAACCCAGTCGGCGGTGGAGGGCGAGCGAGGCGTCGTTGTAGCCGTAGACCCAGGCCTCGGCCTTCTGGAAGCGGCGCTCGAAGAACATGTAGCGCAGGGTCAGCACGATGGCCTCGCTCGCGTAACCCTTGCGCTGGTGCGGCGTGCCGACGGCGATGCCGTAGGAGAAGGTGCCGTGGACGCGGTCGATCGTGTGGGTGTTGACCGAGCCGACCAGCAGGTTGCCGGCCTTGGTGGCGATCGCCAAGGAGAACTCGTCGAGGTCGAGCTCCTCCTCGGCGTGCTCGATCGCCGCCTTCTTCGCCCGGGCGACCGAGGTGGGCGGGGTGAGCCGCCAGCCGCTGCGCACGGCGTCGGAGTCCTCGTCGAAGGCGTGGAAGGCCTCCCAGTCCTCCGGCTCTCTGGCACGCAGCCGGACGCGCTCGCCTACCCAGGCCGACGTTGTCATGGCAGGCAGCCAAGCAGATCGGGGCACGGTCCTGCGAGCGCTTTTCCGGCAGTGATCACCGCTGAGCGAACGTCCTGGCCAGGTGGGCGAGGGCGGCGTCGGCGTAGTGGCGGGGGCCGATGCTCAGCCCGTACGCCAGGTCCTCGATCAGCGCGCACCTGGCGTGGAACAGGATCCGCGCCCGGTCCTCCTCCGTCACCTCGAACTCGTAGAACGACACCGTCAGCTCGAAGATCTCCGGCCCCAGATCCCGATAGATCAGCGCGAAGTCGTGCGCGGGGTCCGTGATCGCGGCGTCCGTCCAGTCGATGACGCCCGTGATCGTGGCGCCGTCCGCGTCCACCAGCAGGTGCTCCGCGCCCAGGTCGTTGTGGCAGAAGCGCGTCAGCTCCGGCTCGGCCGGCGGGTGCTGCCGCAGGAAGCGCTCGACCAGCGGGCGCTGCTGTTCCGGGACGTGCCGCTCCACGTCCCGGTAGTCGAGCTCGGCGTCCTGGAGCAGCGTCGGCATGGGATAGGCGTCCCGTGGCGCCAGCTCCTCCATCCGGGCGGGCTCGGCGCCGTGGATCGCGCTGAGGAAGCCGCCCAGGGGCCTGGCCAGCTCCCGGGGCCGCAGGCCCGGGGAGCCCTCCAGGAGGTTGAGCGGGGTGCCGGCGAGCTTGCGGTAGGCGATCGCGCCGGACTCGTCGTCGGCGAAGACGACCTCGGGGACGGGCAGCGGGGACAACTCCCTGACGGCCGCCAGGCGGGCGACCTCCTGGCGGGTCTTGCGCGCATCGCTCACCCTGCTCCGCCGTACCAGCAGCTCGTCGTTGACCTCGGACACGTGGTTGTCGAGGCCGGTGCCGAGCCGCCGGACGGAACGCACCCGGTAGCCGGGCAGGTGCCGAGCCAGCAGGGCGTGAATGTCGCCGGTCACACCCCGCACCCTAAGCCGGATATATCCGGCGTGCGCGCTATTTCAGGGCACCCGACGTCAGGCCGGACTGGATCTGGCGCTGGAACACCGTGTACACGATCAGCATCGGCAGGATGGCCAGGGTGAGGGCGGCGAACATGGCCGACCAGTCCTGGTCGTAGCCGGCGGCGGTGGAGATGTCGGCGATGCCCATGGTGAGCACCCACTTCTCCCGGTCCTGGAGCAGGATCAGCGGAAGCTGGTACTGGTTCCACTGGCCCAGGATGTTGAAGATCGTGATGCTGATGATGCCCGGCCTGGCCATGGGCAGCATGATCTGGAAGAAGACCCTCGTGTGCGAGGCGCCGTCCACCATGGCGGCCTCCCCCACCGCCGTGGGCAGCGTGCGGAAGAAGGCCGACAGGAAGAAGACGGTGAAGGGCATCGAGTACGCGATGTAGACCAGCACCAGCCCCGCGTGCGTGTTCAGGCCGATGAACGGCCCGATCACCGGCAGGTTGCCCATGTTCTGCACGACGAAGAACAGCGGCGTCAGGGCCAGGTAGACGGGGAAGGCCAGACCGGAGACGAACAGGAAGTAGATCGCCCGGTTGCCCTTGAAGGGGTAGCGGGCCAGCACGTACGCCGCCATCGACCCCACGAGCATCGTCCCGAACGTGCTGAAGGCCACCACGATGATGCTGTTGAGCATGTACTGGCCGATGTGCACCTGGTCCCAGGCCCTGGCGAAGTTGTCCCAGCGCAGCGCGGACGGCAGCGACCAGGCGTCGCTGAAGATCTCGTCCTCGCTCTTGACCGAGGCCAGGAACGTCCACAGGATCGGGATCATCACGAGCAGGGTCCAGATCAGCAGCGCCAGATGGGTCAGAATGCCCAAGGGGCCGAGCCGGCGCCTGCGCTCGGAACGGGCGAGCTTGCGCGAGTTCGCCACCGTCCACGAGATCATCGTTGTCATCAGTACTCGATTCGTTCGCGCCGGGACAGGCGAAGCGAGAGGATCGCGAAGCCGACGGTGAAGAAGAACATCACCACGCCCAACGCCGAGGCGTAGCCGAAGCGGAAGTGGCCGAAGGCGCTGCGATAGATCTCGGCGGCCATGACCGTGGTCGCGCTGTCGGGGCCGCCCTGCTGCAGGGTCATCACCCAGACGATCGCGAACACGTCGAGGGCCAGGATGCCCAGGTAGACCCAGGCCACCTGGACGGTGTCCCAGAGCAGCGGCAGCGTGATGCGGAAGAACAGGCTCATCCGGCCGGCTCCGTCGATCTGCGCGGCCTCGAACATGTCCTTCGGGATGCTGGCCAGGCCGGCCGAGAACAGCACGACGTAGAAGCCGACCGCCTGCCAGACCATGACCGCCAGCACCGACCAGAACGCCACGTCCCGGTCGGACAGGAACCCGATGGGGTCCATCCCGAGCGCCATCAGGGGGCCGTTCAGCATGCCGCTGCCGTCCGGCCGGAACACCTGCTGGAACAGCACCGCGACCACGGCCACGGCCAGCACCTGCGGGAAGAAGAACACCACCCGGTAGAACTTCGACCCGCGGATGCCGCTCACGCCCGAGGGGCCGCCCACGTTCAGCAGGAACGCGAAGAACAGCGCGATGACGATCGTGATCAGCGGCAGCAGCACCAGCAGGGCGCCGTTGTGCGTGACGGCCTGCCAGAACTTGCTGTCGCCGAAGAGCCGCTGGAAGTTCTCCAGGCCGATGAACCTCGGCGTGGCCGTGACCCCGCGCCAGTCGGTCAGCGCGATGTAGAACGCCTGGAGGTACGGCGCGATCACGTAGACCAGATAGAGGATCACCGGGGCTGCCAGGAACGAGGTGATGAACAGCCCGCGGCGATACCTGTTGAACAACATCAGCGCTTGTATTTCTTGATCGAGGAGTCGTTCTTGATCTCGTCGGCCTTCTTCTGGATGCGCTCCAGGTACTTGTCCGGGGTCAGGCCGCCGGACATCAGCTCACCGGTGGCGGCGATGGCCTCGTCCTTGAGCGGGCCGTACCAGTTGAACCAGCGGTAGTAGACGGTGTTGGCGCCCGCGGCGGCGACCGCGGCCGAAGCGCTGGTGACGCCGGGCGAGATGTCGCGGCCCTCGGTGGCGCCCTTGACCACGGTCATCGTCCGGACGAGCGCGCTGAAGTCGCCGGCCGCCTTCTTCGACAGCATGGCGCGCAGGTACTCCATGCCGGCCTGCGGGTGGGGGCTCCTGGCCGAGACGATGAAGTTCTCGCCGGGCTGGGTGTGCAGGGTGCCGTAGGGCATCTTGTCGGAGCCGGTCACGTCGGGGATGGGGAACATCCCGTACGCGAAGTCCTCAGGCGTGGTCGTCTTCTGCTCGTTCTCCAGCCAGGAGCCGGAGGGCAGCATGGCCACCTTGTACTTGTTCTGGGCGGTCTGCGTCTGCACGTGGTCGAGGCCGGTGGTGCCCTGCATGAGGTATTTGGCGCCCACCTCCGCCCACGCCGTGGCCGCGGTCTTCATCGCCTCGGAGGTCCAGGCGCCGTCCTCCAGGTTGTCGATGTTGACCAGCACCTCGTTGCCGCCGACCTTGGCCGCCATGGTGAGCAGCGGCTCGTAGAGGTACTGCGGGAACTTGCCCGCGTAGGTGAAAGGCGCCATCTTGCCGGACTTCTTGATGGTCTCGCAGAGCGCCAGGAACTCGTCCCAGGTCTTCGGGATCTCCCAGCCGTTGTCCTTGAACGCCTTCTGCGAGTACCAGATGCCGTGGATGTAGTTGACGTAGCCGAGGACGCTGAACTTGCCGTCGTAGGTGCCGATGTCGATCACGGACGGGTCGATGGTGTCCCTGACCTTGACGTTCGGGTCGTCCCACGAGGGCGCGTCGAGCAGGGCGGTCAGGTCCTGCAGCTGCGAGTCCTGGGAGAGCGCGCCGAAGTCGATGAAGTTGGCGCCCGAGTTGTCGATGACCTCGGGCGGGTTGCCGCCGGCGAAGCGCGGCTGCAGCACCTTGGTGATCTCCTTGGTCGAGTTGTGCTTGATCTCGACCTTGGGGTACTTCGAGGCGAACAGCGGCTGGTGGATGTTCTTGGCGTAGTCCTGGCCGAAGCCGCCGTCGAAGATCCAGACCTCCAGCGGCTTGCCGTCGGCGACGCCGAACGGGTTGGCCGCGCTCGTCGCCGCCGGAGCCGCCGAGCTGGAGGCCGCGGGAGGCGCCGCCGGCGTGGCACACGCGGCCAGCGCCCCCGCCACGGGTACGAGCGCGGCGCCGCGCAGAAGCTCGCGCCTGGAGATATGGGGGGTGTTAGGCATGGTTGTACTCCTGATCTTCATGTACCGCGTCTGATGCGCCCTGCGTAGCGGCTCTCAAGGGCCTTGTTGTGCTCGTCGCCGCCGGTCACGTTGGCCGACAGGTAGATGGGAGGCGTCTCGCCCAGCGCGATGAGCCGGTCCACCGCCTCGGTGACCACCAGCTGCGCGAGCAACGCCGAGGTGATCGTGGAAACCGCGCCGTAGCTGCCGCCGCCGGGCAGGTCGAGAACGGCGTCCCCGTACGGCGCGCCGTTGTCGAGCACGACGTCGGCCAGGTCGAGCAGCTTGCCGCCCGACGGGTGGCGCGAGGTCATGCGGGTGCTGTGCTGGACCGAGGTGATCGCGATCAGCGGATGACCCCGTTCCTTGACGATCGTGGCCAGCTCCACGACCGTGCCGTTGACGCCCGAGCTGGACACCAGCACGAACACGTCCGCGGGCTCCACCGGCGCCAGCTCGTAGATCCGATGGGCGACGGCCGGGTCGCGCTCCAGCTCGGGAGTGAGCACGCTGGGCGGCTCGCCGCCGTAGAACACCAGGTCGCGCGGGCTGAGGCGGTTGCTCGGCACCAGGCCGCCGGCCCGCCCGGCGATCTCCATGGCGATGGCCTCGGAGTGGCCGGAGCCGAAGGCGTTGACCACGCCGCCCGCCCTGATCGAGGTCACGAACAGCGCCGCCGCGCGGCTCACCGGCTCGGACTGGCTCTCGGCAACCCGCTGAGCCAGGCCGAGGGCCTCGGATGCGTACGTCATTGGCCTCTCTCCACGCGGTGGCTCTCCACGGCGCTGATGGTGCGTTCGAACGCCTCGTTCGTGCGTTCGTAGGTGAGCTGGGCGACCGCCACGTACACGGCGTCCAGGACGAAGAGCTGCGAGTGCACGGCGGCCAGCCCGCCGAGCCGCCACGTGGTCTCCCTGCTGGCGGTGGTCAGCACCAGGTCGGCCAGCTCCGCCAGCGGGGAGCGGGCGAACGAGGTGACGGCGACGGTGGTGGCGCCGTGGCTGCCCGCCTCCGCCAGCGCCTCCATGACCTCCCGCGTACGGCCCCGGTGGCTGATGCCGATGGCCACGTCGCCCGTCTTCATCAGCGCCGCCTCCGACAGGGCCACGTGGGCGTCGCCCGCGCTCCAGCCGGGGATGCCGATGCGGCGCAGCCGCCCTTCGAGCATGCTGGCGACGTTCCCGCTGGTGGAGACGCCGACGAGGAGCACCCTCGGCGCGGCCACGATGGCCTCGGCCACGCGGGCGACGATGTCGAGGTCGAGCTGGGCGGCCGTGTCCGCGATGAGCCTGGTGTCGGCGGCGGCCATCACCTCGATGGCGGCGTCGAGCGGGTCGTCGGGGCCGATCTCGTGACCGACGCCCGCGCCCCAGCCCGCCTGGGCGGCCCGGCCGGTCTCGGTCGCCAGCGCCACGCGCAACTCCGCGTAGCCGGAGAAGCCGAAGGCCCGGCAGAACCTGGTCACGGTGGCGGGCGAGCTGCCCGCCCGTTCGGCCAGCGCGATGATGGTCGACCGCGCGGCCTCGGCGGGGTCACCGAGAATCACCTCACCGACCCTGCGCAACGCCTCCGGCAAACCGGGTAGTTCTGTTTCAACGCGCCCGAGCGCTCCTGAAGTCACGAATATTCCTTCCGAATACCCGGTCTTCTGGCGAAAATTATTCTTGCTTACCGGTCACGTCAACCCCCAGACTCGGACCGTGACTGAATCGCTAGTGGTCGGTGTCGATGCCGGTGCCACCTCCAGCCGGGTCGCCGTCCACACGCTCGACGGGACGCGGGTGGGCTACGCGCGGGCCGGGGCGGGCAATCCGAGCGCCCACGGCCTGGACAAGGCGGTGGCGGCGATCGGGAACGCGCTGGAGTCGGCGCTGCCGGCCGGCGGTGGGGGGCGCGTGGTGGCGTCGCTGGCCGGGGTGGCGGGGCTGGTGCAGGAGATGGAGCCCGAGCTGGCGAAGGTCTGGGCCCGTCACGGCATCGCCGAGGGCCCGCGGTGCATGGGCGACCTGGCGATCGCGTACGCCGCCGGCTCCGCCGAGCCGGACGGCTCGCTGCTGCTGTCCGGCACGGGCGCGGCGGCGGCCCGGCTGACCGGCTTCGAGCTGGACGCGGTCGCCGACGCGATGGGCTGGCTGCTGGGCGACGCGGGCTCCGGCTTCTGGATCGGCCGCCAGGCCGCCAAGGCGGTGATCGAGGCCCTCGACCGGGGTCTGCCCGTGGAGTCCCTGCTGCCGGGCTCGGGTCACGAGCTGGTGAGTCTCGTGGGGGCGCGGTTCCTGGGCGACGAGCGGCCGGCCACGCCGCGCGCCGCGGCCGCCCGCATCGTCCGGCTGGCCCAGGCCGACCACATGCGGCTGGCCGCCCTGTCGCCGCTGGTCGGCCAGGCGGCCGAGGCGGGCGACCCGCTGGCGGAGCGGATCGTGCGGGAGGCCGCCGATCACCTGGTGGCGACCCTGCGCAGGGTGCACGTGTCGGGGCCGGTGGTGTTCGCGGGCAGCGTACTGACGAACGACGGGCCGGTGCGGCGGGCGGTGTCGGAGCTGCTCGCCGGCGAGCGGGTGGCGACGGCCGGTGACGCGGCGGGGGCGGCGTCCTGGCTGGCGGCCCGCGACCTGCTGCGGGACGCCGACGCCAGGTCCCGGCACGCCGCCTTCACCGCCGTTTCCGGCTCCCCGCCGCCGGCCCCCGAGTAACGCGAGGTGGGCCGGCGCCGCACGAGGATCACCGGGCCTTCACCGCTCACGAGACGAGTTCGATGATCAGCTTCTCCACCCGGGTACGGATCTCGTCGCGGACCTGCCGCACCATCTCGATGCCCTGGCCGGCGGGGTCGTCAAGATTCCAGTCCTCGTAACGTTTGCCGGGGAAGACGGGGCAGGCGTCGCCGCAGCCCATGGTGATCACGGCGTCGGAGGTCTCGACCGCGTCGATGGTGAGCGCCTTGGGCTGCTCGCCGGTGATGTCGATGCCCACCTCGCGCATGGCCTCGACCGCGACCGGGTTGATCCGGCCGGCGGGCGCCGACCCTGCGGAACGGACCTCGATGCGGCCTGCGGCCAGGTGGGTGAGCCAGCCGGCGGCCATCTGGGAGCGTCCGGCGTTGTGCACGCAGACGAACAGGACCGACGGCTTGCCGGTGGTGGTCTCGGGGGCGCTGTCAGGCACGGGCGGGCTTCTCTGCGGTGCGGAACAGGCGGCGGCCGGCCAGGCTGACGTAGACCAGGGCGACCAGGACGGGAACTTCGATGAGCGGGCCGACCACGCCCGCGAGGGCCTGGCCTGAGGTGACGCCGAAGACGCCGACCGCGACCGCGATGGCCAGCTCGAAGTTGTTGCCGGCGGCGGTGAAGGCGAGCGTGGTCGTCTTGTCGTACGGCAGGCCGATCGCCTTGCCGGTCAGGAAGCCGCCGCCCCACATGAGCGCGAAGTAGGCCAGCAGCGGCAGCGCGATGCGGGCCACGTCGCCGGGGCGGGAGGTGATGGTGCCGCCTTGCAGGGCGAACAGGATGACGATGGTGAACAGCAGCCCGTACAGGGCGATCGGGCCGACGCGCGGCAGGAAGCGCTGCTCGTACCAGGTACGGCCACGGGCGCGTTCGCCGAGCTTGCGTGAGGCGTAGCCCGCGAGCAGCGGGATGCCGAGGAAGACCAGCACGTAGAAGGCGATGTCCCAAGCTGAGACGTCGAGCGCGGACTGGGGCAGGCCGAGCCGGCCGGGCAGCACCTGCAGGTAGAACCAGCCCAGGGCGCCGAAGGCGATCACCTGGAAGAGGGAGTTGAGCGCGACCAGGACGGCGGCGGCCTCGCGGTTGCCGCAGGCCAGGTCGTTCCAGATGAGCACCATGGCGATGCATCGGGCCAGCCCGACGATGATCAGGCCGGTGCGGTACTCGGGCAGGTCGGGCAGGAGGATCCAGGCCAGCGCGAACATCAGTGCCGGGCCGAGCACCCAGTTCAGCACCAGCGAAGAGATCAGCAGGCGCCGGTCGCCGGTCACGGTGCCGAGCCGGTCGTAGCGGACCTTGGCCAGCACCGGGTACATCATCAGCAGCAGGCCGAGCGCGATCGGCAGCGAGATCTCGCCGATTCTGACGGCGTCCAGCACGGTGTCCAGGCCGGGCACCAGACGCCCGAGCAGCAACCCGGCGGCCATGGCCGCGATGATCCACACCGGCAGGAACCGATCCGGCCTCGACAGCGCGCCGATCACACCGGCCGGTGGCGCGGCGACCTGAGCGGGTTGGGCCGCCATCACCGCGACGCCGCCGCGGCGGCCGGCAGGTCGGCAGACTCACGGGCGGGCCCACCGGCGGGCCCACTGGCGGGCAGGGTCAGTAGCGCCGACAGCTCGCCCAGCGTCTCGGGCACCAGCCGGTAGTAGACCCAGGAGGCGCGCCGCTCGGAGGTCAGCAGCCCGACTTCTTTGAGCACCTTCAGGTGGTGGCTGATGGTCGGCTGGGACAGCTCGAAAGCGCCGGTGATGTCGCACACGCACACCTCCCCGCCCGCACGGCTGGCCACGATGGACAGGATGCGCAGCCGCACCGGGTCGCCCAGGGCCTTGAACACGCGCGCCACCCCGGCCGCCTGCTCGGCGTCCAGCGGCTCGCGGGTCAGCGGCGGGCTGCACTCCAGGATCTCCAGCAGTTCCATCCGCCGCCCTTTCATATAGATGCTCATCGAAATAGATGCATGTCTATATTTACATCCGTCGCCACCCGCCCGCTATGTGAGCCTGCTCTCAGTCGGCAAAGTACGTACGGTCGTCTCTTCTCGTCTGTATGAGCAATGTGCTTTGTCTACCGAGACCGAACGATATGAGAGCTGTCGCCCGGCTTGGCCTATGTTGCTCACGTGCTCGACTATGAAGGGGACACCCACGTCTACATCCAGATCGCCGACATCCTGCGGGAGCGGCTCTCCTCGCTCGCGGCGGGCAGCCCGGCGCCGAGCGAGGCCGAGATCCAGCAGGAGTTCGGGGTCGCCAGGACCACCGCCAGGCGGGCGGTCCACCTCTTGCGCGAAGAGGGGCTCATCTACACCGTCCAAGGGGAGGGCGCCTTCGTCGGCCCGCCCACCGGAGGTCCGCGACAGAAGCGTAAAACCCCGCTTTACCAGCAGATCGCGACAAAGATCAGCAATCAGATCAAGGCCGGGGAAATAGCGCCGCGACGTCCCATCCCCGGCGAATCGGCGCTGCAGAAGCAGCACGGGGTGGCGCGCGAGACCGTCCGCCGGGCCATGGCGCTGCTGCGGGAGCAGGGTTGGATCTACACCGTCGCGCAGCGCGGCAGCTACGTCTCGCCGAAGGAGTCGTGGCCGGAAGACTGACTTCGCCTACCTACCCGTATCGACACGTCTACTCTATGAGCATGCTCGACCGTGATGGCCCGACGCCCCTGTACGTTCAGGTCGCCGAGATGCTCCACGAACGGATCGCCCGCGGCCTGCTGCGCACCGGCGAACCCGTTCCGAGCGAGGCGGCGCTGGAGGCGGAGTTCGGCATCGGGCGCACCACCGCGCGCAACGCGGCCAGGGAGCTGCGCCGGCGCGAGCTCGTCCACACCGTGCCCGGCGAGGGCACGTTCGTCGGGCCGCCCGGCGTGCCGCGGGTCAAGCCCGCGCGCGGCCTGCACGCGCTCATCGCGGCCGACCTGGCCGGCCGGATCAGACGCGGCGAGCTGCGGCCGAACCGGGTGATCCCCAGCCAGAAGATCCTCATGCGGCAGTACGGGGTCGCCGGGGTCACGGCGCGGCGGGCCGTCTCCCGGCTGCGGGAGCAGCGCTGGGTCTTCACCGTGCCCCGGCGCGGCACGTACGTGTCGGACCCGGCCGAATGGCCCGAGGACGCGCCCAGCGCGCCCCTCACCGGGACCTGACCCGGCTCCAAGGTCAGCCCTTGACCGCTCCCGCCGTCATGCCGGTGCCGACCCGGCGTTGCAGGAAGAGGAAGAGCAGCAACGCCGGTAGCGCGAACAGGCTGGCCGCGGCCATCGTGGCGCCCCAGTCCGTGCCGAACACGTCCCTGAACGACGACAGCCACACCGGCAGGGTGCGCTTGTCCTGATCCTTGATGATCAGCACGTTGACGAACGCGAACTCGTTCCACGCCGTGATGAACCCGAACAGTGAGGTCGCCATCAGCCCGGGAGCGAGCAGCGGGAAGACCACCCGCCGGAACGCGGTCATCCGGCTGCAGCCGTCCACCTGCGCCGCCTCCTCCAGCTCCACCGGGATGGCGGCGAGGAACCCGCGCAGCGTCACGATCGTGAACGGAAGCGTGATCATGAAGTACACGCCGGTCAGCATGGCCAGCGAGTCCAGCAGCTCGGTGTCGCGGGCGATGATGAACACCGGCACCAGCAGCGCCTCCCACGGCGCCATCTGCGCCGCGAACACCGCCACCACGAACGCCCCCTTCCCCCGCCACGACATCCTGGTCACCGCGAACGCCGCCAGCAGCGCCACCAGCAGCGCGATCAGCACCGCCCCGACCGTGACGAGCAGGCTGTTGCGCCAGTAGGTCCAGAAGCCCGGCGCGTTCACGGCGGTGACGAAGTGGTCGAGCGTGGGACTGGCGGGCCAGAAGGTCGGGGTCTCCGACTGGATGTCCTTGGTCGGCTTGAACGCGGTCAGGAACATCCAGTAGACCGGGAAGATCGTGGTCACCAGCACGGCGACCGCCGCCGCGTTGAGCATGAACCGCTTCACGAGCGCACCATCCGACGCAGATTGCTGATCAGGGCGACGGCGAGGATGAGCACCGTCAGCATGGCCACCGCGGACCCGAGGTCGTAGCGGTGCAGGACACGGGCGATCTTGAACGCGTAGACGGGCAGAGTGGTCGTGGCGCCGTCGGGGCCGCCCTGGCTGAGCACCCAGATCTGGGGGAAGCACTTGGCCACCCAGATCACCTCAAGCGCGGCGATCAACGCGAAGAGCTGCCTGAGCATGGGGAAGGTGACCTTCCAGAACACCTGCCAGCCGGTGCCGCCGTCGATCCTGGCCGACTCGAACAGCTCCACCGGGATCGTGGTGAGCCCGGCGTACAGGGTGAGCGCGGCGAACGGAACCGACTGCCACACGACGAGGATGACGAGCACGGCGAACGTGGCCGTGCCGTCGGCGAACCAGGCGTAGCCCTGAAACTGGTCGAGGCCGAGCGTGACCAGCACCCAGTTGACCACGCCCAGCTCCGACTGGAACAGCCACTGGAAGACCGTGGTGGCCGCGATGATCGGCGTGGCCCAGGCCAGCGCCAGCGCGCTCATCAGGGCCAGCCGCAGGCCGCGGCGCAGGCGCGGGAGCATGAGGGCGACGCCCGTGCCGAGGCCCACGATGAGCACCACGTTGATCGCGGTCCACACGACCGTGCGCAGCAGCACCTGCCAGAACTCGGCGCCGGTCAGCAGCTCCGCGTAGTTCTCCAGGCCGGCGAACGCCGCCCCGCCCTTGATCAGCTCCCCCATGCGGAAGTGCTGGAACGAGATCACCGCCGCCTTGAGCACCGGATAGAGCAGGAGGAAGGCCCCGCCCGCCACCGTGGGCGCGATGAGCAGGTAGGGCCAGAGCGAGCGGTTCCTTGCCGACATTCAGGATCCGCTGTTCAGCGTGGTAGTGATCGTCTCGGACACCTTCCTGCCCTCCGCGGCCGGGTCTCCTCCGGTGAGCACGGCGGTCATGTACTGCTTGATCACCGAGGTCGCCTCGACCGCGGCCCAGTTGGGGGTGTTCGGGGTGGCCCGGCCGTTGGCGGCGCCGACGGCCATGGCTGCGGTGCCCTCGTCGCCCGCGAGCACGCCGGCCAGCGACGTACGGTTCGGCACGAAGCTCATGGCCTTGGCCAGCTCCGTCTGGAACTGCTCCCCCGCCAGCGCCTTGACCACCTCGTACGCCTGCTCCTGCCGCTGGGAGGCGGCCGGGATGATCAGGTCGGAGCCGCCGGTGAAGACCGTGCCCGGCTTGTCGGCCGTCTTGCCCGGAATGGGGAAGAAGCCGATCTTGTCCTTGAGCTTGTCGTCCACCTCCAGGACGCGGGCGGCGATGCCCGGCACGGCGATGATCTGGCCGACCTTGCCCTGCGCGAACACCTCGTGCTGGGGCGGGTTGGCCTCGTCGGCGTCCTTGGGACCCTTGCCGAGGGCCTGGAGGCGCTTGTAGTAGTCCATGCCGGCCAGCGCCTGGGGCGTGTCGAGCGCGCCCCTCCACTTGCCGCCCTCCTGGACCGCCAGGTCGCCGCCCTCGTCCCAGACGAAGCCGGCCAGGGCGTACCAGGTCTGACCGGTCAGATAGATGCCCTGATTGCCACCTTTATTGAGCTTTTCTGTAACTTCTAGCCATTCATCGCGGGTCTTCGGTGGCTCCGCGATGCCGGCCGCCTTGAACAGGTCCTTGTTGTAGACCACGACGCGGTTGGCGGCGTACCAGGGGATGCCGTACTGCTTGCCGTCGATCTTGCCCGGCTGGGCCAGTCCCGGCAGCCAGTCCTCGCCCTTCAGATCCGTCACCTTGGCGCTCAGGTCGCTCACGCCGCCGCTGGCGGAGTACTGGGCGACCTGGGTGTTGCCCACCTCGATCACGTCGGGGGCGTCGGTGCTGGCCAGCGCGGCGGTGACGCGCTCGCCGATGCCGTCCCACGCCTGGATCTGGACGTCCAGGTCGACGCCCTGGTGGGCGGCCTCGTACTCGGTCTCGAACTTCTTCAGCAGCTCCTGCGTGACGCTGCCGTCCATGATCCAGACGGTCAGCTTCACGGGACCCGCGGCCTGCTGCTGCCCGGGCTCCTCGGCGGCTCCGCAGGCGGCCAGCGCGAACACGGCGGCCAGGGCCAGGATGCGGTTTCTCATGGCGATCCTTCGGTGGGGGTGCCCGACGGGAGGTGCCCGCGCCCGCACGGAAGGCGGGCGCGGGACGGTGCCGGGAGGCGGGTCACGGGTTGGGGACGGTGTCCTTGAAGGCGGTGCCGGCCGCGCGCAGGGCGTTGACCCGGCTGGTCACGACCGAGGGCGAGACGACCTCGTTCTTGCTGTGGTAGAGGTAGTCCACCTGCTGCCGGTACGTACGGGTCCCCGAGGCTCCCTGAAGATCGATGAACCACTGGTTGAACATGATCCACATCGGCGTCTCGGGATAGTAGATGTCACCGTGGTCGGCGAAGAGACGGCCGTCCACGTAATACTTCATCCGCCCGCCCGACACCTGGATCACCAGGTCGTGCCAGCCGGCGAAGCTCGTGCGCTCCTCGGTGTGGGTGTTGACCGCCTGCCAGGGCTCGGCCTGGTAGGTCTCCCAGCTGGTGGTGTAGAGGATGTTGCCGGGCTCGCCCCAGCCGCCGTTCGGGAGGTACTCGAAGTCGAGCTCGCCGTAGTCGGGGTCCAGGTTGTAGCGCAGCGGGGTGATGGTGAAGAACGTCTGCACCACGTGCTCGCCGTCGGGGCCGCTGGTGGGGGCGTCGCTGAAGCGCACGCGGGCGGCGTAGGTGCCCTCGCGGAACTTGCGGCTCGACGTGGACAGCTCGGTCTGTACGGTGCCCGCGGCGGTGCCGTTCGTCGAGGAGTCGAGCGTCAGCAGACCGCCGGGGAACGAGACGCCGGAAGGCGACCACGTCGCGCCGGGCACGCCGGGCCCACCTGAGCTGGAGCGGACCGTCCAGCCGCGCTGGGCGAGGCGCGGGTCGCTGGAGTTGTCGTAGGTGAAGTCGTCGAACAGCTCTCCCGCGCCGCCGGGAGGATCGGTCGGGTCGGGATCGGGGTCAGGGTCGGGGTCGGTGCCCGTGGGGTTGCCCCAGGCGAGCTGCCCGTTCACGTAGACGGCGACCTTGTCCCAGTTGGCGTAGGACGTCTGGGAGCCGTAGGAGTAGTCGTCGCTCTGGGTGAACGTCTGCCAGTCCGAGCGGTAGAAGCGCAGCTGCATGTCGCTGGTGTTCTGGCCAGGCGCCAGGCTGCCCGAGGTGAAGCCCACCTCCAGGTACTGGTCGTTGCCCTGCTGGCGGACGAACTGACCGGTGATCGCGGCGCAGCCGATCACGGCCCAGGAGCAGGCGAACCGGTAGGTCTCGGCGCCGGTGAGGTAGTAGCGGATCTTGACCTGGTTGAGCGGGATCGTGGTGGTGCCGTCGTTGTGCAGGCGCAGCCAGGGCTCGGCCTGGGCGGTGGTGGCGCCGGGCGCGCTGGTGCGGTACTGCAGGCGGACCGCCTGGGCGGCGGCGGCCGGGGTGGCGACCAGGGTGGCGCCGACCAGGATGGAGGAGAGTCCTAAGGACAGCAGAAGTTTTCCGAAATTTCGGGACATGGGCGGGGTTCTCCCTTGTGGTTTGTACGGCCCCCGAATTTCGTGCATGCCGAGCAGAGGTGTTGTCGTGCTGAGGAGATGACGGGAAGAGGTGGTGACGGTGGGGGGTGACGGTGGGGGGTGACGGTGGGGGGTAACGGTGGGGGGTAACGGAGAGAGGCGGTGGCCAGGCGAGGCCAGGCGAGGCCAGGCGAGGCCAGGCGAGGAAGGCGTCAGGCGCCGCGGCGGATGCGGCCCGCGTACCGCGCCTCCAGGCCGAGGTTGTGCGCGTCGCCTTCAGGGACGTTGGCCGACAGGTAGACGGGCGGCACCTCGCCGGCTTCGAGCAGGTTCCGTACGGTTCGGGTGACGACCAGCTGGGCCAGCAGGGCGGAGGTGATGGTGGAGACGGCTCCGGTCGCGCCTCCACCGGGGAGGGGCAGGACGGCGTCGCCGTACGGGGCGTGGTTGTCCAGGACGACGTCCGCCAGGTCGGTGAGCTTGCGGCCCGAGGGGTGACGGGACGTGGAGGCTTCGCCGTGGGCGCGCGAGGTGATCGCGATCAGGTCGTGACCGCGTTCCTTGACGAGGCCGGCGAGCTCGACGACGACGCCGTTCACGCCGGAGTTGGAGATGATCACGAACAGGTCGTGCGGCTGGACGGGGGCCAGGTCGAGGATGGTGCGGGCGATCGAGGGGTCGCGTTCGAGGTCGTAGCGGTCGAGCTCGGAACGGGGGGCGTCGCCGTACAGGACGATGTCGCGCAGGGCGAGGCGGTTGGTCGGGACGAGCCCGCCGGCCCGGCCGGCGATCTCCATGGCGACGGCCTCGGAGTGGCCCGAGCCGAACGCCTGGATGATGCCGCCCGCGGTGAGCGACTTGGTGAAGAGGTCGGCGGCACGGGTGATCTCCGGATCTTCCGGGATCGTCCGTACGAGGTGAGCGATGTGCTCGACGAACTCTTGCGGTTCTAGCGTCATATATCCCCTTCTGGTAGGCGGTGTCCCGCCACGGCGCGGACGGTGACGTCGAACGCCTGCTTCGTCCGCTCATACGTCTGCTGAGCCACCGACACGTACACGACGTCGAGCACCAGCAGCTGCGAATGGATCGCGGCGAACCCCTCGGAGCGGAAGCTCGTCGCCCTGCTGGCCGTGGTCAGCACCAGCTCGGCCACCTCCGCGAGCGGCGATCTCGGCTGCGAGGTGACCGCCACGGTGATCGCGCCGTGGCTGCCCGCCTCCGCGAGCACCTCGATCACCTCGCGGGTCCTGCCGCTGTGGGAGATCCCGATCGCCACGTCGCCCTGGCCGAGCAGCGCCGCGTCGGTGAGCGCGCTGTGCGCGTCGGACCTGCTCCACGTCGGCACCCGCATGCGCTGCAGCCGGTACTCCATCTCGCTGGCCACGGCCGCGCTGCTCGACACCCCGAACAGCAGCACTCGCCCCGCCCTGGCCACGGCCTGCGCGGCCTTCTCGACCACGGCCAGGTCGAGCTGGTCGCGGGTCTCCTGGATCAGGCGGATGTCGTTGCCGGACACGACGCCCAGCACGCGTTCGAGGCTGTCGTCGGGCAGGATCTCCTGGCCGATGTCGGTCTCCCAGGTCTGCTGCGCCACCCGGCCGGTCTCGGTGGCCAGGGCCACCCGCAGCTCGGCGTAGCCCGCGAAGCCGAGGGCTCGGCAGTAGCGGGTGATGGTGGCGGTGGACGTCCCGCTCCGCTCGGCCAGCTCGACGATGGTCAGCCGGGCCGCCTCGGCGGGCGCGCCGAGAACGGCGTCGGCGACCTTGCGCAGGGCCTCCGGCATGTCGTGCTGTTCGGCCCTGATCCGGTTGAGGAGTTCCACGGGCCGATAATTATGCTCATACAGTGGCGTCGTCAAGGCTTATCGGCAATAATTTTTGACATGCGACTGGTGCTGGGCGTCGACGCCGGGGGCACGTCCTCCCGCGCGGCACTGTTCACAATAGAGGGCGCGCCGGTGGCGCGCGGCCATTCGGGCGGGGCCAACCCGGGGACTCTGGGGCTGGACCAGGCGTCCGCCAACCTGACCACCGCCGTCGGCGCCGCCCTGGTCGGGGTCGCTCCGTCGCAGGTGGAGGCCGTCGTCTTGGGGCTGGCGGGCCATCCGGAGTCGTGCGCGAAACTGGTGGAACGGGTCGTCGGCGACCTCCTGCCCGGCACCCTCGCCCAGGCCGTGGGCGACATCGTGACCGCGTTCGCGGCGGGCACGGCGGAGGACTCGGGAACGGTACTTATCTCGGGCACTGGGGCAATCGCGGCAAAAATTACCAACCACTGCGCCTCCGCGACCGCCGACGGGTACGGCTGGCAACTCGGGGACGAGGGCTCCGCCTTCTGGCTCGGCCGCGCCGCCGCCCGCGCCACCATCCGCGCTCTGAACACGACGGCCGCCCCGGCGAGCGACCCTCCGGTCACCGGGGCGACCGCGAACAGCACTGCGGAGGCCGGGGCGGCGGGTTGCGCGGCGTCCGGTGGCGGGCTCATGGAGATGGTCGTCCGGCACCTGGTGCCCGAGGGGCTGGGCGAGGATCCGGTGTCGCAACTCGCGGCGGCGGTGTACGCCCGCCCACCGCTCGCGCTGGCCGAACTGGCCCCGCTGGTGAGCCGGGCGGCGAGCGACGGCGACCCCCCGGCCCTCTCCATCGTCGCCGCAGCGGCCTCCCGGCTGGCCAGAACCGTGGCCGAGGTGTACGAACCCGGCCTGCCGATCGTCCTGGCCGGCAGCGTACTCACCACGGATGGCCCGATCCGCGAGGCGGTGCGACAGGCCATCCGGGAGACGGTCGGGGCAACGCCCGAAGCCACCGTGCCGGATGGAGCGGGACTGGTCGTGGCGGGTGATGTGGCGGGGGCGGCGGCCTGGCTGGCCGCGCGTCCGTTCCTCAGCCGGAGGGAGTCGCGAACCCGCCACCCGCGCTTCGTCCACCCCTCCGGCTGAGGCGTCCACGGGTGGTCCCCATGGTTGATCTCCTTGCGTTCGGGATCGGGACATCCCGTACATGTCTCGCCGAGCCTCAGCATTTCCCAGGAAATCTCAACTGGTGAGCAGGGCCGCGCTTCCGTAGCTGCCGCCGAACCCCGTCACCAGCGCCACCTCGCGCCCGGCCCGCAGCTCGCGCACGGCCTGGGCCACGTTGTTCAGCCCGTGCACATAACCCTCCGAGAGCAGCCCGCCGTGCGGGTTCACCCAGGCGTGCCGGCGCTCCAGCAGGTACGGTCCCAGCTCCCCGCGCCCGGCCAGCCCGAAGTCCTCCAGTTGCCTGGGCACGAGCCACGAGTAGGCGTCGTAGAGCAGCGCCGTGTCCACGTCGGACGGCCGCAGCCCGGACGCTTCCCAGAGCATGGGCGCCACGTACGCGGAGAAGACGGCGGTGACGTCCGGCGCGCGGTCCATCGAGGAGCAGCCCGGCCCGCCGCCGCGCACCACCGCCCGCACGCGCGGCCCGTCGAGCACGCCGCTGACCAGCAGGGCGCAGGCTCCGTCGGTCTCCTGGCAGCAGTCCGCCGTGCGTAAGGGGGTGCACACGTACGGCCTGGACAGGTAGTCGGAGAGGGTCAGCGGCTCGCGGCGCAGCGCGCGGGGGTTGGTGCCGGCGTTCTCCCTGGACTGGGCGACGACGGCGTGCAGGTGCTCGGCCGTGAGCCCGGTGTCGTGCAGGTAGCGGGTGGCGGCCAGGGCGAACATCGGGATGGGCCCGGCGAGCCCGTACGTGAAGCGCTCCTGCGGGCCGGTGGAGACGGCGTTCATGCGCCGGCCCGAGCGCCCGTTGAGCGCCCGGTAGACGAGGACGTTCCTGGCCAGCCCCGCGTGGATGAGCATGGCCGCGTCGCCCAGGATCGACGCCGCCTGCGTGCCGCCGCCGGCGATGTCGTTGTGCCAGCCGAGCCGCTCGATCCCGAGGGCCCTGGCGACCTGGACGACGGGGGCGGAGTCGTTCATGTGGTAGCTGAGCACGCAGTCCACCTCGCGCGGGGCGAGGCCGGCGTCGGCGCAGGCCGCCCGGCCCGCCTCGGCCGCCAGCTCCAGCTCGGTACGCCCGGAGTTCCTGGTCAGGGGCGTCATCCCGATCCCGGCCACGGCCGCCCGGCCCGCGAACGGCTGCATGCCACCTCCTCCGGGCCCGTACGGGCGTTCTGCCACCACGCTAACCGGCCCGCGTCGGCCTGCACAAGCGCTTGTTCAACTGACTAAATACCTTCGATTCCGCGATTCCGGACGGCCGTAACCACGACTTCTCCCGCCCTCGGTCGCCTCCGGAGCACCTCAACAAAGGCCACAGACCCGGTCCCACCAGCACGTTTCACCATTTTGACCGGAAATATCACCATTCGAAGGTAACTGGAACCTTCACGGGACCTACCGCCTCTTGTAATACGGAGGTGTGATCTACCGATAGCCCATCATCATCAGGCCGAGGTGGGGCGATGGATCTACGCTATGTCCGGTACGCCATGGCGATCGCGCGCGCGGGCAGCCTGCGCCGGGCCGCCGCCGCGCTGCACATCGCACAGCCGACGCTGTCGGAGCAGTTGCGGGCGCTGGAGAAGGAGATCGGCGTCGAGCTGTTCAGCCGGTCGTCGAGCGGGGTGCAGCTCACCGAGGCAGGCGAGGCGTTCCTGGCCCAGGCCACCGTGGCGGTGGACGCCTTCGAGCGCGCCGTGGCCGCGGCCAGGAGCAAGGGCGAGACCGCCCGCCTGGGCGTGGCCGACGGGCTGGCCGACGTGGTGGCCCGCCTGCTGTCACAGGTGCACGGCGGCCGCCTTCGGGTGGCCCCCATGGGAACGGCCGAGCAGATCGTCTCGATCGCCGACGGCACCCTTCAGGCGGGACTCGGGTACGCGCCCGGCTCGCTGCCCAGGGGCGTGGCCCGCATGCTCATCAACCGCTTCCCCGTGCACGCGCTGCTGCACAGGGAGCACCACCTGGCCAAGCACGAGGCGGTGTCGCTGGCCGACCTGGCCGCCGAGCCGCTCGTCATGCCGGAATCCGACGCGGTGGCAGGAGCGCGCAGGTTCCTTGAGGGGTTCGTCCGCCATCGCCTCCACCCCCGCCTGGGCCCGTCGGCGGCCACCCACGACCTGGTCATCACCATGGTGCGGGAGGGCGCCGGCTACGCGCTGTGCGTACGCGAAGGCACCACAATTCCCGACACGCTAGTCTTTATCCCTATAAAAGAGGACGTTCCGCCACTTGAGGTGGTCTTCCTCTGGAACCGCCAGTCGGAGGTGCAGGAGCTGGTGAGCGCGGCTCGGCACCTGGCGCGATCTGGATAGCAGTATTATCTAACGATGCGCATCTCCGAGCTCAGCGCCAAGTCCGGCGTGGCCATCCCGACGATCAAGTACTACCTGCGCGAGGGCATGCTCCACCAGGGCGAGCAGACCGCCGCGACCAGGGCCGAGTACGACGAGACGCACCTGCGCAGGCTGCGCATGATCCGGGCCATGCTGGAGGTCGGCCGGCTGTCGGTGGCCTCGATCAAGAAGGTCATCGAGTCCGTCGAGGACGAGTCGCTGCCCACCCACGAGATGCTGGGCACCGCCCACTACGCGCTCAGCCCCGGCGTCGAGCCCGAGCCGGGCGAGGAGTGGGAGGCCGCCCGCGCCCAGGTGGACGCCCTGGTCGAGGAGCTGGACTGGGACGTCCACCCCGAGGCGCCTCCCCGTGACGAGCTGGCCCAGACGATCATCAGGATGCGCCAGCTCGGCGTGTCGATCGACCTGGGCCCGTACGCCGAGGCCGCGCGCAAGCTCGTCGCCGAGGTGGAGATGAAGACCATCCCGTTCGACGGCCCGCGCGACGCCGCCGTCGAGGCCCTGGTGCTCGGCACGGTCCTGTACGGCCGGGCCTTCGACGCGCTGCGCCGCATGGCCCAGGAGTCGGAGTCGGCCCGCCGCATGACCCGCTGAAGCCCGCCGACCTGACACTGAGCCCCGCCGAACCCGCCTGAGCCGCCTGACTCGCCTGACCCGCTTGAGGCCGGCTGCCCGGTCCGTTCAGAGCAGGCCGTTGGCGCGCAGGATCCGTACCGCGCCGACCGTGACGGCCCCGCGCCATTCGAGCGACCCGGCCGGCGAGAACCGTGCGTAGTCCACCGTCCACCCGCCGTCGTCCTCCTGCTCCCCCGCCAGCCGGACCAGATCGGCCGCGATCACGTCGGGCTCGAACAACTCGCGGACGGGCCGGCCGGGAAGAGGCGCGAAGTCCAGGGGCCGCAGGGACTCGTGCTCGGTGCCGCCCTCGACCGGCACCCTGCCGTCCTCGGGGATGAAGGCGCCGAGCCGCTTGAGCAGGTCGGCCGCGCGGGGCTGGGTGTCGTAGACGGAGTCGAGGAAGTGCAGGGCGAACGAGAGCACGTACGCGTGCGGCATGCCCTCCAGGTCCTGGATCGTGTCGAGGCAGTAGCGGGTGGCCTTCTCCAGCCACGGGTGCGCGGCCACGGCGGGGTCGTGGGCCGCGACGCGGTGCGCGGCAGCCGCCGACACCGCGGTGATCTGCAGCGAGGAGGTTCCGGGGTCGGCGCTCGCCCACCAGGTCGCGGTGGCGGTCGGCACCCTGACCGGCAGCGCGAACGGCAGCCCGCCGTCAGGAAGCGTCATCTCCTCCAGCCAGTCGCACAGCGCCGCGGCGTGCGGCGAGGTGACCGGGGCGACCTCGGCGAACGCCTCGAAGGCGTGCAGGGCGGCGCCGGGCTGGCTCTCGGGGGTGCGCAGGTCGGGCTCCAGGCCCCAGCCGTAGCCGCCGTCCGGGTTGCGGTAGCCGTCCAGCGCCGCGAGGACGCCCTGCGCGCTGCCCTCCCCCATGAACAGGTCGTAGCGGCGGCGGTCGAGGACACGTGCGTGCCCGGCCATGAAGCCGGGGATCGCGGCAAGGTTCACATTCATGCCGTCATCGTGCCCAGATCGCCGCCGCCCGGTCTTGCACGTTCCGGACACGTACAGTGAGATCATGACCGAGCCGGACCCGGCGGCCTGGCGGGCCAGGTTCGGCGCGCAGCCGGTGGCCCGCCTGGCCAGGATCGCCCGCGACGGGACCCCGCGCGTGGTGCCCGTCACGTTCGCGCTGATGGGCGAGCACGTGGTCACGGCCGTCGACCACAAGCCGAAGACGACCACGAACCTCGCGCGGCTGCGCGACATCGCCGCGAACCCCGCCGTCAGCCTGCTCGCCGACCACTACGAGGACGACTGGACGCGCCTGTGGTGGGTGCGCGCCGACGGCCGCGCCTCGATCATGGCGGACGGCGAGCCCAGGGAGCGGGCGCTCGACGCGCTGGCGGCCAAGTACGCCCAGTACCGCGAGCGCCGCCCCGAGGGGCCCGTCATCCTCGTCGAGGTGAGCCGGTGGCGTGGCTGGTCGGCTAGTCCATGATCGTCACCGGCCGCTTCAGCAGCCACATCGCGGCCCGCTGCAACATCGTCCGGTGGATCTCGTTGTCGTACGACCTCGTGTCGTGCCCCAGCGCGTCGTAGAACACCCGGCCCCTGCGCACCGGCCGGGCCCAGACCAGCGGCTGGCCGCTGGCCGAGGCCAGCGGCTCGACGTCGGGCAGCACGTCGAGGTCGCTGTAGACCTCGTCCACCACGTCGAAGTCGCGCAGCCCCTCCACCACCGGATGCGTGCCGTGCACGCGCACGCCCGTCCAGCCCAGCGGCGGATGGTGCGACTTCGGCCACGTCCATGAGCCGCCCAGCACGCGCGGCCAGCCCTGCCAGTCGTCGAAGCAGATCGACGCCGAGTGCATGCACAGCAGCCCGCCACCCCGGTCGAGGTGGTCGAGCAGGGTCGTGCGCGCCTGCGCGGGTAAGGCGAAGCGCCACTCGTCGCGCAGGTCGGCGAAGCGGTCCTGGTCCATCTGCCAGCGCAACGCGTTGACCGTGATGAGCTGGACCTCGGACGGCTCGCTCAGCGCGCCCGCGATGTCCTCGGTGATCTCCGACTCGATCCCCACCTCTGCCAGCACGTCGGCCAGCGCGGCCGAGGTGGCGGCGAAGTCGTGGAACAGGCCTCCTGACAGGATCAGATTTCTCGCCACTTGCCAAGCTCATCACGGTTACCGCGGCATTTCCACCCGTGGGCCGACAAGCGGGCACACGTGTGCCTGGCCCGGATCCGCGGCGCACACGATCTATAGTCGCCCCTATGGATCTCGGCATCTCGGGCAAGGTCGCCCTCGTCACCGGTGGCAGCGCGGGTCTCGGACTCGCCGCGGCCAAGAGCCTCGCGCGTGAGGGCTGCGACGTCTGTGTCAGCGCCCGTGACCCGGAGAAGCTCGCCGACGCGGTCGTGGAGCTGCAGGAGTTCGGCAAGGTCGTGCACGCCGTGCTGGCCGACGTGGAGGATCCGGCCGCCGCCAGGCGGGTGGTGGAGGAGACGCGCGAGGTGCTCGGCCCGATCGACATCCTCGTCGCCAACGCGGGCGGGCCGCCCGCAGGGCGCTTCGACGAGGTGGGGATGGACGGCTGGGACGTGGCCGTCCAGCGCAATCTGCTCGGCACCGTACGGCTGGCGCACGCGGTGCTGCCGGAGATGCGTTCGCGCGGCTGGGGGCGGATCGTCACGATCACCGGGCGGGCGGCCCGCGAGGCGCTCGATGGGCTGGCCCTGTCGAACGCTCTGCGCCCTGCCGTGGCCGGCCTCGTACGCACGCTGGCCCGTGAGGTGGGCCGCGACGGCGTGCTGGTCAACAACGTGATGCCAGGCCCCATCGAGACCGAGCGGCTGCGCGCCCTGGCCGGCGACGACGACGCGCTGCGTCAGCGCGGCGAGCAGGTGCCGGTCGGGCGCGTCGGGCGGCCTGAGGAGATCGGGGACGTGGTGGCGTTCCTGGCCAGTGACAGGGCCTCGTTCGTGAACGGGGTCTCGCTCCTGGTGGACGGCGGCGAAGCCCACGTCATCGCCTGATGGCGAGGGAGTTACCTGACGAGCGTGGCGACGATCGTGGCCGCCCAGGTCTGGTCGTCGTCGGGCAGGTCCACGAAGTTCGCCAGGTTGGCCCGGTGGAAGCAGGCCCCCATCAGCATCGACGCGGCGGCCCCCGCGTCGACGGCCGCGTCGATCCGCCCGGCCCGCTGCTCGGCCCGCAGGATCTCGGCCAGCGCCTCGATCGGCACGTGCGGGCCCGAGCCGGCCTCGGCCAGCATCTTCCTGAACCCGGTCAGCAGCGGCGGATCGGCCAGCACGCCCCCGGCGATGGCCGCCGCCCTGGTGTAGAACTCCAGGGCCATCGCCGTGAACGCGGTCAGGTTGGCGCTCACGTCGCCCTCCCCCACGCTCAGCCGCAGCCGCGACAGGGCGGGGCCGAGCGCGGGCATCCGTTCCAGCAGCACGGCCAGGAAGAGCTCCTCTTTGCTGGCGAAGTGCTTGTAGAGCAGCGCCTCGGAGCAGCCGGCCTGGCCGGCGACGCGCCGGGTGGTGGCTCCCGCGATGCCGAACTCGTGAATCGCCTGCTCAGCGGCGTCGATGATGCGGTCGCGTGTGCCCATCCGCCCATGATATGAGCGCGTGCTCACCCATACCGGCGTACATGACATCCTTCAACTGAGGGAGACCACGGAAAGGGCGTACGGGAGATGGACAAGCCGGTCATCGTGACGGTGGACGACGACCCAGGCGTCTCGCGGGCGGTCGCCCGTGATCTGAGACGCCGCTACGGGCAGGAATACCGCATCGTCCGCGCGGAAACGGCCAGAGACGGTATCGACGCGGTGAAGGAGATGCGGCTGCGGGGTGACGAGGTGGCGGCGATCCTGGCCGACTACCGCATGCCGCAGATGAACGGGGTGCAGTTCCTGGAGGCCGCCATGGATCTGTACCCGTATGCGCGCCGGGTGCTGCTGACCGCCTATGCCGACACCGACGCGGCGATCCAGGCAATCAACGTGGTGGATTTGGACCATTATTTGCTCAAACCTTGGGACCCGCCCGAGGAGAAGTTCTATCCGGTGATCGACGGCCAGCTCGACGCCTGGTTGCGTACCGACCGGGTCGAGCGGACCGAACTGCGGGTGGTGGGCGACCGGTGGTCGGCGCAGTCGTACAAGGTGCGTGACTTCCTGGCCCGCAACCACGTCCCGTACCAGTGGCTGCTCGCCGAGGACCCGGACGGCGCGCAGCTGGTGAAGGCGGCCGGCGAGGGCTGTCACCTGCCGCTGGTGGTGACCTCCGACGGCGAGACGCTGGAGTCGCCCGACCAGGCCACGCTGGCCGCGGCGGTGGGGCTGTCCACGACGCCGGCCACCGACTTCTACGACCTGATCGTGGTGGGCGGCGGCCCTGCCGGGCTCGGCGCCGCCGTTTACGGAGCCTCGGAGGGGCTCAACACCGTGCTGGTGGAGGCGTACTCCTCGGGCGGGCAGGCAGGCCAGAGCTCCAGGATCGAGAACTACCTGGGCTTCCCCGACGGCGTCTCCGGCCAGCAGCTGGCCGACCGGGCCCGCAGGCAGGCGCAGAAGTTCGGGGCCGAGCTGCTGACCGCGCGCAAGGTGATCAGCCTGGAGCCGCGCGGGCAGGCGCGCGTGGTCGGGTTCAAGGACGGCGGCGAGATCGCGGCGCACGCGGTGATCCTGGCCACCGGCGTGACCTATCGGCGGCTGGAGGCGCCCGGCCTCGACGAGTTCGTCGGCCGGGGCGTCTTCTACGGCGCCGCGCTGACCGAGGCGCCCGCGTGCAAGGACACCGAGGTGTTCATCGTGGGAGCGGCCAACTCGGCGGGTCAGGCCGCGGTCTACCTGTCGGGATTCGCGAGCAAGGTTCATTTGTTGGTGAGGAGTGATGGATTGGAGAAGTCCATGTCTCACTACCTCATCGAGCAGATCGCCGCGATCCCCAACATCGAGGTGCACTGTGAGACCCAGGTCGCCGGCGGCGCCGGCGGCGGCCACCTGGAGCGGCTGACGCTGTCCACCAGGGGCGAGCAGCGCACGGTGGACGCGCAGTGGCTGTTCGTCTTCATCGGGGCCGAGCCGTACACGTCCTGGCTGGGCGAGACGGTCGAGCGCGACGCGCGCGGCTTCGTGCTGACGGGCCCCGACCTGGTGCAGGGAGGGCGGCGGCCGCGCAACTGGCCGCTGCGTCGTGAGCCGTACTACCTGGAGACCAACGTGCCAGGAGTGCTGGCCGCCGGCGACGTGCGCGCCGAGTCGATCAAGCGGGTGGCCTCCGCCGTCGGAGAAGGCGCGATGGCCGTCGCGCTCGTGCACCGTTATTTGGAGAAGCAGTGAGCGAGACCGAGTACGCCTGCGGCGCCGAGACCGGCCCCGGATCCAGCACCGTGCCCAACACCGTGCCCAACATCGACATCGACGAGCTGCGCAAGCTGTTCCTGTTCGAACGGCTGACCGACGACCAGCTCACCAAGCTCGCGATCAGCGGCCGGGTGCAGACCTACGCCCAGGACGAGGACGTGCTGCGGCAGGGCGAGCCGGCCGAGTGCTTCGCGGTGCTGCTCGGCGGCGAGATCCAGATGATCAGCGAGACGGTCAGCGCCGGGACCGTCGCGATGCCGCGCACCTCCCAGCCGGGCGTCTACGGCGGCGCCACCGCGGCCTACCTGGGCGACCGGGCGCCGCAGACCTACCAGCACACGCTGCGCGCCACCGCGCCGTCGCGCATCTTCATGCTGCCGGCCAAGAAGTTCGCCTACATCGTGGCCGAGTGGTTCCCGATGGCGATGCACCTGCTCGACGGGCTGATGTCCGGCGGGCGGATGCAGCGGGAGATCATCGACCGGCGGCAGCGGCTGACCGCGCTCGGCACGATCACCGCCGGGCTCACGCACGAGCTGAACAACCCGGCCGCGGCGGCCGTGCGCGCGGTGAGCGAGCTGCGTACGCTGATCAAGAACTCGCGCATGCAACTGGCCGGGCTGGCCGAGGCCGGCATCGCGCCCGACAAGCTGCGCGCGCTGATCGAGGCGCAGGAGGCGTGCACGAGCAACCTGGGCAACCAGCCGCAGCGCTCGCCGATGGAGATCTCCGACGCCGAGGACGAGCTCGGCGAGGCGCTGGAGGAGCTGGGCGTCGAGGACGCGTGGGAGCTGACCCCGGCGCTCGTCACCGCCGGCTTCAGCAACGCCTATCTGCAGAAGATCCGCGCCAAGGTGGGCGAGGAGCACACCCCGTCCGCGCTGCACTGGCTGGCCGAGGCCATCGAGATCTCGCAGATGCTCAACGAGGTGACCGAGGCGACCGAGCGCATCACCACGCTCATCCGCTCGGCCAAGCAGTACTCCCAGATGGACCGGGCGCCGTTCCAGCAGGTGGACGTGCACGAGCTGCTCGACAGCACCATCGCGATCTTCCGCGGCAAGATCCCGCCCGGCATCAGCGTGGTCACCGACTACGACCGCACGCTGCCCGAGCTCCCCTGCTACGCGGGCGAGCTCAACCAGGTCTGGACCAACCTCATCCACAACGCCCTCGACGCGATGGGCGAGGAGGGCACGCTCACCATCCGCACCGCCCACGACGAGGACGAGGCGATCGTCGAGATCGGCGACACCGGTCACGGCGTCGAGGAGGCGATCAAGGACCGGATCTTCGAGCCGTTCTTCACCACCAAGACCGTGGGCGAGGGCACGGGGCTCGGCCTCGACATCTCCTACCGCATCGTGGCCGGTCGGCACGGCGGTGAGATCAAGGTCCGCTCGGTGCCGGGTGACACCTGGTTCGAGGTACGACTGCCGCTGCGGGAGGCCGCCAACACTGACTGATTCTCGACTCCGACTTGTCAGAACGCTTACTGACCGCATGTAATGGGTGACCGAAATGCGGGAAGGAGGCGGGCCGGTGGGCACGTCGGAGGCGGTCGCGGGTTCGCGTGGCCTGAGTTCGCTCCTCAAGGTGCTGGGCGGCATCGAACGCCTGGGCAACCGGTTGCCCCACCCGTTCTGGCTCTTCGTCATCCTGAGCGCGCTGCTCGCCCTGGTGAGCTGGGGGCTGGCGGCGGCCGGGGTCTCGGCCGTCAACCCGGCGTCGGGCAAGACCGTCGCGGCTCGCAACCTGCTGTCCGCCGAGGGCGTGCGGATGATGGTCGGCGACGCGATCGAGAACTACACCTCGTTCCCGCCGCTCGGCACGATCCTCGTCGTCATGCTCGGCGTCGCGGTGGCCGAGCGGTCGGGGCTGCTGGCGGCGGTGCTGCGCGGCGGGGTGTCGAAGGTGTCGCCGAAGTGGGTGACGTTCGCGCTGGCGTTCACCGGGATGGTCGCCCACGTGGCCACCGACGCCGCTTACGTGGTGCTCATCCCGCTCGGCGCGCTCGCCTTCCGCGCCGTGGGCCGCAGCCCGATCCTGGGCATCGTGGTGGCGTTCGTGTCGATCTCGGCGGGCTACGACGCGAGCCCGCTCGTCACGCCGGTGGACGCGATCCTGTCCGGGCTGACCACGGCCGCCGCCCACACCGTCGATCCGGCCTACCTGGTGACGCCGCTGGCCAACTACTACTTCTCCATCGCCTCGTCGCTGCTGCTGGCCGGAGCCATCACGGTGGTGACCGAGCGCATCCTGGCCCGCCGGGTCGAGTCGCTGCCGGTCGATCCCGACGCGGAGGAGGACGACCTCGGCTCGCTGACGCTCAGCCCCCGGGAACGCAAGGGGCTGCGCAACGCGCTGATCACGCTCGTGCTGTTCCTGGCCGCGACCGTGGCGGCCGTCCTGCCGGCCGGCTCACCGCTGCGCGGCGAGGGCGGCAGCATCGTGCAGTCGCCGCTGCTCACCTCGATCGCCGTCTTCCTCGGCCTGGCCTTCCTGGCCGTCGGCTGGGCCTACGGCCGGGCCGCGGGCACCGTCACCGGCAGCAGGGACATCCCGGGCTTCATGGCCCACGGGCTGCGCGAGATGGCGCCCATCCTGGTGCTGTTCTTCGCGATCTCGCAGTTCCTCGCGTACTTCAAGTGGACCGGCATCGGCGAGATCATCGCCGTCAACGGGGCCGGCCTGCTGCGTACGGCCGGGGTGAGCGGGCCGGTCGTCTTCCTCGGCATCCTGCTCGTGGTCACCCTGATCAACCTGGTGGTGACCAGCGGCTCGGCCCAGTGGGCGCTGGTCGGGCCGGTGTTCGTGCCGATGCTGATGCTGCTCGACATCCCGCCCGAGTACACCCAGGCCCTCTACCGCATCGCCGACTCGTGCACCAACGCGATCACGCCGATGAGCCCGTACTTCGTGATGGCGCTCGGCTTCCTGCAGCGTTACCGCCGCTCGGCCGGGATCGGCACGCTGGCCTCGATGACGATCCCGCTGGCGTTCACCCTGCTCGTCGTCTGGACGCTGCTGTTCTTCGTGTTCTGGTGGCTCGGCGTCCCGCTCGGCCCTGGAGCGCCCGTTCCCTCCTGACCCCCGCGAAAGGATTCTCGTGCTGATCATCGACTGGACCCGGCAGGCCCTGCCGGCCATGCTCGACGACCTCAGGGCCGTGGTCGAGCTGGAGACCCACAGCTACGACAAGGCCATGCTGGTCAAGGGGCTGCGGGAGATCCGCGCCAGGGCGGTCGGTCACCTCGGCACCCCGGACGACGAGATCCTGCACGAGGGCGGCCGGCACGGCGACATCCTGGAGCTGACCTACCAGGGCACCGCTCCTGGGACGGTGCTCATGCTCAGCCACTACGACACCGTCTGGCCGACCGGCACGCTGAGCGGCTGGCCGTTCGCGGTCGTGGACGGCAAGGCGACCGGTCCTGGCGTCTTCGACATGAAGACCGGGCTCGTGCAGTCCGTCTGGGCACTGCGCGGCCTGCGCGAGCTGGGGCTGCCGCATCCGAGCGTGCGGTTCCTGTTCAACGGCGACGAGGAGATCGGCAGCCCGTCCTCGCGCGAGCACATCGAGGCGGCCAGCGAGGACGCCCTGGCCACGCTGGTGTTCGAGGCGTCCATGGACGGCGCGCTCAAGACGGCGCGCAAGGGCGTGGGGTTGTTCAGCGTGAGCGTCACCGGGATCGAGGCGCACGCCGGGCTGGACCCGTACGCGGGAGCGAGCGCGATCCACGCGCTGGCCGAGATCGTCACCACCCTGGCCGGGGCCGGCTCCCGCGAGCGCGGCACCACCGTCAACGTCGGCCTGATCGGCGGCGGCACCGGCCGCAACGTCGCGGCCGGGCAGGCGACGTGCGGCGTGGACGTCCGGGTGACCGATCCGGCGGAGATGGGCCGCATCGACGACCTCTTCGCCGACCTGCGGGCCTCCGACCCCCGCGTCACCATCTCGGCCACCGGCGAGTGGAACCGCCCGCCGATGACCCCCAACCCCGCCTCGCAGCGGCTGTTCAAGGAGGCCCAGGAGGTGGCGGCCGGGTTCGGCCGGCTGGTGGACGAGGTCGCGGTCGGCGGGGCCAGCGACGGGAACTTCGTCTCGGCGCTCGGGCGCCCGGTGCTCGACGGCATGGGCGCCGTGGGCGACGGGGCGCACGCGCGGCACGAGCATGTGCTGGTGGAGCACATCCCGGAACGTACGGCGCTGACCATGGGGCTGCTCTCGGCTCTGACTTGAGTCGAACATGTGATCTAAAAAACTATAGATCATGAAGCCCGCCCGGGTTACGATCTTGCCGTCCGCCGGGGCCCTGACCTGAGGCCCCCGGGGCGCGGACGCGTCCCATGAACCCGACGGGAGATCCGACTTTGAGGCGTGCACTGATCGCGTTAGGCATGGTCACACTGAGTAGCATCCTTGTCACGCTGCCGGCGCAGGCGGCCGTGGAGGTGGCGACGGTGAAGCTGGCCGACAGCTCCGCGGTGGCGCGGGAGGTCGCGGAGTTCTGGCTGGCCGACGACGGCGCCAACCTGCGGGCCGCCACCCCGTACACCGTGCACACGGAGATGACCGCGGAGCGCTCGACCGCGGAGATCGTCCCCGACGGGAAGCCGGGGGTCGCCGCCCCGGTGGCCCCAGGCGGGGCCGCGGCTCCCGACGGGACCCGGCCCACGCCTTCGGGCAAGGTGTACTTCATCGGCGACGACAACCAGCCCCACTGGTGCACCGGCACGGCCGTGCAGGGGCGGTATCGCAACGTCGTCGCGACCGCAGGGCACTGCGTGTTCGACGTCGAGGCGCCGATGGGCGCGCTCGGCAAGTGGGTGTTCGTCCCCGGCCAGGTCGCCGCCGGGACGGCGCCCTTCGGTCTGTACGTGGGCAAGATGGGCACCGCCCCCTACGCCTTCGACGACGTTCGCGACTACGACCGTGACTACGCCTTCGTCAACGTCTACCAGGGCGTCGTCTCGCCCGCGCCCGGCACGTTCACGAACGTCGGCCGGCTGGTGGATGTCGCCGGCGGGCAGGGTTTCGCGTTCAACCAGCCGGTCGGGCCGCCGGTCGACGTGCTCGGCTTCCCCGCCGGGGCCCATCCCGACGGCAGCCGTCCGTACTCGGGTGCGACGCTCGAACGGTCGGCGGGGGCCACGTTCGCGGCGTCGGTGGGCGTCCCGCGCATGGACCAGCCGGTCGGCGTGGAGTCACCGTTCACCGGTGCAGGGTCGATCGGGTCGGCGTGGCTGAACCGCTATACGGCCGACACCGGTCTCGGCGTCCTGAGCGGCGTGACGATCAGCGTCTCCGACACCGACGGCGACGGCCGGTACGACACCGGGGTGTCGCCGTACTTCGGCAGCGAGGCAGGGCAGGTCTGGAAGATCGCCACCCTGACCTGGACCGGCATCATCACCCGATAACACCCCTCAGCAGCGAAAAGGGGTTGCCTGCGGCACGGGCCCGGCTTCTAGGGTGGTGCGGTGACTGTTCAGGTGATCGTGCTCAACGGTGGCTCCAGTTCCGGTAAGTCGGGCATCACCCGCTGCCTCCAGGCGATCCTGCCGGAGCCGTGGCTGGCCGCCGGCGTCGACTCCTTCGTCGAGTCGATGCCGGCGTCCATGGAGGGCTCGGCGGCGGGCATCGAGTTCGGCCCTGACGGCGAGGTGAGCGTCGGGCCCGAGTTCATGCGGCTGGAGGCGGCCTGGCGGGAGGGCGTCGCCGCGATGGCCCGCGCGGGCGCCCGGATCGTCATCGACGACGTCTTCCTCGGCGGGCCGTCCTCCCAGCAGCGCTGGGAGAAGGTCCTCACCGGGCTGGAGGTGCTGTGGGTCGGCGTCCGGTGCGACGTCGCGGTGGCGGAGGGCCGCGAGGTCGCCCGCGGCGACCGGGTCCGCGGGATGGCCGCCCAGCAGGCGGAGGTGGTGCACGAGGGCGTGCACTACGACCTGGAGGTGGACACCACCCGCACCGAGGCCATGGAGTGCGCACGGGCCATCGCTGCCCGCGCCCGGTAAGAGCCACCTGGTAGCAACCACCCGGCAAGAGCCGCCCGGCCCCGGCGAGGGGTCCGCGTCGCGCGCCGGGCCCATGCCGCCGGACCTCTCGCGTGGTACGCTCCCAAGCGAGCGCTTGGTTTAGCGAGAGGCCGCCGCATGAAGTTCTCGACCTTCCACCTCTTCCACCGCTTCGACGGACAGAGCTTCAAGGACGTCTACGACTACCACCTGGAGCTCATCGAGCTGGCCGAAGAGCTGGGGTTCGACGGGGTACGGCTGGCCGAGCACCACTTCCGCGACTACGGCGTCGTCCCCAACCTGTTCACCATGCTCGCGCACGCCGCCGCCCGCACCACCGACCTGCGGCTCGGCACCGGCATCGTGGTGCTGCCGCTGCACGATCCCGTCCACGTCGCGGAGGAGGCGGCGCTGGTGGACGTGCTGTCCGGGGGGCGGCTGGACCTGGGGATCGGGCGGGGGTACCAGAGCTTCGAGTTCGAGGGGTTCGGCATCGACCTGGCCGAGGCGCGCGACCGGTTCAACGAGGCGCTGGAGGTGATCGTCGGGCTCTGGACGCAGGACTCGTACCAGCACGAGGGCAAGTTCTACAAGACCGGGACCGAGGTGTCGCTGGTGCCCAGGCCGCTGCAGAGCCCGCATCCGCCGCTGCACGTCGCGTCCGTCTCGCCGGAAACGGTCACCATGTACGCCGAGCGCGGCCTGCCCATCCTGGCCGATCCGGCGGCGCCGTTCAGGAAGGTCGTCAAGGCGGCCGAGACCTGGCGGGAGACGGCCGCGCGGGCGGGGCACCAGGAGCGGGCCGATCTCGTGGTGGCCCGCAGCGTGTACGTCGCCCCCACCCTCGAACAGGCCCGCGCCGACCAGGAGCGGTTCGAGGCGTCGTTCGACCGCTCGCGCATCTTCAACGAGCGCAGCGCCCCCATCGACCCGAAGACCGGCCGCGCGGCGCAGGGCTTCGAGTACTACCAGGACCGCTACCTCAAGGGCGGCTCGGTCTCGACCGAGTTCCGGTGGGAGCAACTGGAGGTGATCGGCGACCCGGCCCGGGTGATCGAGCAGATCTCGCTGCTCAGGGACGCCGGGTTCGGCAACCTGCTGTGCGACTTCGGCAGCACCAGGCCGATGCCGCTGGAGGACATGAAGCGGGTCATGCGCTTCTTCGCGACCGAAGTCATGCCGGCCTTTGGAGACCGATGATGATCCACAGCCTGTCGCTGTCCGACGTACTCGCCGACCACGCCCGCAGCCGCCCCGGCGTGACCGCCACGGTGGACGGCGAGGCCCGCCACACCTACGCCGAGCTGGACCTGCGGGTGACCAGGCTGGCGGCGGCGCTGTCCGGCTCCGGCGTCGCCACCGGGGACCGGGTGGTGTGGCTGGGGCAGAACTCGCACGCCGTGCTGGAGCTGCTGCTGGCCTGCTCGCGGCTGGGCGCCGTGTTCTGCCCGGCCAACTGGCGGCAGTCGCCGGACGAGCTGCGTTTCGTGCTCGACGACCTGACCCCGTCCGTGGTCGTCTACGAGCCGTCGGAGGCCACCACGGCCCTGCGCGCCGCCGGCGCGGGGACGTGGCTCCAGGCCGGCGAGGAGTACGAGCGGGCCGTCGCGGAGGCGCCGGTGCGCGAGTTCGCCCAGGTGGACGACGCCGAACCCGTCCTCGCCCTCTACACCGCGGCCTTCGCCGGGCGGCCCAGCGCCGCCCTGCTGAGCAGCGCCGCGCTCGTCGCGCACGCCACGTCCCTGCTCGTCGTACGGCAGATGGAGCCCGGCTTCACCTTCCTCAGCGACGGCCCGCTCTTCCACGTCGGCACCATGATGTTCTGCCTGGCCACGTTCCAGATCGGCGGCACGAACGTCTTCACCCCCGCCTTCGACCCCGAGGAGGTCTGCCGGCTGATCGACGCCGAGCGGGTGACGCAGGCGTTCCTGTTCGGGCCGATGATCGACGCGGTGGCCAAGGCGAACGCGGGCGGCAAGTACGACCTGTCCTCGCTGCGCTTCGTCTCCCACTCCGCCGAGTGGGACGACATGATCACCGTGGACGACTCGCCGTGGTGCCGCTCCAAGATGGGCGGGTACGGGCAGACCGAGGTGGGCGGCATGCTCACCTTCCTCGGGCTGGCGGAGGGCGGGGCCGGGTTCGCGGGGCGGCCGTCGCCGCTGGTGCAGGTGCGGTTGCTGGCTCCGGACGGCACGGAGGTTCCGGCGGGTGAGGTCGGGGAGATCTGCGCCCGCGGCAAGACCCTCTTTTCCGGATATTTCGCCCGGCCCGACTTAAATGCGGAAAAGACGGCGTACGGCTGGCATCACACCGGCGACCTCGGCCGCCGCGAGTCCGACGGCACCCTCACCTTCATCGGCCCCAAGCTGCGCATGATCAAGTCGGGCGCCGAGAACGTCTACCCGGCCGAAGTGGAACGGGCGCTCAAGACGCACCCGGCCGTCGCGGACGCCGCCGTCATCGGCGTCCCCGACCCCGACTGGCAGCAGGCGGTCAAGGCCGTCGTCGCCCTGCGGCCCGAGGCCGAGGAGGTTACCGCCGACGATCTGATCGAGCACGTACGCACGCTGCTGGCGTCGTACAAGAAGCCCAAGCACGTGGTGTTCGTGGACGCCATCCCCAAACGCGGCTTCACCCCCGACTACGACGCCCTGGACGCGGCGCACGGCGGCGGTGGCTACCCGGGCAGCGCCTGATCAGCCCCGGAGCAGCGGCGGCCCCGGGGATCAGCCCCGGGGCAGCGGCAGCCCGGCCTCCAGGTGCCGCAGTGCCCGGTCGAGCTGGGCGGGCGCGTCCATCTCCGGGTCCTTCACCCACTCGAACCAGAGGGCGAGCATCACCCCGATGATCGCCCCGGTGACGTTGCGCAGCTCTGGATCGTCCGGTTCGCGCCCTTCGCGGGCCGCCAGCCGTTCCCGCAGCGTGGTGATCACGCCGGTGACGTTCTCCATGCTCGACGCCCACAGCTCGGGCACCGAGAACATCAGCCGCTCCCGTTCCAGGCTGTCGGCGCGCTCCTCCGGCGTCTGCGCCTCGATCACCGCCGCCATCGCCATCCGTACGGCCGCGACGGGACCGGCGTCAGGCGGCACCGCGTCGAGCGCCTCCATGAGCGGCGGGAACTGGTCGACCATCACCAGGTCCTCTTTGGTCGCGAAATAGCGGAAGACGGTGCTGGGCGCCACCTCCGCCGCGTCCGCGATCTGCTCGACCGTCGTGGCGGAGTATCCCTGCTCGCGGAAGAGCCGCAGCGCCTCCTTCTGGATCAACGCCCTGGTCTTGGCCTTCTTGCGTTCGCGCAGGCCCGGTCGGTCGCTCATGATCCACATTCTCCGGGGGCGGGGCCCCGCACGTCCACTTCCGCAGGCGATCAGAGGATGGCCAGCGGGGTGAGCGGGCTGCCCGTGCCGCCCTCGATCCGCAGCGGCGCCGCCACGAACACGAACGTGCCGCGCCCCGCCGCCGCCAGCTCCTCCAGCCAGAGCATCTCGATCAGGTGGATGCCGTGCCGGTGCAGCAGGATCAGGTGCAGGTCGTCCTCGATCGGCTCGTCGGCCATGCCGCGCGCGTTCAGCCCGCCGATGGCGGCGTTGTCGGAGGCGACCGCCGCCACGTCGTGCGCCGCCAGCCAGCGGCCCGCCTCGGCCGACAGGCCGGGCTGGCCCGACCAGTACTCCTCGCGCGAGCGCTGCCACACCACCGGCCATCCGGTACGGACGACCGCCACGTCCCCCGGCGCCGGCGTGGCGATCTCCTCCAGCAGGCCCGCCTCGACGCGGTAGTCCGCCGGCAGGTGGTCGAGGCCGAGCCTGCCGGGCAGGTCGTACAGCACTCCCCTGGCCACCACCCCGCCCACGTGCTCGATGCCGCACCGGGTGGCGCCGTAGGAGCGGACCCTGGCCGCCGGGTGGCCGTTGTAGAGCTCGTCGCCCGACCACATGTGGCACAGCGCGTCCATGTGGGTCGTCGTGCCGTGCCCGGTGACGACCAGGGCGTCGTCGGCCACCCGCAGGCCCGCCCCGATCGGCCGGGCCCCGGCCGCGTAGTCGCCGCCGTCCACGGACATGAAGTGTTGCGGCAGCGGGCGGCCCGGCAGGTGCGGGACGGTCTGCGGGGCCGGCGAGGAGGTGGCGCCCCTGATCGGCATGGCCAGGCTCAGCACCTCGCCGGTGGTGGCGCTGCGCAGGGCGTCGAGGACGACGGCGGGGGTGAGGAGGTTGAGGGTCCCCCGCTGATCGTCTGGGCCGAATCGTCCCCAGTTGTTAGGCTCGGCAGCCAAGTGAGCACTTCCTTCCTGGCGGAGGTCTGATGCACTGCGATCCTCGGTTCTCCCGCGTACGCGAGGTCTTCGAACGAAACTTCGCCGTCGGCGAGGAACTGGGGGCGGCCTTCGCCGTCTACCTGGACGGCGAACCTGTCGTGGACCTGTGGGACGGCGTGGCCGACCGGCACACCGGCCGGGCCTGGGAGCGCGACACCCCTGCCTTCGCCTACTCCTGCACCAAGGCGATCACCGCCGCCGTCCTGCTGCGGCTGGTGGAGCGGGGGCTGGTGGACGTCAAGGCGCCGGTCGCGGAGTACTGGCCGGAGTTCGCGGCGGGCGGCAAGGAGACGGTCACCGTCGAGCACCTGCTCAGCCACCAGGCCGGGCTGCCGGTGGTGGCGGAGCCGGTGCCGGTCGAGGAGTTCGAGGACCAGCCGGCCATCGCGGCCCGGCTGGCCGGCCAGGAGCCCCTGTGGGAGCCGGGCTCGGCGCACGGGTATCACGCGCTGACGTACGGGTTCCTGGTGGGCGAGGTGATCAGGCGGGTGACGGGCAAGTCGGTGGGCGAGCTGGTGGCCGCCGAGATCGCCGGCCCGCTGGGGCTGGAGCTGTGGGTGGGCGCGCCGGACGCGGTGATCGCCCGCACGGCGCGGCTCAAGGCCGGCGAACGCGCCCGCCCCGAGGTCACGGAGACCCCGGCAGGCGAACGGGCCGGCGCTGCGGGAACCCCGGCGGGCGGGCGGCCAGGCACCACAGGAGCCCCGTCTGACCCGGGATCTGGCAGCACGGACACCGGCGCCACGGAGGCTCCGGCCGGCGGGCGGGCTGACGACGTGCTGGCGCGGATGGCGCGGGCGGCGCTCGACCCGCACAGTCTGATGAACCGGGCGCTCGGCAACCCCGGCATGCACCTGCTCAAGGGCGGCGCGAACCACCCGGTGATCCTGCGCGCCGGCTGGCCCGCGGCCGGAGTCGTGACCACCGCCAGAGGGCTGGCCGGGTTCTACCGCGCGCTGGTCTCCGGCGACCTGCTGCGCCAGGAGACGCTGACCGAGGCCCTGCGGCCACGGGTGAACGGCCCCGACCGGGTGCTGCTGCTCGACACCTCGTTCGGGCTCGGCTTCATGCGGCCGTCGCTCACGTTCCCGACACCGTCGCCGACCGCGTTCGGGCATTCGGGGATGGGCGGCTCCATCGGCTGGGGCGATCCCGGGCACGGCCTGGCCATCGGGTACGTGATGAACCAGATGTCCGACGCGGTCTCCGGCAACCTGCGCGCCCTGCGCCTGGTGCAGGCGGTCTACGACTCCCTGTGAGCGTGTCTGTGAGCGCATGACGGTTCAGTGCATGGTCACGCCGCCGCTCACCGACAGGGTCTGCCCGGTGATGTACGCGGCGCGTTCCGTACAGAGGTAGGCGACCAGACCCGCCACGTCGGCGGGAGCGCCGAGGCGGCGCAGCGGGATGCCCCGGGCGATCTTGTCGACCAGCCCGGGCTCGGCCTCCGACACCCTGCGCAGCATGGGGGTGTCGGTCGGGCCCGGGCAGACCACGTTGGCGGTGACGTGCGCCCTGGCGGCCTCGCGAGCCAGCGTCTTGGCCAGGCCGAAGAGCCCGGCCTTGGTCGCCGCGTACGCGCCTTCCCCGCCCGAGCCGGCCCTGGCCCCGTCGGAGGAGATGAACACCAGCCGCCCCCAGCCCCGCTCCAGCATGCCGGGCAGCAGCAGTTTGGTCAGCAGCATCGGCCCGCGCAGGTTGACCTGCCACATGAGGTCCCAGTCCGCCGGATCGCTCTCGACGAACGGCCGCACGATCGACACCCCGGCGTTGTGCACCAGGATGTCCGCCCGCCCCACCGCGCCCGCGAACTCCGCCACGGCCACCGGCGACGCCAGGTCCACGGGCAGCGCCTCGGCGTCCTGGAGGGTGGCCGCGACCTTCGCGGCGCCGGGCAGGTCCACGTCCGCCACGACGACCTTCGCCCCGAGCGCGGCCAGGTCGGCGGCGATGGCCGCGCCGATCGCGCCCGCCGCCCCGGTCACCACCGCCGTGCGCCCGTCCAGGCGCATCCCGTCCATCATCGCCACGTCTCCACCAGGCCGGCGGCGGTGGTGCGGGTGGCGAGCAGGCTGACCGTGTGCTTCAGCACGGCCCGCGCGTAGTCGTCGGGGATGCCCGCGACCGCGTCGGTGACCACCGTGACCCGATAGCCCAGATTGACCGCCTCCAGCGCCAGCCCGGGGATGCCCAGGTTGAGCGAGACGCCGAGCGCGACCACGGACGAGACGCCGAGTGAGCGCAGCGTCATGTCGAGCGAGGTGCCGGTGAACGGGGAGAAGCCGTGGTGCCGGCGGCTCTCCAGGTCGTCGTCCGCGCGCAGCTCGGGCAGGACCTCGACGGCGCCCGTGCCCTCCAGCATGTGCTCGGGGTCCTTCAGGAGAGCGACGATGAACGGGCAGTTGTCGCTGTGGGAGCCGGCCCGGTCGGGCCGGAAGGCGGCCGTGCAGTGGATCACCGGGATCTCGGCCCGCCTGGCCGCCCGGAGGACGAGGGCCGTGTTGGCGATCACGTCGCGCCGCGCGCACGCCGCCACCAGATCCGGAAATTTCGTCAGATCGCCGACGACGCCTCGTTGCATCTCCATCACCAGCACCGCCACGCGCCCCACCGGCGACCTCCACCTGTTCTTAGCCGAGCGCTTGCTTGGGAAGCATAACACCGGCACACAGCGTCATCTCCCATCCACACGGGGCGAAATATCTCCGGTCGTGACAACCCGCACCCCGGGTGAGACCGTCGAATCGATGACGGCTGCCTATGGGGGTAGGACTTGGTTCCTGGTTACCGTGAAGTACGCCAGCTCGGCTCCGGCCGCACCGGCCGCGTGTTCCTCGCCACCTACCAGGCCACGGGCGCGTACGTGGCGATCAAGTACCTGAACGCCACCCTGCGCAGGGACGCCGAGTTCATGGACCGCTTCCGGTCGGACACCCACCAGCTCGTCGAGATCGACGACCCCAACGTGGTGCGCCTGTACGAATACGTCGAGACCCCCACCAGGGCGGCCGTGGTCATGGAACTGGTGGACGGCGTCTCCCTGCGCACGCTGCTGGCCGAGCACGGCAGGACCGGGCCCGAGGCGGCGCTGGCCGTGCTCAAGAGCACGCTGCTGGCCCTGGCCGCCGCGCACGAGAAGGGCGTGCCCCACCGGGACGTCAGCCCGGACAACGTCCTGGTCCAGGCCGACGGCACCAGCAAGCTGAGCGACTTCGGCGTCGTGGTGCACGCCGAGGAGCCGGGCGTGCCGGCGGGGACTCCCGCTTACATGGCGCCCGAGCTGTGGACGCAGGAACGGGCGGGGCCGCCGGCCGACGTGTACGCGGCGGCGTGCGTGCTGTTCGAGGCGGTCAGGGGGCGGCCGCCGTACCGGGCGTTCAAGGAAGGGGAGGAGGGGGCGCAGGACGTCCCGGCGCTGCGGGACAAGCACCTGGTGGAGCCGGTGCCGCTGGAGGTGGTGCCGGACGCGCTGCGCGACCTGCTCAGGCGGGGGCTGGCCAAGGACCCTGCGGTCAGGTACGCCTCGGCCAGGCAGTTCGCGGCGGAGCTCGAACAGGACGCGGTCGCGAACTACGGCCCCGACTGGGAGAAGCGCGGGCGGCGGCATCTGGCGGAACTGGCCACACTGCTCGCGCTGCGTTTCCCGCTGGCCAGGACCGACCGCACCGCCCCCGCCGCGACCGGCCTGCGCGACCGGCTGCTGAGCCTGCCCAGGCTGCCACCCCAGCTGTGGGTGGCGGGCGCGGCCGTGATGACGACGGTGATCGCGATCATGCTGTCCGGCAGCGGGCTGCCCGCTGGGCCCGGGACGATCCTCATGCCACCGCCCAAGGCCAGGACCGAGGCCGCCCCCGCCACCCCTGCCCTCACCCGGAGCCGCGCCCCCACCCCGCCCGTCCCCACCTCGTCCGCAGCCACCTCGTCCGCGGCCACCCCGGCCCGAACGCGCACCGCCTCCGCTCCCCCACTTCCCACCGGTGTCACGTCCCCGCCCGCGCCGCCGCGCCGCGACCCGGGGACCGGCGGCTCGGGGTCGGCCGCCACGGTGCGCGCCGCGACCATCCTCAACTGGAGCGGTACGACGGGCTCGATCTCGGTCGCGGCGGCCGGGACGGGGACGGTGCGGCTGCGGATCTCGTACACGCGGCGCGACGGGGACGGGGAGGCGGCCAGGACCGTCCGGCAGGAGACCCGCACGCTGCGCGGCAGCACCGCCTACACCAGCACGGTCCGGCACGATCCCGGCGAGGTCGCGTGCGGCGGGCGGGCGTACCTGGGCATTCTGGTCATGACGGAGCCGGCTGCGGGGAACGGGCCGCAGGTGAGCGAGGTGGCGGTGAACGGTCCCGCCTGCCCGGTCCCGACCACCAGCGCCTCCGCGAGCGCCTCCCCGTCCGCGAGCCGCCCGCCCGCCTCCACGCCCGGCCTGACATCCTCCTCCACTCCCACATCCGGCCTCAGCACGCGGGGCACCAGCGTGCCCGACGTCGGGACGCGCGCCACCGACGCGCCCAACCCGTCCGGCTCGTCCAGTTCATCCGGCTCGTCGCTTTCTGAGGCTCCGGGCGAGCCGCCCGAGGAGATGTCCGAGGAGGCGTCCGGTCCGGAGGCGGGGGCGTCGATCGGGGATGCGGCGCGGGAGTCGTTCCAGGGGGAGTGACCGGCCCGGGCGGGTCTTGTCGGTCAACCAAGCGTGCGCTAGCTTGGCTAGCACGATGAGCGGTGACACCTCTGCCTTCTGGGCCGCCTGCGTGCGCGGCGAGCTGGTCATCCAGCGCTGTACGGCCTGTGATCGCCGCATCCACCTCCCCGAGCCCGCCTGCCCCTGGTGCGGCGGCGGAAGCCTGGTGTTCGAGCCGGCCTCGGGCGAAGGCGTGGTGCACACGTACACGGTCGTGCACCGCTCGTTCGCCCCCGGCTACCAGGGCCGCGAGCCGTACGTCATGGCCTGGGTGGACCTGCCGGAAGGGGTGCGGGCGTTCGGCCACGTGGTGGAGTGCCCGCCCGAGCGGGTGCGCGTCGGGCTCCCGGTACGCGTGACGTTCCTCGACGACCTGCCCCATTGGAGGCCAGCGTGAAGCTCGGCAACGTCCTGATCCCCGTGGCCGACCTCGACGAGGCGATCGCCTTCTACGGGCTGCCGGTGAAGTTCCGCGACGGCGACCGGTTCGCCGCGCTCGACGGCGGCGGGGTCACCGTGGCGCTGGCCGGGCCGGAGGAGCACGTGACCGCTTCCGCGGCGCCGTCGTACAAGGTGGACGACGTCGCCGCGACGGTGAAGGAGCTGGCGGCGCGCGGGGCCGAGGTGGTGCGGGCTCCCGAGGCGGGGTCGCACGAGACGCGGGCCGTGCTGCGCGATCCCTCGGGCAACGTCTTCGTGCTTTATTCGCCCCTCTGATGTGGAGGCTCCCCCCATGGCGCGATCACCCTACGGCAACTACGGCCACGCGATCCTGACCGCCGGAGCGATGCGCACGCCCGACCGGGTGGCGCTGACGTACTGCGGCGAGCAGCGCTACACCTACGACGAGCTCAACCGCAACGTCAACCGCCGCGCCAACGCCCTGCTCGCCGCCGGGATCACGCCGGGCAGGCGGGTCGCGGCGCTGCTCAACGAGACGCTGCTGGTGGCCGAGAGCTACCTGGCGCACGCCAAGATCGGCGCGATCACGGCGGCGCTGAACCCGTTCTGGCCGGAGGAGACGCTGCGTGACGTGGTGGCGGCGTCGGGCTGCACGGCCTTCGTGTACGACGCGACCGTGGAGTCGGTCGTGGCCCGGATCAGGCCGTCGCTGCCCGACGTGACCACCTGGATCGACGTACGGGAGCTGGCCGGCGGCTCGGACGAGGAGCCCCCGCTGGCTGGGTTCGGCGACGACCCCCTCGCGCTCTACTACACCTCGGGGACGACCGGGCTGCCCAAGGCCGTCGTGCACACGCACGCGTCCTCGCTGGCCACGGCGCAGATCTGGCTCGACGTGCCGCGCGGCCCCGACTCGGTGTTCGGGACGGGCGCGATCATCTGGGGCATCGGCTTCCCCGCCATCGTGGGGCCCGCGTTGTACGCGGGGATGCGGCTGGTGCTGGAGCAGGACTGGGGTCCGGCGAACTTCCTGCGGGTCGTCCCGCGCGAACGGGTCACGCACGTGTCGCAGATCCCCTCGTTCTACTCGGCGCTGCTGGCCTCGCCCGAGCACGAGGACGTGGACCTGTCCTCGATCGAGGTGATCATGCTGGGCGGCGAGCCGCTGACCGCGACCATGCTGGACCGGATCAAGGACCGGCTGCCGGGGGCCGGGGTGTACTCCTACTACGGGCAGACCGAGGCCCCGTACACGTGCATGGGCCGGGTGGACGACGGCTCCACGCCGCTGGGCTCCTCGGGGCGGGCCCGTACGGGCAACGCGGTGCGCGTCACCGACCACCGGGGGAACCGGGTGATCGACGAGGTCGGCGAGATCAACCTGGCCGGGCCGCACCGGATGGCCGGCTACGACGGCCTGCCCGACAGGACGGCGGAGGTGCTGCGCGGCGAGTGGTACGTGGGCGGCGACCTCGGCTCCGTCTCCGCCGACGGCGTCCTGCGCGTGCTCGGGCGCAAGGAGGACGCCATCATCAAGGGCGGCGTCTGGACCCAGCCGGCCGCGATCGAGGAGGCCGCCTCGGCGCTGGACGGGGTGGCCGAGGCCGGGGCGGTCGGGGTGCCGGAGGGGGCGCAGGAGCAGCAGGTGCTGCTGGCCGTCGTACCGCGCGCCGGGCACACCCTCGACCCGTCCAAGCTGGCGCTGGCCCTGGCCGACACGCTGCCCGCGCACCAGCGGCCCGATCACATCGTGGTCGCCGACGAGCTGCCGCACTCCCAGGACGCCTCGGGCGGGCCGGGCAAGCTGGTGCGCAGGAAGATCCGCGAGCTGCTCGGGTGAGCGCGTACGAGCACGAGGTCAAGGCGCTGATCGGCGAGGCGGGGGTGCCGGTGCCGCGCGGCGTCGTGGTTCCCCTCAGCCCCGCCGTCACGTCCGGCTCCGACACGGGCTCCGATGGCGGCTTCGCGGCGGCGGCCGGGCTGGCCGAGCCGCTGGTGCTGAAGGCGTTCGGGCCTGGGCTGCTGCACAAGTCGGAGGCCGGCGCGGTCCGGCTGGACCTGCGCTTCGACGGGCTGGGGCCGGCGGCGGCGGAGATGGCGGCCCGGCTGCGACCGGCCGGCTTTCTCGTGGAGGAGCAGGCCGAGCCGGGGGTTGAGCTGATCGTCGGTCTGGTACGGGATCCCGCCTTCGGCCCGGTGCTGCTGGTCGGCCTGGGCGGGGTGTGGACGGAGGCGCTTCGCGACACGGCGCTACGGCTGTGCCCGATCACGGAGCAGGACGCGCGGCGCATGCTGGCCTCACTGCGCGGGGCCGAACTGCTGCGCGGCTGGCGCGGCGGCCCGCCCGTGGACGTGGACGCGGTGGTCAAGCTGCTCATGACGGTCGGCGGGCCCGGCGGGCTGTGGGAACGGCTGGAGCTGGGCGAGTTCGAGCTGAACCCGGTCATCGCCGGCCCGTCGGGTGTGATCGCGGTCGACGCCAGGTACGTGCCGGCCACGCCCGCGCAAAGCCTCGCAGGCGACGCCATGCCGAACACACCCGGCACAGCCCCCGAAAGCCCCGCACGCGACGCCATGCTGAACGCATCCGGCACGACGCCCGGAAACCCGCCGGACTTCCCCGGCCCCGCGACCAGGAGCCCGGCGGACGTGCCGGTCACGGACTTCCTGCCCCTGTTCGAGCCCGGCGCGGTGGGCGTGGTCGGCGCGTCCATGTCGCGGCCGAACTTCGGGAACATGTTCCTCGGCTTCTACCGGGCCGCCGGTGTGCCGCTGGTGGCCGTGCATCCCACGGCCGCCGAGGTGAGCGGGGTGCCGGCCGTGCCCTCGCTGGCCGCGGCCGAGGTGGACTACGCGCTGGTGGCCGTACCCGCAGACCGTTGTGCCGAGGTGGTGCGGCAGGCGGGCGGAGTGCCGTTCGTGCAGGTGATGAGCGGCGGCTTCGGCGAGGCCGGGCGGCCGGATCTGGAGTCGGAGCTGGTCGCGGCGGCGCGGGAGGCGGGCACACGCCTGCTCGGGCCGAACTGCATGGGCGTCTACTGCCCGCGCGGCCGGCAGACGTTCGTCGGCGGCGGCCTGGGACCGGCGGGAACGGTCGCGCTGATCTCGCAGAGCGGCGGGCTGGCCGGCGAGGTGATCAAGGTCGGCGAGCGGCGCGGGCTGGCGTTCAGCCGGGTCGCCACCGTCGGGAACGCGGCCGACGTCACCCCCGCCGAGCTGCTGCGCTGGCTGGCGCGCGACCCCGAGACACGCGCCGTCGGCCTGTACCTGGAGGACCCGAGGAACGGAAGCGAGCTGTACGCGGCCCTGCGTGACGCGCCCGTGCCCGTGGTGCTGCTGGTCGGCGGGCGCAGCGGGCAGGGACGGCGGGCGGCGGCCTCCCACACGGGCGGGCTGGTGAGCGACCTGCGGATCTGGGAGGCGGTGGCCGAGCAGTCGGGGGTGGCGCTGGTGACGAGCCAGGACGACCTGATCGGCGTGCTCGCCTACTTCCAGGCCCACGGGACGCGCACGGTGCACGGGGACGAGGTCCTGGTGGTGGGGCCGAGCGGCGGCGCGAGCGTGCTGGCGGCGGACGCGTTCGACCGGGCCGGAGTGCGGCTCGCCCCGCTGCCCGGCGACCGCCTCGACGCGCTGCGCGGGCTCGGCGTGGTGGCGACCGGCAACCCGCTGGAGGTCCCCGTGGGCCCGATGGGCCGGGCCGGGCTGGTGGCCGAGGTGATCGACGCGCTCGGGGTCCCGTACGCGGACGTGGTGGCGCACGTGAACGTCCAGGCCTTCTTCACGTACGCGAGCGCGCACGGAGACCCGGGCGAGCCCCTGTACGCCTACACGCGGGCCCTGGCCGCGGCGCAGGCCGACCGGCCCGGCACCAGGATCAGCCTGGTCACCAGGAACGGCGACTGCGCGCCTCCGGGCGTCGAGGACGAGGTCGGGCGGATCGCGGCGGCGGCGGGGATCCCCGTCTACCGCACCATGGAGGCGGCCGCCGTGGCCGTCGCGGCAGGAGGATGTCATGGGGTTGCTTGACGGCAAGGTGGCGCTGATCACCGGCGGGGCGCGCGGCATGGGGGCGGCGCACGTGCGGCTGTTCCTGGAGGAGGGCGCGCGGGTGGTGTTCGGGGACGTGCTGGAGGAGGAGGGCAAGGCCCTGGCGGAGGAGACGGGGGCCACGTACGTGCGTCATGACGTGACGAGCGCTGCGGAGTGGGAGCGGGCGGTGGGGACGGCGGTGGAGGTGTACGGGCGCCTCGACGTGCTGGTCAACAACGCCGGGATCCTGAAATTTCGGCGTATCGCCGATATGTCGCCCGAGGACTTCGACCGGGTGATCGGCGTCAACCTCAAGGGCACCTGGCTGGGCGTCAAGTCCGTCATCGAGCCCATGAAGGCGGCCGGACGCGGCTCCATCGTGAACGTCTCCTCGATCGAGGGCTACGTCGGGGCCGAGGGGCTGTCGGCGTACTCGGCGTCGAAGTTCGGCATCAGGGGCGTCACCAAGTCGGCGGCGCGGGAGCTGGCCAGGTTCAAGATCCGGGTGAACTCGGTGCACCCCGGCGCGATCAACACCCCGATGGCCCTGGACCCGGAGATCATGGCCGAGGTGGACGGCGAGGCGTTCCTCAAGTCGATGGTGATGAAACGCTTCGCCAAGCCCGTCGAGGTGTCGCACGTGGTGGCGTTCCTGGCCTCCGACAAGGCCAGCTACTGCACAGGCACCGAGGTCACGGTGGACGGCGGGCTGCTGACGGGCGCAGGATACTAAGATCTCACCCCAAGGTAGATCTTTTACCGTTAAACCACCTAGGCAAGGACAATTCTGGCAGCATCGCTGACCTGCGGTTCCACCTTGGGAGAGACATGGGTCTCTCTTGGAACGTGCTTGACCTGGGGTTACAACACGATAACCTCACACAGCACGGAAGACGACAGGTCTCCGGTTTCGTCACACCAGTCACTGGGCCCTCCCCCTACCCAGTGCTGCGTGGCCGAATCCGGACTTGCCCGGAAGGTTTCCCCACACTTCCATGACGCCAGAGATCCAGAAGTACATCGAACTGCTCGAAAGCCAGCTCGGATACTCCGAGAAGTCGGGCTCTTACACCAAGTTCGGCCATTGGTACGGCAAGAACGTCGAGTTCGACGCCGACTACACCTCAGCGCCGTGGTGCGACATGTACCTCTCCTGGGCCGCGCACAAGCTCGGCTACGAGGACTGGATGGGGCAGTTCGCGTGGACGGTCGCGCACGCGGAGTGGTTCAAGGAGCAAGGGGCGTGGGGCAAGAAACCCCAGGTCGGCGCGTTCGTCTTCTACGACTGGAGCGGCAGTAACAGCATCGACCACATCGACCACGTCGGCGTCGTGACGAAGGTCAGAGGCGATCGCATCTCCACCATCGAGGGCAACATCGACGGGGGCGTCGCCAAGCGCAAGGAACGTGACACGAGCAAGGTGGTCGGGTACGGCTACCCCCAGCGCGTCAAGGCCCGCCTCGACCGGGCCGAGGCCAGGAGGAAGAAGGCCGAGCAGCAGGCGTCCGAACCGGGTGAGAAGACCGGCACGCTGGCCCCGGACGAGCTGACCGCCATGATCCCTCGCTCCGACGCGGCCCACGCCGGACAGACTCCGCTGGACCGGCTCCGGTCCCAGACGCCCACGGGCGACGAGGCGCAGGCCAAGGGTCAGACGGAGGGCCAGACCGAGGGCCAGACGCCGGAGGAGGCGCAGGGCCGCGTCCAGCCCGCCACGCCTAACTCCGACGCGGCCTCGCCCTCGACCTCGCGCAAGACGCCCGACTCGCCCTCCGCCGACGCCTCTCCCGGCCCCTCTGACGCCTCTTCCGGCACCGATGCCACGTCCGGCACCGGCACCGTCTCCGACTCCGCCACTGCGAAGACGAGCCCGCAGAGCGGTGCGGCTCCGTCCCCCACGACGGTCAAGAAGGGCAAGCACGCCAAACCCACCACGGCGGACACGGAGGCGGCCACCTCGGACCCGCTCCCCTCCCACACGGACGCCTCCGCCACCGGGCCGCTGCCCGCCATCGACTCCCCGACGCTGATCGGCTCGGCACTGGTGGCCGCGCTGGCCCTGCTGGCCGTGGCCAAGACCCGCCGCCTGCGCCTCGGGGCCGCTGCCGCCTCCAGGACCGCCTCTGCGACCGCTGCCGCTGCCGCCTCCAGGACCGCCTCTGCGACCGCTGCCGCTGCCGCCTCCGGGACCGCTCCGGTCACCGCCAAGGCCGGTGCCGCCGCTGCTTCCACCGCTGCCGGTGCCGACAAGCCGGCGCGCCCGTCCCGCGTGAAGGGCCGGCGCCGCCGTCGCCGCACGACCCTGCTGCCGGTGACCGCGACGCGACGCGTGGAGACGGCGGACAGCCTGCTCGCGGCAGAGCTCAAGGAGAACGCCGACCGCCTCGCCACGTCGGCCGCCCTCGCCTCGCTGAAGGCGTCGGACGCCCTGCAGCCGACCGCATCGGACGTCTTCGCCGCGTTCCAGGACGAAACCCTCCAGCCCACCGCATCGGACGTCTTCGCCGCGTTCCAGGACGAAACCCTTCAACCCACCGCATCGGACGTCTTCGCCGCTTACCGGGGCGCCACCTTCCAGCCCGCCGCCTCCGACCTGTTCGCCGCGTTCCAAGACGACACCCTCCAGCCCACGGCCTCGGACGTCTTCGCCGCCTACCAGGACGACACCCGCCGACCCACCGCCGCCGACATCTTCGCCGCCCACGACGGCGCCTTGGACTCCGGCTCCGCCTTCCAGGACGGCACCGGCCGGCCCACCACCGCCGCCTCCCACCGGGCCGGCTCCCGGAACGACGCCTTCCACCCCCACACCGTCGAGTCCGGCATGGCCGACTCCAGTGCCGTCATCCGAGCCACCGGCCGGGGCGCCAGGCACCGGAAGCTGCCCCTGGAGACCAGGCCGTTCGACCTGTCCACGGACGCGGCCTCCCGCCAGCCGTCCGCCTCCCATCACTCCCCCGGGTCCCACCACGCCTCCGGCTCCCAGCGCCACGCCGCCCACCGCCACGGCTCCGGTCCGGGCTCGCACCGCCACGGCTCCCAGCACCACGGCACCGGCCCGTCCCCGTACACGCCGGCCTTCGACGCCGACCCGTACGAGCCGGACTTCGATCGCGACCGCTTCACCTTCACCGACGACACCGGCCCGATGGAGGTCGTCCTCGACACGGGCCCGCTGCAGCGCGTGGTCGACACCGGCTCGTTCGACCGCATCGTCATCCCCGGCGCGACCAGCACGTTCGACGCCTTCGCGCCGCCGACGGGCAGGCGCGGAGACGCCGTCGCTCCGGCCCTGGGCAGGCGCGGCAGTGACTCCCCCGACGTGCCCGGCGCGACGTACCGGGGCCGGCGGCGACGCCACGCCGCCGACGAGCCGCTCACCTTCTCCCCCGACCTCCCGCCCAGAGGCCGCCGCCACCGCCGCTCACCGGACCACCACCGGCCCGCCGACGCACCGCCGAGAAGCCGCCGCCGCCCCCTCGACGACGACCGCCAACTGACCGGCGGAGGCCGCCACCGCGCCTGAGCAGCCCGAGCAGGCTCGCCCACCCTGCGAGCAGCCTCAACGCCCACATCCATCACCCATGCCCAGAGGCGAGCGGAGACCTGCAAGGCCGGGCGGAGACCTGCGAGACCGGACCGCGGCCTGCGAGGCGAGTCAGCAGACCTGCCCGGCCCGATCAGGCGAGGCCGTCTCCCCCAACCCCGTACTCCTCGGCGAAGGCGGACAACCGGGACACCGCGTCCCTGCTGCGCGTCCACGGCCGTACGATCAGCCGTTCCACCCCGAGCGCCGCCCAGCCGGCCACCTCGTCCGGCCCGGCCAGCTCGTACGCGTGCGCCGTCACCGGCACCCCGGCCCCCAGCCGTTCGATCTGCGGTGTGATCGACTCCAGCGTGTGCGGCATGCTGATCCACCCGTCGCACAGCCGCGCCGCCCTGCGCAGCGCGGCGGGTGATTCGCCGCCCGCCAGCACGGGCAGCCGCGCCTGCACCGGCTTGGGCTCGAAGGCGACCTCGGCGAAGGAGTAGAACCGCCCGCTGTGGGCGACGACGGGCTCGCTCCAGAGCCGCCTGACCACCTCGATCGCCTCGTCCAGTCGCGCTCCTCTGGTAGTGAACGGCACTCCGGCCGCGTCCCACTCCCCCCGGTACCAACCGGCCCCGACCCCGCAGATGGCCCGTCCCGAGGAGAGCACGTCCAGGGTGGCGAACGCGCGGGCCGACACGAACGGATGCCGCAGCGCGAGGAGCTGCACGGCCGTGCCGAGCCGGACGCGGGAGGTGTGGGCGGCCAGCCAGCACAGGTACGCGGGCGCGTCGAACAGCGGCGTCTGTGGTTTGATCCCCGGGTCGGACGTGCCCGGGTAGACGGCGAGGGACAGGTCGGTGGCGAAGACGAGGTGCTCGGGCAGCCACACCGACTCGAACCCCAGCTCGTCGGCCGCCACCGCCACGTCCTTCCAGGCGGCGGGATGCAGCAGGCCGAGGGGGACGCCGAACTTCACGGGTACCTCCAGGGGTCGCCGCCGATGATCGCGGTACGCAGGCGTTCGCGATGGACGGCGGTGGTGCCGTACGCGGCCGACAGGGACCAGGCACGGGCGAGCCAGAAGCGCAGATCCAGCTCCTCCGTGTACCCGATCGCCCCGTGCACCTGCAACGCCACCCGCGCCGCCAACGTCGCGGCCTCTCCAGCAGCAGCCTTGGCCGCACTGGCGTCCCGTCCCCAGGCCAACCCGCCCCTGCCACTACCGCCGTCCCCGCCTCCACCGCTGCCCCCGCCACTGCCCCCGTCCTCGCCGCTGCCGCTGCCGGTGCCGCTGCCGGTGCCGCTGCCGGTGCCGCTGCCGGTGCCGCTGTCCACGGACAGCGCCGCCCGCCACACCAGCGGCGCCGCGAACTCCACCGCCACGGCCACATCGGCGAGCTGATGCTTGACCGCCTGAAACGACCCGATCGCCGCCCCGAACTGGGCCCGCACCCGCGCATACCGGACACTCTCGTCGAGCAGCTGCCGAGCCACCCCGACAAGCTGCGCCGCGGTCGCCACCGCACCCCTGGCCAGCAGGTGCTCGGCGGAACCGTCCAGTGTCTCGGACTCCTCCTCGGACTCCTCCTCGGACTCCTCCACGTCCACCTCGAACAACGGCCGGGCCGGATCCACGCCGTCCCTGCGTACCAGGCGGGCCGACTTCCCCCGCACCAGCCGCAACCCCTCGGGACCGGCCAGCACCAGCAGATCGGCCAGGTCGGCATCGGCGACGTAAGCCTGCCCCGGAGGCAGCACCGCCACCCGAACCTCCCCCGAGGCCAGCCCGGGAAGGCCAGCCAGCAGCGGCCCGGCCACCACCGCCGTGTCGGCGAACGGGCCCGGCAGGCAGGCGCGCCCGGTCTCCTCCAGCGCGGGCAGCACGTCGGCCAGCCCGAGGCCCAGCCCGTCGGCCTCGGACGGCAGCATCAACCCGAAGAACCCCAGCTCGGCGAGCTGCTCCCAGGCGGGCCGCCGCTCGGAGCGCAGCGCGGCGGGCGGGCAGTGGGCGCGCAGCACGTCGCGTACGGTCGCGCCCAGGGCGAGCTGTTCGCCGGTGAATCCGAAGTTCATCGTGGCAGCCCCAGGACCCGCTCGGCGACGATGTTGCGCTGGATCTCGTTCGTGCCCGCGTAGATGGGCCCGGCCAGCGAGAACAGGAACCCGTCCAGCCACCCCTCGGCCCGGTCCCCCAGCAGGTCGAGGGCCAGGGCGTGCATGCGCAGGTCCAGCTCGGACCAGAAGATCTTGCCCATGCTGGCCGCGGGCCCGAGCTCCTGTCCCGCCATGATCCGCCGCGCCGTCCCGAACGTGTGCAGCCGGTACGCCTCCGCCTCCACCCAGCACCTGGCGGCCCGGTCTGCCAGCACGGGATCGGCGTCACGCGCCAGCGCGACGAGCCGATCGGCGGTGGCCAGGAACCGGCCGGGGCTGCGCAGGGTCAGGCCGCGCTCCGACGAGGTGGTCGCCATCGCGATCCGCCACCCCTCGCCCACCTCCCCCAGCACCATCGAGTCAGGGACGTACACGCCGTCGAACCGCAGCTCGGCGAAACCCGGCAAACCGTCGAGCTGCGCGATCGGCCGCACCTCCACCTCGTCCATGGGAAACAGGAAGTACGTCAGCCCGCGGTGCCGCGTCCCGGAGGTGCGAAAGAGCCCGAACCCGTGGCCGGCGTAGGCGGCGCGCGAGCTCCACGTCTTGTACCCGTACAACCGCCAGCCACCGCCCGGCACCGGCTCGGCCCGCGAGGTCAGCGCGGCCAGATCACTCCCGGCCTCCGGCTCCGACCACGCCTGCGCCCACACATCGTCCCCCCGGGCCATCCTGGGCAACCAGCGCGCCCGCTGCTCGGGCGTCCCGAACCTCATCAGGGAGGGTGCCAGCAGAAAGATCCCGTTCTGGGTAACACGCGCGGGCGCACCGGCGGCCCAGTACTCCTCCTCAAAGATCAGCCACTCGACGAGCGAGGCACCGCGCCCGCCGTACTCCTCGGGCCAGGAAACAACGGACAACCGCGCCTCAGCCAGCCGCGCCTCCCAGTCCCGATGCGCCGCGAAGCCTTCTGGGGTGTCCATGGACGGCAGCGCCTCAGGCACGTGCTCCCGGAGCCATCCGCGAACCTCATCACGAAAGCCCTGTTCAGCCGGGGAGAAGTCGAGATCCACACCACCCAACCTAGCGCACGCTTGGTACGCTGGCCAGGCCACTTAGCTTGCCGTAAAAAGGCACACTCATGCCCATTGTGGAACAAAGAGCCAGCTTGTAACCATGGAGCCCTGGGCAAGGGTTCGACACAACCGTGTTTCTATCCGAATGCGGTGGCAAGGCGCCCTGGGTAGGGGACTATGCTGTGCGCAGGTGTCGCTGCGCACAGAGCCACCAACCCACCTGATCATCAGAGGGTGTTACTCCGTGCGTCAGCCTCTTCATCCAGACTGATACATCCACATCTCCGCGAATAGGTCAAGCCATGGACAACTCTGTCTTTCGGTCGAACGTCATCGACTGCACCACCATGACGCTAGCCCATCTTGCTGAGCCCACCGAGGAGGCAGAGCGCTTCGAGGTCTCATTCAACTCTTCCATATGAGTTGAACCAATTCCAGCATGAGTGCCTCCATTGTTCCGTTCCGACAATTCGTGCTGAAGATCGCGAGCAGATGCGATCTGGCGTGCGACCATTGCTATGTCTTTGAAGCCGCGGACCAATCGTGGCGATCAAAGCCGGTGGTGATGTCGGACGAGACGATCGGCCAGGTCGCGCGGCGCATCGCCGAGCACGCGCGCACGCATGCTATAGAACGTCTGCACGTGATTCTGCACGGCGGCGAGCCTTTGCTCGCCGGTGTGCCCAGAATAGAGCGGATCGCCGCGGAGTTGCGTCGGCAACTCGACGAGGTGACCGATCTCGATCTGCGGATCCACACCAACGGCGTTCTCCTCACCGATACATTCTGTCGTCTTTTTCGGCGTTATGGCATCAAAGTCGGCGTCTCGCTCGATGGTGACAAAGCAGCGAACGACCGGCATCGGAAATATCTGAATGGGCGCAGCAGCCACGACAAGGTGGTCAAAGCGATCAACCTGCTGCGGCGCTCATATCCGGAAATCTATGCGGGAATCCTCTGCACGATCGACGTTCGCAATGATCCGCAGGCGGTGTATCGCGCTCTGAAAGAGCTCGATCCGCCCCGCATAGACTTTCTCCTACCACATGCGACCTGGGACGATCCCCCTTTGCGGACCCCAAGGCAGGAAACCGAATATGCCGATTGGCTGCGCGTCGTCCATGATATTTGGCGGGCGGACGACCGGCCGTTCTCGATCAGGATGTTCGACTCCATCGCGCTCATGGCCGCCGGTGGATCGAGCGGGACCGAGTCCCTGGGGCTGACACCGAGCGACCTCGTCACCATCGAGACCGACGGCTCCTACGAGCAGGCCGACTCGCTCAAGATCGCCTTCGACGGCGCTCCGGCGACCGGCCTCGACGCCGCCGGGCACTCCCTCGACGACGTGGCCGAGCATCAAGGGGTGCAGGCCAGGCAGCAGGGACTGCACTCGCTGAGCGCCACGTGCCGGAGCTGCTCGATCGTCGAAAGTTGCGGCGGTGGCCTCTTCGCCCACCGCTACCGCGCCGGCAACGGATTCGACAATCCCTCGGTCTTCTGCTCCGACCTGCGCGTCCTCATCCCCCACATTCAGAACTCGGCCCGGCCGACCCACGAGCTGACGCGGGCGACCTTCGAACGCTTCGCCGCCGCGACCGCCGGCCCGGCCGACCTGTCCCAGTTGTCCGCCGCCCAGCGGAGTCTGACCCGGATGCGGGTGTCCAAGATCGGCGCCGGCCGCGCGGGCAGCGCCGAATGGAAACTGCTGAGCCGGCTGGACCAGGAGCACCGCGCCGCCGTCGACCGGGTCTTCGACTACCCCTACGTACGCTCCTGGGCGCGCCAGGCCGTCGGCGACGACCAGCACCGGCCCTTCCTCGCCTCGGTCGCGATGGCGGCGGCCCTGTTCGCCGGTGTCGCGGCCGAAGTGGCCGTTCCGGCCCGTGACGGTTTCGTGCAGCTGCCCGGCGTGGGCAGGATGAGAGTGGCCGCCGACGGCCCGATCACGGTCGTCACCGCGGGCGAGAAGTCACTGGCGATGCGCGGGGTAGACGGCCGCTGGCTCGACACCGAGGCGCCCGAATGGGAGCCGGTGCGCTCGATCGCGATGCCGGACACCGAGCTCGTGTTCGACGACGTGGACCCCTACCGTGACTGCTTCGGCGTGCCGCCCCGGCAGCGGTTGCGGCAGGAGGAGTTCCTCTCCTGGCGGTGGACGTTCGAGCTGACGGACGAGCTGACGGACGAGCTGCTGCGGGCGCACCCGCGGCAGTCCGCCATGCTCACGGCGGGAGTGCAGGTCATCACGCCGTTGTCGGGCGCGCGGGACGCGTCGCACTTCAGCCGTCAGGCCTTCGGCGCGGTGGGAGTCTCCGACCCCGCCGACCCTGCCACGCTCGCCGCGACGGTGACCCGAAGCTTCTACGGCGCCCTGCTCGGCGCCCTCTTCGACATGTTCGGCGTCACCATCGACGACCCGGGCGTGGAGAGCCGCCTGTACGAGGTCTACGGTGAGCTGGCGACACTCGGCTGGCAGGGCCCATCCTCCGGCCCGGGCGAGCTGATCACCGCATTCGACGCCTTGAGCGCCCGCGACCTACCGGAGCTGGCGAAGCTGCTGGTCGAGACGGCGCGAGACAGCCTGGCCGCGCGGTGACGGGGGCCGGCCATGACCACCCGATCGCTGCCACGCGAGCGCACACCGCGAACTGAAGGCCGCCGGTTCGGGCTCGTCTTTCCCACGGCGGCCCGAACGGTTTTTCGGCCGTTCCTCGTCGGCACGAACCGCCGCGCGCCCTCCCACACCGCCGCCTCTCTGGCCGCCCAGCTTCGCGAACTGGGGCTGGAGGAGGGGCAGACGATCCTGGTCCACACCTCGCTCAAGGCGATCGGCCGGATGAAGGCGGGGCCGCCCACGCTGATGGACGCGCTCCTCACCGTTCTCAAGCCGCGCAAGGGCACGGTGGTGGTGCCCACGTTCACGTCCAGCAACTCGACCACCTCCCACGCCTACCGGGAGGCGATCCGCGACCTGTCGGGCGAGGACGTCGATCGTCACCACGACAACATGCCCGCGTTCGACGCTCGCACCACCCCGTCCGTCGAATGCGGTCGGTTCTCCGAAGAGGTGCGGACCCACCGCGGTTCGGTGCGCAGCGACCATCCGCAGACGTCGTTCGCCGCGGTGGGCTCCCATGCCCGCCGACTGATGGCGGATCATCCCCGGGATCATCATCTGGGCATGCTCTCTCCCCTCGGGAAGATGGTCGAGAGCAAGGCCATGGTCCTGCTCCTCGGCGTCGGCTACGACCGGTGCTCCGCCTTCCACCTGGCCGAGTACACCTACACGGAGCAGCCGCTGACAATGCTCTACCGATGCAAGGTGACTGACGCCGGAAAAGCGTCGTGGTTTCAGTACAGCGACGTGCTTCTTGACGATTCGGACTTCGCCCTGTGCGGCACCGATATGGAGCGCTACGTAAAGGTGGTTTCGGGCATGGTGGGTGACGCGGACAGCCGGATCTTCCCCATGGCCGATGCAGTCCAATTCGCGGAGCAATGGTTTCGCGAGAAGCGCCCCCGGATAGAGAAGGGTTAGACTCAACCGCCTAGGGAGCAACTCGATTCGTACGGCCCGGCGTGCCGGCGCAATGTGCGTGTGGAGGCGCGGGTGGCCAGTATCTCCAGCTCGGACGAGCACCATCAGCCATACTTCTTCCTCAGCTACGCGCGCACTCCGCGGATCTCCGCGAACGACCCCGACCCCAACTTGTGGGTCACCAAGTTCTACCGGGCTCTGTGCCAGGAGATCATGCAGATCAGCCGCCTGCCGGCCGGGGCCTCGCCTGGATTCATGGACCAGGAGCTGCACGTCGGGGCGGCCTGGAACGAGCGGCTGGCCAAGGAGCTGGCCATCTGCCGCGTTTTCGTCCCGCTTTACTCGCCGCGCTATTTCGACAGCGAACCGTGCGGCAAGGAATGGGCTGCATTCGACCTGCGCCGCAAGCGCCATATGGGTCAGGGACCGGATCTGCCTGAGGTCGTGGTACCCGCCTTCTGGATTCCCGTCAGGCAGGACGAGTTACCCAGGATGGCTCATCCGATACAGTTTCACGACTCCGCCCTGGGGACGCATTACGAGGAACGCGGCATCTACGGCCTGATCAAGTTGAACAGATATCGCGATCATTATAAATCCGTCGTCGACACCCTGGCCCACCGTATCGTCAATCTGGCGAAGAAGACGCCGTTGCCACCGGGGAAACCGTGTGATTTCGCCTCGCTGAAAAGTGCTTTCGTGCCCGACCGGGGCCGCAGATTCCAGATCGTGGTGCTGGCGCCGACCCGCGACGCGCTTCCGCCGCACCGCAGTCAGCGGCAGTACGGCGCCGCCGCGACCGACTGGAATCCGTACTATCCGCAGTGCGACCAGCCGATCGCCTCCCTGGCGGCGGACATCGTCCGCGATCTCGGCTTCGAGCCGGAGCTGTGGTCGTACGCCGAGCAGGGCGAGGACCTGCTGAGGCAAGACGGGCCCGCGTCACCGGGCGTCGTTCTTCTCGATCCCTGGGTCGTTCTCATGCCCGGGTACCAGGCGGCTCTGTCGTACCTGCGCCGCAGTAGCCATCCCTGGGTGGGGCTGGTGATCCCGTGGCACGAGGACGACGAGCAGCTCGCCGCGGCCACGGACCAGATCAGAGCCGGCCTGCGCGCCCTGGCCCCCACGCGGATCGAGCGGGGGCGGCTGCTGGCCAGAGAGGCGGCCAAGGGGACGCTGGCGTTCGGTCAGTTCGCGGCTGCCCTGCGGCAGGTGGTCTTCACGGTCTCCAAGCCCTACCTGCGTGACACCCCGGCCTTTCCGCCGCGACCGGAGCCGGGAGACCCGCCACCCAGACGCAGGGACCGAATCACATGGCAGCCACCAGAGAATCCGGGGGAACGTGATGACGGAAGCGCGTAACGGGCGGATCATCACCTTCTACTCCTACAAGGGCGGCACGGGACGCACGATGGCCCTGTCGAACGTGGCCTGGATCCTCGCCGCGAACGGGCACCGGGTGCTGACCGTGGACTGGGACCTGGAGTCGCCGGGGCTGCACAAGTTCTTCCGCCCGTTCCTCGACAGCGACAAGATCGTCAGCACGCCCGGTGTCATCGAGCTGATCACCGAGTACGCCTGGGCCGCCCGCAGGAACGAGTCGCGCCCGGACGACTGGCACCGCGACTACGCGCGGGTCCGGCAGCACGTGGTGTCGATCGACTGGGACGACTTCCCCGGCGACGGCTCCATCGACTTCCTGTCGGCCGGGCGGCAGAATCGCGACTACTCGTCCCTGGTGGCCCGGTTCGACTGGGACACCTTCTACGACAGCTACGGTGGCGGGCAGTTCCTCGACGCCATGCGCGACGACATGAGCGCCGAGTACGACTACGTGCTCATCGACAGCAGGACCGGCGTGAGCGACATCTCCGACATCACCACGGAGCATTTCCCCCACGTCCTCGTCACCTGCTTCACCCTGTCCGACCAGAGCATCGAGGGCGCGTCCGACGTGGCTACGCAGGTCGCCGACCGGTTCCCGGCCAGGGGGATCCGCATCCTGCCGGTGCCGATGCGGGTGGACGACGCGGAGAAGGAGAAGCTGGACGCCGGGCGCGCGTTCGCCAGGAGCAAGTTCGCGCGTTTCCCGACGGGCATGAGCCGCGACGAGGCGATCACGTACTGGGGCGCGGTGGAGATCCCGTACAAGCCGTTCTACGCGTACGAGGAGACGCTGGCGACCTTCGGCGACGCGCCCGGTTCGCCCGCCTCACTGCTGGCCGCCTACGAGCGGCTCGCGGACGTGATCACCAACGGTGAGGTGCGCGGCCTGCCCGCCATGAAGGAAGAGACCAGGAAGCACTACCGCGACCTGTTCCGGCGCCGGCGCCCGGCGACCTTCATGGACGTCTACATCAGTTACGTGCCGGAGGACCGGCTCTGGTACGACTGGATCAAGGCGATCCTCGTCGGCGTCGGCCTGCGGGTCCATCCGCACCCCCTGACCAGCCAGGACGAGGAGGGCGCCCAGAGCCCGATCGACGACTCCGCCCGCATCCTGGCGCTCCTGTCGCCCGCCTACCTCCGTTCGGCGCAGGCCCGTGAGATCTGGCAGTCCATGTCGGGCATCCAGCTCACGGAGTCGCGCGGGCAGCTCATCCCCGTCCGCATCGCCGACGTCCGGCTGCCCATGCCGTACGCCGACCCGACGCCGCTGGACCTGGTCAGCCTGGAGGAGGAGCAGGCCATGACCGCGCTCCTGCGCACCCTCGACCGGCCAGGGCAACCGACGGAGACCACCGGCACCGTGAGCAGCCCCCGCTACCCCGGGCGTCAGCCGACGGTGCTCGACCTGCCGACCAGGAACGCGACGTTCACCGGGCGCGGCGAGGTGCTGCAACGCCTGCGCGAGCAACTCGTCGGCGAAGGCGGCGGCTCCCAGACGGTCGTGACGCAGGCCGCCCTGTACGGCCTCGGCGGCGTCGGGAAGACACAGCTCGCCATCGAGTACGCCCACCGCTACATGGCCGACTACGACGTCGTCTGGTGGATCTCCGCCGAGCAGTCCGAGCTGCTGAACGGCGCCATGGCGAACCTGGCGGTCAGACTGGGCCTGCGCGTCGGTGACAACGTGGCCGAGGCCGCCCAGGCCGCCCGCGACGCACTGCGCCGGGGCGAGCCCTACAAGCGCTGGCTGCTGATCTTCGACAACGCCGACAACCCGGTCGAGCTGCGGGACTACCTTCCGGGAGGGCCGTCCGGCCATGTGCTGATCACGTCCCGGCACCAGGCATGGGAGCAGGCCGCGCTTCCGCTCCAGATCGACGTCTTCACCCGCGAGGAGAGCCTGGAGCACCTGCGGCGGCGGGTCCCGAGCATGACCGACGACGAGGCGGGCCGGGTCGCCGAGGCTCTGGGAGACCTGCCGCTGGCCATCGAGCAGGCCGGCGCGTGGTTGCAGGAGACGGGGATGGACGTCGACGAGTACGTCGAGACCCTGCACCGCCAGCCCGCGGCGACGCTGGCGCTCGGCGAGACGCTGAACTACCCGAAACCGGTGGTTTTGACGTGGAACGTCTCGTTCGACCGGCTCAGGGAGCGCTCCCCCGCCGCGGTCCGCCTGCTCGAACTGCTGTCCTATTTCGCACCGGAGCCGGTGTCCCTGTCCATGTTGTACGGCGACGAGACGGTCAAGTGCCTGCTCAAGTACGACGACACCTTACGCGACAAGATCATGATCGGCCGGCTCGTCCGTGAGCTGAGCCGGTTCGCCCTGGCCAAGGTCGACCAGCGCGACAACTCCGTCCAGGTGCACCGGCTCGTCCAGGCCGTGCTCCGTGACCGCATGACGGCAGACGAGCAGGAGGACACCATGCACGACGTGCACCGGATCCTGCTCGGAGCCCGGCCGCGCGAGGGTGACACCGACGACCCCGAGAACTGGAGCAGGTTCGACGAGATCTGGCCGCACCTCGCACCGTCCCAGGCGGACGACTGCGACGAGGAGGAGACGCGCCAGCTCCTCATCGACCGGGTTCGCTACTGGTGGAAGCGCGGCGAGTTCGACCGCGCCTTGGACATGGGGCGGCGTCTTGAGGAACGGTGGATCAACAAACTGGGCAACGTGGACCGGCAGACCCTGTTCCTGCGCTTCCAGATGGCGAACGTCATGCGTCAGCAGGGCAATTACCAGGAGGCCTGCGACCTCGACCGGGCCATCATGCAGGACCAGCTCGACGTGCTGCCGAAGCCGCACCCGCACACGCTGATGACGGCCGCGGGGCTGGCGGCGGACCTGCGGGCGCTCGGGCAGTTGCAGGAGTCGCTGCAGATGGAGCAGGAGTCCTACGACCAGACCAGGGAACTCTTCGTGGACGACCATCCACGGACCCTGACCGCGGCCAACAACCTCGCGGTCGCGTTGCGGCACGTGGGCCAGATCAACGAGGCCAGGCGGCTCGACCAGGAGACGCTCGACCGCCGGCGGGCCGTCATCGGGCCCGATCACCCGTACACGTTGTCGTCCCAGCTGAGCCTCGCCCTGGACATCCGCGAGGCTGGCGAATACCTGAAGGCGGCGGAGCTCTTGCGGGACGTCCTGAACCGGTACCAGCGGGTCCTCGGCAACGACTTCGTCGACACCCTGCGCGCCGCACGCAACCTGGCGGTCGCGCTGCGTAAGGCGGGCGCTCTGACGGAGGCCAGACAGCTCACCGAGGCGACGCTCGAACGGTACGTCCAGCATTACGGGACGGACTATCCCGACACGGTGATCTGCCGGCTCAACCTCGCGGGCGACCTGGGCGACGCCGGCGACTGGGAGGGCGCGCGCCGGCTCGCAGAAGAGGTCCTGGACACCTTCGAGACCACGCTCGGGCCGACGAAGCCCTACACCCTCATCGCGGCCAACAACCTGGTCATCTACCAGCGCGAGATCGGCGACGTCGCGAGCGCCTACTCACTCGGGACACAGACCCTGAACCGGTTCACCGAGACGCTGGGCAAGGAGCACCCCTTCCGGCTCGTCTGCGCCATCAACGTGGCGAACTGCCTGGCCGACCTCGGCAAGTACGACCAGGCGGAGACCATGGAACGCGAGTTTCTGGCGGCGCTGCGCGGTGCCCCGGGACGAGGCCTGCTCCATCCGGACACCCTCGCGTGCGAGGCGAACCTGGCGATCACCCTGCGCGACCTGCGCCGCGCCGACGAGGCACGTGAGCTGCGCGAAGCGGTGCTGGTCCACCTGCGCCGAGTGCTCGGCGAGGCCCATCCGCTGATCAACGCGGTCCTCGACTGGCGGCGGGTGAGCCGCGACCTGGACCCGCTGCCGTGGTGACGAACGCCCCCTGCCCACGCTGAACCGCCCGTGCCGAGCCGCCCGTGCCGAGCCGCCCGTGCTCAGCCGCCGGCGGGGGCCAGGCCCGCCAGCCACGGAAGCAGGTCGGGCAGCACCTGCAAGGCGTGGAAGTGCGCGACGCCGCGCTGAATGGCGACACTGGCGGTCGGGATGCGCTCGGCCAGCCAGCGTGAATGGCTGGCGGGCGAGAACACGTCCTCGGCGCCGTGCCACAGCAGCGTCGGCACGGTGATGTCGGCCGGGTCGAAGCCCCAGGGCGAGCAGAACGCGATGGCGTCGTCGATCCAGCCGTCCGGCGACTTGCGCAGCGCCTCGGCGTAGTTCTGCACCAGCATCAGCCGGATGGCCGTGTCGGCCACCACCTCCCTGTCGGCCTCCGTCAGGTCGTCGTAGATGGCGTTCACCAGCTGCACGGGGTCTTTCCTGATCGTCTCCGCGGCCACGACGAGCCGCGGCGTCAGCTGCGCCAGGCCCTCCATCGCCGTGAGGTATTCCTCGATGTTGCCCTTGGCCATGCCGTCGAACCAGTCGAGCCCCTCGGCGCCGTGCGGGGCCAGGCCCACCACCACGGCCGCCCTGGTCACCCGGTCGCCCAGCAGCGCCGCGCAGGCCAGTGCGTGCGGCCCGCCGCCCGAGCGGCCGACGACGGCGAAGCGGTCGAGGCCGAGCCGGTCGGCGATGGTGGCCACGTCGGACGCGACGTCGCCCACCTGACGCCCGACCTGCCGGTCGGAATCCCCATATCCCGGGCGGTCGTAGGTGATGAGGCGAATGCCGAGGCGGTACAGCAGCCCGTTTCTCGGCAGTGGCCCTACCCTGCTGCCCGGAGTGCCGTGAAGATAGAAGACCGGGATGCCGCCCCGAATGAGACCCCGTTGCGCGACCGCGAGCCTACGACTGCCGTCGGCAGAATGCACGACGATCAAGATGCGCCCCTCCAGCCGAGGCTCCCCTGCCCCTGCCTTCAGTATGAGGAGTCGCCGACGCCCTGCAAGAGGGAACCACACCCGGTGACGCCGGGTGGTCACCCACCCGGCATCACCGGCTCCAAATCAGAGGCCGAGTGCCCGCTTGAGCGCCGCCTCGCGGGTCCGGCGGGTGCGTACGCTGAGCGTGGCGTCCGGCACCATCATCTCCGAGCCGTGGAACGCTCCCGGGTAGAGGTGGAACTCGGTGGAGACCCCCGCCTGCACCAGACGCTGCGCATAGCCGAGGCACTCGTCCCTGAACACCTCCAGCTCCCCCACGTCCACGAACGCCGGCGGGAGGCCGGACAGGTCGGTGGCGCGGGCCGGGGCCGCGTACGGCGGGACGTCGTCGGTGCCCATGCGGTCCCCGAGCAGCGCCGTCCAGCCGAAGAGGTTGGCCCCCCTGTCCCAGACCACGGCCTCGGTGAACTCGTGGCTGGAGGGCGTGGTGTTGCGGTCGTCCAGCATGGGGTAGACGAGCAGCTGGAACGCGATCTCGGGCCCGCCCCTGTCCCTGGCCAGCAGGACGGTGGCGGCCGCGAGGCCGCCGCCCGCGCTGGCGCCGCCCACCGCGAGCCGCGCGGGGTCGATGCCGAGTTCGGCCGCGTTCTTGGCGGTCCAGGCGAGGCCGGCGTAGCAGTCCTCGACGGGGGCGGGGTGCGGGTGGTCGGGGGCGAGGCGGTAGTCCACGGAGACGCCGACGACGCCGAGCCGTTCGACGTAGCCGATCATCAGGGCGTCGTCCATCTCGGGCGCACCGATGATCATGCCGCCGCCGTGGATCCAGTAGAGGGCCGGTCTGTCCTCCCCGGGCTCCGGCGGCTGGTAGATCCGCAGCCGTACGTCCGGCTGCCCTTCGGGCCCTGGGACGGTGCGGTCCTCGATCGTGACGCGCGTGTCGGGCGGGGGCGCCGCGGCCAGCATCGTGGTGATCTGGGCTCGCTGGTCGGCGAGCTCCTGGTACGACATCGTGGACCAGTCGAACGAGACCAGCGGCGTCTGCTCGATCGCGGCACGGAGCTCCGGATCGAGGTTCGGGTGGAATGCCATGCGGTTTCCCTTCCACGCGGTTGCTCCCCCGATGGTAGGCCCGCGACGTACGCCTCACCCCAGGTAAGCGGCCCTGACGACCGGATCCGCCCGGATCTCGGCGGGGGTGCCGGTGGCGATGACCTTGCCGAGGTCCAGCACCACGATGCGGTCGCAGGTGCCCATGATGAACCCCATGTCGTGCTCGACCAGCAGCACGGTCGTGTCCAGGCCGGCGACCACCTCGGCCAGGCGCTCACTCTGGCCGGCGTCCAGCCCCGAGGTGGGCTCGTCGAGCAGCAGCACCCGGGGCCGGTCGGCCAGGGCCCTGGCCAGCTCGACCAGGCGGCGCCGGCCGACGGGGAGCGCGGCGGCGTACGCGTCGCGCAGCGGGGTGAGCCCGCACAGCTCCAGCACCTCGGCCACCCGCTCCTGGCGTTCGCGTTCGAGCCGCCGCCTGGCGGGCAGGCCGACCAGGTCGGCGGCGAGCCCGCCACCGCCGCCGTGCCAGTCGAGCGCCGCGAGCACGTTCCCGGCCACGGTGAGCCGGCCGAAGACCTGGGTGCGCTGAAACGTACGGCGCAGCCCCGCCCTGGCCCGCCTGACGGGCGACACCGCCGTCAGGTCGCGCCCGTCGAGCAGCACCCGTCCCTCTCCCGGCCTGCGCAGGCCCGACACCACGTCGAACAGCGTGGTCTTGCCGGCGCCGTTCGGGCCGATCACGCCGCAGACCTGCCCCTCGCCGACCTGGAACGAGACCTGGTCCAGCGCTCTGATCCCGCCGAAGGCCACCGACACGCCCCGTACGTCGAGCACCACGTCACCGCCAGGCACGCCCTGCACGTTCATCTCACCCCCAGGTAGGCGGCGGTCAGCCGCTCGCTGTCCACCTCGGAGCGCGGCCCTGTCCAGGTGACGCGGCCGAGCCGCATGAACACCACCCGGTCGGCGATGGCCAGCGCCTCCGTGGCCTTCTCCTCGACCAGCAGCAGCGCGACGCCGCGGGCGCGCAGTTCGGCGAAGACGTCGAACACCTGCCGCACCACCATCGGCGCGAGCCCGAGCGACGGCTCGTCGGCGATCAGCACCCGGGGCGGGCGCACGAGAGCGGGGGCGAGGGTGAGCAGTTGCTGCTCGCCGCCGGACAGGGCGCCGGCCAGGATGGTACGGCGGTCGGCGAGCTGGGGCAGGCGCTCGTAGACCGGCCCCGGGTCGGGCAGCCAGGTGCGCAGGTTCTCCTCGACGGTGAGGCCGGGGAAGACGCCCCTGCCCTCGGGGGCCAGCAGGATGCCGGCGCGGGCCCTGCGGTGGGCGGGCCAGGTGGTGACGTCCTGGCCGTCCAGCAGGATCCGGCCGGACTCGACCGGCAGGTCTCCGGCGGCGACGGCGCAGGCGGTGGACTTGCCGGCGCCGTTCGCGCCGAGCAGGGCGACGACCTCGCCGGGGTTGACGGTCAGGTCCACCCCGCGCAGAACGGTGCAGTCCTCGTATCCGGCGACGACTCCTTCCATGGTGAAGAGGTCTCCGGCCCGTGCCGGCCGCTCCTCCCGAAAGGCGGGCGCCTCCTGAACGGCGGCCGTCTCCCGGACGACCGCGGCTTCCCGGACGACTGGGGCCTCCCGGACGCCACCTGTCTCCCGGATGCCGACCGCCTCCCGGACGCGGGGAAGCGGGGCCGGCGGATGGCGGCGACGGTGGCGTAGTTCGGCGAGCTGGGTGAGCACCCCGTCGGGATGCTTGGCCAGGATCATCCCCCCGGCCCCGAACAGAATGGCCCCGACGTGCGCGGACACGTCCCACGTGGCCAGCAGCTCGGGCACGGCCACCGCGACGAGCCCGCCCAGCACGGCCCCGCCGACCCGCCGCACCCCCTGCAGCACCACCACGGCCAGCCAGACGAACCCGGCGAAGGCCGGCAGGTCGGTCGCGGTGATCGAGCCCTTGGAGATGGCGAACAGCACCCCGCCCAGCCCGGCGATGGCCGACGCCAGCGCGAACAGCACGATCTTGGTCCGCGGCGCGGACAGCCCGGACGTGGTGGCCGCCGCCGGAGCGGAGCGCACGGCCAGGATCGCCCGGCCCGAAGCAGAGCGTTCCAGGTTGCGGATCAGCAGCGCCACCAGGCCGATCAGGGCGAGCAGCACGATCACCCGCACCCGCGGGTCGGAGGTGTCGGCGAAGCCGAACCCGAGCGCGGGCAGCGGCCAGCCGATGGTCCCGTTGCTGAACGCGTCCACCTGGAACAGCACCTGGTCGGCCAGCAGCGCCATGGCCAGCGTGGCCAGGGTCAGCACCCGCCCGCCCAGCCGCAGCGCGGGCAGCGCCACCAGCATCCCCACGGCCGCCGCGGCCAGCACGCCGAGCAGGATCGCCACCACGAACGGCAGCCCGGACGCGAACGCCCACCCGCAGGTCAGCGCGGCCATCGAGGCGAAGGCGGCCTGGGCCAGGTTCACCATGCCGCCGATGCCGGTCACGACGACGAACGAGCAGAAGATCAACGCCAGGACGAGCCCCTGCGCCGCGACGCCCACGTAGTAGTCGGAGCCGGCGAAGGCGAAGGCCACCAGCGCGGCCACGCCCAGGGCCCACGGCAGCCGCCGGCGCCACGGCGGCAGCCCCGCGAGGTGGTCGGGCGGCGGCGCGTCCTCGGCCGCGCTGCCGGCGACCCGCTCGCGCGACCTGTTCAGCAGCACGAGCCCGGCGAACAGCAGGATCACCGGGACGGCCGTGCGCAGCCCGGTCACCTCTTCGAGGAAGTCGGTGTATCCGGCGACCAGGTTCTGCACGACGCCGAGCGCCAGCCCGGCCGCGAACGTCCAGGGGATCGAGCGCAGCCGCCCGAACACCGCCGCCGTGGCCGAGGCGAACAGCAGCACCGTGTACGCGGTCGCGTCCAGCCCCAGCACCGACACGGCCAGCACCCCCGCAAGGCCGGCCAGGCCCGAGCCGAGCATCCAGGCCAGGGCGGAGGTGGCGTCGGCGTCGATGCCGCGCAGCGTGGCCAGCCGGCGTCGGTCGACGGAGGCACGCATGCGCAGCCCGTACGGCGTGTGCCGCATGAACGCCCACAACCCGGCCGCCGCCACCGCCGAGACGGCGAACGTGATCACCTGGTCGCTGTCCAGCCGCACCCCGAGCACGTCGAACGGCTGCGCCGGATGCGGGCCGACGCCGCGCGGCAGCGCGGTCGCGTCCGCGGGCGGCAGCCCCGCCACGTCCACGACGAGCAGGCCGAGCGCGGGCAGCGCGATCGTGAGCCCGATGGTGGCCACGATCTGCGCGGTCTCGCCCGCCTGGGAGAGCCCCCTGAACATGGCCTTGTGCAGCAGGTAGCCGAGGGCGGGGGCGAACAGGGCGACGGAGGCGAGCGCCGAGAGCCAGGCGGGCAGGCCGGCCTCGTTCAGCTGGTGGAAGAGCAGGGCGGTGAGGAAGCCGATGGCGCCGTGGGCGAAGTTGAACACCCCGGTGGCCGCGTACGAGAGCGTCAGGCCCGATCCCATGACCGCGAAGACGGCGCCGGTGACCAGGCCGCTGAGCACGTAGTCCAGGATCATTTCAGCGGCACGTTGTCGAAGCACTTCATGCTCTTGGCCACCTGGAAGGCGCCGTCGACCAGCTCGACCAGGGCGCCGCAGCCGTTCGGCTCGGTGTGGTCCTTCGGATACTCGATCCGGCCGAAGCCGGCGTTCTCGTAGACGTAGGAGCCGTTGGCCGTCTGGAGGAACTTCTCCCTGGTCAGGTCCTTGCCGGTGCGGTTCAGCAGGTCGAGGAAGATGTCGGCGGCCCAGTAGCCGATGGCCAGGTGCTGGGTGAGCGCGGTGCCGGGGGCGACCCGCTCGACGTCCTGCTTGAGCTGGGCGATCTCGGGGGCGGTGGACTCGAACGGCTCGAACATCGGCGCCGCGATCACGCCTTCGAGCGCCTGGGCGCTGGCCCGGTCCTTGAGGATGGCGGCGTCGTAGCTGGTGGCGTCGGTGAGCACGCCCCGGTAACCGGCCCGCTTGAGTGCCGCGTACAGGCCGACGTTGAACTTCGTGCCGGCGATCACGGAGACGACGACGTCGGGCGGCTGGCCGTCGTCCGAGGTCATGATCTTGCTGACGTACGGGAGCCAGTCGGGTGGTGGCGCGGCGGCGGGCAGCCCGGAGTTCACCCCGGCCAGGGTGAAGCCGGCGGCGGTGAACGACTGGGAGATGGTGGTGCCGCCGTACTTGCTGCCGCTGGAGTCGGTGGTCTGGACGTAGACGCTCTTGCCCTCGGCGCCGCCGAGCAGGTCGGCCATCTGCCGGCCCCACCACGTCTGGGAGCCCGCGCCCTGCTTGGGCGCCAGGCAGCCGTTGTAGCCGAAGCCGGTCTTCGTGCCGCACCACTGGGGTCCCGTCGCCCAGCCGAACCAGGGCACGCCCTGCTGTTCGAGGAAGGCGGCGCCGCCGAAGTTGGGGGCGTGCACGGGCAGGAGCGCGAAGACGCCGTCCTTCTGCACGAGCTTCTTGGCCGCCGCGTCGCCCTTGGCCGCGTCCTGGCCGTCGTCCTCGGCGCCCAAGAACTCGATCTTCCTGCCGTGCACGCCGCCCGCGGCGTTGGCCCGCTCGAACCTGGCCTTGGCCCCGATCTCGGCGTCCTTGGTGGAGTAGCCGCTGGCGCTGGTCTTGGTCAGCACGCCCCCGACCTTGATCGTGGTGTCGGTGACGCCGGCCGTGTCCTGGCCGGTCGTACCCTGTTGCTGGGCCGCGCATCCGGCGGCGGCTAGCGTGATCACCAGCGCCATCATCTGGGCCGCCACCGACATACCCCGCACCATGACGGCCTCCCGCACATTTGGCCTAGCGCTCGCTTGGTTTCGTCCGAGCGTAAATTCGCCCGCGAGGGCCGTCAACGGTCATTCGCACTCCAGCACGAACCGCCCTCGCTCCCGAGCAACCGCTTGCTCGCACCAGGCGCCCCGGCTAGCGTGTGGCACATGCTCATGCGCGCGGCCGTGCTCACCGCCTTCCACGCTCCCCTGGAAATTCGCGAGGTCGAGATCGCGGACCCGGCCGCCGGCGAGGTCCGTGTCCAGATCAAGGCGTCGGGCGTGTGCGGCTCCGACCTCAAGGCCATCGACGGCAAGAGCCCCGTGGTGAGCAAACCGCCGTTCATCCTCGGCCACGAGAGCGCCGGGGTGGTGGAGAGCGTCGGTACGGGCATCACCTCCGTCAAGCCCGGCGACCACGTCATCATCGCCATGAACGGCCCCTGCGGCCCCTGCGGCCGCTGCCGCTCCTGCGGCGCCGGCCGGTTCCACCTCTGCACGGGCCCGTCCCGGCTGCCCACGATCATGGGCGGCGCCCCCAGGGTCACGCTGGACGGTGAGGAGACGCGGCGCTTCATCGGCATCGGCTCGTTCGCCGAGTACGCCGTCGTCCCCGAGCCCATGTGCGTAAAAATCGGGAAATCGGCGCCGTTCGATGCCATGTGCCTCCTGGCCTGCGGCGTCGTCACCGGCGTGGGCGCCGTACTCAACGTCGCCCAGGTCCCGCCGGGCGCCACGGTCCTCGTGGTCGGCTGCGGCGGCGTCGGGCTCAACGTGATCCAGGGCGCCGTGCTGGCGGGCGCGACCACGATCGTCGCCGCCGACGTGGCCGAGCGCAAGCTCAAGCTGGCCGAGCAGTTCGGCGCGACCCACGCGGTGCTCGCCTCCGACCTGCCACAGCAGGTGAACGAGCTGGTCAGGGGCGGCGTGGACTACGCCTTCGACGTGACCGGCGTCCCCGGCGTGCTGGCCCAGGCGTTCGCCGCCACCCAGCCGGGCGGCACCACCGTCATGGTCGGCAGCCCGCCGAAGGGCCACCCCATGGAGCTGGACACCGGCCTGCTGTTCGCCTCCCGCCGCCTGATGGGCACCCAGGGCGGTGACGCGGCCCCGCACCGCGACCTGCCGATGCTGGCCGCCCAGTACGCGCGGGGCCACCTCGACCTCAACGCCCTGATCACGGAACGCCTCCCCCTGGACCAGATCAACGACGCCGTCGCCCACGTCCGTCAGGGCACGGTCGCCCGTACGGTCATCACGTTCTGAAACCCGGGCCTTTCGCACCAGCCTCCTCCTCGTTATTCTAAAATTCCTTAGAACCATAGAGGAGATGAACGATGTCCTACCCCGACGCCCGCTACTTCGGTGAGCAAGGCGAGCACAGCGGCACCTTCACGATGGCCGACCGGACGCCCGACCTCTCGATCGGGGAGGGCGGCACGCAGGTGCACTACCTCGCCACGGGCGGCTCGACGAACGGCGCGTTCGGCCTGTACCGCTGGGAGATGGGCCCGCGCCCGTCCGGCCCCGGGCCGCACTTCCACCGCACCATGACCGAGTCGTTCTACGTGCTGTCCGGCACGATCCGGCTCTTCAACGGCGCGAAGTGGGCCGACGGCAGGCCGGGCGACTTCCTGTTCCTGCCGGAGGGCGGCGTGCACGCCTTCCGCAACGAGTCGGGCGAGCCGGCCACGATGCTGATCCTGTTCACGCCGGGGGCGCCGCGCGAGGCGTACTTCGAGGAGCTCGCCGAGATCGCCAACACCGGCCGTCAGCTCTCCCCCGAGGAGTGGACCGAGCTGTACCTGCGCCACGACCAGTACATGGTCTGAGGGCGACGATGGCGACGTTCCCCGAGGAGCCGATCTACGCCCAGCTCGCCCGCATCGGCAAGGCTCTGGCCAGCCCGGTGCGGCTGCGCCTGCTGGACGTGCTCGACCAGCGCGAGCGCACGGTCGAGGAGCTGGCGCAGGCGGCGGGGATCCCGCTGAAGAACACCTCCGCCCAGCTCCAGCAGCTGCGCGCGGCCCACCTGGTGATCGGCAGGCGCGACGGCGCGCACGTCCGCTACCGGCTGGCCGGCGAGGAAGTGTCGCGCTTCCTCGGCGACTTCCAGTCGTTCGCGGACGGGCGGCTGGCGGACCTGCGCGACGCCGTACGGAGCCGGCTGGGCTCGCTGGAGGGCGTGAGCGCCGACGAGCTGGCGGCCCGGCTGGAGGATCCCGGCACGGTGGTGATCGACGTGCGATCGGCGGACGAGTACGCCGCCGGGCACGTGCCGGGGGCGGTCTCCGTGCCCATGGCGGAGCTGCCCGGCCGGCTGCGCGACCTGGCGGGGGCGGCGGAGATCGTGGCGTACTGCGGGGGGCCGTACTGCGTGGTCTCCCCCGAGGCGGTACGCCTGCTGCGCGCGCACGGCCAGGACGCCCGCCCGCTCGACGGCGGCTTCCTCGGCTGGCGCCGCGCCGGGAAACCACTGGAACACTGAGTAACCTAATCCCTACGCTGTGCAGCACGGATCGACGCGGCAGGAGGGCGGCGGGAGGAACGGTGCACGTCAGACAGGTCATCTCGCTCGGCCTGCTCGCGGCCCTGGCGCTGGGCGGCACGGCCCACGCCGGCAGCGGGCGGGGCAGGATGTTGTACGACTTCGGCGACGACGACGTGATCGTCTGGAGCCTGCCCGAGCCCGGCGCCGACCGGGTCGGGTTCGGCCGGCTGGGACAGCAGTTCGAGGCCGACCGGTCGGAGCAGCACGGGCTCTATCAGTGCGACGAGAACTTCGCCAGCACCCTGTGGCATCACGGCCGCAACACGACCACGGGCGACGTCGGCTGGGTCGCCGCCTGCGACGTCACCGACCCGGACTGACCGGCCCCGACTGATGACGCCGTTTATGGCCTGATCGCTACACCCCGGCCGTGACCGGCTGCTCCCGCCGCTCCACCACGGGCTCGTCGTCCTCCTCGTGCCCCTCCACCGACAGGTTCGGCAGGATCCGGTCCAGCCAGCGCGGGCACCACCAGTTGAGCCGGCCCAGCAGCACCATCGTGGCCGGCACCAGGAACCCCCTGATGATCGTGGCGTCCACCGCGATGGCCACCGCCAGCCCCACCCCGAACGTCTTCACCATGGCGTCCGGATAGGCGATGAACGCCACGAAGACGGCCACCATGATCAGCGCGGCCGAGGTGATGACCCGCCCGGTGGACCCCAGTCCCTCGGCCACCGCCCGCGCGTTGCCGCCGTGCCGCTGGTACGACTGCCGCACCGCGGTCAGCAGGAACACCTCGTAGTCCATCGACAGCCCGAACAGCACCGCGAACAACATCAGCGGCACGTAACTCTCGATGGGCACGGAGAAGAAGACCTCCTGCACGTACGACGAGCTGACCGGCGGGTCCATGCCCACCAGCCTGCTGCCGAGCCCGACCGAGAACACCATCGCCAGCGCCCCGAAGGCGGCGCCCAGCGAGACCAGGTTCATCACCGCCGCCTTGATCGCCACGATCGGCGCGCGGAAGGCCAGCAACAGCAGCAACGCGCTCAGCAGCACGACGACCCCGATGACCAGCGGGGTGCGCTCGGCCATCCGGTCGCCGGCGTCGGTCAGCCCGGCGACCTTGCCGCCCACATGCAGCTGGACACCCGGCACGGAGATGTCCCTGACGTCCCTGACCACCTGGGCGGAGCGGCTGTCGCTGGGGGCGTACTCGGGGATCGCCTGCAGCAGCACCGACCGGCCCGAGGTGTTGACCTTGGGCTCGCTCACGTGCGCCACGCCGTCCACGTCCTTCACCTCGCGGACGAGGTTGTCCACGATGGGGTCGCCGGCGTCGGCCACCTTCGCGGGCAGCTCGGCGACCACGATCAGCGGGCCGTTGGCGCCGGGGCCGAAGCCGGTGGCCATGAGCTCGTACGCGCGCCGCGGCTCGGAGCCCCGCGCCCCGTACCCCTCGTCGAGTGCCCCGAGCTGGAGCGCCAGGGCGGGCGCCGCGAGGGCGCCGAGGACGACGGCGCTGGCCAGCAGCACCCGCCACGGGCGGCGGGCCACCCACGAGCCGAGCCCCGCCCAGCCGGTGCCGCCGGTGGTGTGCGCGCCCGAGGCGGCGCCGCGCAGGAGGGGCACCTTGAGCGCGTTGATGCGGTGGCCGAGCAGGCCGAGCAGGGCCGGGACGAGCGTGACGGAGGTGAGCACGGCGGCCACGACCGAGATGCCGGTCACCCAGCCGAGCGTGGCCAGCAGCGGGAACCCGGCCAGCATCAGCGCGCTCAGGGCGATGATCACCGTGCCGCCCGCGAACACGACCGCTCCGCCGGAGCTCGCCACGGTCCGCCGTACGGACTCCACCACCGGCACCCCGCCCGCCAGCAGCCGGCGGTGGCGCGACAGCAGGAAGAGCGCGTAGTCGATGCCGACGCCGAGCCCGATCATCGTGGCCATGATGCCGGCCTGCTTGGGCATGTCCACGACCCAGCCGAGCAGGCCGATCACGCCGAGCCCCGAGGCGACGCTGACGAGCGCGACGAAGATCGGGATCATCGCCGCCACCAGCGTCCCGAACGCAAACACCAGCACCAGCAGCGCGCAGACCACGCCGATGATCTCGCTCGGCCCGGTCTTGATCTCCTTGTCGGCAGGCGTGGAGCTGTCGGCCGGCACCACTTCGAGCCCGGCCGCGCGGGCCGGATCCGCCGCCTTCGACAGCGTCTGCGTGGTCTCGCCGATCTTCTGGGGGGCGTTGCCCTCCAGGCGGACGGTGATGAGGCCGATCTGCAGGTTGGAGGAGATGCCGCCCCTGCGGAAGGGGGTGTCCACGTCCTTGACGTGCGGCAGGTCGCGCAGCCGGTCGATGGACTGCTCCACGGCCTCCTTGCGCTTCTTCTCGATGAGGGGGCCGTCGGCGGAGTAGAGCAGGAGTTGTACCGTTCCGCCGGTGGAGTAGCCGGAGCCGAAGCCCGTCTTCATCAGGTCGTGCGCGCGCTGCGCGTCGGTGCCGGGGATGCTGGCGTCACTGGTGGTCGGGGCGGCGAACACCAGGCTGGAGCCCATGAGGGCGGCGGCCGCGATCACCCACGACACCAGCACGATCCAGCCGTGCCGCGCGCACCAGCCGCCCAGCCGTCCCAGCAACCGCGTCATCGCTCTGCCCCCACTCGACGGCCGTCCTGTACGGTCGTACAGGACATACGATAAAACGGGATATATCCGGAAGGCCGTCTCCCATAGGGAAATGAGACGATGACCACACCCGACGACACCCGCAGCCGGATCCTGGCCGCCGCCAGGGAGCTGTTCGCCGAGCGCGGTTACGCGGCCACCTCCCTCGCCGACATCGCCGCCGCCGTCGGCCTGACCAAGACCGCGGTCGCCTACCACTTCCACCCGAAGGACCGGCTGGCGCTCGAACTGCTGTCGCCGGTGGCGGGCGACATGCTCGCGCTGCTGGACGCCACGTACGACAGCCGCGCCGACTTCATCGAGGCCCTGGTCGGCTTCGCCGTGCGCTACCGGTCGGTGATCCGGCTGTTCATGGAGGACTTGGCGGCCGACGACTCGACCGCGGAGCCCGGCTCGGAGCGCGCCACGATCAAGTCCTTCAGGGACGAGATCTACACCAGGCTGGCCGGCGACGACCCCACCCCGGAGGCCAGACTCCGCAGCTGGGCCCTGCTCGGGGCGCTGCAGTGGGGCGCGGTCAAGACCATGGACCTACCGGAGGCCCAGGTCCACGCGGCCCTCCTCAAAACAGCCCGCGCCTACTGACCCTCCCACGGCACCACGACCCGCCGCGACCCACCGCAGCGCCCCGCCCCTTTCAGCACCGCTCAACGCGGACTCAACACAGGCTCAACAGCCGTGCGGCCACGATGCTCTCATCGATCCGATCTTCGGGAGGGTGGCATGCGGCACACGATCAGGACGGTCACGGCCATCGCGGCGGCCGGGGCGGTGGCGGGCGCGGTTCTCATGGCCGGGCCGGCCGAGGCGGCCACAGAGGCGGCCACAGAGGCGGCCACAGAGGCGGCCTCAGTGGCGGCCTCAGTGGCGGGCGCCTGCCCGCCGATCGCGGTCTCCAACCTGGATCCCGGTCACGGGGTGATGAAGGGGACGTACGCCCTCAAGGCCGGGCCGTACGCCGGACGCAGGTGCAAGAAGGTCGGCACCGCCCGCAAGGGACAGATTCTCTACCTCCACTGCTGGAAGGAGAACCTGTACGGCACCATGTGGGTCTTCGCCCGGGTGAAGGGCACCAACAGGTACGGGTGGATGTCGCAGGACAACTTCAAGTACGTCGTCACCGAGTTCAGGATGTGCTGACGGGACGGGAGACGCGCCCCAGGCGGAACAGGGGGCCGTCCGGGGCGCGTCAGAGACCCAGCATCTCGCGTTCCACGTGATCCAGCGCCAGCCGCACGGCCCCCATCGCCACCCCTTCGTCCCCGAACGCCGACGCCACCACCTCCGGCGCGTTCACGCACAGCTCGGCCAGGTGCCGGCGCAGGGGGTCGAGCAGCACGTCCCCCGCCCGCGCGTGAGCGCCGCCCAGCACCAGCAGGTCGGGATCGACCGTCAGGGCGAGGGCCGAGGCGCCGACGGCGAGGTGCTCGGCGTAGCGGTCCACCCGGCGCACGGCGGCGCGGTCGCCGGCCAGGGCGGCCTTGAAGACCTCGGCCGCCGAGGCGTCCTCGGCCAGTTCGCGGACGGCCCGTTCCCAGCCGACCTGCCGCAGCGTGCCGATCTCGCCGGCCGCGCCGCGGCGCCCCTGGTGCAGCCGGCCGCCGATCAGGATGCCCGCGCCCGCCCGGTGGCCGAGCAGGACGTACACGAGGTCGGAGACGTGGCGCGCGCTGCCGCGCCAGTGCTCGGCGAGCGCGGCGAGGTTGGCGTCGTTGGCGGCCAGCGCGGTGCAGCCGAACCAGCCTCCGGCCAGCCCGGCCAGGTCCACGCCCGTCCAGCCGGGCAGCGTGAGCGACAGCGAGACCCGCCCGGTGCGATCGACGATGCCGGGCGTCCCCGCCGCCACGGCCCAGATCCGCCTGCGCGCCAGGCCCGCCCCGTCGACGCACTTCAGCGCCGTACGCCCGGCCGCCTCCAGCCGCTCGTGAGCCGCCGCGCCGCCGGGGACCGGAGCCCGTTCCCAGGCGATCACCTCTCCGTCGAGATCGGCCAGCGCCGCGACGACGGCGTCTCCCCCGACCTCCACGCCCACCACGTGACCGGCGTCCGCCCTGAAGGCGAAGCGCCGCGCCGGCCGTCCCATCGCGCCCTCGTCCGGCGGCAGCTCGCGGACGTAGCCGCGCTCGCCCAGCTCGTCGAGCACGGCCTCCACGGTCTGCCTGGACAGCCCGGTGACGCGGCCGAGCCGGGTCAGCGTGGTCACGCCCTCGCGGCGCAGGGCCCGCAGCGTGACCTGGGTGTTCACCTTGCGCAGCAGGGACGCGTCACCCGGCCGGAGCTCAGTCACTTATGAGACCCTTTCCCGTAAGTCCCCTATTGACGGCTACCAGCCCGGATCCTAGCATCGATCGACATACGTAAGCTGGTGTCATAAGTGGAGGATTGCCATGGTCACGCTCGCTGTCGTCGGCGCGGGCTCGCGGGGGACCGCCTACGCCCGTCACGCCACGGAGTCCGGCCGGGCGCGGGTGGTGGCGGTGGCCGATCCGCTGGACTCCCGGTGTGACCGCTTCCCCGGCGCCGAGCAGTACGCGGACTGGCGCGAGCTGGCGGCGCTCCCCCGCCGCGCGGACGCGGTGATCATCTCCACCCAGGACCGTGACCACGTCGAACCCGCGGTGCGCTTCGCCGAGCTGGGCTACGACATCCTGCTGGAGAAGCCGATGGCGGTCTCCGAGGACGACTGCCGGGCGATCGTGGCCGCCTCGGAACGTTCCGGGGCGGTGTTCGCGGTGTGCCACGTGCTGCGCTACACCCCGTACACGCGGGCGTTGAAGACGCTGCTCGACTCCGGCCGGATCGGCGAGATCGTCAGCATCCAGCACCTGGAGCCGGTGGGCTGGTGGCACCAGGCGCACTCGTTCGTCCGGGGCAACTGGCGGCGCACCGACGAGTCCACGTTCATGCTGCTCGCGAAGTCCTGCCACGACCTCGACTGGCTGGTCCACCTCACCGGCAAGCGGGTCACGCGCGTGTCGTCGTTCGGCGGGCTCGCCCACTTCCGTCCCGAGAACCGCCCCGACGGGGCGGCCGATCGCTGCCTGGACTGCGCGGTCGAGGACACCTGCCCGTACTCCGCCAAGCGCATCTACCTGCCCCTCGCCGGCCAGGACACCTGGCCGGTCTCGGTGCTCACCGACGACGTCTCCGAGCAGGGCCTGCTGGAGGCGCTGCGCACCGGCCCTTACGGCAGATGCGTGTACGCCTGCGACAACGACGTCGTCGACCACCAGGTGGTGAACCTGGAGTTCGAGGGCGGCACGACGGCGTCGTTCACGATGACGGCCTTCACCCCGTCGCTGCACCGGCAGACACGGATCTTCGGCACCCGCGGCTCCATCGACGGCGACGGCGACCGCCTGACCGTCACCGACTTCGTCACCGGCGGCTCCGAGGTGGTCGACACCCGGCCCAGCGGTGACGCGACGGCGCACGGCGGCCACGGGGGCGGTGACGAGGGGCTGGTGGAGGCGTTCCTGGACGCGGTGGCCAGCCGCGACCACTCCTCGGTGCTGTCCTCACCGGCCGAGAGCCTGCACAGCCACCTCATCGCCTGGGCGGCGGAACGGTCGCGGCTCGAAGGCGAGACCGTTCCCCTGTGACGCGGAGAGGAAACGGAAGGTAAGCACATACGATCCTGACGGGAAGGAGAAGTCCGCCCGCGCCGGACTCCGAGCGGGAATACTGGGCAGCCAGGGCTCTCACCCTGCTTCCCCCCACCGGCCGGCAGAAGGTCACGGTTGTGCGTACCTGGTTCGCGCCCGACGAGGCCGCGGAGTTCGCGGCGGCCAAGGCCGTGCTGCTGCGCCGCTGCCTGGTCTGGGCATGCGAGCGCGGCCGCCCCGCCGACGAGCTGCTGCTCTCCGCCGCCGTGGACTCCCGTCACCACAGCCGCGACGGCCGGATCGCCTACTGGGACGACGCCCAGATCAGGCGCTTCCTGCTGGCGTGGGTGCCGAAACACGTCGTCGCTCCGCGCGAGGTCCTCGACCTGGCGCCGGACGTCCTGCGTACGTACGTGCGCTACCTGGCCGCGACCGGCCTGCGTGACCCGCGCGGCTGCACCCCCGATGAGGCCGACGCGGCCATCACCCGGGCCGCCGTACCGTTCCGCAGGACCCTGGACGCCGGCCGTACCGACACCGACCACCACGTCCTCGAAGAGCTCCTTGAGGCCCGCTTCACCGAACCGGCCCTGAGCCTCGACGAGACCCGCGCCGCCGCGCGCCCGCCGATCGCCCTTCCGCCGCCCGCCGACCTGACGGCCGCCGCCGCCCGCAGCACCACCGTCCGGCACCTGACCGCCCTGGTCACGTGCTCGGGCGACGTCTCCGCCGTCCCCGACCTGCTCCGGGCCTGGGCGGATGTTCTGGCACCCCATGCCGCCGGCCTGATCTCCGATCCAGAGGCGTTGTGGCGGCGCGCCTTCGACGTGCTCCCCGAGCTGGGTCAGGCGGTCGGCGCCTCTCTTCCCCGCCTCTTCGGCCGGCTCCTCCCGGTCGTTCTCGACACGCTTTACGGCATGGACGACGTCCCGCTGACCTGCCTGGAGAAGGCGGTCAGGCCGGCCTGCCGGCAGGGCTTCGACGAGGACCTTCCGCGAGAGACCCGCCGCCACTGCCTGGCCCGCGACCTGGCCCGCACCCTGGAGGTCCTGTCCGATCTGGGCGCGGTGGAGCTGACCCGCGGCCCGCTCATCCCCCTCCACGCCGACCCTCACCACGAGGGCCTTTTCCGTGAGGACGACCACCCGGAGTTGCCGGCCTTCGCTCCTCTGGCCCGGCTGACCCCGCTGGCCCTGCGCGCCGTACGCGAGCGGCTCCTGGCGGACGGTCACGACGCTCCCCTGCTCGGTGAACTGTCCACCGCCAGACCCGCCGAGCTCCTGGGCGTCCTCACCCAGCACTACCCGCCCAGGGAGGCCGCCGCCGAGCTCAACGGCTGGCTGTCCCGGCCGGGCCAGGACGTCGAATGCCTCCTGCGGGCCATCAGCGCCTGCCCGTTCCGCTCCCGCGCGACCACCATGCTCGCCGTCCTGGTGGAAGCCCTCCCCGAGGGCGACGTCCTGCTCCGCGAGCTGCGCCACGACCTGATCCTCGGCCCGACGGCGCTGACGCTCCTCATGGACGTGGGCGAGATCGAGCCGATGGGGCTGGGGCAGCGGGAGCACCTGCTGCTGGGGGCCGAGAACTTCCTCACGATGCTGGAGGTCGGCGGGCCGCAGGTGCTGATCGCCCAGCTCCGAGGGTTGGCGGGCAGTAAGGCGTACCGGTTCGTGGAGTCGGTGCTGGCGTCGGGGCATCACGATGACGAAGGGCTGGAGGACCTGCGCGACCTGGTCGCCGAGCCGCTGCGCCTCACGTACTCGCCGGGGCCCGCCTAACTCCGCGTGCCCTCGTGGCCTGCGTCGTCAGCGGCGTCCGCTGCGTACCGGCCGCCTGGCGGGCGTCGCCCGCCGTGGCATCGGCGCGTTCTCCCGCTCCGCCCGCCGCCGCTTGTGCCGCCGGCCCAGGAACCAGCCGACCCCCAGCACGACCAGCCCGAGCGGGGTCTTGGACAGGTAGCGGGCCACCACCAGCTTGAGGAACTTCTTCATGCCGGCCCACTGCCCAGGAAGCCCCCCGTCACTCACCGCTGCCATCGGCTCGCCCGCCACTCGCCGCCCTGCTGCCGGATTGCCCGCCTGTCACCCGCTGATGGTCGGTTCGCCCGGTTCTGATGGTTCGGGGGTGGACTCGCCGGGGTCGGGATCGGGGCCCGGGCCCGACTGGCCGGCCACGCCGACCGTCAGCACGATCCGGCTGCCGGCGGCGGCGCAGGTGTTCGGCGGGACGCTCTGCGCGAGCACCAGCCCGGCCCGCGACTCCTCCTCCACCAGCTGCTCCTTCGTCCGCACCCCGAAGCCCGCCGCCACCAGGGCGGCGCGGCCCGCCTCCCCCTGCCGACCGACGACCGACGGCACCGTGACGCCGTTGCGCGCGACCGTGAGGGCAACCGGGGAGCCGCCGGCGAGGCGGCGGCCCGCCTGCGGGGTGGTGGTGAGCACCTGGCCGGTCGGTTCGCGCGAGCAGGAGAAGCTCACCTCACCGGCGTGGAGTCCAGCGCCGGTCAGGGCCGACTCGGCGGCCTTGCGCCGCATGCCCACCACGGACGGTACGGCGATCCCCTTCGACACCCGCAGCGTCACCGTCGCGCCCTTGTTCACCATGGCCCCGGAGCCGGGCTCGCTGCTCAGGACCCGGCCGATCTTCTGCGCGGAGTCGACCTCGGTGACGGCGCCGAGGACGAGCCCGGCCTTCTTCAGCGCCTTGCCCGCCACGCCCTTGTCCAGCCCGGTCAGCGCCGGTACGGCGATCACGAGCGGGCGGGCCGGCGGAGGTTCGGCGGTCGATTCGCGCGGTCCCCGCGTCTCCCGCGTCCTGGTCGGCGCCGGCTCGTCCGAGGGAGAGCGGGCGGTGGAGGGGTGCGAACGCGGCGGCGGCAAGGGCGCGGCGGCCTGGGAACCCGGAGGAATCGGGTCGTCGCCGCCCCGGCTGAGCGCGGGAACGACGATCGTGAGCAACACGGCGGCGGTCACCAGCAACGCGGCGCAGACCGCGACGGCCGCCCTGGGCCAGCCCCGCCCCCTCCCCGCCACCGGCGCCGGCTCGGTGACGACCGGGGGTAAGGAGACATGGGAAGATGGTTCGGCAAGCTGATATCCGCTGCCCGCCGCTCCCGTGTCCTCGGGCTCGGCCATCGGGTCCGGCGCCGCGCCGACCGACCACCGCTCCGCAAAACCCTCGGTGTCCTCCGGCGAGGCGGTCGGTGAGCGTTGCTCCGGCACCAGCGGCGGCGTCCGCAGGATGTGCGGCGGCGGCGGCGAGCGCAGCACCTCGGCCGGTATCTCGTCCCCCGTAGCCTCCCCCAGCAGCTCGAACAGCAACTCCCTGCTGCTCGGCCGGTTGCGTGCGTCCTTGTCCAGGCAGGCCGCCACCAGCGTGCGCAGCCGTCCGTCCAGCAGACCCAGCTCCGGCGGCGCGGTCAGGATGCGGTGCAGCACGGGCGCCACGGAGTCCTGCCCGAACGGCGCCGTGGCGTTGGCCGCGAAGCACATCGTCGCGCCCCACGAGAACACGTCCGCCGCCCCGGTGACGGCCGAGGCCGTGATCTGCTCGGGCGCCATGTACGCGGGCGTCCCGACACCCCGCCCGCTCACCGTGGCCGCCGCGTCCAGCGCCCTGGCCAGGCCGAAGTCGATGACGCGCGGCCCGTCCGACCCGAGCAGCACGTTCTGCGGCTTGAAGTCCCTGTGCACGATGCCCGCCCGGTGGATGGCGGTCAGCGCCGTGGCCGTGCTGACCGCGAGCCGTTCGAGCGCGCCGCCCCGCCTGGGCCCGGTGAGTGCTACCTCCCGGTGCAGCGAGGGCCCGTCGACGTACTCGCTCACGATGTACGGCCGCCCGTAGTCGAACCCGGCGTCGATCACCTGCGCGGTGCAGAACCTGGCCACGTGCTTGGCCAGCTCCACCTCCCGCAGAAAAGCCGCCTGCTCGTCCCCGACGGGCCCGTGCAGCAGCTTGACCGCGTACGTCTCGCCGTCCCTCGACCCGAGGAACACCGCACCTTGACCACCCTCGCCGAGGCGCCCGGAAAGTTCGTACTCCCCGAGTCTGTGGGGGTCCCCCGTTCTGAGCGGCTGTGCCGTGGGCACGAGGCCGCCTCCCCTCGCCGCGATCCCTTTCTGCCTTCCACTGAAGGCAAATGAGCGCGAACAGTCAACGGTGCCCAGGGCAATCGCTGCCTGACCGTGACACAGCTGGTCAAGGGGTGCGCGAGACCGTACCCGAATACGTCACTTCATCCTCACCGGAACGGGTCACCTTGATGTCCAACTGGTTCACGTCGGAGGTGGGGAACATGCGGACCGTACCCGGATAGCACTCCGTGCCCGTGACCCGGTCGAGGGTGAAGACCATGCCGCTGCCGTCGCGTCCGAGCCGGCCGGAGCAGTGCAGGTCGGCGCCCCAGCGGAACGAGCCCGCGCCGTCGCCGCCGAGGCGCACTTCCATGGGGAAGACGCGGTCGGCGGTGAAGTGCTGGGCCGAGCCGGTCCAGGTGCCTTCGAAGCCGGGGCCCTGCGCGCCGCGCAGCCAGAACACGAAGCCGGCCGCGGCCATCAGCAGCGCCGCCGCGGCGAGCGCGAGGTGCCAGGGGCGCACCCGCCGCCAGGCGGGAGCCGCGGTGCGATTGCGGGCGGCCGCCACCTGGGCGGTGATCACGGGGAAGCTGGTAGTGGGGTCGGGGTCGGTGATCACGCCGGGCTGGGCCTCGGCCGCCCCGAGCCCGACGACCCGGCCGGAACCGGAGGTGAGCGCGCCCAGCCCGGCCTGCTGCCGGGCCTTCGCACCGGCCGGAGCGGGCCGCGACGGCTCGGCGGGCTCACCGCGCTCACCGGGGGCGCTGACGCCGGCGGCGGGGCCGACTGCGGCCATCGCGCCCGTGGACAGCAGATCTCTCTCGCCCGCAGGCTGCCCCAGCAGGCGGCGCAGCACCTCTTCAGCGTCCGGCCGCTCGGCCGGCTCGGTGGCCAGGCACGCCTCGACGATCTCGCGCAGAGGCCCGCTCAGCGGGCCCAGGTCCGGCTTGCCGTAGAGCACCCTGGCCAGGATCTCCTGGTGGGTGTCGGCGGTGTACGCGGGCCGCCCTGAAGCGGTGTAGGCGACGGTCAGCGCCCAGGCCCACATGTCGGCGGGCGGCCCGGCCGGCTCGCCCTTCATCCGCTCCGGCGCCATGTAGGCGGGCGTGCCCATGGGCGTGTGGGCGGTGGCGGCGGCGTCGACCAGCCGCGACACGCCGAAGTCGATCACCCGGGGCCCGTCGAGGCCGAGCAGCACGTTGCCCGGTTTGAAGTCCCGGTGCACGACCCCGGCCCGGTGGATGGCTCCGAGCGCGGTGGCGGTGCCGATGGCCAGGCGCTCCAGCGAGCCGCCCCGCCGGGGCCCTTCGACCATGATGTGCTCGCGCAGCGAGGGCCCGTCGACGTATTCGCTCACCAGGTAGGGCCGGTCGCCTTCGAGGTCGGCGTCGAGCAATTGGGCCGTGCAGAACGCGGCCACCCTGCGTACGGCCTCGACCTCCCCGAGGAAGCGGCGCCGCCCGTCGGGATCGCCCGACAGGCTCGCATGCAGCAGCTTGACCGCGACCGGCGCCTGCTGCGGGGAGTGGCCCAGGTAGACGACTCCCTGGCCACCCTGACCGAGCCTGCGTGTCAGCCGGTACGCCCCGAGCTGTCGGGGATCATCGGCACGTAGCTCGGACATATCCTTCCATTATGCCCGCTGACCTAGGTGGACGGCGTACTGATCGAGCAGCGGCGACATCGATTCAGGCCACGCCCGAACCCTTCCCCGCGCGGGTGACCTCGCCTCGCGTCCCGCGCGTCACCTTGATAACGATCTGTACGCGGTGCGATCTCACACCATCGCGGCGTACTCGTCCAGCACCGGCAGCACCACGTCGGCGGGCCCGCTGGGCAGATTGGCCACCGACTCGGTGACGCCGAGCCCGGCGTAGTAGTCCAGCTTCTCCTTGGTGGGCCGGATGGCGAACGGGATCACCTCGGCCATCGGCCGCCCGGCCCGCTCGCACGCCTCGCGCAGCGCCGGCAGCGCCGCCTTGACGCCGCGCCCGCCGATCGGCATCCATCCGTCGGCGTACTCGGCCACGTGCGCGAACAGCTTCGGCCCCGCGGCGCCGCCCACGTACACCGGAGGCATACTGGTGGGCTTCGGCCAGGACCAGGACGGCTCGAACCCGTCGAAGGAGGCCACCTCGTCGCGCCACAGCGCCCGGATGGCCAGCATGTTGCGCCGCGCGACCTCCCGGCGCTCGCCGTACGGCACCCCGTGGTCCTCGATCTCCTCCACGTTCCAGCCGAACCCGATGCCGACCGTCAGCCGCCCGCCCGACAGCCGCTCCAGAGTGGCCAGGGCCTTGGCCGTGACGATGGGGTCGCGCTGGGCGGCGAGCAGGATGCCGGTCCCGACGCGCAGGCGCTCGGTCGCGGCGGCGGCGAAGGACAGGGCGACGAGGGGGTCGTAGGTGCGCTTGTACTCCTCGGGCAGCTCTCCCCCGACCGGGTACGGCGTGCGCCGCGAGACGGGGATGTGGGTGTGCTCGGGCAGGTAGAGCGAGTAGAAGCCGCGCTCCTCCGCCGCCCTGGCCAGGTCCTGGACCGGCATGGCCAGATCCGTGGCGAACATCGTGACCCCGAGCCTCATCCGTCCTCCCGGCAGGCGAACCAAGCGATTGCTCGGTTAAGATTTCCAGAGTACCTTGCAGAAGACCATCCCGCGGAAAGAGGTTTCCGGTGAAGTTTTCTATCTTCCTGAATCCGCAAATTCCAGGCTCTGGGTACGCAGCCGAGGAGAACGCCAGGGCCAAGCGCCCGATCGGGCGCGACACGGAGTCGTACCAGAGGCTGCTGCACGAGGTACGGGAGATAGCCGTCCACGCCGACCAGATCGGGTTCGACGCGCTCATGATGACCGAGCACCACTTCCACTCCGAAGGGATGGAGTTCTCGGTCAACCCGTTGATGTTCCTCACCGACCTGGCAGCCAGGACCGAGCGGATCCTGCTCGCGCCGCTCGGACTCGTGCTGCCCGCCTGGGACCCCATCAGGGCGGCCGAGGACGTGGCCCTGCTGGACCAGTTCAGCAAGGGACGGCTGCGGCTGGGCGTGGCGCGTGGTTACCAGAACCGCTGGATGAACGTCCTGGGCCAGCGCTGGCAGGCCGCCGCCGCCCGCTCCGACGGCTCGGCCAGCGACACCCGCAACTTCGACGTCTTCGGTGAAGTCCTGAAGATCATGAAGCTGGCGTGGACCGAGGAGACACTCCGCTACAAGTCGGACGTGCTCGATTACCAGGTGCCCTACCCGTACGACGGCATCGAGGGCTGGCCCGCCCAGGAGTGGACCAGGACCTTCGGCGCGCCCGGCGAACTCGACGAGGACGGCAAGGTGCAGGCGGTGTCGGTCTGCCCGCGGCCGTACCAGAACCCCCACCCCGAGCTGTGGCAGCCGTTCACGATCTCGGACCGGTCGGTCATCAGGGCGGCGCAGGAGGACATCCTGCCGTGGATGTTCACCCCCAACCCCGACGACCACGCCGCCAAGGCCAAGCTCTACCAGGAGGAATCGGCCAAGCAGGGCCGCCACTACAAGCTGGGCGAGCACACCGGCATCCTGAAGATCGTCGGGATCGCGGACACCACCGAGGAGGCCATCAACACCTTCGGCCGCAGCATCCCCAAGGACTTCGCCGCCTTCTTCGGCCCGTTCGGCTACCTGGAGGTGCTGCGCAAGAAGGAGGACGAGAAGCACAAGCCCATCTCCCCGGAGAAGGGCGACGCCAAGCGCATGAACGACGTCGAGATGGCCCTGTTCGGCACCCCCGACGACGTCAAACGCGGCATCCAACGCATGCTGGACCGGATGCCGGACCTGGAGTGGTTCGGCCTCTACATGCAGGGCCAGCAGGGCGTGCTCCCCCTCGACACCGTCAAGCGCAACCTGGAACTGTTCGCCACCAAGGTCGCCCCGGAGTTCCGATGAGATTCTGGCTGGGAGCCTCCTTCGCCGACAGCGACCAGTTCGTGGAGCTGGCGCGGGCCGCCGAGCGGTGCGGGTTCGACACGCTGACGCTCTCCGACCACCTCTTCTACGCCGACTTCGCCTCGCCGTACCCGTACTCGAAGTCCGGCAGGCCGCGCTGGGACGCGCGTACGCACTGGCCGGACGTCTGGGTCACGATCGGCGCCATGGCGGCCGTCACCAGCACTCTGCGCTTCTCCCCGAACGTCTACATCGCGCCCGCCCGCGACCTGTTCACCGTGGCCAAGCTGGTCTCCACGGCGGCGGTGCTGTCGCACGACCGGGTGACGTTCGGCGTGGGCGTCGGATGGTGCAAGGAGGAGTTCGTCGGCACCGGCCAGGACTTCCACACGCGCGGCAAACGCCTGGACGCGATGCTGCCGGTCCTGCGCTCGCTCTGGTCGGGCGAGACGGTCACCGTGGACGGCCTGCCGCCGCTGTCGATCTCACCCACCCCCGCCGCCCCCATCCCCGTGTACGTGGGCGGCGACAGCGAGGCGGCGCTGCGGCGCGCGGCCCGGCTGGGCGACGGCTGGATCGGCAACCGCATCTACACCGAGGAGCAGTTCGACACCGTCCTCGCGGATCTGCGCGGCCGCCTCGACGCCAACGGCAGGAGCATGGACGGCTTCGAGATCATCGCGCCGCTGGCGGTGCTGCCGGAGGCGGAGACGTACCGCCGCTTCGCCGACAAGGGCGTGACGGGGACGATGGCGGCGCCGTGGTGGCTGGCCACGCCGGAGGAGAAGGCCCGGTACGGCGAGGGCACGCTCGAACTCAAGATCGCCACCATGGAGCGCTTCGCCGAGGAGGTCATCGCGAAGATGTGACGCCCTCGCGACCGGGCGGGGTGAGCCGCGGCCCGACCGGCATGGCTCCGCCCAGGGGACGGTAGCCTCGTCTCGTGCTGGAAAAGATCACAGCCACCCGCTACGTGACTCCACTGCGGGAGGGCGGGTCGCTGCCCGGCGTCGTCGAGGCCGACGACCTCGGCACGTACGTCGTGAAGTTCCGCGAGGCCGGCCAGGGCCGCAGGGTGCTCGTCGCCGAGATCATCGCCGCCGAGCTGGGCCGCCGGCTGGGGCTGCGCACGCCCGAGCTCAAGCTCATCGACCTCGACCCGCAGCTGGGCGCCAGAGAGCCGGACGAGGAGGTCCAGGACCTGCTCAAGGCCAGCACCGGGCTCAACCTGGCGGTGGACTTCCTGCCCGGCGCGCTCGGGTTCGAGCCGCTGGCCTGGGTGGCCGATCCGCTGTTCGCGGCCAGGGTGATCTGGTTCGACGGCCTGATCCACAACATCGACCGGAGCTGGCGCAACCCCAACCTGCTCGTCTGGCACCACGAGACCTGGCTGATCGACCACGGCGCCGCGCTGTGGTTCCACCACAACTGGCGCACCGCCGACCCGCAGCGGCCTTTCGACGCGAGCGACCACGTGCTCGCCCCCTACGCGGGCGACGTGGGCGCGGCGGGCGCCGAGCTGGCCGCGAAGATCACGCGGGAGCTGCTGGAGGGCGTGACGGCGCTGGTGCCGGACGAGTGGCTGGCCGGCGAGCCGGGTTTCGACTCGCCCTCCGACGTACGCGCCGCGTACGTCGACCATCTGCTGCGCCGGGCCCACGGCCCCGGTGGCTGGCTGGTCACCGGCGGGCAGGAGCGGGGCCGCAGGGCGGCGGGCCCCGGATCGGTCGGCGAGTTCTGGCGGGGAGGCGGCGACCGGTGATCAGGGATGTCTACGAGTACGCGGTGATCCGCGTGATGCCCAAGGTCGAGCGGGGCGAGCTGATCAACGCCGGCGTGCTGCTCTACTGCCAGCCGCGCGGCTACCTGTGCGCCCGGGTGGCGCTGGACCCGGCGCGGCTGCGGGCCCTCGACCCCCACGCCGACGTCGAAGGGGTGCGCCGGGCGCTCAGCGCGTACGAGCTGGCCTGCGGCGACGAGGCGGGCGCGCTGGCCGCCGAGCCGCTCGGGGGCAGGTTCCGCTGGCTGACGGCCCCGCGCAGCACGATCGTCCAGGCGGGCCCGGTGCACGCGGGGCTGACCGCCGACCCGGACACCGAGCTGGCCCGGCTGTTCGACCAGCTCGTCCGGGTCTGACCCCACCCGGTGGTGCGGTGAAGTGGGGAGATCGTTGGGTAGAAGCCGCAAAGAGGGAAGGGAGAGCCGGTCATGAGCGTGCCGTCCGGAGACGCCGAACGGTCCCTCGCCATGGGCGGCAAGCGCCCCTTCGAGCTGGGTGACCTCGTCGACGCGGGGGCCTACGTGGTGGACGACGGCGGCCGCATCATGCAGGTCAACCCGCGGGCCGAGCACTTGCTGCGGCGCGGCGCGGAAGAGCTGATCGGCCGCGACGCCCACGACCTGCTGCACCGCGGCGAGCGCGGCCAGCCGCTGCCGCGCAGCCGCTGCGAGATGCGCGGCCCGCTCCTGACGGGCGGCAGCGCGCAGGGCGTGGAGCAATGGCTGGAGCGGGGAGACGGCACCCTGATGAAGATCTCCTGGCTGGTCACCCCGTGCCAGGGCGACGACCCCCTGACCAGCGCCCTGGTGATCTTCCACGAGGCCGGTTCGGGCGAGACCGGGCCGCGGGAGCCCTCCCCCGTCCACACGCCGATGTCGGAGCGCGACCGGCTGGCCCTGCTCGCCGAGACGACCACGACGCTGACCTCCAGCCTCGACGTCGGCGAGACCCTGCGCCAGCTCGTGCGGCTGGTGGTGCCGCTGCTGGCGGACTGGGTGGTGATCGACCTGTTCACCGAGGAGGGATCGGTCTCCCGCGCGGTCGTGGTCCACTTCGAGAACGGCACCCTGACGCACCGCGCCGAGCTGGAGGAGCTGCTGCCGCCGCTGGCGCGGGAGTCGCCGATGCCCCTGGCGCGGGCGCTGCGCGGGGTCACCGCCGCGCTGGTGGGGCCCGAGGACTACCAGGGCCGCCCCGACTCCGCCATCACCGCCGCCCAGCAGCACCTGATGGAGGTGACCGGCATCCGGTCCGCGTGCATCGCCCCGATCCGCGGCGTGCGCGAGGTCGTCGGCGCGATCACCCTCGGCCGCTCCGAGCGGGCCGAGCCGTTCACCACCGACGACATGCTGCTCACCGAGGACATCGCCCGCCGCGCGGGGCTGGCGCTGGACAACGCGCGCCTGTACGAACGGCAGCGGCGGGTCGCCGAGACCATGCAGCGCCACCTGCTCCCCCAGCTGCCCACCGTGCGGGGGCTGGAGATGCGCGCCTGCTACGTGCCCGCCCCTGACGCCTCACAGGTCGGCGGCGACTGGTACGACGCCTTCCTCATGTCCGACGGCACGGCGGGGCTGGTGATCGGCGACGTGATCGGCCACGACCTCGACGCCGCCGCGGGCATGGCGCAGGTCTGCAACATGCTGCGCGCGTACGCGGGAGAGCTGGAGGAGCCGCCCAGCATGGTCATCGACCGGCTCGACCAGGCGGTGGCCCGCATGGCGGACCCGACGATGGCCACCGTCGTCTTCGCCCGCGTGGAACACGCGAACGGCGGCTGGCAGCTGCGCTGGACGAACGCGGGCCATCCGCCGCCGCTGCTGGTCGAGAGCGACGGGCGGGCCCTCTTCCTGGAGGGCGCGAGCGGGCTGCTGCTGGGCACCGGTCACCGCCTGCCCCGCGAGGACGCCGTCGTGCCGCTCTCGCCGGGCTCGACCGTGCTCTTCTACACCGACGGCCTGATCGAGTCGCCCAGCCACGCGCTCGACGACGGCATGGAACGGCTGAGCACGCAGGCCGCGGGCCTGATCGGGCAGCCGCTGACCGCCTTCTGCGACCGGTTCCTGGCCAGTGTCCGCCCGGCCGACAACGACGACGACGTCGCCCTGCTCGTCCTGCGCGTCCCCGGCTGAGCACGCCCGGCGCGTTCGTCGTACGCAGAGGAGCTTCTAGAAAAGCACGGACATGAAGGTGTCGACCTCGCGGAAGCCCACCTTGCGGTAGACCGAGCGCGCGGCGTGGTTGTAGTCGTTGACGTAGAGCGTCACGATCGGCGCGAAGCAGCTCATCGCGGCGTCGACCACGGCGGCCATGCCCGCCACCGCGTGGCCCCTCCCCCGCAGCTCGGGCGCCACCCAGACCCCCTGGATCTGGCAGGCGTGCGGCGTGACGGCCCCCACCTCGGCCTTGAACACGACCCGTCCGTCCTCGATCCGGGCGTAGGAGCGGCCGATCCTGATCAGCTCGGCCACCCGCGTGCGGTAGAGCGCTCCACCGTCACCGAGGTTGGGCGAGACGCCCACTTCCTCCGTGAACATGGCCACGCACGCCGGCAGCAGGATGTCGAACTCCTCCGGCCGCACCCTGCGCACCAGCGGGTCGGGCGGCACCGGCGACCTGTGCGAGATCGCCATGACCGGCTGCGCCCAGCGGATCGCCCGCGCCCGCCCCCAGTGCGGCTCCAGCCGCTCCCACAGCAGCGCGACGGCGTCGGCGGGGCCCACGATCGAGGAGCACCGCCGGCCCTGCTTGCGCGCGCGGTCGGCGAAGGCGTGCACGGCTTCGGGACCGGCGTTGACCGGCACCAGGTTGGCGCCGGCGTAGCAGAGTGACACGAGGCCACCGCGCGGCCCGAATCCCCACATCTGTCCGCCGAGTCTCGCCGGGTTGAGTCCGACGGCCCGCACTCGGGAGGAGACGAAGACGTTGGCGACCGGGTCGGAGTCAAGCAGCGCGAGAACTTCGTCCCGGTCGTTGTCGTCGAGCACGCGCGACGCCGATGTACGCAGCATCACACGGTCAGACTACGCGAAGGGTCACCGAATGGCTCATCTGGAACTGCCAACGGTAACCCTTTCTTGACGTCAGCCTCCGCGCAGCATGTCCAGCGCGCCCAGAATGCCGAGCAGCGCGTGCCTCTTCGGCTCCTGCGACGTCATGTGCTCGGCCGGACGGGGCTCGGCGGACGCGGCGCACCGCGTGTCCCTGGCCGGCAGGGTGCCGTCCCTCAGGTACGCCGCCAGGTGCCCGTCCACGCATGTGTTGCCCGACAGCGAGACGCCGTGGTTGCCGCCGCCCTCCAGCACCATGCGCGAGCGCGGGAAGAGCGCCGCCATCCGCTGCGCGCCCCGGTAGGGGGTCGCGGCGTCGTGCCTGGACTGCAGGAGCAGGATCGGCGGCAGCTTCGGCGACTGGCGCACCTGCACCGGCGTGCCGCCCCTGACCGGCCAGAACGCGCACGGGGCGTTGAACCAGGCGTTCGGCCAGGTGAGGAACGGCGCCTGCTGGTGCATCGCGGCCATGTCGGTCCGCCAGGTCGCCCACTGGCGCGGCCACTGCGCGTCACGGCACTGGACGCCCAGGTAGACGGCGTAGCCGTTCTCGTCGGACGCGTCGTTCTTGCCGTGCCTCTCGTAGATCTCGGTCAGGCCCTTGACCTCGCCCCTGCGGACGTACGCAGACCAGGCCTGGGCGAACAGGGGCCAGACCTTGTCGCTGTAGCCGGCCACCGTGAACGTGTCGTCGAGCTCACTCGGCCCCACGACCCCGCCGGCGGGCCGGGAGCGCAGCCGGTCGCGCATGGCGTAGTAGGCGAACGAGGTCTGCTTCGCGGTGGCGCCCAGCTTGTAGACGCCGTGGTGCTTGGCGGTCCAGGCCAGGAACTGGCGGTGGCGGTGCTCGAAGGAGCGGTCCTGCCTGAGGTTGGACTCGTACCAGACGGCCGTGGGGTCGACGATGCTGTCCATGACCAGGCGCTTGACCCGGTCAGGGAAGAGGGTGGCGTAGACGCCGCCCAGGTAGGTGCCGTACGAGTAGCCGAGGTAGCTGATCTTCTCCTCGCCCAGGGCGGCCCTGATGACGTCCATGTCCCTGGCGGAGTTCTCGGTGGTCAGGTGGGGCAGCAGCCAGGACCAGCGGTTGCCGCACGCGGTGGCGAACTCGGCGGCCCGGCGCAGCAGCACCCGCTCCTCGGCCTGCCCGTGCGGCACCGCGTCGGGCCTCGGGGGCTTGTAGAAGACGTCCGGGTCCACGCAGTGCACGGCCGGCTCGCTGCCGCCGACGCCGCGCGGGTCGAACCCAACGATGTCGTACCGTTCGGACACGTCGGCAGGCAGGGACGTCGCCACCAACTCGGTCAGCTCCCGCCCAGGGGAGCCTGGCCCGCCCGGGTTGAGCAGCAGCGTGCCCAGGTGGTTGGCGTCCCTCGCCACCTTGGCCTTGATCCGGTTCACGGCGATCTTGATGGACTGGCCCCTGGGCTGGCGGTGGTCGAGCGGCACGCGTACGGTGCCGCATTCGAGCGCCGCCGACACCGTCTTGCCCGCCACCTTCGGACAGGCACCCCAGATCACGGCCGCCTGCGCCTGCCGCCCGGCCACCGCCGCCGCGGCTTCCCTGCCGGCCACCGCCGCACCGTCCGCGCCGACCATCCCGGCGATGAGCACCGCCATACCGGCGACAACCCCAGCTACCCGCTTCACCCGGCCTCCTCCCTTGTCATAGGCCTAGCGATGCTCCCGTGCGCGGCTTGGAACGGTTCCGGGTATGGCGAAAAGCTTGCCAATTTGTAATCGATCAATGACAGGGAGTGAAAGCCAGGAATGTCGGTGGCCGCTGGCAGACTCGCCTCATGACCATGGAGACCGTCGTTCTCACCGGGGCCGCCGGCCGGGTCGGGTCCATGCTGCGCGAGCCCCTGCGCCGCCGCCTGACGCGTCTGATCTCGGTCGACCGCGTGCCGCTGTCCGCCGCAGGCACTGGCGAGGAGGTCCACCAGGCCGAGCTGAGCGAGCCCGACGACGTGGCGGCGCTGCTGCCGGGGGCCGACGCGATCGTCCATCTGTCCGGCGTGCCCGACGAGGCCCCGCTGCCCGACCTGCTCGATGCCAACGTGTCGGGCACCCACCACGTGCTGGAGGCGGCGCGCCGCACCGGGGTCAGGCGCGTGGTGCTGGCCAGTAGCAACCGCCTGACCGGCTGCTACCCGGCGAGCGAGACCGTCTCACCCGGCATGCCGCCGCGCCCCGACGGCCTCTACGGGGTGAGCAAGGTCGCGGTGGAGGCGCTGGGCCGCCTCTACGCCGACAAGTTCGGGCTGGAGGTCGTGTGCCTGCGCATCGGCAGCCTGGAGCCGGAGCCCGGCGAGCCCCGTCATCTGGCCACCTGGCTCAGCCCGCGCGACTGCGCCGGCTTCTTCTGGGCCGCGCTGACCACGCCTGGCCTCACCTTCGCCGCCCCCTACGCGGTGTCGGCCAACACCCGCCGCTACTGGGAGCTGGACGACCGTCTCGGCTATCACCCTCTTGACGACGCCGAGGCATATGCCGCCCGCATCCCTGGGGTGGCCGCCCACTTCACCGGCGACCCCCCGCAGGGCGGCGCCTTCGCCGACCCCGCCTACACCCTCCCGCACCTCTGACCCCGCTCGAGGTTCGCGCCGGAGTCATCGGCTCGCGACCGTAGGGCCGAGACGGGAGACTCACGCGACTGCGGGACCGAGGCGAGAGACCCGCGCCGGGGTCAGCCGACCGTGACCGTGGGGCCGGAGTCGTCGTCGAGGTCGACCTCGACGCCCATCTCCTCGGCCAGGCGCAGCGCCTCCTCGATCAGCGTCTCGACGATCTGCGACTCCGGTACCGTCTTGATGACCTCGCCCTTGACGAAGATCTGGCCCTTGCCGTTGCCGGAGGCCACCCCGAGGTCGGCCTCGCGGGCCTCGCCGGGCCCGTTGACGACGCAGCCCATGACGGCCACCCGCAGCGGCACCTTCAGGCCCTCAAGGCCCGCCTGGACCTGGTCGGCCAGGGTGTAGACGTCGACCTGCGCCCGCCCGCACGACGGGCAGGAGACGATCTCCAGGCCGCGCTCGCGCAGCCCGAGTGACTCCAGGATCTGGTTGCCGACCTTGACCTCCTCGACCGGAGGGGCCGAGAGGGAGACCCGGATGGTGTCGCCGATGCCCTCGGCGAGCAGGGCGCCGAACGCGACGGACGACTTGATGGTGCCCTGGAAGGCCGGGCCGGCCTCGGTGACGCCGAGGTGGAGCGGGTAGTCGCACTCAGCGGCCAGCAGGCGGTAGGCGTTGATCATCACGACCGGGTCGTTGTGCTTGACCGAGATCTTGATGTCGCGGAAGCCGTGCTCCTCGAACAGCGAGCACTCCCACAGCGCCGACTCCACCAGCGCCTCGGGCGTGGCCTTGCCGTACTTCTGCAGCAGGCGCGGGTCGAGGGAGCCGGCGTTGACGCCGATGCGGATCGGGACGCCGGCGTCGGAGGCCGCGCGGGCGATCTCGCCGACCTTGTCGTCGAACTTCTTGATGTTACCCGGGTTGACCCGGACGGCCGCGCAGCCCGCGTCGATGGCGGCGAAGACGTATTTCGGCTGGAAGTGGATGTCGGCGATCACCGGGATCTGCGACTTCTTGGCGATGATGGGCAGCGCGTCGGCGTCGTCCTGGGACGGCACGGCGACGCGGACAATCTGGCAGCCGGACGCCGTGAGCTCGGCGATCTGCTGCAGGGTGGCGTTGACGTCGGCGGTCACCGTCGTCGTCATCGACTGCACCGACACGGGGGCGTCGCCGCCCACGGGCACGCTGCCGACCATGATCTGGCGGGAGTGGCGGCGTTCGGCGAGCGGCTTGGGACGCACCGTCGGGATGCCGAGAGCTACAGAAGTCATTTCAACCCTTACTGTGACGACGCTTTCCAGTTTAGGTAGCTAGCGGGACTGCCCGGTTGTGAGTTCGGCCGCACGGGCGCGAGCCCAGGCGTCGGCCGCCAGCACCTCTTCGACGGAGTCGGCGGGGGTCACCTCGTGCTCCTCGACGACCTTGGCCACGGTGTCGACGATGGCCAGGAACGGCAGCCCGCCCCGCAGGAACGCCTCAAGGCACGCCTCGTTGGCGGCGTTGTAGACGGCGGGCGCGGTGCCGCCCTCGCCGCCGACGTGCCGGGCGAGCGCGACCGAGGGAAAGGCCACGTCGTCGAGGGGCTCGAACGTCCAGGTGTGGGCCTTGGTCCAGTCGATGGCCCGCGCCGCGCCCGGGATGCGTCTGGGGTGGCCGAGCGCAAGCGCGATCGGCAGCCGCATGTCGGGCGGGCTGGCCTGGGCCATGGTCGAGCCGTCGACGTATTCGACCATGGAGTGGATCACCGACTGCGGGTGCACGACCACCGCGATGCGGTCGAAGCCGAGGTCGAACAGCAGGTGCGCCTCGATCACCTCCAGCCCCTTGTTGACCAGGGTGGCGGAGTTGATCGTGATGGCCGGACCCATGGACCAGGTGGGGTGCGCCAGCGCCATCTCGGGCGTGACGCCTGCCATGTCCTCACGCCGCATGCCCCTGAACGGCCCGCCGCTGGCGGTGATCACGAGCCGCTTGACGGCCGAGGAGTCGTAGCCGGCGGGCCCGGCGGCCCACAGGGACTGCTGCACGGCCGAGTGCTCGGAGTCGACCGGAAGGATCTGGCCCGGCTTGACCAGCCGCTTCACCAGCGGCCCGCCGATGATCAGCGACTCCTTGTTGGCCAGCGCGAGCGTGCGGCCCGCTTCGAGCGCGACGAGGGTGGAGGTCAGCCCGAGCGCGCCGGTGATGCCGTTGAGCACCATGTCGCACGGCCATCCGGCGACCTCCGCGACCCCCTCGTGGCCGGCGAGCACGACCGGCCGGGCGCCGAGTGCGGCCAGCGCCTCCTTCAGTGCGGGCACGGCCGCGGGGTCGGCCACCGCCACGGCCTCGACCCCGAACTCCGCGGCCTGGCGCGCCAGCAGTTCGACCTTGCCGCCACCGGCCGCCAGCCCGGCAACCTTGAAGCCGCCGGGGTTGGCGGCGATGACGTCGAGGGCCTGGGTGCCGATCGAACCGGTGGAGCCGAGCACGACCACGGAGCGGAGGGTCTCTTCATGCACGTGTCCATTGTCCCCGCTGTTCGGCGTACTCGGGCACGCGGGACCCCAGACCCCAGAAATCCCCTCCTTATGTGACACGTGATAAGGGAGTTCATTTGTGCCGGAATATAGCTATATCGGTATGAGCAAATCTTGAGAAATCTGGATATTGAGCCCGCTACCTTCCTAGGCCCAGGTCCGGTTTACGGAGGTTACGTAATGCAACGCAAATTCGCCCTGCTTTCCGCCGCCACGCTCACCGCCGTCGCCCTCACCGCCGCCCTGGCCCCGCCCCCCGCGAGCGCGGCTCCTGCGCAGGCCCAGCAGCGGGTGCAGGGCCAGGGGCAGGGGCAGGTGCAGGCGCGGGTGCCGCCGAAGCCCGCCCAGCGGGCCGCCGCCGACACGGCCACCGAGCGGCGGCAGGTCATGACGTACTGGACGGAGCGGAGGATGGAGGCCGCCAAGCCCTTGGACGCGCCGAAGCCCAAGGCCGGACTGACGGCCGACGCGCCCGAACAGGGCAGCTCTTGGACCGCTCCACCCACCCGCGGCCAGTCCGGCGCCGGCGTGGACCTCCAGGCGGCGCGGAGCGGGGGCGAGGCGTGGACCGGCGGCGGCGCGGTCGCCCGCACCACCGGCCGCATCTTCTTCACCACCCAGGGCCGCAACGCCTCCTGCTCGGGCACGGCGGTGACCAGCGCCAACAAGAGCGTGGTGCTGACCGCGGGCCACTGCGTGAAGATGAACGGCGCCTTCCACACCAACTGGGTCTTCGTCCCCGGCTACGCCGCCGGCAACCGCCCCTTCGGCACCTGGCCCGCCACCAGGCTGCTGACCACGCAGCAGTGGAACGCGAGCGAGGACATCAACTTCGACGTCGCCGCCGCCGTGGTCGCGCCCCTGGAGGGCAAGACGCTGGTGGACGCCGTGGGCGGCCAGGGCGTGGCCTTCAACCAGCAAAGACGCCGGCAGATGTACGCCTTCGGCTACCCCGCGGCGACCCCGTACGACGGCTCGAAGCTCGTCTACTGCTCGGGCCGTACCTTCGACGACTTCCTCGCCTCCAACGACCTGGGCCTGACCTGCAACATGACCGGCGGATCCAGCGGCGGCCCCTGGATGCTGAATTTCAACGAGTCGACCGGGCTCGGCACCCAGAATTCCGTCAACAGCTTCAAATACAACTTCGCCCTCAACTGGATGTTCGGCCCCTATTTCGGGAACGAGGCCCAAGCCGTCTACCAAGCAGCACAAAGCACCAACGCACTCTGAGGAATTTACCGAAAGTAGTCACAAGAACACATCTCGTAGTGCACACTCGGGGGCCATGACCTTGAGCACCCCCCTGCTTGCGGCGGCCCCGCTTCTGGCAGGGCTGATCGGCCCCGCGCTCATCGGCGCGGCCCCCGCCCGCCAGCAGGCCGACCGACCGGCCGTCGCGCCCGCCCACCTGGGCGGGCGCGCGACCCAGAACATCATCGGGCGCGGCAGTACAAGCACGGCCGGCGACATCGTCGAGCACGTCGCCGCCAGAACCGCCGCCGACCAGCGGCGCGTGCTCGACTACTGGACTCCCGAGCGCATGGCCAAAGCCCTGCCGATCGGGCTGCTGGACATCGTGACCGACGACGGCCTGCTGAGCGGACTCACCGGCAGCGCGGACCTGCGCACCACCCCCGAGCTGACCGGCCGCAAGGCGGACCTGACCGTCCCGCGCGAGCTCGTCGGAACGCACCGCATGGCCGCGGCCCGCCCCGACACCAGCACGATCGGCGCCCGCTGGATGACCGGCGGCCTGGTGTCCAGGACGACGGGCCGGGTGTTCCTGACCGTGGCAGGGGCCGACTTCGTCTGCTCGGCCAGCACCGTCAAGAGCGCCAACAGGGACGTCGTGGTCACGGCCGGCCACTGCGTCAAGGACGGCGCGGGCGCGTGGGCGGCGAACTGGACGTTCGTCCCCGGGTACGGGACGCGCGGCGCGCACCCGTACGGCCAGTACACCGCCCGCCGCATGTTCGTCGCCGGCCCCTGGTCGCGCGGCGGCGACGACAACTACGACGTGGGCATGGTGGCGCTGGCCACCTCGCATGGCAAGCACGTGGCCGACGTCGTGGGCACGCAGGAGATCGCGTTCGACGCGGGGCGCGGCGGCCAGGCGTTCGGTTTCGGCTATCCGGCCGACCCTCCGTACGACGGCGGCCACCTCGTCTACTGCGCGGGCCGGCTCAAGGACGACCCGTACGGCCAGAGCCGCGACCAGGGCCTCGGCTGCGACATGACCGCCGGTTCCAGCGGCGGGCCGTGGATGACGAAGTTCGACCCGGCCACGGGCAAGGGCACGATCATGTCGCTGAGCAGCTTCAAGTACAGCGACGACCGGCGCACGATGTACGGCCCGTACTTCGGCCAGACGATCAAGGCCCTCTACGCCACGGCGCAGAACGCATGACGTGAGGCTGAGGCGCCGCCACCCGGCCAGGTGGCGGCGCCCCGCGGATCGGCCTTCAACGGCTCACCGCCCGGCAGATCATGCGTCAGAGGCTCAGCCCGGTCAGCACCATGACCTTCTCGTAGGTGTAGTCCTCCATCGCCGAGTGCAGCCCCTCGCGCCCGACCCCCGAGTCCTTCACCCCGCCGTAGGGCATCTGGTCGGCCCGGTACGACGGCACGTCCCCGACGATCACGCCACCCACCTCCAGCTCCCTGTTCGCCCGGAAGGCCGCGTCCAGCGAACGGGTGAAGACGCCGGCCTGCAGCCCGTACCTGGAGTCGTTGACCATCGCGTACGCCTCGTCGATCGAGGCGGCCGGCTGGAGGATCATGACGGGCCCGAAGACCTCCTCGCAGGCGACCTTGGCGTCGTGCGGCACGTCGGCCAGGACCGTCGGGGCGACGGTGGCGCCCTCGCGGGTGCCGCCCGCCAGCACCTTGGCGCCGGCCGACACCGCCTCCTGGACCCACTGCTCGACCCGCGCCGCGGCGGCCTCGGAGACCAACGGGCCCACCTGCGTCTTCTCGTCGGCCGGGTCACCGGTGACGAGGGCGGCGACGGCCGGGACCAGCCGTTCGACGAACGCGTCGTAGACCGGGCGCTCGACGATCACCCGCTGCACCGCGATGCAGCTCTGGCCGGCCTGGTAGTTGGAGTAGAGCGCGATGCGCTGCGCCGCCCAGTCGAGGTCGGCGTCGGCCAGCACCACCGCGGCGGCGTTGCCGCCCAGCTCCAGCGTCACGTGCTTGCGCGGCACCTGGTCGGCGATGGCGTAGCCGACCGGGGCCGAGCCGGTGAACGACACCACCGGCAGCCTGGGGTCCTGGACGAGGGCGGAGGCGCGCTCGTTCTCGATCGGCAGCACCGAGAACATGCCGGCGGGCAGGTCGGTCTCGGCCAGGATCTCGCCGAGCAGCAGCGAGGACAGCGGCGTCGCAGGGGCGGGCTTGACGATGACGGGCGCGCCGACCGCGATGGCCGGGGCGACCTTGTGGGCGACGAGGTTGAGCGGGAAGTTGAACGGGGTGATCGCCAGCACGGGGCCGTGGGGCACCCGCGAGACGTAGGCCAGGCGGCCGGCCGCCGCCGGCTCGGTGTCGAGCCGCTGTACGCCGCCCGACCAGCGGCGGGTCTCCTCGGCGGCGAACCGGAACGTGGCCACGGCCCGCCCGACCTCGCCGCGGGCCCAGACGATGGGCTTGCCGTTCTCGGCGGTGATCAGCTGGGCGATCTCCTCGGCCCGCTCCGCGATGCGGCGCGAGACGTGGGCCAAGGCCTCGGCCCGTACGTGCACGGGCAGCGCGGCGGCCTCCTTGGCCACCGCGTGGGCCGCGGCGACGGCCTCCTCCACCTGGGCGTCGGTCGGCACGGAGTGCCGGGCGACCTCGCGGCCGTCATGGGGGTTGGTGACAGTGAGCTCGGTGTCCCCGGTCGCGGCGCGGCCGGCCAGCCAGAAGGTACGCACGTCCATACCTCGACGTTATGCCAAGGCGTGGGCAGGGGATTTACACCACGTTGCACAAGAGCCCCACGAGGGCTCACCGTTAAGTACAAGCTCCGTTGTATACCCAGGATGTAACAGAAGTAGACCTAATTCGGGATGTTTACCATGCGGAGTGGTTTGAGGGATCTCCGCCTTGGCTAAGTCATCGGGTGCGGGTCTCCAGCGCGGTGGGCCCCCGATCAGAAAGGCGTGGGCCCAGTGACCGAACAACGTGAGGTCACAAGGACGCAGAGCCGGTCCTTGGGCCGTTCCGTGGACAGGTCCGCGGGCAAGTCCGCGGGCAGGTCAGTGGGCAGGTCAGTGGGCAGGTCCGTGGGCACGAAGGAGGTCTCATGACCTCCGCGCCGCTGGGGCTGCAGGGCGCCTACCTCCTCGGTGAGCGCGCCACTCACGACGAGCTCCGCTCCCGCCTCCTCGACGTCGCCGTCAACCTGCTGCGGACCGACGGGCCGGAGAGTCTGACCATGCGCAGGATCGCCGCCGAGGCGGGCTGCACGACGACCGTCATCTACACGATGTTCGGCAACAGGGAGGGCCTGGCCGAGGCGCTCTACCTGGAGGGGTTCGAGCGGTTCCGCCGCTTTCTGGAGGCCGTGCCGCAGCGGCGCGACCCGCTGGAGCACCTCCACGCGCTCGGGCCCGCCTATCGGCAGGCGTGCCTGTCCGAGCCCGGCTACTACAGCCTGATGTTCGAGCGGGCGATCCCCGGTTTCGAGCCGAGCGAACGCGCGAGGACGCTGGCCAGGGCCGCGCTCAACATCCTCGACCGGGTGATCGCCGACTGCATCTCGGCCGGCCACCTGATCCCGACGCAGCCCCGCAAGATCGCCGATGCTTTGTGGGCCGCGGCCCAGGGGGCGATCAGCCTGGAGCGGGGCGGGCACCTGCGGGACGGCCGCACGTACGAGGCCGTGACCACAGCGACTATCTGCTGCTATCTGGCGGAGAAGCCGAAATAGCCGGATTGCGGGCCGCCTCCATGGCGAGCCACAGCTCCGCGCGCACGCCCGGATCGTCGAGGTCGCGGCCGAGCAGCTCGGCCACCCGTCTCATGCGGTAACGCAGGGTGTGCCGGTGCACGCCCAGCCGCTGCGCCGCCGTCTCCCAGTGACCGTTGCCTTCCAGGTACGCGCGCAGCGATGCCACGAGGTCGGCCCTGGAGCCGTACGCGGTGAGCGGGGCCAGGACCGCGGCCGAGAACGCCTGGGCGGCGGCCGGATCGAGCAGCCCCAGCAGCCCTTGCCCCGCCAGCTCCCCGAACCCGACCACGGACCCACCCCCGTGCCCCGCACCGCCCGTTCCCCCGCCCGCCGCCCCGCCTTCCGCCCCGCCCGCTCTGGGGCCTTCCGCGTCACGGCGTGCGACATCACGGCCCGCGGCGTCACGGCTCCGAGCGGCCTCCAGGGCGCGCCTGGCCTGGTCGAGCGCGGTGCTCAGGGCGGTGGCCCCGTACCCGGCCGGCCGGCTCAACCCGACCGGCGCCTCCGCCCCCACCGCCACCTCCCGCGCCACCGCAGAGGCCACGTCATGAGCGACCAGCGCCACCACCACCCGACCCGACACCTCACCCGACACCAGACCCGAGGCTCGACCCGACACCTCACCCGACACCAGACCCGAGGCTCGACCCGACATCTCACCCGACGCCTGGCCCGCTGCCCCGGCCGACGCTCGGCCGCGTTCCGGCACGGGAGGCGTGCCGTCGTGGAGTGCCGTGAAGGCGTGCGGTTCCAGGGCCTCAGCGGCCTCAGCGGCATCCGAGGGCGCCGCCAGCACCACGAAGGGCTCCTCTGGCAGGCGTCCGCCGAGCGGCTCCAGCACCACCCGAGCCCGCTCGCTCTCCCCCGCCAGCAGCAGCTCCAGCACGGCCGCGCGGACCCGCCGCTCGGCCGTCAGCCGGGTCCTGCCCTGCTCCATGGCCAGCGTCAGCAGCGAGCCCGCGGCGTTGATCACCGTGTGCGCGACCGGCGTGAAGGCGTGCCTGGCCCCGACGGCGAAGAAGCCACGCGGCCGGCCCCCGCCGCCCAGCGGCAGCACCACGATGTGTTCGCCGGGCGCGGACAACGCGAGACTCGACGGCACCCGCTCACCACTCCGCCCGCCCTGCTCACCACGGCGCGCGTCAACGGAGTGCGCCACCGGTTCGGCCCGGCGACCGGACGGCTCGGCGGGCCGGCCGCCCCGGAGCCGGGCCAGTTCGTGGGTCACCGCCTCCGGCCTGGCGTCCCGGGTGGCGTGGCGGACCTCGCCCGACTCATCCAGCAGCGCGGCCCAGCCGTCGACCTCCCTGGCCAGCCGGTCGATGACCGCGTGCATGCCCTCGGGCCGCAGCGCGGCCCGGGTCAGCCGGCCCTGGGCGGCGAAGGCGCGGCTGATCTCCTCGTACTGCTCGGCGGCCAGCAGCTCGCTGACGGCCTTGCCGATCGCGATGAACGGCGTCTCGCGCGGCACCTCCAGCAGCGGCAGCCCGGTCCGCTCGGCGGCGGTCACGAGCGCGGGCGGCGTCTCCTCGTGCGAGACCCCGACGCCGAAGCCGAGACCCGCCACGCCACGGGCGACGAGCCGGGCGACATAGTGGGACTGGTCGCCTTCCATCCGCAGGCCGGTGGTCAGCAGCAGCTCCCCGCCCTCCAGGTATGGTGTCGGGTCCGCGAGCTCGCTGACCGCCACCCAGCGCACCGCGGCCTCCAGCACCCCGGGCGCCGAGGTTCCGGCGAGCGGCCGGAGGTTCATGCGGCGCACGACGGTCTGCAGCGTAGGCGGCATGCGATTGTTATCCATTCCGGCAAAGACGAGGTACTTCAGTGTGACATATCGACGTATCGGAGCTGATGGGAGCCCGCCGTAGCGTCGAAGCCATGAGCATTCCCCAGGAGCGGCGCGTCGTGACCGCGATCCCAGGCCCCAAGTCGCAGGAGTTGCTGGCCCGCAAGCTGGCCGCCGTCCCGCCCGGGATCGGCACCACGCTGCCGGTCTTCGTCACCCGCGCCGGCGGCGGCGTGGTGCAGGACGCCGACGGGAACTCGCTGATCGACTTCGGCTCCGGCATCGCGGTGACGAACGTCGGCAACGCCGCCCCCAAGGTCGTCGAGCGGGTCCAGCGGCAGGTGGCCGAGTTCACCCACACCTGCTTCATGGTCACCCCGTACGAGTCGTACGTGCAGGTCTGCGAGAAGCTCAACGGGCTGACCCCCGGCGACCACGAAAAGCGCACCTTCCTGGTGAACTCGGGCGCCGAGGCCGTGGAGAACGCCGTCAAGATCGCCCGGCACGCCACAGGCCGGCCGGGCGTCGTGGTGTTCGACCACGGCTACCACGGCCGCACGCTGCTCACGATGACACTGACGGCCAAGAACATGCCGTACAAGCAGGGTTTCGGCCCGTTCGCCCCCGAGGTGTACCGGGTGCCGCTCGCCTACCCGTTCCGCTGGCCGGGCGGGCCGGAGAACTGCGCCGATGAGGCCGCCGAGCAGGCCATCGACCTGATCACCAAGCAGATCGGCGCGGGCAACGTGGCCGCCGTGGTGATCGAGCCGATCGCGGGCGAGGGCGGGTTCATCGTGCCGGCCAGGGGGTTCCTGCCGCGAATCGCGGAGTTCTGCCGGGCGAACGGGATCGTGTTCGTGGCGGACGAGGTGCAGACGGGCTTCGCGCGTACCGGAACGTTGTTCGCCTGCGAGGACGAGGGCGTCGTCCCGGACATCATCACCACCGCCAAGGGCATCGCGGGCGGCCTGCCGCTGGCCGCGGTCACCGGGCGGGCGGAGATCATGGACAAGGTGCACGTCGGCGGCCTGGGCGGCACGTACGGCGGCAACCCGCTCGCCTGTGAGGCCGCGCTCGGGGTGCTGGAGACCATCGAGGCCGAGGACCTGGTCGCGAGGGCGCGGCGCATCGGCGAGATCATGCTGCCCCGGCTGGAGGCGCTCAAGGAGCGCTTCGACGTGATCGGCGACGTGCGCGGGCGCGGCGCGATGATCGCGATCGAGCTGGTCGAGCCCGGCACCAAGGAGCCGAACCCGGCCGCCGTGCAGGAGATCGTCAGGCGCTGCCACGCGGAGGGGCTGCTGGTGCTGACGGCGGGCACGTACGGCAACGTGCTGCGCTTCCTGCCGCCGCTCGTCATCCCCGAGCACCTCCTGGAGGAAGGGCTCGGGATCCTGGAGAAGGCCGTCGCCGCGCTCTAGCCGACGAACCCCAACGAAACGGGCATCCACCTTGCGGCTGGATGCCCGTTTTTGTGGTGTAACCGCCGCTACTCGGGTAGAGAATTCACCTTGACTTGACGCGCAGCAGGACGCTCATGGCCTCGGTCAGGGTTATAACGGTTCCGACGTACGGAGGGGCGATGGCTGCTGGGAGCGTGATGAACTGGGGTCCGACCAGATCGGCGCGAGGTATGTTGACGTTCGACCCTGAGGGCCTGTCCGCGGCCCAGCGCGACGGCGACGCCTGCGTCGTCTGCCACAAGCGGTGGCCACGGCCCCGCGTGCGGGTGGGCTGCCTGCCCGACGAATCGGCCGTCCTGGCCTGCGGCGACTGCGCGGAGGCGCTGCTGCCGGCCCCCATGGCCACCGTCGTGGCCTTCCCTTCCCGCTGACCGTCCCTGCTGATCGACGCCGCCTGACCGCTCTCAGCGACCCTGCCGTCCGGGAACGCCGACCGGGAACGCCGAGACGCCCCGGGACGGGGGGGAAGGCCCGGGGCGCCTCTTGACGGGCCTCGCCCAGCGGGGGAAAAGGGCGGGTCCGCGGCCCGGTCACGTGGGGGTCAGCGGCCCCCACTCACTTGGCCAGCAGCTCCTGCCAGCGCTTGGCCCAGGCGGCATAATCAGTGCATTCCCCGTCTTCCGCCGCGCAACCCCCAGGCGGCCGCACGGCGAAGTCCACGCGGTCGAGCCGCTTGTCGTCCCCCACCCCGTACGTCTCGCACATCAGCCTGGCCCGCCCCTTGCACGCCTTGTCGTTGGCCGGCGCCATCCCGGCCCAGGCCGCCGCGTCGCGCTGGGCGTCGGTCGCGGTCATCCAGTTGAGCCACCGGTAGGCGCAGGTGGTGTCGGGCAGGTTGGCGCCCAGCATCCAGGAGTCGACCCATCCGGTCGTCCGGCGCTCGGGCAGCACCTCGATCGGCTTGCCCGCCTGCTGCAGCAGCAGGCGCCAGTAGGGGGTGACCTGGGCGTAGTCGAGCCGGCCCGTGGCGAACCCCTTGATCAGGTCGAGCGGGTTGCGCCAGTAGGTGCGCTCCTTGTTGCGTTCGAGCAGCGCCATGGCCCGGTCGAGCTCGCTCTCGCTCAGCTCGTACGGCTCCTTGGCCGACCCCTCGGCCAGCGCCGCGTCCGCGATCGTCATCGGGCTGTCGCGCAGCGCCGTACGTCCTGACGAGAAAACCTGCTCCGGCGTGCCGCCCCTGACCTTGGACCGGTCGTAGACGAGCTCGTGGTACGCCCACAGGTAGGGCACCCCGTAGACCTTGCCCGACACCGTGGTCATGTCGCGGAAGCGCTTGTCGAGGTCCTGGTAGCCGCTCACCTTGGCCGGATCGATGGCCTGCACCAGCTTGCGCTGGATCAGGTCGCCCGCCAGCGCCGGCCCGGCGGTGATCACGTCGTAGGGGCGGTCGCCGACTCGACTGGCCAGTTCTTCGGCGGTCTGCGCGGTGTCGAGCCGGGCGATCCTGCAGCCCGTCTCCTGCTCGAACGCGCCCACCCAGTTGACCTTGGAGGTGACCCCGCCGTACTCGGCGTAACCGCGGTAGGTGAGGATCTGCAGGGTGCCGTCGAGCTGCGTGGCGCTGGGCGTGGGTGTGGGCGTCGTCGTGGCGGTGCGCGTCGCGGTGCGGGTGGGAGCGGGCGTGGCGGCGCCGCTCGGCGGCGGGGTGGGACGGGCCGCGCCCACGCCGGCCACCAGCGCCGTCGCGGCGACCGCCATGGCACACGTCATGGCGCGATTACGACGACGATTCACGATGCCCCCTAGTCCGTGTGCAGGAGCTTACCGGGGAGCCGGGGACAGGGCGGGCGTGTGGCCGATCCACGGGGGCGGGAGCGGCGCCGCTCCCGCCCCGTGACCGCCGCTCACCCGTTCGTGGGGAAGCCCAGGTTCACGCCGCCGTGCGAGGGGTCCAGCCAGCGGGAGGTGACGACCTTGCCGCGGGTGTAGAAGTGCACGCCCTCGGTGCCGTGCACGTGCGTGTCACCGAACAGCGAGGACTTCCAGCCGCCGAAGCTGTAGAAGGCCATCGGCACGGGGATCGGCACGTTGATGCCGATCATGCCCACCTCGACCTCGTTCTGGAAGCGCCTGGCCGCGCCGCCGTCGTTGGTGAAGATCGCGGTGCCGTTGCCGTACAGGCCGTCGTTGATGACCTTCAGGCCCTCCTCGTACGACGAGACGCGCACGATCGACAGCACCGGGCCGAAGATCTCGTCCGTGTGCGTCCGCGACCCGGCGGGCACGTGGTCGAGCACGGTGGGGCCGAGCCAGAAGCCGGCGGTCTCGGAGGCCTTGCCGCCGCCGAGCACGGTCGTCTCGCGGCCGTCCACGACCAGCTTGGCGCCCTCCTCGACGCCCAGGTCCAGGTAGGAGGCCACCTTGTCGCGGTGCGGCCCGGTGACCAGCGGCCCCATCTCGGACGCGGGGTCGTCGCCGGGGCCGACCACCAGGTTCTCCACCCGTTCGACGATCTTCTGCACCAGCTCGTCGCCGACCGGGTCCACGGCCAGCACGACGGAGATCGCCATGCAGCGCTCGCCCGCCGAGCCGAAGCCCGCAGAGACGGCCGAGTCGGCCACCAGGTCGAGATCGGCGTCGGGCAGCACGAGCATGTGGTTCTTGGCGCCGCCGAGCGCCTGGACCCGCTTGCCGTGCGCGGTGCCGCGCTCGTAGACGTACTGGGCGATCGGGGTGGAGCCGACGAACGACACCGCGCGCACGTCCGGGTGCTCAAGGAGCCGGTCCACGCTGACCTTGTCGCCCTGCACCACGCTGAAGACGCCGTCGGGCAGCCCCGCCTCCTGCCAGAGCCGGGCCATGAGCAGCGAGGCCGACGGATCCTTCTCCGACGGCTTGAGCACGAACGCGTTCCCGCACGCGATGGCGATCGGGTACATCCACATCGGCACCATGGCCGGGAAGTTGAACGGCGTGATGCCGGCCACCACGCCGAGCGGCTGGCGGATCGAGTACGAGTCCACCCGGGTCGAGACGCCCTCGGAGTAGCCGCCCTTGAGCAGGTGCGGGATCCCGCAGGCGAACTCCACGACCTCCAGGCCGCGGGCCACCTCGCCGAGCGCGTCGGAGTGCACCTTGCCGTGCTCGGCGGAGATGAGCGCGGCCAGCTCGTCGCGGTGGGCGTACATGAGCTCGCGGAAGCGGAACAGCACCTGCGCCCGCTTGGTCAGCGAGGCGTCGCGCCAGGCGGGGAAGGCGGCGACGGCCGCCGCCACGGCCGCGTCCACGTCGGCGGCGGAGGCCAGCGCGACGTGGCCGCTCACCTCGCCCGTGGCGGGGTTGTAGAGCTCCGCGGTACGCGCCGGGTCGCCGTCGGCGAGGGCTCCGTTGATCCAGTGCTTGACCGACTTCACTGAGCTGCCGCCTCCGCGTCGATGGTCTCCAGGGCCGTGACGATGATGCCCAGGCCCTCGGTGGCCTCTTCCACCGTGAGGGTGAGGGGCGGGGCCATGCGGATGGCGGTGCCGTACAGGCCGCCCTTGCCCGCGAGCAGGCCCGCCCGCTTGGTCAGCTCCATGAAGCGGCCCGCCTGGGCGGGCGTCTCCAGGTCGACCGCGAACATCAGCCCCTTGCCGCGCACGCCCTTGACCACGGACAGGCGCTCGGCGGCGGCCTTGAGCCCGCTGATGATGATCTCGCCGGTACGCGCGGCGTTGGCCTGGAGGTCGTGGTCGAGCACGTAGTCGAGGGTGGCGTTGGCCGCGGCCATGGCGATCGGGTTGCCGCCGAAGGTCGACAGGCCCACGGCGTGCGGGGCGTCCATGAGGTCGCCGCGCGCCACCACGCCGCCGACCGCGAAGCCGTTGCCCAGCCCCTTGGCGAACGTGATCATGTCGGGGGTCACGCCGTGGTTCCCGATGCCGAAGAACGAGCTGCCGGTCCGGCCCCACCCGGTCTGCACCTCGTCGGAGATGAACAGGATGCCCTGCTCGTCGAGGACCTCCTTGTAGGCGGCGAACAGCCCGTCGGGGGCCATGGTGAAGCCGCCCACGCCCTGCACCGGCTCGGCGATCAGCGCGGCCACGTCGTTGGAGACGCTCGTGGCCAGCACGTGGCGCAGGTCGTCCACGCAGGCCGCGATGTAGTCGGCGTCCGACAGGCCCTTGAACTGGGTGAGGTGCCGGTCGGCGCCGTGCAGGAAGTGCACGTTGAGCGGGGAGAGCGAGTTGTTCTTCCACGACCGGTTCGCGGTGACGCTGATCGCGCCGAAGCTGCGCCCGTGGTAGCTCTGGCGCATGGCCAGAACCTGGTCGGTCTTGCGCGCGTACGTGGCCAGCAGCAGCGCCGTCTCGTTGGCCTCGGTGCCGGAGTTGGTGAAGAAGACCTTGGCGTCGGGGATGCCGGACAGCCGGGCGATCTTCTCCGCCAGCTCGATCTGGCCGCGCAGCAGGTAGAGGGTGCTGGTGTGCACCACCCCGGTGGCGAGCTGGCGCTCGACGGCCGCGCGCACCTCGGGCACGTCGTAGCCGATCATGTTGGTCAGGATCCCAGCGAAGAAGTCGAGATAGCTCTTGCCGTCCGCGTCGATGACGCGGTTGCCTTTGCCACTGACGATCTCGATGGGGTCGTGATAATTGAGGGCCAGCCAATTGGGCATCACTGCCCGGTGGCGCGCGAGAAGCTCCGACATGCTACCGAGTATCCCTTTTCCTGGGACCGACCTGCCCCTGCAACATGTCGGAGGGGAGAAGTCTTGCCTTACACCCTGACAGCCTGCAAACCGATAACCCGGGCCGCTCAGACCTGGGCCGGCTCCGGAACGGGGGCGGACGGCGCCGCAGGGCGCAAAACACTGAAGGCGAGCAGCGCGGCGGCCACGCAGAACCCCCCGCCCACCCACGCGCCGAGGTGCATGGCGGAGGTGAAGGCCTGGTCGGCGGCCTCGCCCAGCCCGGCCGCGTGCGCCGCGCCGATCGACTCGCGCGCCGCCGCCGGCAGGCCGGCGGGCATCTCCGCGGTGTAGCGGCCGGCCAGGACACTGCCCAGGACCGCGATGCTGAGCGCCATGCCGACCTGCTGGACGGTGTCGTTCAGCGCGGAGCCGACGCCGGCGTGCTCCATCGGGATGGCGCCCATGAGTGAGGCGTAGGCCGAGGGTCCGGCCAGGCCGCCGCCGATGCCCATGAGCACCAGGCCGGCGAGCAGCGGCAGGTAGCCGGTGGTCAGGGCCATGACGACGAAGCCGCCGGCCATCAGCAGCAGCCCCGCCGCGATCAGCACCCGGTTGCTGAGCCGCTTGCCGAGCCCGGCGCCAACGCCGTTGAAGATCGCGGCGGCCACGGCGTAGGGCAGCAGGGACAGCCCGGCCTGCATCTCGCCGTACCCGAGCACGAACTGCAGGTACTGGGTGAGCATCAGCATGACCGCGCCGGCGCCGAACGACATCAGCAGGATCGAGAACGACGCGCCGCTGAAGTCGCGGTTGGCGAACAGGTGCAGCGGCAGCATGGGCTCGTCCCTGCGCCGCTCCCAGAGTACGAAGGCGCCCAGGGCGACGACCGCGAGCACGATGACGGGGACGTTCCACTCACGCTCGATGATCACGTAGACGCCCGCGGTCAGGCCCGTGATCGACAGCAGCGCGCCCACGGGGTCGATCTTCCGCCCCGCGCTGCGGCTCTCGGGCATCAGCACGACCGCGGCGACGACGGCGACGGCGGCGACCGGCACGTTCAGCAGGAAGACCGAGCCCCACCAGTAGTGCTCCAGCAGGAAGCCGCCCAGGGTCGGGCCCGACACCATGCCGACCAGCGCCACGGCGCTCCAGGCGGCCATGGCCTTGCGCCGCTCGCCCTCGTCGAAGACGGTCATCAGGATCGACAGCGTGGACGGCATGACCAGCGAGCCGCCGACGCCCATCAGGAAACGGGCGGCGATGAGCTGCCAGGGCTCGGTGACGAGCACGGCGAGCAGGGACGCGCCGCCGAAGAAGACCAGGCCGATGACGAGGAGGCGGCGGCGGCCGTACGTGTCGGACAGGCTGCCCGCGGTGAGCAGCAGCCCGGCGAAGGCCAGCACGTACGCGTCGATGATCCACTGGATGTCGGACGGGGTCGCGCCCATCTCCTCGGTCAGCGAGGGGATGGCCAGGTTGAGCACCATGTTGTCGATGACCAGGACCAGCAGGGCGAGACACAGAGCGGCGAGAATCCACCAGCGACGGGGATCTCGTACAGTGTTCGAGTTCACTCGCACACTGTACGACAACCCTCGTACAGTGTGCGAGAGGATTTAAGCTGAGAGTATGACGGGCAAGGCGTACTCCTCCGTGTGGCTCCGCGAGCCGCGTAAGGCCACCAGCCCCGGCCGCAGCCGGGAGGAGATCGTCAGAGCCGCGCTCGACCTGCTCGACGAGGAGGGGATCGACGGGCTGAGCATGCGCAAGCTCGGCGCCAAGCTGAGCGCGGGCGCCACCAGCCTCTACTGGTACGTCGCCAACAAGGACGAACTCCTCGAACTGGCCTACGACGCGACGTGGGGCGCGATCACCGCCCCCGACCCCGACGAGGTGGGCTGGCGCGAGGCGGCCTCCGTCATGGCCCACAGCGTGCGCCAGGTGATGCTGCGCCACCCGTGGATCGCCAGCCTGCTCGGCCGACTGCCCGCGCTCGGGCCCAACGCCCTGCGGGTCGCCGACCGGATGCGGCAGACGTTCAAGCGGGCCGGCTTCACCGGGTTCGAGATCGACTACGCCGTGGCCACGTTCACCGCCTACGTCTACGGCATGACCCTGCCCGAGATCGCCTGGAACGCCACGATGGCCGGCCACGACTACGACGCCGACGCCATGCGCGAGCAGGTGATCAGGGCGACCGCCGACTTTCCCGACATGCGCGAGCGCATCGACATGGACACCTACGAGGATCCGCGGGTGATGCGGGCGGTCGCGTTCGACTTCGGTCTCGTGTCGGTGCTCGACGGCCTTGAGCGGCGGCTGGTCACGTAGCAGGATCCGAGGCATGAGCGATTTCCGTACCGCCCGCGACTTCCTGCTCGGCGCCGACCCCGCCACCGCCCGCCGCGACTTCCGATGGCCGCAAGCAGCCGAGTTCAACTGGGCGCTCGACTGGTTCGACGGGGTGCTCGCCGCAGAGACCCCCGACGCCGTCGCTCTCAAGATCGTCGGAGAGAGCAGCGCCGACTACACCTTCGCCGGGCTGTCGGCCCGCTCCAACCAGGTCGCCAACTGGCTGAGCGAGCAGGGCGTGCGCCGGGGCGACCGGATCCTGCTCATGCTGGGCAACCAGGCCGAGCTGTGGGAGGCGCTGCTGGCCGCGATGAAGCTGGGCGCGGTCGTCATCCCGGCCACCACACTGCTGACCGGCAAGGACATCGCGGAGCGGATCGAGCGCGGGCGGGTCTCCCACGTCATCGCCAACGCCGCCGACGCGGGCAAGTTCGGGCCGGGCGAGTACACCAGGATCGCCGTCGGCGACGCCTACACCTGGCTGCCGTACCACGAGGCGTACGAGTCGCCCGAAACCTTCACCCCCGACGCGCCGACCCGCGCGGACGACACGCTGCTGCTCTACTTCACCTCCGGCACGACCTCGCAGCCCAAGCTGGTCGAGCACACCCACGCCTCCTATCCGGCCGGGCACCTGTCCACGATGTACTGGATCGGCCTGCGGCCGGGCGACGTGCACCTCAACGTGTCCTCGCCGGGCTGGGCCAAGCACGCGTGGAGCAACGTCTTCGCCCCATGGAACGCCGGGGCCACCGTGCTCGTCCACGACTATCACCGCTTCTCCGCGCCCGCACTACTGGAGGTGCTGCGCGACGAGCGGGTCACCACGTTCTGCGCGCCGCCGACCGTGTGGCGGATGCTCATCCAGGAGGACCTGGCGGCGTGGAAGCTGCCGCTGCGCACGGCCGTGGCCGCCGGCGAGCCGCTCAACCCCGAGATCATCGACCAGGTGGCCAAGGCGTGGGGCATCACCATCAGGGACGGCTACGGGCAGACCGAGACCACCGCGCAGATCGGCAACGCGCCCGACGAGCCGGTCAGGCCCGGGTCCATGGGCCGGCCGCTGCCCGGCTACCAGGTCGTACTGATCGATCCGGTCTCGGGCGAGCAGGGCGACGACGGTGAGATCTGCCTGCCGCTGGACGACCGCCGCCCCCTCGGCCTCATGTCCGGATATATCGGTGGATCGGGTGATGCGATGCGGGACGGCTACTACCACACGGGCGACGTCGCCACCCGCGACGCCGACGGCTACATCACCTACGTGGGCAGGACCGACGACGTCTTCAAGGCCTCCGACTACCGCATCTCGCCGTTCGAGCTGGAGAGCGTGCTGCTGGAGCACGCGGCGGTGACCGAGGCGGCCGTGGTGCCGGCGCCTGATCCGGTCCGCCTGGCCGTGCCCAAGGCGTACGTGACGCTGGCCCCCGGCTTCGAGCCGGACGAGGCCACGGCCCGGTCGATCTTCGAGCACTGCCGCAGGGAGCTGGCTCCGTACAAGCGGGTGCGGCGGCTGGAGTTCGACGAGCTGCCGAAGACGATCTCCGGCAAGATCCGCCGCGTCGAGCTGCGGGTACGCGAGCCGCGCAGGGAATACCGCGAAGAGGATCTTCACTCCTGACAGGGTTGGCAGACTGTCAATCGGCCCTCCGCCGTTCTTACAGGCTGATCGGATAGGCTCGGCCCGTGCTCCCCACCATCGCCGACGTCCTCGCTCTGGAGACCGTGCGCCGGGGCAGCCCGCGCGTGGTCGCGGGCGCCGACCGGCTCGACACCAAGGTGCGGTGGGTGCACGTCGGCGAGATCGCCGACATCGCCCAGCTGCTCCGCGGCGGCGAGCTGGTGCTCACCACGGGCGTGGCCCTGCCGGAAGACCCCGACAAGCTCGCCGACTACATCGGCGAGCTCTCCTCCGTCGGCGCCTCTGGGCTGATCGTTGAGCTGGGCCGCAGGTTCGTGGGCGAGCTGCCGCAGGTCGTGGTCAAGGCGGCGGAGGAGCACGGGCTGCCGGTCATCGTGCTCACCCGCGAGACACCGTTCGTGCAGATCACCGAGTCGGTGCACGCCCGCATCATCGACATCCAGCTTGAGGAGCTGCGTGCCTCCGAGCAGCTGCACGAGGTCTTCACCGAGCTGTCGGTCGAGGGCGCCTCGCCGGCCGAGGTGCTGGCCCAGGTGGCCCGGCTGTCGGGCCGGCCGGTGCTGCTGGAGAACCTCGCGCACCAGGTCCTGGCCGCCGAGTCGGCGGGGCGCGACGCGGGCGCCCTGCTGGCGGGCTGGGAGACCAGGTCCAGGGCCGTCGCTCCGGCCGAGCGCACCGCGTACGACCCGGCCTCCGGCTGGCTGGTCACCACAGTGGGCGCGCGCGGCCAGGACTGGGGGCGGCTGATCCTGCTCTGCGACGCGCAGCCGTCGCCGCGTGACATGGTGCTGGCCGAGCGCGCCGCCACCACGCTCGCCCTCGGCCGCCTGCTGGAGCGTCACCAGGAATCGCTGGAGCGCCAGGCCCACGGCACCATCATCACCGGCATCCTCACCCACGCCTACGCCGACCCCGACGAGGCCGCCGCCCGCGCCCGCGCGGTGGGCGTGCCGCTCACCGGCCGCAAGCTGATCAGCGTCGTCATCAGGCCGACCGAGCCGATCGACCAGGCGCTCGACGGGCAGGCGCAGCTCGGCGAGCTGGCCGAGGCCACCGCCGCCGCCTGCCGCGACGCCCGCCTGCCCGCCCTGGTGGGCGCGCTCGACCAGGAGCGCGTGGGCGTGCTGATGCCGCTGCCGCCGCGCACCCAGGCCGAGCCCGCGCTGACCTCGCTCTCCGAGCGGCTGCGCGTGCTGTGGCGGCCGGGCTCGTCGTTCGTGCTGGCGGCCGGCTCGGTGGTCGAGTCCATCAGAGACGTACGCCGCAGCTTCCTCGAAGCCGAGCAGGTGGCCGACGTCGCGGTCCGCCAGCCCGACGGCCGCGCCTACTACCGGCTGCCCGACCTGCGCCTGCGCGGCCTGCTCCACCTGCTGCGCGACGACGCCAGGCTGCAGACGTTCGCCGAACGGGAGCTGGGCCCGCTGCTGGCCCACGACGCGCAGCGGGGCGGCGACCTGACTCGGATCCTGCGCGTCTACCTCGACTGCGGGCGCAACAAGGCCGTGGCCGCGCAGAAGGCCCACCTGTCCAGGCCCGCCTTCTACGACCGGCTGCGCCGCCTGGAGCGCATCCTCGACACCGACCTCGACGACGTCGAGTCCTGCCTGTCCCTGCACGTGGCGCTGCTGGCGCTGGAGTCGTTCAGGAGAGACAACCGCTGACGGCCGCAAGTCAGGGGGTCCACCACTCCGCCTTGCACTCCGAGGCCAGGTCGTCGACCGTGACGCGCTTCTCCTGCAGCACGAGCCCGTTCGCCGTGATCCGGCAGACGAGCGTGCCCTGCTCGGCGCTCCGGCCGGCGATCAGCCACACGCTCAGCGGCGCCTCGCCGAGCCGCACCTTCCGCGTGTAGGGAAGCCGCACGAAGCTCTCGTCCACGGTGCCCGCCTTCCGCGAACGGCTGTCGATCCGGTACGCCACCGAGGCGACCTCGACCCCGTCACCGTCGACCTCCAGCTCGACCTCCGTCGGCCCGTTCAGCGGGACGGCGGTGGTGCCGGCCGAGCCTGTGGACGGGGGCGGGACGATCGCGGCCGGCTCCCCGACCTGCTGGAGGAAGAGCAGCACCGCGATCGCCACCGAGGCCACCCCCAGGACGACCCCGCCGGCCGCGAACAGCTTGCCGCCCAGCACCTTGACCGCGATGGTCACCACGCCGAGCAGGGCGCCGATCAGGCCGAGCGCCGCGCCCGGCAGCCGCAGCACAGGGAAGAACGCCGCCAGCGCGCCGATCCCGCCCCAGAGCAGGGAGATGACGCCGAGGACTGGAGTGGGCGGCGTGTACCGCGGCAGGCCGGGCGGGGGCCCGGGCGGCCGGCGGCGCTCGCCTCCCGGCCCGGGCAGCGGCTGACCGGGCTGGTGATCGGCCGGCTGCCGGTCGGACGGGGGCTGATCGGACGGGGGCTGGTCGAGTGGCCGCCCGTCGGACGGGTGCTGGTCGGACACGTGCTGGTCGGGCGGTTGCCAGTCGCCATTCATGGCAGTTTCCGATCGGGAACGGCGGGGGCGGGCTCGAATCGGCTTTCCGACCAGGATGGGGATCGACGCACGACTTACACGATAAATCTCCGGAGCTCTTCCGCTTTCTGACCTCGTCAAATGTCCGGAAAATGTCCTCATCCGCACCCAGCCGCGTTTCAGAAATGCACGCCGCCGGGAAAGGCGTGACCTCCCGCCGGCGCCGTTCGGAAAAGCACCGCGTTCAGAAGCCCATCGCGACCCGCACCTCCTCCAGCGTGCGCACCGCCCGCTCCCTGGCCCGCTCGTTGCCCTCGGCCAGAATCAGCCGGACGTCGCCCGCGCCCAGCTCGGCGCGGCGCTTCCTGATCGGCCGCAGGAACTCGTTGACCGCCTCGGTCGTCACCCGCTTGAGCGTGGCCGCGCCGCCGTCGCCGATCTCCTCGGCGAGCTCGGCCGGCGACCGGCCCAGGCACAGACCCGCCAGCGTGAGCAGCCCGGCCACCCCGGGACGCCGCTCCTCGTCGTAAGTGATCACCCGGTCGGGGTCGGTGACGGCCTTGCGGATGAGGGCGGCGGTCTCGTCCTCGGTGGCCGACAGAGGGATCGCGTTGCCCCGGCTCTTGCTCATCTTGCCGCCGTCCAGCCCTCTGAGCTGCGGCTGCTCGCCCATCAGCGCCTCGGGCAGCGGGAACACCTCGCCGTAGCGCTCGTTGAAGCGCCGCGCCACCAGCCGCGTCACCTCCACGTGCGGCAACTGGTCCCGGCCCACCGGCACCAGCGTGCCCTTGCAGAACAGGATGTCGGCCGCCTGGTGCACCGGATAGGTGAACATCAGGCCGCTCACGGCCGCCTGCGAGCTGTGCGCGATCTCGTCCTTGACGGTCGGGTTACGCCGCAGCTCGGCCACGGAGACCAGGCTCAGGAACGGCAGCAGGAGCTGGTTCAGCTCGGGGATCGCGCTGTGCTGGAAGATCGTCACCTTGGCCGGGTCGATCCCCACCGCCAGGTAGTCGAGCAGCAGCTCGGTGGTGTGCTTGCGGATCTCGCCCGGCACGTCGCGATCGGTGATCACCTGGTAGTCGGCGATCAGCACGTACATCGGGTAGCGCTCCTGCAACCGCACCCGATTGGCCAGCGAGCCGAAGTAATGGCCGAGATGCAGCGGCCCGGTCGGGCGGTCGCCGGTGAGCACGAGGTCGTTCATCAGGTCTTTTCTCCTCCGGAATCGTGCCGTCCCGGAGAGAAGCCGCCCGTGTCGGTGGGCCGTCCCAGGGACGGCCCTTGCATGCGAATGTCAGCGGCCGTCTGTCGGCCGCCACCACATGCAGTTGCGAGTCATATCCGAATCATATCCAGGTGTGGTGTCAATCTCGTAACCTCTTTACTCGTTTCGCGCGTTCTCCTGCCCTGGAGACCATGATCTCGCCACTATGGTGCGGTCCCTTTTCCGCCCTCTGGAGAGTTCATGTCTCGACGTACCCTCGCCGCCGGCTTGGCCATGGCCGCGGCGCTCCCCCTCACCGCGCTGCCCGCGACCGCGGAGCTGCAGTCGGTGAGGTTCCCGTCGGCCAAGTTCCCGCTGGGCGCACGTGCTGTGCCGACCAAGACGATGACCACCGTGACGCAGGGCATCGACCTGTACGACGTGAAAGCCGGCTCGTCCACCGACGGCTACACGGTGACCGTTCTCATGCCGAGCGGCCGTGACTACGGGATGCTCCCGACGGCCGAGGCCAGGGTCGCCGAGGTGGAGGCGGCCGGCGAGACCGCCAGCCTGCAGAAGGTCGTCCGCCCCGGCGTCGCCGACGCCCCCTCCCAGACCGTCTACATGGTGCGCGTCGGCCTGTGGTCGTTCAAGGACAAGAAGAAGGCCGAGAAGAGCGCCAAGAAGCTCAAGGAGGCCGGGCTGAAGGTCAAGGTCGACTACCTCGGCGACGACGGGCTCAAGACCACCGGCCCCTGGGACGTCAAGGTCGTCATGATCGACGCGCGGACGTTCCGCGGCTCGTACGCCGCCACGCTCGGCACCAGCGTGGCCAAGCGCGAGACCGTCTCCTCAATGGCCAAGGCCGGCAAGGCCGTGGTCGCGATCAATGGCGGCTTCTTCAACATCCACACCGACAAGGCGCTGCGCGGCGAGCCCGTCGGCGCGTCCGTCGTCGGCGGCAGGCTGCTGAGCGAGGCCGTGCCCGGCCGCTCGGCCGTGGTGCTCAGAGGCCGTACCGCCAAGATCACCGAACTGAAGACCGACGTCACCGCGATCTCTCAGGACGGCGAGCGCGTCGAGGTCAACGGCATCAACCGCGCCGCCGCCACCGACGAACTGGTCCTCTACACGGAGGAGTACGGGGCCAAGACCCCCACCGGCGGCACCGACGCCGTCCTCGACGCCGGCGGCCGGGTCACCGGCCTGCGCGCCTCGGGCGCCGCGGTGGCCAAGGGCACGCGGGTGCTGCACGGCAACGGCGTCGGCTCCGACTGGCTCAACGAGCACGCCTGGCAGGAGTGGAAGGTCGACGTGGTGACCAAGGTCGTGGACCTGCGCACCAAGAAGGCACTCAAGCTCACCCCCGACCTCAACGTCATCGCCGGCGGCGTCGGCCTCGTCCGCAACGGCAAGACGAAGATCACCGCCAAGCGCGACGGGCACGACTCGATGAACATGATCCTGCGCCGCCACCCGCGCACCCTCCTCGGCACCACCAGGAACGGCAGCCTCATCCTGGCCGCCATCGACGGGCGCCAGCCCGGGGTGACGGTGGGGGCGAACTTCGTGGAGGCGGCCCAGTTCATGCGCTGGCTGGGCGCCACGCAGGCGATCAACCTGGACGGCGGCGGCTCGACCGCCCTGTTCGTGGACAAGAAGGTGGTCAACCGCCCGTCCGACGGCGCCGAACGCGGCGTCGGCGACGCCCTCCTGGTCCTGCCCCAGTAACCCTCCCTCCGCTCGCAGGGACCCGCAGGCGACCTGCGGGTCCCTTCTTCATGCGGTACGGAATCCGCTACGGCCGCATGCGGTACGCAATACGCTGCGGCCTCATGCGGCACGGAGTCCGCGGCGGCCGGGCGGGCCACAGGTCCGCGTACCGCAGGAAGACCTACGACCTGCCCACAGACCGCTCCGCAACAGGACCGGCAGCCCCACCCACAGGCCCCACCGCAGCAGAACCGGCAGCCACGCCGGCCGCGGCGGGACCAGCGGCCCCCGCTCACAGAACCGTGACTCATGCTCGCATGAGGTCCAGCTGTGGCGGGTGGGCCCTGGCCCTGACGTTGGGGTGTTGGGGTCAGCGCGCCCGGCTGTCGGTGACCGGCAAGCCGGTGTCCGCTTTGATGGCCTTCATCGCCAGATGTGAGGTGGCCTGCGCCACCCCCGGCAGCCCGGACAGCGTCTCCGAGTAGAACCGCTCGTAGGCGTGCACATCCGCCACCGCCACCCGCAGCAGAAAGTCCGGATCCCCGAAGAGCCGGTGCGCCTCGACCACCTCCGGCATCTCCGCCACCCGCCGCTCGAACTCCGCGACGGTGTCGTGGTCCTCGTACCTCATCACCACCGTCACGAACGCCTGGAAGCCGCGCCCGATCGCGTCCCCGTCGAGCAGCGCCCGGTAGCCGCGGATGACGCCCGTCCGCTCAAGGTGACGCACCCGGCGCAGGCACGGCGACGGCGTGAGCCCCACCCGATCGGCCAGCTCGGTGTTGCTGAGCCGCCCGTCCCGCTGAAGCTCCTGGAGGATTCTGCGGTCGATGGCGTCCATAGCGCAACATCCTGCCACGGACGGCCCCGCACGGGCATGGATCCACCATCGTGTGCCAGCCCGTTTCGGCTAGCGTCGCCGGTATGGACACCCACCTCCTGCTGCTGTTCCTGGGGATGGACCTCCTGCTGATCTGCACCCCGGGGCCCGACATGCTCTACGTGATGGCGCGCTCGCTCGGCCAGGGTCGCAGGACCGGTCTGACCGCGGTGGCCGGCATCTGCGGCGGTTACGCCGTGCACACCGCCATGGCCGCCGCCGGGCTGGCCGCCGCACTGCGCGCCGTACCCGCCGCGCTGCCCGCGATGAAGTACGCCGGAGCCGCCTACCTGGTCTTCCTCGCTGTCAGAACGCTGATGGCGCTGCGGAACCGCGGCGGCCACGCGCTCGCGGCGCCCACCGCCGAGCCGTCCGGCAAGGTTCTGCGGCAGAGCCTGCTCACGGCCCTGCTCAACCCGAAGGGCCTGCTGCTGTACCTGTCGCTGATGCCGCAGTTCATCTCGACGGGGACGGGGGTGCCGCTCGGCTTCCAGCTCGCGGCGCTCGGCCTGCTGCACATCGTGAACTGCGCCCTGCTCTACGGCCTGGTCGCCACCCTCACGGCCCGAGCCGGCCACGCCCTGACCGGCACCCCGAAGGCGGCCCGCCGCGTCTCGGCCGTGTCGGGCACGTTGCTACTCGTCGTCGCAGCAGCCACCCTCAGCACCCATTAGCCACTTCACGATCGCAGCGGCCATCAGGCGCCGGCGTTCCCGCTGTGCTGACCTGGAAGTTCGCCCCGAAGGTGAAGGACGCTTCACGCCTCCAGAGTGATGGCCTCCCGTGACAGCCGCTACCAGAAAGCCGTCATGCCCGGAATCCGCCCCATACACGCGGACATGCAGAAGAGGGCCCCGACGCTGTGAAGCGTCGGGGCCCTCTCCTCAAAAGATTGTCCGGCGGTGACCTACTCTCCCACACCCTCCCGAGTGCAGTACCATCGGCGCAGGGAAGCTTAACTTCCGGGTTCG